>NZ_JBIVCV010000014.1:25047-187098 GCF_044746765.1 Pseudomonas sp. NPDC090203
TTTGTTTTTGGACCTTCTTTTTAATTTTTTTTTTGTGCGCCTGGGGGTGCCGCCCCCCCCCCCCCCCCCCCCCCCCCCCCCCCCCCCCGCGGCCCCCCCCCCCCCGCGACGAGGATGGAACTGTTTCCAAGCCTCAGAGCCTAGTGCCACATACAGCGCTCGACAAATTCTAAATAAAGAATGCAGCGTTCGATTAAATCGATGGCCTGCGCCCGGGATGCGGCTGTTCCCGGGCTACGCTCAGGAATGGATCGACCAGCGAAGGCCGTGCCGTGCCCCGGCGCCAGGCCAGACCCACGTCCAGCGTCTGGGTCAGGTCGGCAATCGGGCGTGCCTCGATGATGTCGCCTTCCAGCGACCAGGGCCGATAGGTCATGTCCGGCTGGATCGAGACGCCAAGCCCTGCGGCCACCAGGCTGCGCACCGCCTCGGTGGACGCGGTGCGCAGCGTCACCTTGGGCTGCAAGCCGGCGCGGGACCAGATGCGCTGGGCGTTCACCCCCATCTCGTCGACGTTGAGCTGAATCAGCGGCTCGCACGCCACGTCGCTCAGGTTGATGTTGTCGTGTTCAAGCAACGGATGCTGCGCCGGAAGCCACAACCGGTGCGGGGAATGGGTCAGTACTTCGGTCTGCAGCGCATGACGGTCTTCGAGGTTGGACAGGATCAATACCCCGACATCGATCTCGCCGCTGACCAGCAAATGCTCAATGTATGGGCGTTCGTCCTCCATGACGCGGATGTCGACATTGGGGTAGGCGCGCTGAAAGCGGATCAGCAGGTCCGCCAGGTAGTAACCGGCGACCAGGCTGGTCACCCCGATGATGAGTTGCCCGGCCACCTGTTCCGCGCCTTGCTGCAGGCTGCGCTTGGCGTTTTCCACGGTGGCGAGAATCAGATGCGCTTGCCGCAGGAACTGATGCCCCTGATGGGTCAGGGTCATGCCCTTGGCGTGGCGGCTGAACAGGCTGACGCCGATGTCCTCTTCCAGTTGCTGGATGGCCAAGGTCAACGTGGACTGGGAAATGAACACCGCCTGGGCCGCAGCGGAAATCGATCCGGTCTCGGCCACGGCGATGAAGTGGCGGATCTGGCGTAGCGTCATCATGAAAAGGGTCGCTCGCTTGGTTTTTTTGATTTTGTCGAGTGTATATCGTTTTTTTAGAAAGGCTGCCAGCGGCCCGGAATACCGCTGCAACATCTGGAAGCACTCCCGAAAACCGGGCCTGACGACTTCGCCTTAACCTGCGAGTCGAATGGTCTGTTCCGTTATCACGAGGTTTTCCATGAATACGCGCGGCTTGCTCGATCAGTTGTTGAAATCCGGCCAGGACCTGTTGCAAAGCAAGGCCGGCGGCCAAGGCAGAAGCGTTCAAGGCAGCGGCGGGCAGGGCGGCCTCGGTGACTTGCTCGGCAAAGTCGCCGGCGGTAATGCAGGCGGGTTTCTGTCCGGGGCCGGAGGCGGCGCGCTGGCGGTCGGGGCCATGGGTTTGCTGTTGGGCAACAAGAAAGCCCGCAAGATCGGCGGCAAGGCGCTGACCTACGGCGGCCTGGCCGCGCTGGGAGTGCTGGCCTACAAGGCCTATGGCAACTGGCAGGCCAACCAGGGCGCGACCAACGCCGCCGAACCGCAAACCGTCGACCGCGTACCGCCCGCCCAGGTCGAGCAACACAGCGAAGCGATCCTCAAGGCGCTGGTGGCAGCGGCCAAGGCCGATGGGCATGTGGATGACAATGAGCGGCAGTTGATCGAAGGCGAATTCACCCGCCTGACCGGCGATCAACAGTTGCAGCACTGGCTTCACGCCGAGCTGAACAAACCGCTAGACCCCGCCGACGTCGCCCGCGCCGCCCAGACCCCGGAAATCGCCGCCGAGATGTACCTGGCCAGTGTGATGATGGTCGATGAAGAGCACTTCATGGAACGGGCATACCTGGATGAGTTGGCCCGCCAACTGAAGCTTGAACCGAGCCTCAAGGCCGAACTGGAAAACCAGGTCCGCCAAACCCAGCAGTAACCCGCGCACAGAGATCAGAATCAAGTCGAAAGCACACCACCGCCCCGTAGCAGCACGGCTTGCCGGCGGGGCGGCCGCAAGATCGATCCCGCGGGCAAGCCCGGCTGCTACGGGTTTGTGTCGGACGCCCAACCGGGCTCTGGCCGGAGGCCGTAGGAGCGCGTGCCCGCGATCGCAGCGTGTCAGTTCATATAAACGTGTCTCAGATGGCGCTGTCGCCGGCAAGCCGGACTGCTACGGGTAAGGTAAACGCCCCCAATGCCGATAACCTGTCAGATATTTCCGTTATATGTGTGCGTAATTACGTAAGTTATGTCGGAAACAGCCAGATTAATCGGTAAGGCACTAGGCTATACTCCGCTCGCTTCGGGCCGTTCTTCGGTCCGCTTCTTGAACCCGGTTGCGCCGGTGTTGAACTCTTGAGGGCTGACTGTGAAGAACTGGACGTTGCGTCAACGTATCTTGGCGAGCTTCGCTGTAATCATCGCCATCATGCTGCTGATGGTTGTCGTGGCTTTCACCCGGCTTCTGGTCATTGAAGACAGTGCAGATGAAGTGCGTCTGGATGCCTTGCCTGGCGTCTATTACAGCAGCACCGTGCGCGGCGCATGGGTGGAGAGCTATGTGCGCACCCAGCAATTGCTCGCCGAGGGCACCGGGCGCAGCCTGACCAACGCCGAAGAAGACCAGTACAAGGACTTCGAAGACCGCTTGCAGGCGCAGATCGCCAACTACCAGAAGAGTATCTTCGAAGAAGCCGATCGCACCGACTTCGCCCAGTTCCTGCAACTGCGCGAACGCTATCAGTTAGTGCTCAACGGCATTCTGGCGGCTTATCAGGGTGACAACTACGCCCTGGCCCAGCGCATCTTCGTCGAACAGTTGACCCCATTGTGGTTCGATGGCCGCAAGGTGCTCAATGCCCTGGGGACCAAGAACAAGGTCAATGCCGACCGCGCCGCCGATAACATTCAGGCGGCGGTTTCCGTATCCAAGATCACCCTGGGGATCTCGCTGATCATCGCCGTGCTGGCGGCGGTCGCTTGCGGCCTGCTGCTGATGCGCACGATCCTGGCGCCGATGAACCGCATCGTGAAGATTCTGGAAACCATGCGCACAGGTGACCTGAGCAGCCGCCTGAACCTGGAACGCCAGGACGAATTCAACACGGTGCAGACCGGCTTCAACGACATGGTCACGGAACTGGCGGCGCTGGTGTCCCAGGCGCAGCGCTCGTCGGTGCAGGTCACAACCTCGGTGACCGAAATTGCCGCCACTTCCAAGCAGCAGCAGGCCACCGCCACCGAGACGGCGGCCACCACCACTGAAATCGGCGCGACGTCCCGTGAGATCGCCGCGACCTCCCGTGACCTGGTGCGTACCATGACCGAAGTCACGTCGGCCGCCGATCAGGCATCCATTCTCGCAGGCTCGGGCCAGCAAGGCCTCGCCCGCATGGAAGAGACCATGCACTCGGTGATGGGCGCAGCCGACCTGGTCAACTCCAAGCTTGCGATCCTCAACGAGAAGGCCGGCAACATCAATCAGGTGGTGGTGACCATCGTCAAGGTCGCCGACCAGACCAACCTGCTGTCGCTCAACGCCGCCATCGAAGCGGAAAAGGCCGGCGAGTACGGCCGCGGATTTGCCGTGGTCGCCACCGAAGTGCGACGCCTGGCCGACCAGACCGCCGTGGCCACCTACGACATCGAACAGATGGTGCGCGAGATCCAGTCGGCGGTGTCGGCCGGGGTCATGGGCATGGACAAGTTCTCCGAGGAAGTGCGTCGCGGCATGTTCGAAGTGACCCAGGTCGGCGAGCAGCTTTCGCAGATCATCCACCAGGTCCAGGCGCTGGCGCCGCGGGTGTTGATGGTCAACGAAGGCATGCAGGCCCAGGCCACCGGCGCCGAACAGATCAATCAGGCGCTGGTGCAACTGGGTGATGCCAGCAGCCAGACCGTGGAGTCCCTGCGTCAGGCCAGTTTCGCCATCGACGAACTGAGTCAGGTGGCCGTGGGGCTGCGCAGCGGCGTTTCGCGATTCAAGGTCTGAGCCTTTCCATGACTGAGCATTCCGCCAAACGCAATGCGCCCGTGCTGCCCAAGAACAAGCTGTTCCTGTTGTTCCGGATCGGCACGGAACGCTATGCGCTGGAAGCGACGGAAGTCGCCGAGGTGCTGCCGCGCCTGATGCTCAAGCCCATCGCCCAGGCACCGCACTGGGTGGCCGGTGTGTTTGCCCATCGCGGCTCGGTGATCCCGGTCATCGACCTGAGCGCCCTGACTTTCGGCGAAGCGGCCCCGCTGCGCACCAGCACGCGGCTGGTGCTGGTGCACTATCGCCCCGGAGCCGACCGGGCGCCGCAGCGGCTGGGGCTGATTCTGGAACAGGCCACCGACACCCTGCGTTGCAGCCCTCTGGAGTTCAAGGCCTACGGGCTGGACAACCGCCAGGCGCCGTACCTGGGGCCGGTGCGCGAGGATGAACTGGGCCTGTTGCAGTGGATTCGCGTGCCGGACCTGCTCAACGATGCGGTGCGTGACCTGCTGTTCCCCCGCGAGCCCATGAGCCTTGAGCAGTTCGAGGCGACGCCATGAGTGCCGACGCGCGTTTCTTCGGCTTCCTGAAAAACCGCATCGGGCTGGACGTGGCATCGGTGGGCGAGGCCATTGTCGAGCGCGCGGTGCGTCAGCGCTGCATCCAGGCCAATGCCGCCGACCACGACGCCTACTGGCTGTTGCTGCTGGGATCGGCTGAAGAACAACAGGCGCTGATCGAAGCGGTGATCGTGCCCGAGACCTGGTTTTTCAGGTACCCGGAATCCTTCGTCACCCTCGGCAAACTTGCGGCCGCACGGCTGGCGCAGCTCAACGGCGCGCGGCCCTTGCGCATCCTCAGCCTGCCGTGTTCGACCGGCGAGGAGCCGTATTCGATCGTCATGGCGTTGTTCGATGCCGGTTTGCAGGCGCAGCAGTTCAAGGTCGAAGCGGTGGACATCAGCCCCTTGTCCCTGCAACGGGCGCGGCGTGCGGTCTACGGCAAGAATTCCTTTCGTGGCGAAGACCAGGGCTTTCGCCAGCGCTACTTCACCCAGGTCGATGAGGGCTACCGGGTCGAGGATCGGGTGCGCGAGCGGGTCGGTTTTCAAGCCGGCAACCTGCTCGATCCGGCCTTGCCGGTGGCGCAGTCGGCGTACGATTTCGTGTTCTGCCGCAACCTGCTGATCTATTTCGATGTCGAGACTCAGCGCCGGGGTTTCGAGGCGCTCAAACGCATGACCCGCGACGACGGCGTGCTGTTCATCGGGCCTGCCGAGGGCAGCCTGCTGGGGCGCATGGGTATGGCGTCCATTGGCGTGGCCCAGTCGTTTGCCTTCAGGCATCGGGCTGAACCGCTGGCCCAACCGTCCCCCGCGCCCAGCGTGCCTGCGCGCAGCGAATCGCTGCCGGTCAGTGCCAGGCCGGTTCCTGTTGCCCCGCCGCGAGTCAAGACCAGCGTCCGTCCGTTCGCCGCGCCGCCGCGTACTCCGGCGAGCCCGGCGCTGGACAACAGCGAAGCCACGACCCTGCTCGACAGCATCAAGCGTCTGGCCAACGAGGGCAAGAGTGCCCAGGCCAAGGCTGCGTGCGAGCAATACCTCAAGCGTTTCGAGCCCGTCGCACGGGTGTTCTACTGGCAGGGCCTGCTCGCCGAGGTCGAGGGCGATGCCGCGAGTGCGCAAGGCTTCTACCGCAAGGCGCTTTACCTTGAGCCGCAACACCCCGAGGCCCTGGCTCAACTGGCCGCGCTGCTGGCCGCCCAAGGCGACACGGCAGGTGCCAGACGCTTGCAGGAGCGTGCGGCGCGCGGTGTGAATAAAGAAGGACGCAACCGATGACCGGCGTGCACAGCGAACTCATCAGCAACGACGCCCAGGCCATCGACGATTGCTGGAACCGCATCGGTATCCATGGCGACCGTTCCTGTCCGCTGCTCGAAGAACACATCCATTGCCGCAACTGCTCGGTGTATTCGGCAGCGGCCACGCGCCTGCTGGACCGCTACGCGCTGGCCCAGGAACATCGCGTGGTGGCCGGCGCCGAAGAGCTTGCCAGTGACGTTCAGACCCGCTCGCTGGTGGTGTTTCGCCTGGGCGAGGAATGGCTCGGCCTGCCGACCCGTTGCCTGGTGGAGGTGTCGCCGGTGCAGACCATTCATTCGCTGCCGCACCAGCGTTCCCGCGCGCTGCTGGGTGTGGCGAACGTGCGTGGTGCGCTGGTGGCGTGCCTGTCGTTCGTCGAACTGCTGGGGCTGGATGTGTCCTTCGCCCCTGCCAGCAAGGCGCGGGTCATGCCGCGCATGTTGATCGTGGCTGCCGAAGGCGGGCCGGTGGTGGTGCCGGTGGATGAAGTCGACGGCATCCATGCCATCGAGGCGCGCCTGCTGGATTCGGCCTCGGCCCCTGCGCACAACGCCAATGCCCGGTTCACCCGGGGTGTGGTGCAATGGCGCGACCGCAGCCTGCGCCTGCTGGATGAAGAACAGCTGTTGTCGGCAGTGAACCGGAGCCTGACATGACGCCCGATCAGATGCGCGACGCCTCGTTGTTCGAACTCTTCACCCTGGAAGCCGAAGCCCAGACTCAGGTGCTCAGCGCAGGCCTGTTGGCGCTGGAGCGCAATCCGGCCCAGGCCGATCAACTGGAAGCCTGCATGCGCGCCGCCCATTCGCTCAAGGGCGCGGCGCGGATCGTCGGGGTCAACGCCGGGGTCAGCGTGTCCCACGTCATGGAGGATTGCCTGGTCGAAGCCCAGGAAGGCCGCCTGCGTCTTGCGCCCGAGCACATCGATGCGCTGCTGATGGGCACCGACATGCTGATGCGCATCGCCACCCCCGGTGAGAGCAGCGTAGGGCAGAGCGACGTCGACGGTTACGTCGCGTTGATGAACGACCTTATCAAACCCGGCGCCAGGCCTTCGGCTGCGGTGCCGAGTGCTGCGCCGTCGATGGAAGACATCCTGCTGGCCAACGCCCAGTCCCTGGTGCAGTCCGTGCAATCGGCACTGGGCCCGGCGGCGTTCGACCATCCTCTTGCCGAGCCGCCCGTTGCGCCCCCTGCGCCAGCGCCTGTCGCCGAAGAAGAATCCGTTACCGAGCAGGCGCCTGCGGCCAAGGCCGAGCTGCGTCGCGAGCGTCGCGTGGCCGAGGGCGGGGAACGTGTCCTGCGGGTGACCGCCGAGCGCTTGAACAACCTGCTGGACCTGTCGAGCAAATCGCTGGTCGAGACCCAGCGCCTGAAGCCCTATCTGACCGCGATGCAGCGGGTCAAACGCTCGCAGAGCGGCGCGAGCCGGGCACTGGACAACCTTGATGCATTGCTGGGCGCAAACGCCGACCCCGATGCACAAAAGGCATTGGAAGAAGCGCGCCGCCTGCTGGGCGAAGCGCAGCACCTGTTGATCCAGCAGACTTCGGACCTGGACGAGTTCGGCTGGCAGGCCAGCCAGCGTGCGCAACTGCTCTACGACACCGCCCTTGCCTGTCGCATGCGCCCGTTCGCCGACGTGCTGGCAGGCCAGGCGCGCATGGTCCGCGATCTGGGCCGCTCGCTGGGCAAGCAGGTGCGTCTGGAAATCGACGGCGAGAAGACCCAGGTCGACCGCGACGTACTGGAAAAACTCGAAGCACCGCTGACGCACTTGCTGCGTAATGCGGTGGACCACGGCATCGAATCCCCTGAGCGGCGCATCGCTGCCGGCAAGCCTGCCGAGGGCCTGATTCAGCTCAGGGCTTCCCATCAGGCCGGCTTGCTGGTGGTCGAGTTGATCGACGACGGCGCCGGTGTCGATCTGGAACGCCTGCGCCAGAACATCATCGAGCGCAAACTGTCGCCCGCTGAAACCGCCGCGCAGTTGAGCGAGGAAGAGCTGTTGAGCTTCCTGTTCCTGCCCGGTTTCAGCATGCGCGACAAGGTCACCGAGGTGTCGGGCCGTGGTGTTGGGCTCGATGCGGTGCTGCACATGGTTCGCCAGTTGCGCGGCGGGGTCGATCTGCACCAGCAGGCGGGGCAGGGCAGTCGCTTCCACCTTGAAGTACCGCTGACCCTGTCAGTGGTCCGCAGCCTGGTGGTGGAAGTGGGCGGCGAGGCCTACGCCTTCCCGCTGGCGCACATCGAACGCATGCGCGATGTGCAGGCCGATGAGATCGTGCAGCTCGAAGGGCGCCAGCATTTCTGGCACGAGGAACGGCATGTCGGGCTGGTTGCGGCCAGCCAGTTGCTCAATCGTCCGGCCGGAGAACACCGTGAAGACGTGCTCAAGGTCGTGGTGATCCGCGAGCGCGACGCGGTGTATGGCGTGGCGGTGGAGCGTTTCATCGGCGAGCGCACCCTGGTGGTGTTGCCGCTGGACCCGCGGCTGGGCAAGGTTCAGGATATTTCGGCCGGTGCCTTGCTCGACGATGGGTCGGCGGTGCTGATCGTCGATGTCGAAGACATGCTGCGTTCGGTGGAAAAACTGCTGAACACCGGGCGTCTGGAGCGCATCGACCGGCGCAGTCGCGAGGCCCAGGCCCAGCCGCGTAAACGGGTGCTGGTGGTCGACGACTCGCTGACCGTACGCGAGCTCGAGCGCAAACTGCTGCTCAGTCGCGGCTACGAAGTGGCCGTGGCGGTGGATGGCATGGATGGCTGGAACGCCTTGCGTGCCGAAGATTTCGACCTGTTGATCACTGACATCGACATGCCGCGCATGGACGGTATCGAACTGGTGACCTTGCTGCGACGCGACAGCCGTCTGCAGTCGTTGCCGGTCATGGTAGTGTCCTACAAGGACCGCGAAGAGGATCGTCGACGAGGGCTGGACGCAGGCGCCGACTACTACCTGGCCAAGGCCAGTTTCCACGACGATGCGTTGCTTGACGCGGTCGTTGAGTTGATAGGAGATGCGCAAGGATGAAAATCGCCATCGTCAACGACATGCCCATGGCCGTCGAAGCGCTGCGCCGTGCGCTGGCTTTCGAGCCTGCGCATCAGGTGGTCTGGGTCGCCCGCAACGGTGCCGAGGCGGTCGAGCAATGCGCTGAGGTACTGCCGGACCTGATCCTGATGGACCTCATCATGCCGGTCATGGACGGTGTGGAGGCGACTCGTCGTATCATGGCGGCCACGCCGTGCGCCATCGTGATCGTCACGGTGGATCGCGAGCAGAACGTACACCGCGTATTCGAAGCCATGGGCCACGGTGCGCTGGATGTGGTAGATACGCCAGCGATCGGTGCGGGTGACCCCAAAGAGGCTGCCGCCCCTTTGTTGCGCAAGATACTTAATATAGGCTGGCTGATTGGCCAGCGTGACAGCCGCGTGCGCCAGGCCCCTGTGCCGGTTCGCGATGCGGTTCAGCGGCGCGGGCTTGTGGCAATCGGCTCCTCGGCCGGCGGCCCTGCGGCCCTGGAAATATTGTTGAAAGGGCTGCCGAAGGATTTTTCGGCCCCCATCGTATTGGTTCAGCACGTGGATCAGGTGTTCGCCGCCGGCATGGCGCAGTGGCTGAGCAGCTCGTCCGGCCTTGCCGTGCGCCTGGCCCGTGACGGCGAGCCGCCGCAGCCTGGCGCTGTATTGCTGGCGGGGACCAATCACCATATACGTCTTTTGAAGAACGGCACGCTGGCTTACACCGCCGAGCCGGTAAACGAAATTTACAGGCCCTCGATCGATGTCTTTTTCGAGAGCGTAGCCAGTTATTGGAGCGGGGATGCAGTGGGCGTTCTGTTGACGGGAATGGGGCGTGATGGCGCGCAGGGACTCAAGCTGATGCGTCAGCGGGGGTTTCTGACCATCGCCCAGAATCAGGAAAGCTGCGCGGTGTATGGCATGCCCAAGGCGGCAGCGGCCATCGACGCAGCTGTGGAAATTCGCCCGCTGGACACCATCGCACCTCGTTTGAAAGAGGTTTTCACCCAATGAATTACCAGGTGATTTCACAGCCCGGCTGTGACCAGGAGCACCCTGATGCATGATTTGCAACTGGACGATGTAAACACCACGGATGAAAACGCTGCCATGGTGTTGCTGGTCGACGATCAGGCAATGATCGGCGAGGCCGTCCGGCGCGGGCTGGCAAATGAGGAAAACATCGATTTTCACTTTTGCGCCGATCCGCATCAGGCCATTGCCCAGGCGATCCAGATCAAGCCGACCGTGATTCTGCAGGACCTGGTCATGCCAGGCCTCGACGGCCTGACCCTGGTGCGTGAATACCGCAACAACCCGATCACCCGCGACATTCCGATCATCGTGCTTTCCACCAAGGAAGACCCGCTGATCAAGAGCGCGGCGTTCGCGGCCGGGGCCAACGATTATCTGGTCAAGCTGCCGGACAACATCGAACTGGTGGCGCGCATCCGCTACCACTCGCGCTCCTACATGACCCTGTTGCAACGCGACGAGGCCTATCGTGCCCTGCGCGTGAGCCAACAGCAGTTGCTGGACACCAACCTGGTGCTGCAGCGCCTGATGAACTCCGACGGTCTGACGGGCCTTTCCAACCGCAGGCACTTCGACGAATACCTGGAACTGGAATGGCGCCGGGCCATTCGCGAACAGACCCAGATGTCGCTGATGATGATCGATGTCGACTACTTCAAGGCCTACAACGACAGTTTCGGCCATCTCGAAGGCGACGAGGCCCTGCGTCAGGTGGCCAAGGCCATCCGCGCAAGCTGCAGCCGTCCTTCGGACTTGCCCGCCCGTTACGGCGGCGAAGAATTCGCCCTGGTCCTGCCCAACACCTCGCCGGGCGGTGCGCGCCTGCTGGCCGAGAAACTGCGCCAGACCGTGGCCGGCATGAACATCCCGCACATCGCGCCGGTAGAAGGTTCCGTGCTGACCATCAGCATTGGCCTGGCCACCGTGGTGCCTGCCGTGGGCAGCCACAGCCGGCAACTGATCCAGAGCGCGGATCAGGGGTTGTATGCGGCCAAGAACAGCGGGCGCAATCAGGTGGCGGTGGGGTGAGACAAGGCCGGACATGAATCCGGCCTTGTCTGCGCTGCGATCAAGGCTGCACGGCCTGGTCGGCGGGAATGTAACTGAATGGGGCAACCCCGGCCGCCATTTTTGTTGCGTCAAGCTTGATGACAGGCAACCATAGCGATGTCCGGGTCTTGTACTTCTGTTGATAAGCCCGAGCTTCTGGCAGCCCAGCTGCGCTCTGGTAATAGAACGCTTGCAGCGGCACTCTGGAAGCCATACCGGCAGGCCAGACCTTTATCAGCACCTCGTTCCAGGTGCTGAATACCGCAGCGGGTACCGAAGAGCCCCGTGCCAGCAGGCTGAGTGAGAATTGCCCCGGATTCTGCGCGCTCAGCGAGCATTGCTGAAGGCGGTGGGTCAAACGGTTGGTGTAGGCAAGCCAGGTGTTGAGCGTCGTGGCATTTTGGCCTGCGCAGGTGCTCTGGTCCGCAACGTTGATGGAAAACTGATTGGAGGCTTGCACCTCGTCCAGGCTCTGGCTCAACAGCATTCCCAGATTGGGCACTTTGCGGATCAAGGCGGCAAAGGCCGGATCCTTTTGCAGAAGATCGCTGGCGTCTTTGCCATTGGCGAGTCGGTCAGCCAGTTGCTCGTTGTTCCTGAGCAGCGCTGGCAGCTCGGGATGCTCGATAGCGATCTGCATCAGCTTCTCCCCGGTGTCGCTTGCCCGCCCGGCCTTTCCTGCGAATCCGCAACCGTACGCGAGTCTTCCCAGGTCGGTGGCGCCATCGTGCGGGAATACACAGAGGTATTCCTGCTGTTTGTTTTGCTTGATCGCCTCCGCCTGAGAAAGCAGGACGTAGCCGCTGTTCCTCCATAGATAGGTGACTCTGGAGTCCTTGCGAATATGCGAGAACGATATCGAGCCTTTGCGCACTTGAGTATCGCTGGGATCCCACGGATCGAAATTACCGTTGTCGGTGCCGCGGGTGGTGACCCCGTTGCAGTAGTAGGAAGGCTGGTTGTTGGGGCAGGTGGAACGCGTGTCGTTGTAACGGTTGTTCAGATCCTCGATCACGATTTCGCCTGGGGTACGGGAGTCGAGGACAATGAACTTCAGCTCCTGTGACGTTTCCAGGGGCAAGCCAGGCCTGCCCACGGTGGCCGTGACCGTGACCAGCGTGCCTTTGGCGTCGCGGACCTTGTCATAGGGAATGTCGAATCTCACCGGGCGTGGCGTGTCCCCGATCGGTGGATGCGGGGTTTCGTAGACGGGCTTGCCAGCCCAGCGAATGCCCACGGTGTCGCCTTTTGCGATGCCGGGGTAGGTATAGGTAACCCTGACGTCCTTGGACTGGACGAATGCCAAGTCGAGCAAACCGCCCTGCAGCAAGCTGATTTTCGGTGCGGTGCTCAGCGCCTTGCTCATCACCCTCACTGAAGCGGGGGCGGAAGCCTGTGCAGGTTGCCCATTGCGAATCACCTCATAACTCAAGCTCACAGCCACGCCCACTGTCGCTGCAACAGTTGCCTTGGGAATAGTGAAGGTCAGCGCACTGTCGTCCACGGTGTCGTGCGAAGGTGTGTCATAGGAAGTGGCACCCCTCCAGAGTACCCTCACGGTCTGTCCTGCGCCGATGTCGGGGTAGTGAACCCGGACGACCAGGTCTCCCGTCAAGGCGTCGACATCCACCACATTGTCAGGCGCGCCGGGTAGCGTCGGTGCCGGGTATTGCGCCGGTGGTGCATTGCGGATGATCCTGATGCTGCGCGGCTGGGAAATCACCAGCGGATCATTCCCTATGCCGACGCTGCCGGTCAGCACCGGCGACAGGCCCAGATCCTTCGCGACCGTGGCATTCGGAATCTTGAACGTGACCTTTCTGGCGCCATCGCTGACCCTCTGCACAGGAGCATTATAAGTCTGACTGTTGCTTTTCCAGCGCAGCCCTACGGTATGGTCCTTTGCGATCTCGGGATAGGTCACCTCCACCGTCGCATCGGCAGCGCCCAGGGTTTGCAGATCGAGTTCGTCGTTTACCGCCTCGACCACCAGCGGTGGCGGTGGGGTGGCTATCGCCCTGACGGTGCCCTGCAGCGAGGTGGCAGGCGCTGCCTGGGGGCTGGCGACTACCGCAGCCACCCACAGACCGGAATCGGGAGCCGGTACGGCCTCGTCCGCCTGGATGGCGAATGCTGCCAGCAGCCCTGTCAGTGCCCACAGGATAAATGGCCTGGTTTTCATGTCGATCTCCTTTTCGACGGCGGGGCAAATGTCACCCGAGGCGACCCTTGCCGTCCGGCCGCTACGGTTGTACGGCCTGATCGGCTGTGCTGTAGCTGAAGGGGTTGCCCGCCAGCTTCGTCATGTCCAGCTTGATGACGGGCAGCCACATGCCCCCGGTCCGGGTCACGTACTTCTGTTGGTAGGCTTTGGCTTCCGCAAGGCCCGGCGCGCTGGTGTAGAAGAAGCCTTCCATGGGCAGCCGGTTGGGGATGCCGGCTGGCCACACCTTGACGAGAACTTCGTTCCAGGTGCTTTTGATCACCGGAAGGGCAAACTCTCGGGCCTTGAGGCTGGTGTCGAATTGCGTCGCATCCTGGGCGCTGAGGGAGCACTGCTGCGATGGATGGGTCAACTTGCTCGAATAGCTGTTCCATGTCGCCATGGTCGCTGCGTTCTGCCCGGCACAGGTGCTCAGGTCGTCAGCGTAAGGCGCCACGCGCCAGTGCTCAACCATTCGCTCGTTATCACTGAGCAAGGCGCCCAGAGTGGGTGCCGCCCTGAGCAACTCGGCCAGCCTGGAATCGCTCGTGAGCAGGCCGGCAGGGCTCTGGTCGTTCTTCAAACGCTCAACCAGGGCATCATCATTCTTGAGCAGGTTGGCCAGCTCAGGGTTCTGCGTGAGCATGTCAATAAGCGGCTGGTTCGCCTTGGGTTGCAGGCCGCAGCCCAGGCCTGGCCTGCCGACGAGGTCAGTCCATCCATCGTGCGGATAGCTGCACAGGTAGTCGTAGGCCTTGCCTTGGGCGATGGCGTTGTCCTGGGACAGCAGGATGTAGCCGCTGGGACGAAAAAGCTGGGTGACCCTGGCGTCCTTGCGCAGATAGGAAAAGGACATCGAGCCTTTGGTCAGTTGAGTAGGGCTCGGATCCCAGGGGTCGTAACCGCCATTGACCGTCCCGCGGATCGTGACACCGTTGCAGTAATAGGACGGCAGATCGCTGTCGCAGGTCTTGCGCGTGTCGTTGTAGCGCGCGTTGAGATCGGCAGCGACTTCCTCGCCTCCGGGGCGGGTGTCGACCACCTCCACCGACACCTCTGGCGATATCGTCAGATGGTTGTCCCCGGTACCCACCGAGGCGCTGACCAGCACGGTCTTGTCTCTCTCCAGCCGGACCTTGTCGTAGGGGATAGTGAATTCCAGTGGCCTGGGCGTGGTGCCGATTGCAGGGTGCGGCGTGTCATAGGCCGGGTTGCCGGCCCAACGGATGCCCGCGGTGTGGCCCGGGGTGATGCCGGTGTAGCTGTACGTAATGATCAGGGGCTTGAACAGCAAAGCTTTCAGATCCACTTTTCCATCGACCGCCGAGGGGATGACCGGAACTTCCTTGAGGGTTCTGAGGACGACGTTCAGGGTCAGGCTATCGGAGGGCTGAAACACCTGTCCGTCGAGCGTGACCTCGTAGCTCAAGGTGACCGGCTTGCCGAGGCTGGCGATGACGACGTCGCGGGGGATGGTGAAGCCCAGGGGCGTGTCGTCCTCAGGGGACTGCAAAGGGGTGTCATAGGTCACCGGACCCCGCCACAGCACCTTTACCTGCTGTCCGGCAGCCAGGCTGTCATAGGCCACACGAACGTTCAGGTCGCCGGTGAGCACTCCGACGTCCACCAGGTTATCCGTGAAATCGGGTAATGCCGCTGCCGGGTATTCGCCCGGTGGCGCGCCGCTGATGATCGTGATGATGCGGGGCTCGGAGATCACCAGTTTCTCGTTGGCAACGCCGACACTTGCGGTGATCTCCGGGGACTGGCCAAGATCATTGACGACGGTGGCATTGGGGATCTTGAACATGAGCTTTTTGGCGCCACCGCTGACGGTCTGCACCGGCGCCCGGTACTGCCCGGCAGGACTGGTCCAGTACAACCCTGCGGTATGCCCGTCGGCGATTTCGGGGTAGCTCACCTCGACCGTCGCATCGGCAGTGCCCAGGGTCTGCAGATCGAGCTTGTCGTTGGGTGCTTCGACGACCACAGGTGGCGGTGGTTTGGGTATTGCCAGCACGCTGCCGCCGGGAAGGGCTGCAAGGGGCATCAGCGTAGCCATCAGCAACGCAGGCAAAAGTTTCATCTCGACCTCCTTTTCGGTGTTTCCTGATGTCCTTTTCCGAGTATGTGCGCAGCCGATGCGGGCGCTAGGCTGTTTCGCGATGAGGGTTATCGCGGTTCGCGATTAGTCAGGAGACCAGGCAGCCGGACGGACTGCCGCAATGGGGACGAATGAGCTATACTCGCGGGCTTTGCTAAATTCGCCTGCGAGTCCTGTCGACCATGGAAATCAACCCGATCCTGAACACCATCAAGGACCTGACCGAACGCTCCCAGTCCATTCGGGGGTATCTTTGACTACGATCACAAGAGTGATCGTCTGATCGAAGTCAACCGCGAGCTGGAAGACCCGAACGTCTGGAACAAGCCCGAGTACGCCCAGGCACTGGGCCGCGAGCGCGCCACCCTGGCGCAGATCGTCGAGACCCTGGACGAGATGTCCAGCGGCCTGACCGATTCGCGCGAGCTTTTGGACATGGCCGTCGAAGAAAACGACGAAGGCGCCGTCAATGACGTCGTCGAGCTGCTCCAGGGCCTTGAAGAATCGCTGGCCAAGCTTGAATTCCGTCGCATGTTCAGCGGCGAGATGGACCCCAACAACGCCTACCTGGACATCCAGGCCGGTTCCGGCGGTACTGAAGCACAGGACTGGGCCAACATCCTGCTGCGCATGTACCTGCGCTGGGCCGACAAGCGTGGCTTCGACGCCACCATCATGGAACTGTCCGAAGGCGAAGTCGCCGGCATCAAGGGCGCCACGGTGCACATCAAGGGCGAGTACGCCTTTGGCTGGCTGCGTACCGAGATCGGCGTTCACCGCCTGGTGCGCAAGAGCCCGTTCGACTCCGGCGCCCGTCGCCACACCTCGTTCTCGGCGGTGTTCGTATCCCCCGAGATCGACGACCGCATCGAGATCGACATCAACCCGTCGGACCTGCGCATCGATACCTATCGTTCGTCCGGTGCCGGTGGTCAGCACGTCAACACCACCGACTCGGCGGTGCGTATCACCCACGTGCCGACCAACACCGTGGTCAGCTGCCAGAACGAGCGCTCCCAGCACGCGAACAAGGACACCGCCATGAAAATGCTGCGGGCCAAGTTGTACGAGCTGGAAATGCAGAAGCGCAACGCGGCGTCCCAGGCCCTGGAAGACACCAAGTCCGACATCGGCTGGGGTCACCAGATCCGTTCGTACGTCCTCGATGACTCGCGCATCAAGGACCTGCGTACCGGCGTCGAGCGCAGTGACTGCAACAAGGTGCTGGACGGCGACCTCGACGGTTACCTGGAAGCCAGCCTCAAGCAAGGCCTGTAACCGCGAAACTACCGTTGCGGGCACGGCACGCTACTGCGCATGACCGGCCCGCGATTCCTCACCGCTGACCCGTGGCGGATGATGGGTAACGAACCTGATGGAATAACTGAAGACATGAGCGACCAACAACTCGACCCGCAAGCCCAGCAACAGGAAGAAAACACCCTGATCGCCCTGCGCAAGGAAAAGCTTGCAGCCGAGCGCGCGAAGGGTAACGCCTTCCCGAACGACTTCCGCCGCGAAAACTACTGCAACGACCTGCAGAAACAGTACGCGGACAAGACCAAGGAAGAGCTGGCTGAAGCGGCGATTCCGGTCAAGGTTGCCGGTCGCATCATGCTCAACCGTGGCTCGTTCATGGTGATCCAGGACATGACCGGTCGCATCCAGGTCTACGTCAACCGCAAGACCCTGTCCGAGGAAACCCTGGCTGCGGTCAAGACCTGGGACATGGGCGACATCATCGCCGCCGAAGGCACCCTGGCCCGCTCCGGCAAGGGCGACCTGTACGTCGAGATGACCACCGTGCGCCTGCTGACCAAGTCGCTGCGCCCGCTGCCGGACAAGCACCACGGCCTGACCGACACCGAGCAGCGCTACCGTCAGCGCTACGTTGACCTGATCGTCAACGAAGAAGTACGCGACACCTTCCGCGTGCGCTCGCAAGTCATCGCCCACATCCGCAGCTTCCTGATGAAGCGTGATTTCCTGGAAGTCGAGACGCCGATGCTGCAGACCATTCCGGGCGGCGCCGCGGCCAAGCCGTTCGAAACCCACCACAACGCGCTGGACATGGAAATGTTCCTGCGTATCGCGCCTGAGCTGTATCTGAAGCGTCTGGTGGTTGGCGGCTTCGAGAAGGTGTTCGAGATCAACCGCAACTTCCGTAACGAAGGCGTCTCGACCCGTCACAACCCTGAATTCACCATGTTGGAGTTCTACCAGGCCTACGCCGACTACGAAGACAACATGGACCTGACCGAAGAACTGTTCCGCGAACTGGCGCAGCTTGTGCTGGGGTCCACCGACGTGCCGTACGGCGACAAGGTGTTCCACTTCGGCGAGCCGTTCGCGCGTCTGTCGGTGTTCGACTCGATCCTCAAGTACAACCCGGATCTGACCGCCGATGACCTGAACGACATCGACAAGGCTCGCGCCATCGCCAAGAAAGCCGGCGCCAAGGTGCTGGGCTTCGAAGGCCTGGGCAAGCTGCAGGTGATGATTTTCGAAGAGCTGGTCGAGCACAAGCTGGAACAGCCGCACTTCATCACCCAGTACCCGTTCGAAGTGTCGCCGCTGGCGCGCCGCAACGACGAAAACCCGAACGTCACCGACCGTTTCGAGCTGTTCATCGGCGGCCGTGAAATCGCCAACGCCTACTCCGAGTTGAACGACGCGGAAGACCAGGCCGAGCGCTTCATGGCCCAGGTGGCCGACAAGGACGCCGGTGACGACGAAGCCATGCACTACGACGCCGACTTCGTTCGCGCGCTGGAATACGGCATGCCACCGACGGCGGGTGAGGGTATCGGTATCGACCGTCTGGTGATGCTGCTGACCAACTCGCCATCGATCCGCGACGTGATCCTGTTCCCGCACATGCGGCCTCAGGCTTAAGCGTTGTCAGAAAAGCCGCCTGGAGAGGGCGGCTTTTTTTTGCCTGTTTTGCGGATGTTCGGTTACCTGTGCTGACGCCTTCGCGGGCAAGCGCGCTCCTACACTGTATTGTGCTCGACTGTAGGAGCGCGCTTGCCCGCGACAGGGCCGGTGCAGACACCGAAGCTTTCCGATGCCCCGATTTCGAAGACTAAAAAGGAAACCTGTCGTGAATCGTACGATCGCTCAAAAGGGAGCCGCCGGCCTTGCCACGGCTGTGGCGCAGAGTGTTCAGTATCAAGGCCGCAAAGCGAGCCGACAGGGCAGTGAACAGCGTCGCCAGCAGATTCTCGATGCCGCCATGCGCATCCTCATCCGCGATGGCGTGCGCGCCGTTCGCCATCGTGCCGTGGCTGCCGAGGCGCAGGTGCCGCTGTCGGCCACCACCTATTACTTCAAGGACATCGACGACCTGCTCACCGATGCCTTCGCCCAATACGTCGAGCGCAGCGCCGCCTACATGGCCAAGCTGTGGACCAACACCGAAGTGTTGCTGCGCGAAATGGTTGCGCGCAACGATGGCAGTGCCGAGGCCCGTGGCCGCCTGGCCGACGAAATCGCGCGCATGACGATGGAATACGTGCGTCATCAACTGATGACCCGCCGCGACCAGTTGATCGCCGAGCATGCCTTCCGCCTCGAAGCCTTGATCAACCCGCGCCTGGCACCTCTGGTGAGCGCCCATCAGGAGATTCTGCTGCAGGGAAGTGCCCAGTTTCTCGAGGTCATGGGCTCGGCCCAGCCGCAGACGGACGCGCAAGTGTTGACGGGGATTATCGGGCGGATGGAATATCAGGGGCTGCTCGAAGGCCCACGGCCCGACGCAGACGAGCAAATGCTCGCTATTCTTACCCGCCAGATGCACTTGGTGCTGGGCACTGCAAGGCCCGTGGCGGGTTGATCGTTCGCCGGTTCACGGCTCACATGGGGAGGAAAGGATGAAAGTCTGGAGCGTCGTGCTCGCCTTGTCGTTCGCCCTGTTGAGCGGATGCCTGGTGACGTTCAAGGACCCGATCGCGCCCCGCGATACCGCGCCGCCCGGACTGCTCGGCACCTGGACCAGCAAGAACGCCTGGGGCGAGCCGCTGGAGCTCGAGATCAGTCGCGCCGGCACCAATCAATACCGGGCGGTCAGCTATCGCAAGGGCGATCGCCAGAACCGTGACGAATACACCTTCACCGTGGCCCGCCACGGCAGCCGCTGGTACCTGTGCGCCTCGCTGCCGGACAAGTACGGCGCCAACTACGTGATCGCAGGCTTCGACCTGATCGACAATCAAAACGCCGCCGACGAGCTGGAGGTCTATGATCTTGACCTCGAACGCTTCCAGCAACTGGTGGAACAGAAGGTCTTCGACGGCCAGACGGTGGACACCGAGAAGGGCGACGGCGTCCTGATCACCAGCTCCATGGACAAGGTGTTCGCCTACCTGGACGACACCGCCAATTCCGATGTCTTCATCAATGCGGCCAAATATCAGCGCATGACCAAATAGCGCTACCGGTTAATCAAAGGGGTATTGGGTGGACGATTACCAACAGACCATACGCACGCTGTCCGATCGTATTGTGTTGGCGCAGACGCCGATTCGCGTACTCGATGCCGTGAAATGGGACGACAGCATCCGCAAGACGTTCCTGGCCGCCAAGGGCAAGGAGCCGCCGGAGGTCAACCGCGCCTACTACGAAAGCCGCCCGCTGGGCTTCGATTCGGGCGCGGTGAAGCTCGAGTTCCAGAACATCGAGCGCGACATCACCCGGCAACTGGGCCAGTTCAACCCGGTCGGGCAGATCATGCGCCGCATGTGCAAGGAGTACCGCATGGTGATCCGCATGCTCGAAGCCCGGGGCACGCCGGACTTCGGCCTGATCTCCCAGGAGCTGTACGGCGCGGCCTCCGATGCGTTTCATGCCGGCGACCCGACCCTGGCCGACCTGGGCATGATGCTCTCCGATTACCTCAACAACATCGCCGGGCGCGGCGACCTCAAGGACGAACCCAAGACACTCAACGCCAAGGACGCGGTGGCCATGCTGCAAAGCCGCCTGAACCGCACCTTCGGCGAGGCCGAGGAAACCATCCGCGTGTTCGAGTCCGACGGCATCGTGGCTGACGCTGCGGCGGGCGCCGACTACATCAAGATCCGCAGCGACGCGATGTTCAACGAGCGTGACGTGCGGGCGCTGGAAGTCCACGAAGGCCTGGTCCACGTGGGCACCACGCTCAACGGGCTGAACCAGCCGATCTGCACCTTCCTGGCCAAGGGGCCGCCCTCGTCGACGGTGACCCAGGAAGGCTTGGCGATCCTCATGGAAGTGATCGGCTTCGCCTCGTACCCGAGCCGCCTGCGCAAGCTCACCAACCGCACCCGCGCCATCCACATGGCCGAGGAGGGCGCGGATTTCCTCCAGGTGTTCGATTTCTATCGCGAGCAGGGCTTCGGCATGCCGGAGAGCTACGGCAACGCCAGCCGCGTTTTCCGAGGCTCTGTGCCGAACGGTCTGCCGTTCACCAAGGACCTTTCGTACCTGAAGGGCTTCATCATGGTCTACAACTACATCCAGTTGGCCGTGAGAAAGGGCAAGCTTGAGCAGGTGCCGCTGCTGTTCTGCGGCAAGACCACCCTGGAAGACATGCGCACCCTGCGCCAACTGGTGGACGAAGGGCTGGTGGTGCCGCCCAAGTACCTGCCCGACCAGTTCCGCGACATGAACGCGCTGTCGGCATGGATGTGCTTCTCCAACTTCCTCAACCACTTGAGCCTGGACCGGATCGAGGCGGATTACTCGAACATCCTCTGAGCAACACACCCCGTAGGAGCGCGCTTGCCCGCGATGGCGTGGTGTCAGACGACTCGGATCTACCTGACCCACCGCCTCCGCCTGTAGGAGCGCGCTTGCCCGCGACAGCGTCGTGTCAGACGATTCACTTCTGACTGACCCACCGCCGTCGCGGGCAAGCGCGCTCCTACAAGGACCTGCGCAGGTCGGATAATTCATTTGAAAGGACATCGCTTGAAGCCGCTTCTGACTTTGCTCCTGCTCATCTCCCTCACCGGCTGCAGCGAGTTGCTGTTCTACCCCGAGCGTCATGTGCCCATGACCCCGGACAAGGCGCAACTGGCCTACCGCGACGTCACCATGATTGCCGCCGATGGCACCCGGCTCAACGGCTGGTGGCTGCCGGCCAAGGCGGGCGTGCCGGTCAAGGGCACGGTGCTGCACCTGCACGGCAACGGCGGCAACATGGCCTGGCATCTGGGCGGCAGTGGCTGGCTCCCCGAGCGGGGCTACCAGGTGCTGATGCTGGACTACCGAGGCTATGGTCGCTCCGAGGGCGATCCAAGCCTGCCTGCCGTGTATCAGGACGTCGACGCCGCCTTCGACTGGCTGAGCAAGGCCCCCGAGGCGCAAGGCAAACCGCTGATAGTCCTGGGACAAAGCCTGGGCGGCGCGATCGGCGTGCATTACCTGGCCGAACATCCGCAGCAACGCTCGCGGCTCAAGGCCCTGGTACTCGACGGCGTCCCGGCCAGTTACCGTGACATTGCGCGCTACACCCTGAGCACGTCGTGGCTGACCTGGGCGTTCAAGCGGCCATTGTCCTGGGTGATTCCTGACGGCGACAGCGCCATCACCGCCATCCCCCGGCTCAAAGGCACGCCGATCCTGTTGTTCCAGAGTCTGGACGATGCGCAGATTCCGCTGCAAAACGGCATCAGCCTGTATCAGGCCGCACCGCCCCCGCGGGTGCTGCAACTGACGCGCGGGCCTCACGTGCAGACCTTCGCCGACCCGACCTGGCAGCAAGTCATGGTCAACTACCTGGACGACCCGCAGCACTTCAACGGTTTGCGGCGCCTGGCAGAAATCCCCAACTACCCCGATCCTGACGCGAAACCGTCGCCAGGCAACCCAGCAGAGAGCCACAAATGAGTGAAGAGCGTAACGTCATCCCGCAGATTCTGACCGGCATCGCCTGTATTTTCGGCACGGTGGGGGTATTGTGGTACTACGGCTACCTGCACTTCGCAAAGCCTGAGGACGCCCTGCAATTGAGCCAGTTCACCATGCTCAAGACCATGCCGGGGGAGGATTACAAAGTCGCGCTGGAACCCGCGCCGCAGGCTGCGCAATGCATCGAAGGGGTGTTGGTGCTGTTCGATACCGAACAGAAAGGCCTGACCGGCGTGCTGGTCAACGACCGTAAACAGGCGGTGCGCTGCATGGGGCAGCAGACGCCACAAAAGGTCCAATAACACGCCGCCTCAACTCTGTAGGAGCGCGCTTGCCCGCGACCGCAATGTGTCAGATGCCTATTGGCTAAATGACACACCGCTGTCGCGGGCAAGCGCGCTCCTACACGTCGTGTTGCGTTACTGCATCGAAGAACGCGGTGCCACTGGCTGGTTGTCGTTGGATATGGTCACTTCCACGCGACGGTTCATCGCACGGCCCGACGCGCTGGCGTTGTCAGCCACCGGATATTCCTTGCCGTAACCCTGGGACACGACGCGGTCCATGCTCACACCCATCTTCACCAGCGCCATGCGCACGGAGTTGGCGCGACGCTCGGACAGCGACTGGTTGTAGCTCGCGGAGCCGGTGCTGTCGGTGTAACCCTCGACGATCACCTTGCGGTCAGGGTTCTCTTGCAGGAACTGAGACAGCTTGTTGACGTTGACCAGGCCGCTGGATTTCAGCTCGGCCTTGTTCAGATCGAACAGCACGTCACCGAAGGTCACCAGGGTGCCGCGTTCGGTCTGCTTGGCGTTCAGGCTGTTCTGCAGCGCCTTGATCTGCGCATCGCGTGCATCCAGACGTGCCTGTGCACGCTGAGCCGAGGCGTTTTTCAGATCGTTTTCAGCGGTCTTCAGGTTAATGGTCTGCTTGGCCAGCTCCACGCGCTGATTGGTCAGGTAAGCCAGTTGGTCGACTTTCTGCTCGTTTTCGTGGCTGCGGAAAGCCGCATCGGCCTTGTCCAGCCATTCGCTCGCGTCTTTGGTTTCCAGGGCCGCCAGTTCAGTGGCCTTTGGGTTGCTTTGCAGCGCCGAATAGTTGGTGCGGGCCTGCTCCAGATTCACGTTCGGTTGCGAAGAGCAGGCAGCCAGGCCAACGCTCAGGGCCAGCAGGGCAGGAATCAGTACTTGTTTACGCATGATGGTTTCGTCCTTAAATCAATGGCAATGCAGGAAATGCGAAGGGTTACTGGCTGACCGGCTGGGCCTGGCGCATGCCTTCTTCACGCAGTTCATTGACGCCCTGGCGAGCGTCCTGCACGGCTTTCTGTGCCTTGGCCGCTTGCGCCTTGCGCTCGGCTACACGGGCGTCCCACTCGGCCTGTTCAGCGTATTTGCGGGCCTCGTCGTATTTCTTTTCCTGCATCGCAAGTTCCGATTGCTTGAACTTGTCCTGCGCCGATTTCATCTCGACCGGAGCGTACTCGGTGGCACCTGCGGTCACGGCAGCGTTCACCGCCGACTGGGTCACGGCGTACTGCTCGCTTGGAGGTTTGCCTGCACAACCGGCAAGGAGCACGCTGGTGCCCACGACCAACGCGGCCAGTTTCAGCCCGCGCAGGCGGTTGGACTTGGTGTTGGCAGTGCTGATGTTCATGGTGGTCAACTCCATTTCGAAACTCCTGAAAACATGATGGTCCATTTCAGTTTTGCCCTGGTCGGGAGCGGGCGGCTTGCAGCAAACACGCGTCGCGCCTGATGCCATTGGTCGGCTTTTTCTGTCATGGCTAATTGCTCGGACCAACACGGTTTTTGAATAGTTCAGCGTTTTTTACAGCTGCCAAACGGGTGATTTGTTGCGCGTTGTAAAACTGGCGCTTTTTTAATGACACAAAAAAAGACGCGCCGGCCCCGGTTTTACGGGGCGGCGCGGCGCTTTGACTGGCATTGAAAACGACGTCGTTATCAGTGCTGCTGGCTGTCTGTCTGATCCGACAGGTCTTGTAGGAAACGACGCGACAAGGCGAGGAAACGCGGTGTCGGTCCTACGTCTTCGTAGAGAGGATCGCCTTCTTCGTCAGTGGCGACCACGTGGGTGCCCTGGATGTACGGAAAGCTTTCTTCAAGCTCTTCAAGGGCAGCACCGATCAATTCGCCCAGCAGTTCCTCCGGGGAGCGTTTGGGGTACATTTCGGCGATGGCCGCCAGGCGCGCTGCGGCTTCGACGTCCAGATGCACGGCGTAGCCGGTCTTGGTCAGGCGGCCTTTGGCGGACTGTTCCCATTGTTTTGCGAGCTCACGGATTTTCATAAAGACCTCTTCATGGTTCTCGCACCTGGCGCCCGCAGGATGACGGGAGCTGGCGAGTATGCAGACCTTCGTGGGGTCCACTACAAACCCTAGCCTGTTCCCCACGGATGTGAGGCAAGGGGTTGCATGCTTGTATGAATTTGTCGCTGTATGCACAGTAGATAGAGACGGATTTTTACCGAGCGTTCAGTTTCAGGGACTTTTCGGACCCGAAACCACGCGTGACCGGAACAACAGAAAACGCTGAAGGAGAGGGCTGGATGGCTGATATCGATGCACGTTTGCGCGAGGACGTTCACCTCTTGGGTGAGCTGTTGGGCAACACCATTCGTGATCAGCACGGGGCTGATTTTCTGGAGAAGATCGAACGTATCCGCAAGAGCGCCAAGGCCGGTCGGCACGCTGCGACACAAAGCACCGAGCAACTGAGTTCCAATCTGGAAAGCCTCAAGGAAGACGAACTGTTGCCGGTTGCGCGGGCCTTCAACCAGTTTCTGAACCTGGCCAACATCGCCGAGCAGTATCAGTTGATCCATCGCCGCGACGACAGCAAGCCGCAGCCCTTCGAATCGCGCGTGCTGCCTGAACTGCTTGAGCGTTTGAAGGCGTCCGGTCAGTCACCTGAAGCCCTGGCGCGCCAGTTGGGGAAACTGGAAATCGAACTGGTCCTCACCGCCCACCCCACCGAAGTGGCCCGGCGTACGCTCATTCAGAAGTACGATGCCATCGCCGCGCAACTGGCGGCCCTCGATCATCGCGACTTGAATGCCATCGAGCGCCAGCAGATCACCGAGCGCCTGCAGCGCCTGATCGCCGAAGCCTGGCACACCGAAGAAATCCGCCGTGTCAGACCCACGCCCGTGGATGAGGCGAAATGGGGCTTTGCGGTGATTGAAAACTCCCTGTGGCAAGCCGTCCCCAACTACCTGCGCAAGGCGGACCAGGCGCTGAAAGCGGCCACCGGCCTGCACCTGCCTCTGGAAGCGGCGCCGATCCGCTTCGCTTCATGGATGGGCGGCGACCGCGACGGCAACCCCAATGTCACCGCCACCGTGACCCGCGAAGTGCTGTTACTGGCGCGCTGGATGGCGGCGGACCTGTACCTGCGCGATGTCGATCAACTGGCTGCCGAGCTGTCGATGCAACAGGCCAGCCCCGAGCTGATGGCCGTGGCCGGCGACAGCGCCGAGCCCTATCGCGCCGTGCTCAAGCAACTGCGCGAGCGCCTGCGGGCCACCCGCAACTGGGCCCATGCCTCGCTGCGCGTCACCCAGCCTGCACCTGAGGGCGTGTTGCACGACAATCGCGAACTGCTCGAACCGCTGCAATTGTGTTTCCGCTCGCTGCACGAGTGCGGCATGGGCGTGATCGCCGATGGCCCTCTGCTCGATTGCCTGCGCCGTGCGGTCACTTTCGGCCTGTTCCTGGTCAAGCTCGATGTGCGCCAGGACTCCACCCGGCACAGCTCGGCCATGACCGAGATCACCGACTACCTGGGCCTGGGCCGATATGACGACTGGGACGAAGAAACCCGCATCGAATTCCTGCTCGGCGAGTTGAGCAACAAACGCCCACTGCTGCCCGCGCATTTCAAGCCGGCAGCCGACACCGCCGAAGTGCTGGCGACCTGCCGGGTGGTGGCGGCGGCGCCTGCGGCATCGCTGGGTTCCTACGTGATCTCCATGGCGGGCGCGGCTTCCGATGTCCTGGCCGTGCAGTTGCTGCTAAAGGAAGCCGGCTTGCAGCGACCGATGCGGGTAGTGCCGTTGTTCGAAACCCTTGCGGACCTGGACAACGCGGGGCCTGTGATCGAGCACCTGCTCAGCCTGCCGGGCTATCGCCAGCATTTGCATGGCCCGCAGGAAGTCATGATCGGCTATTCAGACTCGGCCAAGGACGCGGGCACCACGGCAGCCGCCTGGGCGCAGTATCGGGCCCAGGAAAAACTGGTGGAGATCTGCAAGGCCCAGCAAGTCGAACTGTTGCTGTTCCACGGCCGTGGCGGCACCGTAGGCCGTGGGGGTGGTCCTGCTCACGCGGCGATCCTGTCGCAGCCGCCAGGTTCGGTGGCCGGGCGTTTCCGCACCACCGAACAGGGCGAGATGATCCGCTTCAAGTTCGGCCTGCCGGACATCGCCGAGCAGAACCTGAACCTGTATCTGGCCGCGGTGCTGGAGGCAACCTTGCAGCCGCCGCCGATGCCTGAGCCGCAGTGGCGTCAGATGATGGATCAACTGGCCGCAGATGGCGTGAACGCCTATCGCGCCGTGGTCCGGGAACATCCCGAGTTCGTCGAATACTTCCGCCAGGCCACACCCGAACAGGAACTGGGACGTCTGCCGCTGGGCAGCCGGCCGGCGAAGCGTCGCGAGGGCGGGGTGGAAAGCCTGCGGGCGATCCCGTGGATCTTCGCCTGGACCCAGACCCGCCTGATGCTGCCTGCCTGGCTCGGCTGGGAAGACGCGCTGAGCAAGGCGCTGGAGCGGGGCCAGGGCGAGTTGCTGGGGCAGATGCGCGAGCAGTGGCCGTTCTTCCGCACCCGCATCGACATGCTGGAGATGGTCCTGGCCAAGGCCGACAGCGACATCGCCCAGCTCTACGACGAACGTCTGGTGCAGCCGCAACTGCTGCATTTGGGTGCGCATTTGCGCGACCTATTGTCGCAGGCGTGCGACGTGGTGCTCGGGCTGACCGGGCAGTCGCAACTGCTGGCCCACAGCCCGGAAACCCTTGAATTCATCAGCTTGCGCAACACCTACCTCGATCCGCTTCATCTATTGCAGGCCGAACTGCTGGCACGCTCGCGCAGTCGCGAGGTCAGCTTGGACAGTCCTCTGGTACAGGCGCTGCTGGTGTCTGTTGCAGGCATTGCCGCCGGTTTGCGCAATACCGGCTAAGGTGAGATTGGTGCCGCAGATGAGGCTCGAAGGCTTCATCCTGCGGCGCACAGCCGATCCGCCGCGGAGCTGCCCCCTGAAGTTGCACTGCGGTGCTACCAAAGTACCGATCGTTGCCAAGCTATTGGTTTGTCGCGGGTTGCTGCGACTTTTGGCGTCTTGTGCGGCATGAATCGGCTGTGTATCTTGATCAGCCTTTGGCCGTTGGGTCAGTTAATTTTTTTTAGTGATTGGCCCCATGTAGGCGAATCCGACGAAATCTCTATAAAAATTGAGGAGCACAACAATGCGCGTGATTCTGCTGGGAGCTCCCGGGGCCGGTAAAGGTACTCAGGCAACGTTCATCACTGAAAAGTTCGGCATTCCACAAATCTCCACCGGCGACATGCTGCGCGCTGCGGTCAAGGCCGGCACCGAGCTGGGCCTGAAGGCCAAGAGCGTCATGGACAGCGGCGGCCTGGTGTCCGATGACCTGATCATCGGTCTGATCAAGGATCGCCTGTCGCAGCCCGACTGCGCCAACGGCTGCCTGTTCGACGGCTTCCCGCGTACCATTCCCCAGGCTGAAGCCCTGAAGAATGCCGGCCTTGCCATCGACCACGTGGTCGAGATCAAGGTCGACGACGAAGAGATCGTCCAGCGTATCTCCGGCCGTCGTGTGCACGAAGGTTCGGGCCGCGTCTACCACACCGTCTACAACCCGCCGAAGGTTGAAGGCAAGGACGACGTGACCGGCGAAGACCTGGTTCAGCGCAAGGACGACGTCGAAGAGACCGTGCGTCATCGCCTGTCGGTCTACCACGCGCAGACTGAGCCTCTGGTCGAGTTCTACAAGAAGCTCGAAGAGAAGGACGGCACGCCGAAGTTCAGCAGCATCCCGGGCGTAGGTTCGGTCAAGGAAATCACCGCCAAGGTGAGCGCAGCACTGGCCTGATCTTCACCAGGCGTTGCGATGACGGCCCGCTTGCGGGCCGTTGTTGTTTATAATGCCCGCGCATTTCTCCCACTTTTCTCCCCCGATCATGGAAACTCCGATGACCACGTTGCTGGCCCTGGACACCGCCACTGAAGCCTGCTCTGTTGCCCTGTTGCACGACGGAAAAATCACCACGCACTATGAGGTGATTCCGCGGCTGCATGCGCAGAAGCTTCTGCCGATGATCAAGGAGCTGCTGGCCGGGGCCGGCATCGGGCTGTCGGCGCTGGATGCGATTGCTTTCGGGCGCGGCCCGGGGGCGTTCACTGGCGTGCGCATTGCCATTGGTGTGGTGCAGGGGCTGGCGTTCGGGCTGGATCGTCCGGTGTTGCCGGTGTCGAATCTGGCGGTGCTGGCGCAGCGGGCCTTGCGTGAGCATGGCGCCACGCAGGTGGCTGCTGCCATCGATGCGCGGATGGATGAGGTGTATTGGGGTTGCTATCGCGAAGCTGCCGGTGAGATGCGGCTGGTGGGCGAGGAGGCGGTGATGCCGCCGGAGCGTGCCGCTTTGCCTGGCGATGCGTCGGGTGAGTGGTTTGGCGCGGGTACGGGTTGGGGGTATGCGGGGCGTATGCCTGTCGCTGTCTCTGGGCAGGACGCTTTGATGCTGCCCCATGCGCAGGATTTGCTGACGCTGGCGACCTTTGCCTGGCAGCGCGGTGAGGCCATTGTTGCTGATGAGGCGCAGCCGGTTTATTTGCGGGACAAGGTGGCGACGCCCAAGGCTCGGTGATTCCCGCCTGATCGTTCCCACGCTCTGCGCATGATCGTTCCCACGCTCTGCGCATGATCGTTCCCACGCTCTGCGTGGTAACGCCTTGAACGACGCTCCGCGTCGACCGGTGACGCTTGGGTCGTGTGAATATCCGTTTTCGAGGTGGTCCGGACTTAGGGTTTCGCCCCTTACGGGCGACTGACTTTCCTTTCGGGGAAAGTAAGCAAAGCCATTGCGACAGGCTGGGGTCCTTCGGACTTCCCTCGACTCCGGCGTCGTTCCGGGGGCACGCCGTGATGGGCCGTCCCTGGCCCGCACGGCTTTCGCGGCTTCCTGCCGCTCATCCCCCTCCACGACACCTGCGCTCGGCCTGGCGCCTTAACGTCGCATTCTGCGGCGCCTGTGCCATCGCGTACGAAGATCAAAATCAAAATCTAAAACACACCACCATCCCGTAGCAGCACGGCTTGCCGGCGGGAGCGATCTTGAGGCCGCCCCGCCGGCAAGCCGTGCTACTACGGGCCGGTGTTCGCATCTGTAGGAGCGCGCTTGCCCGCGACGGGGCCCTCGAAATCGCCTCCTGGCGCACCGGCAACGCACGCCTTATTTGCGACCTGAGTCACACCATTTGCTACCGTTCGGCGACAAATGCGGGTTTTCTGCCCGGTGGTTTCAAACATTTCGCGATAAGTGTGGTCTAGTTATCGTTCGCGAGTTTGCTTCAGGCGCTTCGTGAGATTAAATTGCCACTATCAATACGCCGAGTAAGCATTGATGCGGATCACCGGTCCTTCAAATCGTTCGTACCCGATCAAGCGCAAGCCACGCAAAGGCTCTGCGGTGATCGACAACGCCTCAGAAGAAGTGATCGACGACGTTGAAGTCGTTGCGCAGCAGCCTCGTCGGCAAACCGGCAGCACGGCCAATGTGCCTGCTCGCCAGCAAGACATCATTTTCCCCCGTGCCATGAGCACCCGTGTGGCTCACGCGCTGAGCAGCTATCTGACGACTTCGACGTTCGTGGATTGGGATCTTGAAGTCTCGGGACTCGACCTTCACGTTTGAACCTCGCCAACCCGCCTTACTACATCGGTTGTCCGTCTTGGAGTGAGAACGCCTGGCGCGACTCGCTGTATCCGCCCGATGCCCGCAGTACCGATTTCCTTGAGTTGTATGCCCAGGTCTTCAATGCCGTAGAGGGCAACACCACGTTCTACGCTCGCCCCAAGGACAGCACTGTTCAGCGCTGGGCCCAGGTATTGCCCGAGCATTTTCGTTTCACCGCCAAGTTTCCCGGCGACATCAGCCACGCCGGGGATCTGCGGGAGCACCTGACGGCTGCCGAAGATTTCCTCAAGTTGCTCGCTCCGTTAGGGGCGCGCGTACAGCCATTGTGGCTGCAACTGCCAGCCAGCTTTACGCCCAATCGCCTGGGCGAGCTGGCGACTTTCATCGATGCCTTGGTCGGGCGCGAGCTGGCGGTGGAAGTGCGTCACATGGCGTTTTTCAACAAGGGCGAGGAAGAACGCATGCTCAATCGCCTGCTGCTTGATCGCGGGGTGGAGCGCATCTGTCTGGATTCAAGGCCGCTGTTCAGCTGCATCAGCCGCGATCCGGCGGTGCTGCATGCGCAGTCGAAAAAGCCGAAAGTCCCGGCGCGGCCAGCGGCGTTGACGCAATTTCCTCAGGTGCGCTTTATCGGCCGGCCTGAGCTGGACGCCAACGACAGTTTTGTCGAGCAGTGGGCGCAGAAGGTCGCAGGCTGGATCGAGGAAGGGCGCACGCCTTACGTGTTTCTGCACACCCCGGACAACCTTCAGGCACCCGAGCTTGCGCGACGTTTCCACGGCCAGTTGATGAAATTGCTGCCTGGGTTGCCCGAATTGCCTGTGCTCGATCGTGGGCCACAGGTGGAGCAACTCGGGCTGCTGTGAGGTCGATAGGGTGCACGCCTATCGGAAACCCTGCTCATGCGCGGCTCGACCTTGTTTCTCATATTCCTGCTGATCGGTGCCGGTGTCGCGGTGTCCATCTGGCGTGGCTGGCTGCCGCTGGCGGATCGCTGGAACCCCTGGGCGCCGCTGGATGTGCGCCAGTCGCCTGATCTGCTGACGAGCTTCAAACTCTGGCGCCTGCGGGACAATCCGGCGCTGTGCGAGCAGGCGCTGCAAAGCTCCAGCCTGCGCTTTACCCATCAGGCCGACAGCCGCGCCGATGCCAAATGCCCCTTGACCGACACCTTGCGCATATCCGGCGGGGACGTGGCATTGAGCAGCAGCTTCGTGTCCAGTTGCCCCTTGGCGGTCGCCTACGCGCTGTTCGAGATCCACGGGCTGCAACCGGCGGCGCAGGCGGTGTTCGGGCAGCGGGTGGTTCAGGTCGATCATCTGGGCAGCTTCGCCTGTCGCAACGTCTACAACCGCAGCGAAGGGCGGCTCAGCCAGCATGCGTCAGCCAACGCGCTGGACATCGCCGGGTTTCGTCTGGCAGACGGCAGGCGCATTTCCGTGCTCAAGGACTGGAACGATGAAGGCGATAAAGGGACGTTTCTCAGGCAAGTTCGGGATGATGCTTGCAAGCAGTTCAATACGGTATTGGGACCGGATTACAACGCCGCGCACCGTAATCACTTTCACGTCGATATGGGGCGCTGGCGGGTGTGTCGATAAATACCTGCTGCTCCTACAGTTCATCGAAGTTTCAGGCGGCAATCCGCAAATTCTGCAACACGATTGGGCGCGCCCAGCCGTTGTCGAATTCCAGATTGCGCTGTTGTTCGGTCATCTCTTCAGCGCTGTAGGGCGTGGCAGGCTTGTCGGCGAGGTCCCATTCGAACTCGGCGATCGGCAGGAACAGTGGGCGCGGCTGAGGGCCGGGGCCCGGATCGACGCTGTCGTCGTAGGGGTTCATGACGGTTGGGCGTACCCAGTTTTCGTCGAATTCCAGATTGCGCTGCTGCTCGATCAGTTCGGCGGCGCTGAAAGGCACGGCAGGCTTGTCGGCCAGGTCCCATTCGAATTCCGCGATGGGCAGGAACAGCGGCTCCGGGGGCGCCACTTCGGTGTCCTGCACCGGGCATTCGCGTTGCTCGACGATCTTGCTCAGGGTCCTGGCGCCAGCGACAGGCTCGCCGGTCATGCTGTCCGTCGCGGCGGCGACGGCGCTGTATTGCGGTGTGGTGCCGGCGTTGTCGTCGACCTGCTGGGCCATTGCACGGGCAAACGCATCCTGCCAGAGCTGCGTGACGCCGCTCAGGGTTTCGGTATTGCGTACGCTGTAGTCGCCTGCGTACGTCAGATAACCTATCGATGCTGTTTGCTGAATGTCTGACATAAGCGCTCAGTACATGCCGTGGGTCTGGCAAAATGCCGGATACTTTCGTTATCGGCAGATGTTGCCAATCATTAAGAAAATTTGAGTGTGTTAACGCAATGACTGAGCAGCAGGCGGGCAACCGCATTCGGGTCGAAACCCTGACCGCCGACGGGCAGCAAACAGCCGTGCACTGGGCCGAGCGCCTGGGCTTGCCGATGGACGACGCCGAGGCGGATTTTGCCCTGCAGGTCAGCGACGATGGCCTCCAGTTGCAGCAACTGGGCGACGATGCTCCGGGGCCGGTGCGGGTCGATTTCGTCGAAGGCAAGGCGGCCCACCGGCGTCTCTTCGGCGGCGGCAGCGGGCAGATGATCGCCAAGGCAGTGGGTATTCAGCCGGGGGTTCGCCCCCGTGTCCACGATGCCACGGCGGGGCTTGGCAAGGATGCGTTCGTGCTGGCGAGCCTGGGGTGCGAGATCAGCCTGAGCGAGCGCCAGCCGATCATCGCCGCGCTGCTGGAAGACGGCCTGGCCCGTGGCGCGCAGGATCTGGATGTGGGGCCTATCATCGGCCAGATGCGCCTGTTGACCGGTAATTCCATCGAACTGATGCGCAACTGGCAGGGCGAGCCGCCGCAAGTGATCTACCTTGATCCGATGTTTCCGCACCGCGAGAAAACCGCGCTGGTGAAGAAGGAAATGCGCCTGTTCCGCCCGCTGGTGGGCGATGATCTGGACGCCCCGGCGTTGCTCGCCGCCGCGCTGGACCTGGCGACCCACCGCGTGGTGGTCAAGCGCCCGCGCAAGGCGCCGTGCATCGAAGGCACCAAACCGGGTTATGCGCTGGATGGCAAGTCCAGCCGGTATGACATCTATCCCAAGAAAGCGTTGAAACCCTGAGGTCTCTGCACCTGTAGGAGCGCGCTTGCCCGCGACTGCGTCATGCCTGACAACACATCGGCATCAGGTATAACGCGGTCGCGGGCAAGCGCGCTCCTACACGGGGCTCATGGGCATTACGCCCTGTACGCCTTCAAAAACAACCCCACCACTTCCTGCACATGCTGCTCGCCGGCCTGTTCATCGGGCGGGGTGCCGTTGCCGATCAGCAGGCGGAAGTTGCACACGCCCTTGATCAGGCTCAGAAAATGCCCCGCTGCCCTGAGCGGTGAATCGAAATGCAGCCCTTGGGTGTCATTCACCCGCGTCAGAAACCGCTCCATTTCCTGCAGGATGTGCTGCGGTCCGGCCTCGAAAAACACCTCTGACAACTTCGAATCCTGAGTGCCCAGCGCAATCATCAACCGATGCAATTCGATGGACTCCGGGCTGTTGATCAGCACCTGAAAGCCTCTGGCAATACCCAGCAACACTTTTTCAACGGGCTCCTGAGGTGAGACATTCACGAACAACTCGGGCACCTGCTCCTCGCAGCGAGCCAGCACCGCCGCTGAAAACAGCGTCTCCTTGTCATTGAAATGGCTGTACACGGTCAGCTTGGAAACCCCGGCCTCAGCGGCGACGGCGTCCATGCTGGTGCTCGCGTAGCCGTTGCGCACGAACAGGTTCTTGGCCGCTTCAAGGATGGCTAGGCGCTTGGCCGGATCCTTCGGGCGGCCCGGGCCGGCAGGGGTGGCGTCGTTCATTCGGTCTTCAGGCATCTGTATTTTATTAGTGGACTGTTCAGTTCGGTAATTCTTAATATACTCGCCAGTACAATTATTCAAAGCTCCCTTTTGCCAAGGTGCCACATCATGTTTCGCGATGCCTTGTTCCTTGCTGTGCCCATCAGTCTGGTGTCGCTGCTGGCGGGCTGTGGTCAGGACGTGTCAGTTCCGGCCACGGTACGTCCGGCCATGGTAGTGCAACCGGTCCCGTCATCCCAATCGATGGACAGTTATCCCGGCGAAGTGCGCGCCCGCTTCGAGCCCGACCTGGCGTTCCGCATTGGCGGCAAGGTCAGCAAGCGTCTGGTCGAGGAGGGCGAGCGGGTCAAGGCCAACCAGCCACTGGCCGAGCTCGACGCGCAGGATGTGCGCCTGCAACTGGATGCGAGCCGCGCGCAGGTCGCTGCGGCCGAAGCCAATCTGCAGATGGTCCGCTCCGAGCGTGACCGTTACAAGACGCTGATGGAACGGCAGATGGTCAGCAAGTCCCAATACGACAACGCCGAAAATCTCTATCGCGCCGGTGACGCCCGTCTCAAGCAGATGAAGGCCGAACTGACCGTTGCCGACAATCAGACCAGCTACGCCGTGCTTCGTGCCTCCCAGGATGGCGTGGTCGCCAAGCGCCTGGTGGAGGTGGGGCAGGTGGTCGCTGCGGGCCAGACGGTGTTTACCCTGGCCGCCGATGGCGAGCGGGAAGTCTCCATCAGCCTGCCGGAACAGAACTATGGCCGCTTCAAGATCGGTGACCCGGTGTCGGTCGAGCTGTGGACCCAGCGCGATCAGCGCTTCGCTGGCCGCATCCGCGAGCTGTCCCCGGCGGCCGACCCGCGGTCGAGAACCTTCGCCGCGCGCATCGCTTTCTCCGGCAACAAGGTGGCGGCGGAGCTTGGGCAGAGTGCGCGGGTGTTTATCCAGTCCGAGCACAGCGTGCCGTTGTCGGTACCGCTGTCGGCGGTGACGGCCGAGAATGGCGCCACTTATGTCTGGCGTCTGCAAAGCGACAACACCCTCAAACGCACCGCGGTGCAAGTGGGCGCCTATGGGCAGGAGTCGGTGCCGGTGCTGAGCGGCCTGAACGCCAGCGACTGGGTGGTGGCCGCCGGGGTGCATGTGCTGCACGAAGGCGAGCAGGTGCGTCCGGTGGATCGCAGCAATCGGGCAGTGAAGCTGGCAAGCCAGTCGGCGAGCGGGGAGTAAGCACGGATGCGTTTCAACCTTTCCGAATGGGCCCTGCGCAATCGGCAGATGGTCCTTTACCTGATGATTCTGCTGGCGGTGGTCGGCGCGCTGTCCTACACCAAACTGGGGCAAAGCGAAGACCCGCCCTTCACCTTCAAAGCCATGGTGATACGTACACTCTGGCCCGGTGCCAGTGCCGAGGAAGTGGCGCGCCAGGTCACCGACCGCATCGAAAAGAAGCTGATGGAAACCGGCGACTACGAGCGCATCGTCTCGTTTTCCCGGCCCGGTGAATCCCAGGTGACGTTCATGGCCCGGGATTCGCTGGTCTCGGCCAAACTGCCGGAGCTCTGGTACCAGATCCGCAAGAAGATCGGCGACATCCGCCAGACTCTGCCGGCAGGTACCCAGGGGCCGTTCTTCAACGACGAGTTCGGCACCACCTTCGGCAATATCTACGCACTGACCGGCGAAGGCTTCGACTACGCCGTGCTCAAGGACTACGCCGACCGTATCCAGATCCAGCTGCAACGGGTCAAGGATGTGGGCAAGGTCGAGTTGCTCGGCCTGCAGGACGAGAAGATCTGGATCGAGTTGTCCAACGTCAAGCTGGCGACCCTGGGACTGCCGCTGTCCGCCGTGCAACAGGCGCTGGAAGCCCAGAACGCCGTGGTGGCAGCAAGCTTCTTCGAGACCCCCAGCGAGCGCATCCAGCTACGGGTGAGCGGGCGCTTCCAGACGGTCGATCAGATTCGTGATTTCCCGATTCGCGTGGGCGAACGCACCTTCCGTATCAGCGATCTGGCCGAGGTGCGTCGTGGCTTCAATGATCCGCCCGCACCGCGCATGCGTTTCATGGGCGAAGACGCCATCGGCCTGGCCGTGGCCATGAAGGACGGCGGCGACATTCTGGTGCTGGGCAAGGCGCTGGAAGGTGAGTTCGCCCGCCTGCAGAACAACCTGCCGGCCGGGATGCAACTGCGCAAGGTGTCCGATCAGCCGGCGGCGGTGAAAACCAGTGTCGGCGAGTTTGTCCAGGTGCTGGCCGAGGCGCTGGGTATCGTGTTGCTGGTGAGTTTCTTCTCGCTCGGCGTGCGCACCGGCATGGTGGTCGCGCTGGCGATTCCGGTGGTGTTGGCCATGACCTTCGCCACCATGTATTACCTGGGGATCGGCCTGCACAAGATTTCCCTCGGGGCCTTGGTGCTGGCGCTGGGCTTGCTGGTGGACGACGCGATCATTGCCGTGGAAATGATGGCAATCAAGATGGAACAGGGCTATGACCGGCTCAAGGCCGCAAGTTTCGCCTGGACCAGCACGGCCTTTCCGATGCTCACTGGCACCCTCATCACCGCAGCGGGGTTCCTGCCGATTGCCACCGCGCAGTCGAGCACCGGGGAATACACCCGCTCGATCTTTCAGGTGGTGACCATCGCCTTGCTGGCCTCGTGGGTGGCGGCGGTGGTGTTCGTGCCGTATCTGGGCGAGCGGCTGTTGCCGGATCTGGCGAAAATTCACGCGGCCAAACATGGTACGGGCCCGGATGCGCCCGACCCCTATGGCACCGCGTTCTACAAGCGGGTCAGGGCATTGGTGGGGTGGTGCGTGCGGCGGCGCAAGACGGTGATCGTGCTGACCATCGCGCTGTTCGTGCTGTCGATCTTCAGCTTCCGTTTCGTGCCGCAGCAGTTTTTCCCGGCCTCGGGCAGGCTTGAGCTGATGGTCGATCTGAAGCTGGCGGAAGGCGCGTCGCTGAGTAACACCACCGAGCAGGTGAAGCGTCTGGAGACGCTGATCAAGGCGCACGCGGGCGTCGAGAATTACGTGGCGTATGTGGGCACCGGCTCGCCGCGTTTCTACCTGCCGCTGGACCAGCAGTTGCCTGCGGCAAGCTTTGCGCAATTCGTGGTGCTGGCCAAGACCATCGAGGACCGCGAGTCCCTGCGCACCTGGCTGATCCAGACCCTGGACGAGCAGTTCCCGATGCTGCGCCCTCGGGTCACTCGCCTTGAAAACGGCCCGCCCGTGGGCTATCCGGTGCAGTTCCGGGTGACCGGCGAGCACATCGAGGATGTCCGGATGCTGGCGCGCAAGGTCGCCGCCAAGGTTCGCGAGAACCCGCATGTGGTCAATGTGCACCTGGATTGGGAAGAGCCGAGCAAGGTGGTCTACCTCAATGTCGATCAGGACCGCGCCCGGGCGCTGGGGGTGACCACCGGTGATCTGTCGCGCCTGCTGCAAAGTCAGCTGACCGGGTCGAGCGTCAGCCAGTACCGCGAGGATGACGAACTGATCGAGATCCTGCTGCGTGGCACCGAGCAGGAGCGCCATGAGCTAGGTGCGTTGTCGAGCCTGTCGGTGCCTACCGCCAATGGCAGCAGTGTCGCGCTGTCCCAGGTAGCGACCCTGGAATACGGCTTTGAAGAAGGCATCATCTGGCACCGCAATCGCCTGCCGAACGTCACCATCCGCGCCGACATCTACGGCAAGGAGCAGCCGGCCACGCTGGTCAATCAGATTTGGCCGACGCTGGATGAAGTGCGCGCGCAACTGCCTGACGGGTATCTGCTGGAGGTAGGCGGGACGGTGGAGGATTCCACGCGCGGGCAGAACTCGGTGAACGCCGGGGTGCCGCTGTTCATCGTGGTGGTGCTGACGCTTTTGATGATTCAGCTGCGCAGTTTCTCACGCACGTTCATGGTGTTTCTGACGGCGCCGTTGGGGTTGATCGGGGTGACGCTGTTCCTGCTGATCTTCCGTCAGCCGTTCGGGTTTGTGGCGATGCTCGGCACCATTGCGCTGTCGGGGATGATCATGCGCAACTCGGTGATTCTGGTGGATCAGATCGAACAGGACATTGCGGCCGGGCTCGATCGCTGGCAAGCGATCATCGAAGCGACCGTGCGCCGCTTCCGGCCCATCGTGCTGACCGCGCTGGCGGCGGTGCTGGCGATGATCCCGCTGTCACGCAGCGTGTTCTTCGGGCCGATGGCAGTGGCCATCATGGGCGGGCTGATCGTCGCCACGGCGCTGACGCTACTGTTCCTGCCAGCGCTGTACGCCGCCTGGTTCAAAGTCCGCCGCGACGAGCACCCGTAGCAGCGCTTTGCAGGTGTCCACAATGGTTGAGTGGCCGGGATCTGTGGGAGCGGGCTTGCCCGCGAAGGCGGTGGATCAGACACCGTTCAGGCGTCTGGCCTGGCGCATTCGCGGGCAAGCCCGCTCCCACAGGTTATCGGTACGGCCCTTGGATCTGTGTTCGAAACCCGATCCTGCGGTTACAACACTCCAAACACCTTCTTGGCCAGACTGGTCGCCGCGGCGGCGGGGTTGGCGCGGATGCCTTCTTCCTGTTTGGCGATCATTTCGAACAGGCCATCGAGGGCCTTTTCGGTCACGTAACCTTCGATATTGGAGCTCTTGGCATCCAGTACGCCGAGGGTTGCGGCCTGTCCTGCGAACGAGTTGTACTGCTGGGCCAGGCCGACCTTGTCGGTGGCCTGCTTCACGATCGGCAGGAATTTCGCGCGGATCTGCTCGCGGCTGGACTTGTTCAGGTACTCGGTGGCCGAGTCCTTGCCGCCGGCCAGAATGCCCTTGGCATCAGTCACGCTCATCTTCTTCACGGCATCCACCAGAATCGCCTGGGCCTGAGGCACGGCGGCTTCGGCGGCCAGGTTCATGCTGGTTTCCAGTTGATCGACCTGGGCGCCCATGCCGAACTGCTTCATCTTCTTCGCCACTTTACCGAGGTTGCCCGGCAGCTCGATGCGCACTTCCTTGTTGTTGCTGAAGCCGCCCGGCACGCCCAGTTGCTTGACGGCGATCTGCGCGCCCTGGGTCAGCGCGTCTTTCAGGCCGCCCGTGGCATCCGATTGCGAGAGATCACCCAAGGACAACGCGAAGGCGCTGGCCGACAACAACAGGCCGGCGCACAGGCCCGTGAACGACGATAAGCGAAGCAGCATGAGGTAACGTCCTTATGAAGGTGTGTAACGGGGAGAAGGCTAGTGGGCCGGGTTCACGCGGACCTTCACCGGCGGCTTTTCTTCCAGCGTGAGGTCGACAGTGTAGCGCTCGGTACTGATCATCAACAGTTTGCCGCCATCTTCGATACGGGCGCTGACCGCATAGGTATGGCCGGGCTTGACCTGTTTCTGATCGTAGGTCAGGTGGAAGGGCAGCGGCACCTGGCCCTTGATCGGACCTTTCTGGTTGGCAAGGGTGACGGCAGGCGCATCGGCCAGCGACACGTCCTGCAAGGCGACTTCCAGCGTCGCGGTCGGCGGCAGCGCGATGCGTTGCAGGTAGAACACTTCGCCATCGACCTTGCCTGGCAGGTTATCCGGGTCGTGGCCGGCGCAGGCGGTCAGCAGGGCGGCCATCAGGGGCATGAGCAGGTATTTCATTGGGTGGATCTCCTTGTGGTGCACGCAGGGTCTCTGTAGGAGTGAGCTTGCTCGCGATAGCGGTACGTCAGATGCCTGTGTCTTGGCTGACCTGGCGCCATCGCGAGCAAGCTCACTCCTACAGGCGTGGGGTCAGACGCTAATGTCCGGTTCTAGGACCCCATCATCGCGGTGCAGTGCCACCTGGCGGATCGAAAGACGTATTTCAGCAGGTAACACGCGCTTGGCGGCGCCTTCCGCCAGCTCGCCCAGCAGCTCGTGATAACCCAGCTTGCCGTTCTCGTCCTTGCGCAGCACGTCCTGATCCAGCAGCGTCTGGATGAAGTGACGGAACAGGCTCTTGTCGAAGAACTCCGGTGCATTCAGGCCATGCAGGATCGACAGGCGCTGGGCCATGATCGTGCACAGGTCTTCCAGCTCTTCGGCGCTAAGGCTGTTCTGCCCGCTGTTGAGCAGCAGCGCGATCGCCATGTAGAAACGCTGCAGCGTCTGCGCGATGGCCCGGGACAACAAGGTTAGCAGCACGAAATGCCGCGAACTTGGCGCCGGACGCAGATACACGTCGTTCTCGAAGCGTAGCAAACCCTGCTCGACGAACGCGGCCAGCCACTGGTCAATCGCGCCGTCCAATTCGTCAAGCGACCAGCGAATGAACAGCTCCGATTGCAGGTACGGATACAGCGCCCGGGCATAACGCAGCACCTGTTCGCGGCTCATGCGCGACGAACTCTGGAAGAAGCTCGCGAGCAGTGAAGGCAGGGCGAAGATGTGCAACACGTTGTTGCGGTAGTAGGTCATCAGCACCGCGTTCTGCTCGTCCAGATACAGAATGCGGCCCAGCGCGTCCTTCTGCTCGGACAGCAGGTCCATGCCCTTGACGTGCTCGATCAGCGCCCGGCCATCGCCTTCGGGCAATGTGGTATGGGGCGAGTAGGGCACGCTGCGCAACAGCGTCAGGTAAAGGTCCAGCACTCGCGCCAGGGCCTGATCATCCAGTGCGTGCTTGTTGGTCGAAAGCAAGGCCAGCGCCACCAGGTTCACCGGATTGACCGCCGCCGCCTCGTTCAGGTGACGGGCTACCCGTTCGCCGAGGCGGTGAGTGGTTTCGTTCAGCCACGCAGGCTTGAACACCGGCCCCAGTTCCTGGGCGCGCCAGTCGGGCTGCTCGTGATCGAGGAAGTCGGCCAGCTTGATCGGCTCGCCGAAGTTGACCGCCACCTGGCCGAAGCGCTGCTTGAGCGCGCCGATGACCTTGAAGATGTCGAAGATCGACTCTTTCTTTTTCGCCGCGCCCCGCAGTTCGCCCAGGTAGGTGCGGCCTTCGAGTACGCGCTCGTAGCCGATGTAAACCGGTACGAACACGATCGGTGTGCGCGAATTGCGCAGGTAGCTGCGCAGGGTGATGGCCAGCATGCCGGTCTTGGGTTGCAGCATGCGGCCGGTGCGCGAGCGTCCGCCTTCGACGAAGTATTCCACCGGGAAACCCTTGGTGAACAGGGTATGCAGGTACTCGTTGAACACGGCGGTGTACAGCGGATTGCCCTTGAAGGTGCGGCGCATGAAGAACGCGCCGCCCCGGCGCAGCAGCCCGCCGATCACCGGCATGTTGAGGTTGATGCCGGCGGCGATGTGCGGCGGGGTCAGGCCGTTGCGGAACAACAGGTAGGACAGCAGCAGGTAGTCGATATGGCTGCGGTGGCAGGGCACGTAGATGATCTCGTTGCCCTGGGCGACGTTCTGCACGCCTTCCAGATGGCTGACCTTGATGCCGTCGTAGATCTTGTTCCAGAACCAGCTGAGCACCACTTCCAGGAAGCGGATCGCGGTGTAGGTGTAGTCCGAGGCAATCTCATTGCCATAGTGCAGGGCTTTTTCCCGCGCCTTGGCTTCGCTGATCTTCTCCCGCGCCGCCTCTTCGAGAATCGCCTGCTTGACCAGCGGGTCAGCGACCAGACCCTTCACCAGATTACGGCGGTGGGAAATGTCCGGGCCGATCACGGCAGTCTTCAGGTTGCGGAAATGCACGCGCAGCAGGCGCTGGGCCATGCGCACGGTGCGCTCGTAGCCCTTGTTTTCATCGACCAGCTCACGCAGGTGAATGGGCGCGGAGAACTGCACGCGGGTCTTGCGCCCCAGAATCAGAATGGTGATGAACTTGCGCAGCCTTCCTGTGACGGCCCAACTGTCGGCGAACAGCAGTTTCCACGGGCTGTCTTCCTTGTCCGGGGACTGGCCCCAGAACACGCTGACCGGAATGATCTGCGCGTCTTCTGCGGCATTCTGGCTGACCGCACCGACCAGGCGCTCAAGCACGGGCGGCGCACCGCTTTTGTCCTGACGGCCCAGCCAGTCAGGTTCGGGCGTCAGGTAGAAGAACGCGGCAGGCTCCGACAGATTGCCTCCCACCACCGGCAGCACCGGGCGCGGCAACCCGGCCTTGCGGCATTCGCGGTCAAGCACGGCCAGATCCGCCAGCGACGGGTTCTGCAAGGCGTAGAACACCGGGCGGCTGCGGTCCAGATTCAGGGTGAAGGACGATTGGTTGATCGTCTCCGAACGTACCCACAGGTACAGCAGACGACGCAGGGCGCCGAACACAAGACGACGAAACGGGGAACGGGTCATACGAATTCTGCGCTGAGGGGCCTTGGCCCACGAAGCGGTCAGTTTGCCGGATATGGCGGGGATGGGCAAAGCAAGGCAGAGCAATTCGCCCAGCCTGTAGGAGCGCGCTTGCCCGCGACGGCGTTGCATCAGTCAGAATTGAATCGTCTGACGCAACGCCGTCGCGGGCAAGCGCGCTCCTACAGGGGGGCGGGTGTTACGAGGTACGCCAGGTGATTTCTTCCTCACCGTCGGCACTTATACGAATCCAGCGGTCGGCGTCTTCGTCGTTTTCTTCCTCGACCCACGTCCCCGGTGCGCAGCGCACTTCGACGTTCATGGCGGCGAAGGCGGCGCGGGCGCAGGCGATGTCGTCGTCCCACGGCGTCTTGTCGCTGTCCAGGCACAGGCTGTTCCATTTGCCCACGGCCTTGGGAATCCAGGTCACGGGAATGTCACCCGCCTTGCATTTCCAGGTCTGGCCGCGTTGGACCCATTCGCTGCACGGGCCGATATCGGCGGTCAGCCAGGCGGTAATGGCCTTGTGATCGACGTCAGCGTCTTTCAGGTAAATCTCGATGTCGGGTTGGCGCATGGATGCCTCGTAAAAGTGTTTCTGTCGGTCAGTGCCGAACGAAATAATCGTAGCGCATGGAGACGGTGACCTCGAACGGCTCAGCCTGCTCGATGACACTGGCCCGGCGGTCGGCGCTGGCACGCCAGCCGTGTGGCGTCATCGCCAGCAGGTTGGCGCGGGCCTGGCCGTCCACCAGCGTCAGCTTGAAGCTCAGGGTTTCGCTGTGTTGCAGGCTCATGCCTTCGGGTACCAGTGCCAGATGCTTGTCATCGGCGTAGTCGCGCACTTCGTCGTACAGACGCTGGCGCAATTCCATCAGGTGTTCGTTGGTCGGTCCTACGCGCATCAGGCCACCACCTGGGGACAGCAGGCGCTTGGCCTCGTCCCAGTCCAGCGGGCTGAACACACTGGCGATGAACTGGATGCTGGCGTCCGGCAGTGGCACCCGGGCCATGCTGGCGATCAACCAGCTCAGCTTCGGATCGCGTTTGCAGGCGCGCTTGACCGCCTCGCGGGAAATGTCCAGCGCGTAGCCATCGGCTTCAGGCAGGGCGTCAGCAATCCGCGCGGTGTAATAACCCTCGCCACAGCCGATGTCCAGCCAGTGCTTTGGTGCGCGCTCGGCAGCCAGTTCAGCCAGACGCCTGGCAACCGGGGCGTAATGCCCGGCATTGAGAAAGTCGCGGCGCGCCTCGACCATCGCCTGATTGTCACCAGGGTCGCGGCTGTTCTTGTGCTGCACCGGCAACAGGTTCAGGTAACCCTGACGCGCGCGGTCGAAGCGATGGCCGGCAGGGCAGACCACGCCGTTGGCCGCGTTATCGAGCGCAGCTGAGCAGATCGGGCAGGTCAGCATCAGGCGAGCAACTTGACCAGGGTCTGGTAGTAGATCTCGGTCAGCACGTCGAGATCGCTGGCCAGGATGCGTTCGTTGACCTGGTGGATCGTGGCGTTGACCGGACCCAGCTCGACCACCTGGGTGCCCAGGGTCGCGATGAAACGGCCATCGGAAGTGCCGCCGCTGGTGGACGCCTTGGTCTCGCGGCCGGTGACGCTCTTGATGCTGGCCGACACCGCATCGAGCAGCGCGCCCGGTTCGGTGAGGAACGGCAGGCCCGACAGCGCCCACTCCACGTGCCAGTCCAGACCGTGCTTGTCGAGGATGTCGGCAACGCGCTTCTGCAGGCCTTCGACCGTGGATTCGGTGGAGAAGCGGAAGTTGAACACCGCGGTCAGGTCACCCGGAATCACGTTGGTCGCGCCGGTGCCGGAATGGATGTTGGAAATCTGGAAGCTGGTCGGCGGGAAGAACGCATTGCCTTCGTCCCAGTGCTCGGCGGCCAGTTCGGCCAGGGCCGGGGCTGCCAGGTGGATCGGGTTCTTCGCCAGGTGCGGGTAGGCCACGTGGCCCTGCACGCCCTTGACGGTGAGGGTCGCGCCGAGGGAGCCGCGACGGCCGTTCTTGACCACGTCACCCACCAGCGTGGTGCTCGACGGCTCGCCGACGATGCACCAGTCCAGACGCTCCTTGCGCGCCGCCAGACGCTCGACCACCGCCTTGGTGCCGTGGTGCGCCGGGCCTTCTTCGTCGCTGGTGATCAGATAGGCGACCTTGCCCTTGTGGTTCGGGTAGTCGGCGACGAAGCGCTCGGTGGCGACGATCATCGACGCCAGGCTCCCTTTCATGTCCGCCGCGCCACGCCCGCAGAGCATGCCGTTTTCATCGATCAGCGCATCGAACGGGTCGTTCTGCCAGGCTTTCACCGGGCCCGTCGGCACCACGTCGGTGTGGCCGGCGAAGCACAGCACAGGGCCGTCCTGGGTGCCGTGGGTCGCCCAGAAATTATCCACATCCTCGATGCGCATCGGCTCCAGCGTGAAACCGGCGTCGCCCAGGCGTTTCATCATCACGGCCTGACAATCGGCGTCGAGCGGCGTGACCGATGGGCGACGGATCAGGTCGCAGGCGAGTTGCAGGGTGGGCGAGAGGTCTGTCATGAAGAGTCCGCGAAAGTCAGTGTGGAAACGCTGTAGGAGCGCGCTTGCCCGCGATTGCGGCCGGTTTCCCGACATCGCGTGACCAGACACACCGCCGTCGCGGGCAAGCGCGCTCCTACAAAACGGCAGGTATCTTAAAGCAAAACGGCGACCCGAAGGCCGCCGTTTGGTATAGCGCACAGATGTTTCAGGCAGTAGCCGCCTGTTCAGCCGGTTTCGGCTTGGGCAGCGACGACAGGAACGCCATGATCAGCGCCGCCAGGTACGGCAGCGACTGCACCAGCAGCATGATCACCCAGAACCGCACGTCGTTGCTCGGCAGGCCCTGGACCAGGCAGATGCCCAGCGCTGCGCCCCACAACAGCAACATGATGAACAGTTCTTCCCGGGCTTCCGAGATGGCCACCAGCAAGCCGTGGCTGTCGGCGTTTTTCGGGGTGCGAAAGAACGGGATGCTGCTGGTGAAGAAGCCGTACAGGACTGCCTTGGCGATGGTGTGTGACAGCGCAAGGCCGGCCAGGGCTGCGTAGAACGCATCCTTGAGGTTCACCCCCACGGCGCGGCGGTACAGGAAGATGATCTTGCCGACCTTGAAGAAGAACAGCGCCAGCGGCGGAATCGCGAAGATCAGCAGCGGTGGATCGACCCGGTTGGGCACGATGATCATCGCCGCCGACCACAACAGCGCACCGACGGTGAAGAAGATGTTCATGCCATCGGCCACCCACGGCAGCCAGCCCGCCAGGAAGTGGTAGCGCTGGCCGCGGGTCAGCTCGGTGTCCTTGCCGCGCAGCAGGCTCGCTGCGTGCCGCTTGATGATCTGGATCGCGCCATAGGCCCAGCGGAAACGCTGCTTCTTGAAGTCGATGAAGGTGTCGGGCATCAATCCCTTGCCGTAGCTGTTGTGGGCGTAGGCGGCGGAATAGCCTTTTTCGAACACCCGCAGGCCCAGCTCTGCGTCTTCACAGATACACCAGTCGGCCCAGCCCAGTTCTTCAAGCACCGAGCGACGGGTCATGGTCATGGTGCCGTGCTGGATGATCGCGTCGCGGTCGTTGCGGGTCACCATGCCGATGTGGAAGAAGCCTTTGTATTCGGAGTAGCAGAGCTTCTTGAACGCGCTTTCATGCTGGTCGCGGTAGTCCTGGGGTGACTGCACCACGGCGATTTTCGGGTCGGCGAAGTGCGGCACCATGTGCTTGAGCCAGTTGCGGTCGACGCAGTAGTCCGAGTCGATGACGGCAATCACTTCGGCGTCCTTGGCCGTGTGCGGAATCAGGTAGTTCAGCGCGCCGCCCTTGAAGCCTGCCAGAGGCGCGACGTGAAAGAACTTGAAGCGCTCGCCGAGCATCTCGCAGTGGGCCTTGACCGGTTCCCACACGGCCGGGTCCTTGGTGTTGTTGTCGATCAGCAGCACTTCGAAGTCTGGATAATCCAGCGCTGCCAGGGCGTTGAGGGTCTGTTTGACCATCTCTGGCGGCTCGTTGTAGCAAGGTACGTGAACCGAGACCTTCGGTCTGTAGGCTGAGTCCGCAACCACCGGCAGGAATTCACGACGGCGTTTGTGGGTCCAGACCGCTTCTGCCAGTTCATGGGCCTCGGTCATCAGTACGATGAATACACCGAACGCGCCCAGTGCCAGCAAGAATCCTACAAGCAGGCTGAACCAGGTGCTGTATTGCTGGCTGTAGTCGTAACCGATCCACACCAGCACCGAGCCACAGAGAAAGGCGATGAAAGTCAGGAAGGTGCGACCACGCTGGCGCAGGGCCGAGCCATCGATCAGCAGCAGGGCCAGTGCCAGCATCGCAAGCACCGCCGAGCCGATGGCCAGTACGCGCCACTGCGGGATCGCCACCACCGGGCCTTCGAAGTTGAATTTCTGCTGGCGTGCGGCGTTGTACACGCCCCAGTACGCACCGACCGAGCCTTCGTCGCTGGCCTTCCACGGCTGGTCGAAGGCCTCGATCACGAAGTAGTTGAAGCCCTGGCGGTTGAGTTTGTTGACCAGGGTGCGCAGGTAGATCGCCTGGTCGGCCTGGGTCGCATCGGCACCGCCGCGCATGTGGCCATTGCTCGGCCAGCCCACTTCGGACAGCAGCAGCGGTTTTTTCGGGAACATGCGCTTGAGTTCCCGGGCGCGGTCCAGCACGTACTGGCCGGACTTATCCATCGGGATGTATTCCCAGTACGGCAGGATGTGCGCGGCAATCAGGTCCACGTGTTTGGCAAGCTCGGGGTATTTCTCCCAGATGTGCCACTGTTCGGAGGTGGTGACCGGCACTTTGACCGCCGCCCGCACACGGTCGAGCAACGCCATCAGTTCCTTGGGCTTGATCTCTTCGCGAAACAGCGCTTCGTTACCGACCACCACGCGCACCACGCTGCGGGTGGTGTTGGCCAGTTCGATGGCTTTGTTGATCTCGCGTTCGTTGCGCTCCTGGTCCGGGCTGATCCAGATGCCCAGGGTCACGCGCAGGCCGAATTCCTCGGCGAGCTTGGGAATGTCCTGCAGGCTGCCGTCGACCGAGTAGATACGGATGTTGTCCGTTTCCTTGCTCATCAGTTCGAGGTCCTGACGCATGTCATCGTCGGACGGGTACACGCCTTTCTGTGGGCTTTGGCCCAGGCGGAAAGGGGAATAGGAGAATCCGGAGATCTGTTCAGGCCAGTTGGGGGCGGTCACGGGGCGGTTGATGAGCGCCCAGAAACCGGTGAACAGCGCGGCAATCGCCACGACGACTACCAGGTTGAGTCCAAATTTGCGGGATGGCATAGCGACTTCTGGTTCCAAAGGGGGAACGGGGAGGGGCCGACAGACGTCAGCCAGCACGAGCTTTGGCAGCTGACAAAGGTTGAAGTTCTATTCCGTAAAAAATGTAGTCCGTTTCCGGGGTCATTAGGAAAGTTACCGGCACGTAGCAGCACGGCTTGCCGGCGGGGGCGTCTGTGAAATCGCTCCCGCCGGCAAGCCGTGCTGCTACGTCATGAGTTTCATATGCTGGTTTTCAGACCAAACATCCGCAATCAACTGCTGTCCCAATCCCGAGCAGGGCCTATAATGCGCGCCGGTTTTTTGGGGGTATTGGTCATGAGCACAGAAGATCCACGTTTCGCCGGCGTCGCCCGCCTGTACGGCATCGAAGGCCTCGAGCGCCTGCGCGCGGCCCATGTCGCGGTGGTGGGCATCGGTGGCGTGGGTTCCTGGGCGGCGGAAGCCATGGCGCGTTGCGGCGTGGGCGAGATTTCGCTGTTCGATCTGGACGACGTCTGCGTCAGCAACAGCAACCGCCAGTTGCACGCCCTGACCAGCACCGTCGGCAAACCCAAGGTCGAAGTGATGGCCGAGCGCCTGCGTGAGATCAATCCGGACTGCGTGGTGCACGCCGTGGCGGATTTCGTCACCCGCGACACCATGGCCGAGTACATCACCCCCGAGATCGACTGCGTGCTCGACTGCATCGACAGCGTCAACGCCAAGGCCGCGCTGATCGCCTGGTGCAAGCGCCGCAAGATCCAGATCATCACCACCGGCGGCGCGGGCGGGCAGATCGACCCGACGCTGATTCAGGTGTGCGACCTGAACCGCACCTTCAACGACCCGCTGGCTTCAAAGGTGCGCTCGACCCTGCGCCGCGATTACGGTTTTTCCCGCACCGTCACCCGCCACTACAGCGTGCCCTGTGTGTTTTCCACCGAGCAACTGCGTTATCCCAAGCCGGACGGCAGCATCTGTCTGCAGAAAAGCTTTGTCGGCGATGGCGTGAAGCTCGACTGCGCGGGCGGGTTCGGCGCGGTGATGATGGTCACGGCCACCTTCGGCATGGTGGCGGCGACCAAGGCGGTGGAGAAGATCGTGGCCGGCGCGCGGCGCCCGTCGGAGCGAGTCAAGGCCAAGACTGACTGACACAACCCGTTCCCGACACACTACGATTCCTGTGGGAGCGAGCTTGCTCGCGAAAGCGTCCTCCCTGACACCACCCTGTTGGAGCAACCACCGAATTCGCGGGCAAGCCCGCCCCCACAGTGATTTAGCAATAGTTACCGGCGAGTCAACCTGCCATTTGCCGCATCTTCTGCAGCACTGCGTTCAAGCCATTGCTACGCGAAGGGGAGAGCTGGCGGCTCAGGCCCAGTTGCTGGAACCAGTCATTCAGATCCACCTGCTGTAGCTCAGGCGCCGACAGCCCGTTGACCCGCGCCAGCAGCAACGCTACCAGACCACGAATCAGCCGTGCATCGCTCGCCGCACGAAACCGCCAGTGACCATCGATCACGCTACCCAGCAGCCAGACCTTGCTCTCGCACCCATCCACCAGGTTCGCTTCGGTCTTTTCGTCGTCGGCCAGCACCGGCAAGCGTTCACCCCATTGCATCAACAGCCGCGCCCGTTGCTCCCAGCCCAGGGAAGCATTGAAGGTGTCCAGCGCGTCCTGCGCGTCCTTCGGCAAATTCATCGCAACAGCTCCAGTGCCTGATCCAGCGCGTTGAAGAATCGCTCCAGATCCTCGGAATCGTTGTACAGCCCCAGAGATACCCGGATCGCACCGGTCAACCCGAGGCTGCCGATCAGCGGAATTGCACAGTGATGGCCCGCGCGCACGGCAATGCCTTGCTCGGTCAACAGATGCGCCAGGTCGGCGTTGTGCACGCCCTCGACGACAAAGCTGGCCAGCGCCGTCTGCGGATTGCCCACCAGCCGCACCCCCTTGTGCAGCAACAAGCCTGCGCACAGCAACTCGTGCAGTCGCGCCTCGTGCTCGGCGGCGGCAACCGGGTTCACGTCGTTGAGGTAGTCCAGCGTCGCGCCCAGGCCGATCACCCCGGACACCGGTGGTGTACCGGCCTCGAAACCCAGAGGGGCAGGGCGGAAGGTGGCGTCGTGATAGCTGGCCTGCAGCACCATCTCGCCGCCGAACTGCCAGTGCTTCAGTTGTGCCAGCGCCTGATGCCGGCCGAACAGGACGCCGACGCCGTCCGGGCCGTATAGCTTGTGGCTGGAGAACACATAAAAGTCGCAGCCCAGCGCCTGCACGTCGTGACGACCGTGGACCACGCCCTGGGCGCCGTCGATCACCGTCAGCGCGCCTTGGGCCCTGGCCAGTTCCACCAGCCGAGCAACCGGCTGCCAGGTGCCGAGCACATTGGACAACTGGCTCACCGACAGCAACCGGGTGCGCGAGGTGATAAGGCTGGCGGCGGCATCGATGTCGATCACACCATCGACGGTCAGCGGCAGCACGACCAGCTTCAGACCGCGACGGGTTGCCAGTTGCTGCCAGGGCAACAGGTTGGCGTGGTGCTCAAGGGCGCTGACGACAATTTCGTCGCCCGGCGCAAACAGATGCTCCAGCCCGTACGCCAGCAAGTTGAATGCCGAGGTCGCACCGTGGGTGAAGACGATCTGGCCCGAGGCGCCGGTGTTGAGCCACCCGGCGACTTTATGGCGGGTGTCTTCGAAGGCCTGAGTCGCCATCGCACCAGGCAAATGCTGGGCACGGTGTACGTTGGCTGCGCCGTTGGCGTAGTAGTGCGACAGGGCGTCGATCAGGGCTTGGGGTTTTTGTGCGGTGGCGGCGCTGTCCAGATAAGTCTGGCCTTGCCGTTCGAGGGCATCGAGTGCAGGGAAATCAGCGCGCCAGGGCGAAATGAGGGACATGACATTCAGGCTCTGTAATGAGACAGGAGCCCCAGCGGGCTCCGGTCCTTGCAGCGCAGCGATCAGTTGTGAGCGTGCAGCGCTTCGTTCAGCTCGATGGCCGACTTGTGGGATTTGCATTCCACGGCGCCGGTCTGCGAGTTGCGACGGAACAGCAGGTCAGGCTGACCGGCCAGGTCGCGGGCCTTGAGGACCTTGACCAGTTCGTTCTTCTCATCGAGCAGGGCGACCTTGGTGCCTGCGGTGATGTAGAGGCCTGCTTCGACGGTGTTACGGTCACCCAGCGGAATACCGATACCGGCGTTCGCGCCGATCAGGCAGCCTTCGCCGACCTTGATCACGATGTTGCCGCCGCCCGACAGGGTGCCCATGGTCGAGCAGCCGCCGCCCAGGTCAGAACCCTTGCCGACGAACACGCCAGCCGAGACACGACCTTCGATCATGCCCGGGCCTTCGGTGCCGCCGTTGAAGTTGACGAAACCTTCGTGCATCACGGTGGTGCCTTCGCCGATGTAGGCACCCAGGCGCACGCGCGCAGCGTCGGCGATACGCACGCCAGCCGGCACCACGTAGTCGGTCATTTTCGGGAATTTATCGACGGAGAACACTTCCAGCAGCTCGCCTTTGAGGCGCGCTTCAAGCTGACGCTCGGCCAGTTCGGTCAGGTCGATGGCGCCGTGGCTGGTCCAGGCGACGTTCGGCAGCAGCGGGAACACGCCCGCCAGGCTCAGGCCGTGGGGCTTGACCAGGCGATGGGACAGCAGGTGCAGCTTGAGGTAGGCCTCAGGCGTGGAAGTCAGGGCGGCGTCTTCGGCCAGCACGGTGGCGACCAGCGGCTTGTGGCTTTCGGCCAGGCGGGTCAGCAGCGCGGCCTGGGTGGCATCGACCGATTTCAGCGCATCAGCCAGTTTCGAGGCCAGGTCGGTATTGAACGCGATGGCTTGGTTGCCACCGGTGTAGCCCAGGATCGGCGCGACTGCGGCGACGATTTCAGCCGACGGATTGAGCAGTGGCTGGGCGTAGAAGACTTCCAGCCAGGCGCCTTGACGGTTTTGTGTGCCAACGCCGAAGGCCAGGCTGAACAGGGAAGTGGACATGCGAATACCTCTTTAACTTTTGATAGCTATCTCAATCAGGCGATAGCTGCTGCGTACAGTTCGGGTTTGAAGCCAATCAGGGTCTTGTCGCCGAGATCGAGCACGGGGCGCTTGATCATCGACGGCTGGGCGAGCATCAGTTCGATTGCCTTGTCCTGGTCGATATCGGCTTTCTGCGAATCGTCCAGTTTGCGAAAGGTCGTACCTGCGCGATTCAACACTGTCTGCCAGCCGTGCTCGTTGCACCACTGGGTCAGGTGTTCGCGGTCGATGCCCTGGGTTTTGTAATCGTGGAAATCGTAGCTCACCGGTTTTTCATCGAGCCAGGTGCGCGCCTTCTTCATCGTGTCGCACGCCTTGATGCCGAAAAGGTGCAACTTTTTGGATTCTGCCATGAGCTTGCCCCCTTTGAGACGGTTGAAAAACGGTGACGGATTATGCCACGTACGAGCCCCTTGGGTGCGCCCTGGCGTAGCTTTGTCTTTAACGGGGAATGTATTTGTGCGGGTTAGGCTCTGTACGAAATGTTTTGAGACGAAGGTAAGGCAAGGCGAAAACAGCCGAGGAAGCGGAGTTTACTGTTTGTAAATGAGCATTCCGAGGCTGTTTTCAACGCAGCATTACCGAGTATCAAGACTTTTCGTACAGAGCCTAAGACCTATGTATGAAGTCGGGCTCATAGCCTAAACCGTTAATATGGCACTTCGACGCTGCGCCCACGGCTGCCGGGGCGCAGCGACACGTCGCTCGTTTGGGGATACACGCAATGCAGACTGCCTATACCGTCCTGATCCTGTTGACGCTGGTAGGTGTCTCGCGTTTGCTGGCCCGGGTCATCCCGCTGCCGGTGCCGCTGCTGCAGATTGCGGCGGGCGCATTGCTGGCCTGGCCGACCCTGGGCCTGCATGTGGCGCTGGACCCTGAACTGTTTCTCTTCCTGTTTCTGCCGCCGCTGTTGTTCTCCGATGGCTGGCGGATGCCCAAGCGGGATTTCTGGCGCTTTCGCGGGCCAATTCTGACCATGGCCGTGGGCCTGGTGATTTTCACGGTGGTGGGCGCCGGTTATTTCATTCACTGGTTGCTGCCTTCCGTACCGCTCGCAGTGGCATTCGCACTGGCTGCAGTGCTTTCTCCTACCGACGCCGTTGCCGTTTCTGCCATCGCACAAGACCGTTTGCCTGCACCGATCATGCGTCTGTTGCAGGGTGAGGCCCTGATGAACGACGCCACGGGCCTGGTGACCTTCAAGTTCGCCCTGGCCGCGGCGATCACCGGGGTGTTTTCCCTGACCGATGCCAGCCTGACCTTTGTGCTGGTGGCCTGTGGCGGGCTGGCGGTAGGTGTCGGGCTGAGCTGGCTGGTGGGGCGCTTTCGCAGCTGGATGATCGCCCGGGGCTGGGATGATCCGGCGACCCACGTGGTGTTCATGTTGCTGCTGCCGTTTGCCGCCTATGTCCTGGCCGAGCGGCTTGAGGTGTCGGGCATCTTGTCGGCGGTGGCGGCGGGGATGATGCAAAGCTGGGTTGACCTGTTGCCGCGCCAGACCAGCACCCGGCTGCTCAATCGAAGCGTGTGGACGCTGCTGGAATTCGCGTTCAACGGGCTGATCTTTTTGCTGCTCGGCCTGCAGTTGCCGGAAATCGTCAGCGCCGTCACTCACCACGAGGTCACGGTCTGGCCGACGCTGCTCTGGCGTTGCCTGGATGTGCTGGCGATCTTCGTCGTGCTGGCGCTGCTGCGCTACGTGTGGGTGCGAAGCGTGTGGCGCCTGATGGTGCTGGTTCGCCGCTGGCGTGGGCGCGGGGACGGTTCGCTGGAGTTGTCTATGCGCTCCTCGTTGCTGCTGACAGTGGGCGGAGTGCGAGGTGCGGTGACGCTGGCGGGTACCTTGTCGGTGCCGATGCTGATCGCCGCCGGTGTCGATTTCCCCGAACGGGACCTGCTGATCTTCATCGCTGCCGGGGTGATTCTGCTGTCCCTGATCGTGGCCTGTGTCTGCCTGCCACTGCTGTTGCGCGGGCTGGTCAGCGAGCCGGACTTGCGCCTCAAACGCGAGGTGCGCGATGCCTGGAAGCGCACCACCCCGGCGGCGATCAAGGCGCTGGAGAGCGAAGAATTGCCCGACGCGACCCACTCCACCGACGCTGCAATGGCGGTGATGGCCACCGAAGTGAAGTCGCGGATCATGTCCGAGTATCGCCACCGCCTGGAAATATTCGACGACACGGCCGAAGCCCAGGCGCTGGCGTTCCAGATGGATCAACTGGAGAAACGCATGCGCCTGAACGCCCTGCGCGCCCAGCGCCTTGAACTCTACAGCCTGCATCGCCACCGGCAGATCGGCGACGATGTGCTTCGCGTGATACTGGCCGAACTGGACCTCAACGAGGCCAACCTCGGCGTGTTCAAGCAGGAGCGTGGTTAGGCCAGAGGGCCGCGATCATTCTGGCGGTCGCCGTAGATGAAGTTCATGAACTCCTTGTCCTTGGTGCTCAGCCCCTTGCCGGTATTGTCGATCTGGAAGTCTCCGCGCGTGTGCTTCTGAAGCACGTTGTAGTGCATGACTGACTCAGGGTCATAGCCAGAATAGGAAAAGTCTGCGGCTTCATATTTGTTCAGGACGTTCTGGCGAATGAATGCTTCGTTCACGCCCTTGGTGGTGAAGTCCTGGATGACTTTTTCTTCGTCCCAGGGAATGTTCGCGTCGGGGTGCTGGTGTTCGTGTTCGGCGCCCAGCGCATGGCCGAATTCGTGCAGCACGGTGCGTTCGAAGTCTGCGCTCAGGTAGTTGCGAATATCGAATGCGTCCATCGACTTGCCCTGCATACCCATGAGCTTGCTGGTGTCGATCAGGCGGGTCAGGTCGAAGTGCATGGTCGGCACGTCCTGCCTGTGAAAGCCCAGCAAAGCGTCGGTGCCGACGGCGCTCAGGTGCAGGTCACTGTCGAGGATGATGCGGATCTCGGCATCGCCCGAGTCAACCAACTTGAACTTGAGGTTGACGTGGGGCAGCCATTTGCACGCCGTTTCGAAAAATACCTGCTGCAGAGCGGGAGGGATGGTGCCGAGGAAGCGGATTCGCAACGTGCGCCCGCGCGCCCAGTACTTGGTGAATGACGTCACGATGCGTGAGTCACGATCCGTGGTCTGTTCGCCGTCGGTCAGGTAACTGGGGGTAATGGCAGCGTTGAAGGGGTTTTCCCGAAGCGCCGCTTCAGAAGCAGCCTGCAGGTCCGGGTGATGATGGGTGTGGCAGTGGTAAAGCGGTGTATTCACCGTGGCTATCCTTTCCAGTGATGGCGTCATCGAGAATCGACGAGGCCTGAACATCACGGAAGATTAAGCGGCTACGGCGGGGTCCGGGTCATACATATATATAGCGCACAGGCACCGCGGCCGGCGCGCCTGAAAACCCTTCAGTCAGGGCCTCAGGCGCACCCGACGATCAGCGGGACTTCACGAACTCGCGAATCCGCTGCGCCGCTTCGACGCACTCGGCCAGTGGCGCGACCAGTGCCATGCGCACTCGGCCAGCACCGGGGTTGAAGCCTTCGACGTCCCGCGACAGGTACGAGCCCGGCACCACGGTGACGTGCTCGGCTTCGAACAGGTCGCGGCAGAAGGCTGCGTCATCGCTGCCCACGTTCGGCCACAGGTAGAAGCTGCCGTCGGGGCGTTGCACGTCCATTACCGGCGAGAGGATTTCCAGCACGGCGTCGAATTTCTCACGGTACAGGTCGCGGTTGGCCAGCACGTGGGCTTCGTCGTTCCACGCGGCGATGCTTGCGAGTTGTGTCTGAACCGGCATCGCGCAACCGTGGTAGGTGCGGTACAGCAGGAACGCCTTGAGGATGTCGGCATCTCCCGCGACGAAGCCTGAACGCAGGCCCGGCAGGTTGGAGCGCTTGGACAGGCTGTGGAACACCACGCAGCGCTTGAAATCCTGGCGGCCCAGTTCTGCGCAGGCGGTCAGCAGGCCTGGCGGCGGGGTGGCTTCGTCGAAGTACAGCTCGCTGTAGCATTCGTCGGCGGCGATCACGAAGTCGTGTTCATCGGCCAGGGCGATGAGCTTTTTCAGGGTCTCGACCGGGATCAGGGCGCCTGTCGGGTTGCCAGGCGAGCACAGGAACAGGATCTGGCAGCGCTTCCAGACATCGACCGAAACCGCATCGAAGTCCGGGTTGAACCCGTGCTCGGGCAGGCACGGCAGGTAGTGCGGCCTGGCGCCGGCCAGGAACGCCGCGCCTTCGTAGATCTGGTAGAACGGGTTGGGGCTGACCACCAGGCCGTCATCGCTGCGATTGACCACGGTCTGGGTGAAGGCGAACAGCGCTTCGCGGGTGCCGTTGACCGGCAGCACGTGTTTTGCCGGATCCAGCCAGCCCGCTGGCACGCTGAAACGACGCTCGCACCATTTGGCGATGGCTTCGCGCAAGGCAGGGATGCCGGCGGTGGTCGGGTACACAGCCATCTGGTCGAGGCTGTCGGCCAGGGCCTTGGCGACGAATTCCGGCGACTTGTGCTTGGGCTCGCCGATGGACAGCGCGATAGGGCGCTTGTCCGGGTTGGGCGTAACGCTGCCGAGCAGGGCGCGAAGCTTTTCGAACGGATAGGGCTGAAGCTGTTGCAGAGCGTTGTTCATGGGCAATCGTTCTCAAGGAGCTGGGCACCTGACGTTCCGGTCAGGCGCCATTGAATCGAATCTACGGGGCTTTCAAATACTGATGCGCAGTTCCGTCCCGGGCTCTGCATTGACGCTGAGCTGCTCGACGATGGCGTCTTGCAGGCGGCGGCACAGTTGCGGGTCGGACAACGGCTGGTTGTTCTCATCGGTGAGGAAGAACACGTCTTCCACGCGCTCGCCAAGGGTGGCGATCTTGGCGTTCTGCAGCGACAGGTCGAACTCCAGGAAGATCTTGCCCACCCGCGCCAACAGGCCTGGGCGATCCGGGGCGCTCAGTTCGAGCACGGTGACCGGGCGCTGGGCGTCGTTGGAAATGGTCACCACCGGTGCGAAGGCGAAGTGCTTCAATTGACGGGGCACGCGACGCTTGATGATGGTCGGGTAGTCGTCAGGGTTGCGCAGCGCTTCGGTCAGGCCCTGGCGGATGGCCTTGATGCGTTCCGGGTTGTCGCCGATCGAGCCGCCGTCGTTGTCGAGCACGATGTAGGTGTCGAGGGTGAACTGGCTGGTGGACGTGATGACCCGGGCGTCATGAATGTTCAGGTTCAACTGGTCCATGGCGGCCACGGTCACGGCGAAGAAATCGTGCTGGTCCGGCGCGTAGATGAAGATCTGCGTGCCGCCCTCGAATTCGCGCTGGGTGGTTTCCTTGATCAGCACCAGCGGCCCGCCATCTGCAGGTTGCTGCAGGATCGCATCGCTGTGCCAGGCGACGTCGCCGGCCGTGTGGCGCAGGAAGTAATCATCCCCCAGTTGCGACCACAGCTGCTCGACGTCGTCGGGGTCGGTGCCACTGCGCACCAGGATATCCAGTGCGGCGCTCTGGGTGCGCCGGATCTGCTCTTCGCGGTCCACCGGGTTCTCCAGGCCGCGCTTGAGGGCGCGCTTGGTCTCGGTGTACAGCTGGCGCAACAGGCTGGCGCGCCAGGAGTTCCACAGCGTCGGGTTGGTGGCGTTGATGTCGGCGATGGTCAGCACGTAGAGGTAATCCAGGTGCACCTCGTCGCCGACGAATTGCGCGAAATCGTGGATCACCTGCGGATCGGACAGATCCTTGCGCTGGGCAGTGGTGGACATCACCAGGTGGTTCTGCACCAGCCAGACGATCAGTCGGGTGTCCCAGTCGGGAAGATGATGGCGGATGCCGAAGGCTTCGGCGTCCACCGCGCCGAGTTCCGAGTGGTCGCCGCCACGGCCCTTGCCGATGTCGTGGTACAGGCCGGCCAGGTAGATCAGCTCGGGCTTGGGCAGCTTGGCCATGAGCTTGCTGGCCAGCGGGAATTTCTCCGACACCTGGGTGTACTGCAGTTTGCGCAGGTGCTTGATAAGGTTCAGCGTGTGGGCATCGACGGTGTAGATGTGGAACAGGTCGTGCTGCATCTGCCCCACGATGTGGCCGAACTCGGGCAGGTACAGGCCCAGGATGCCGTAGCGGTTCATCCGGCGCAGGTTGCGGTGGATGCCGATCTCGCACTTGAACAGCTCGATGAACAGGCTGGTGTTGCGAATGTCGTTACGGAAATCGTCGTTGATCAGGTGCCGGTGTTCGCGCAGCAAACGGATGGTATCGGCACGCACGCCCTTGATTTCCGGGCGTTGGGCCATCAGCACGAAAATCTCCAGCATCGCGAAGGGCGTACGCTTGAAGACGTTCGGGTTGCTGGCTTCGATGTAGCCGTCATGCAGCTGGAAGCGCGAGTTGATGGCCTCGGTCGCGGTGTTCTGGTCGTCCGAGAGGATGACTTCCTCGAAGTGCTGGATGATCAGATCGCTCAACTGGGCGATGCTCATGACCACCCGGTAGTACTTCTGCATGAAGCGTTCGATGGCCAGCTTCGCGTCGCTGTCCTGGTAGCCCAGCAGGCGCGCGATGTTGGTCTGGTAGTCGAACAGCAGGCGGTCTTCGGAGCGCCCGGCCAGCATGTGCAGCGCATAGCGGACCTTCCACAGGAACTCCTGGGAAGAGGCGAGCAGGGCGTTTTCGCTTTCCAGCAGAAAGCCCTCGTCGGCCAGTGCGTGCAGGTTCAGCGTGCCGTACTGGCGCCGTGCGACCCAGAGGATGGTCTGGATGTCCCGCAGCCCGCCGGGCGAGCCCTTGACGTTGGGTTCCAGGTTGTACTCGGTGTCGAAGTACTTGTGGTGCCGGGCTTTCTGTTCGGCACGCTTGGCCAGGAAGAATTCCTTGCTCGGCCACATGTGCTGCGTGCTGGTGACGTCCAGCATGCGTTGGCGCAAGTGCTCGGGGCCGGCAATGGTGCGGCTTTCCATGAGGTTGGTGACCACCGTGAGGTCCGCCTGGGCCTCGATGGCGCACTCCTCGACCGAGCGAACGCTCTGACCGACTTCCAGGCCGATGTCCCACAGCAGGGTCAGAAAGCGCTCGATGGAATCGCGAAACAGCTCGTGATCGGCACTGTCCAGCAGGATCAGCAGGTCGATGTCCGAATAGGGGTGCAGTTCGCCACGGCCGTAGCCGCCGACCGCCAGCAAGGCGATATCGGCGTCATCGCTCCAGTCGAACTGCTCCCAGGCCTGTTGCAGGATGTTATCGACGAACCAGGCGCGGTCCTCGATCAGGCGCCGTATCTCGCGGCCGGACTTGAAACGCTCGTCCAGCACCTCGCGGGCCTGACGGATGGCTTTCTTGAAGGCAGCGATGGGGCTGGCCTTCAACGCCAGTTCGGCCTTGAACTGGCCGCGATCGAACAAATCTGGGTCCACCTGCGGCATCGAACTGCTTTCCTTCTATCTATGCATGCTGTCTGGACGTGAGAATCAGGCGCTGGTGCGGGCGATGGTGTCGTCGCTGCGCAGGGTGAAGATCTCGTAGCCTGTGGCGGTGACCAGAATGGTGTGTTCCCACTGTGCCGACAGCTTGCGGTCCTTGGTGATGGCTGTCCAGCCGTCGCCCAGCAGACGGGTGTCGGCCTTGCCCTGGTTGATCATCGGCTCGATGGTGAAGGTCATGCCTTCCTTGAGTTCCATGCCTTCGCCGGCCTTGCCGTAGTGCAGCACTTGCGGTTCTTCGTGGAACACCTTGCCGATGCCATGGCCGCAGTATTCACGCACCACCGAGAAGCCGTTCTTTTCGGCGTGTTTCTGGATCACTTCGCCGATGTCGCCCAGGTGAGCGCCGGGCTTGACCAGCTCGATGCCCTTGTACATGCATTCCTGGGTGATTTTCGACAGGCGCTCGGCCCACTCTGGCACCTTGCCGACATGGAACATCTTGCTGGTGTCGCCGTGATAGCCGTCCTTGATGACGGTCACGTCGATGTTCAGCACGTCGCCTTCCTTGAGCGGCTTCTCGTTCGGGATGCCGTGGCAGACCACGTGGTTGATCGAGGTGCAGATGGACTTGGGAAAACCCTTGTAGTTGAGCGGCGCCGGAATGGCCTTCTGCTCATTGACGATGTAGTCGTGGCAGATGCGGTCCAGTTCGTCGGTGGTCACGCCAGGCTTGACGTAGGCCCCGATCATTTCCAGGACTTCGGCGGCCAGACGGCCGGCAATGCGCATCTTTTCGATGTCTTCAGGGGTTTTGAGGGTAACGGACATACAAGGCTCTCTCGGCGCGGCCAGGCCGCAGCTAAACACGGAAAACCGCGATTCTACCAGACCGTCGCCAAGCGGGTTATCATCGCTTCCTTATATAGAGGCGACGAGGGTGTGCGGCATGGCATCCCCGGCCCGGCAAAAGCCTCGGCAAAACAGGATCTTATTTCAGGTTCCGTTATCCAGACTTTTGTGATATAAAATGCGCCGCTTTACGGGGTATGCCCCGAAAGCACAAACCCACACACGTGTCGACACGATGACCTGGGTGCCCTCGGCTCGAGCCGCTGGTTGGTCATTGGGATGCGTGGAGGCCTAACCCGACTTATCAAGGAACTATCATGTCCCAAGTCAATATGCGCGATATGCTGAAGGCCGGTGTGCACTTCGGCCACCAGACCCGTTACTGGAACCCGAAAATGGGCAAGTTCATTTTCGGCGCGCGCAACAAGATTCACATCATCAACCTTGAAAAAACCCTGCCAATGTTCAACGACGCTCTGACGTTCGTAGAGCGCCTGGCCCAGGGCAAGAACAAGATCCTGTTCGTCGGCACCAAGCGTTCCGCTGGCAAGATCGTTGCTGAAGAAGCAGCACGTTGCGGTTCGCCGTACGTCGATCACCGCTGGTTGGGCGGCATGCTGACCAACTTCAAAACCATCCGTGCCTCCATCAAGCGTCTGCGCGAGCTGGAAGTTCAGGCTGAAGACGGTACTTTCGCCAAGCTGACCAAGAAAGAGGCGCTGATGCGCACTCGCGATCTGGAAAAGCTGGATCGTAGCCTGGGTGGTATCAAGGACATGGGCGGTCTGCCAGACGCACTGTTCGTCATCGACGTTGACCACGAGCGCATCGCGATCACCGAAGCCAACAAGCTGGGCATCCCGGTCATCGGCGTAGTCGATACCAACAGCAGCCCTGAAGGTGTTGACTACATCATCCCAGGTAACGATGACGCCATCCGCGCCATCCAGCTGTACATGGGTTCGATGGCTGACGCCGTTATCCGTGGTCGCAACAACGTTGCTGGCGGCACCGAAGTTTACGCTGAAGAAGCGGCTGTACCTGCTGCCGAGTAAGTGACGCTTTAGCGCCGCTTGGCACGCAAAAAGGGGGCTTGGCCCCCTTTTTGCCACCTCGAAAACCATCTGGCGTTGCCATCGATCTGATGTCATGTGCAGCGGTCATCATGGATTTTCAAGCGAATTTGAACGCCCGCCCGGCGGGTGGAATGGTTGAAGACCTATCCAAGAGGATTTTGAAATGGCAGAGATTACTGCAGCGTTGGTCAAAGAACTGCGCGAGCGTACTGGCGAAGGCATGATGGACTGCAAGAAGGCCCTGACCAAGGCCGGCGGCGACATCGAGAAAGCCATCGACGATATGCGTGCTTCGGGCGCCATCAAGGCCGCCAAGAAAGCAGGCAACGTTGCTGCTGAAGGCGCAATCGCCATCAAGGCAGACGGCAAAGTCGCTGTCCTGCTCGAAGTCAACTCCCAGACCGACTTCCTGGCTCTGCAGGACGACTTCAAGAACTTCGTCGCTGCAAGCGTCGACAAGGCATTCGCCGAGAAACTGACCGACGCAGCTCCGCTGATCGCCGCTCAGGAAGAAGCACGTACTGCCCTGGTTGCCAAAGTAGGCGAGAACGTCAACATCCGTCGTCTGGTACGCGTTGAAGGCGACGTTGTCGGTTCCTACCTGCACGGCAACAAGATCGGCGTAGCCGTTGTCCTGAAAGGCGGCGACGTCGAGCTGGCCAAAGACATCGCGATGCACGTTGCTGCAAGCAACCCTGAGTTCCTGCTGCCGTCGGACGTTTCTGCCGAAGCGATCGAGCGCGAGAAGAACGTCTTCCTGCAGCTGAACGAAGACAAGATCAAAGGCAAGCCTGCCGAGATCGCTGACAAGATGGTTCAGGGCCGCATCACCAAGTTCCTGGCCGAAGCCAGCCTGGTCGAGCAAGCGTTCGTCAAGAACCCTGAAATCAAGGTCGGTGAACTGGCCAAGAAAGCCGGCGCTGAAATCGTTTCCTTCACCTACTTCAAAGTAGGCGACGGCATCGAGAAGCCAGTCGACAACTTCGCTGAAGAAGTCGCTGCTCAAGTAGCTGCCAGCAAGCAATAAGACGGTTCTCCGACTGTCGACCCAAGAGGCTGCCCGCTCACGCGCGCAGCCTCTTTGTCAAAACGGCAGCAGGATTTTGTTTTTCCGGTACATGGCTCACAAGGCCACAACCGGCGCAGTAGCCTAGAGTTAGCGCAGGCGCAACGGCCGGCAACTCTGACATTTTTTTTATACGCCGCAGGAGAGATTCGCAATGGCTCAGCAGGGCAGTGGATATCAAGCTCGCTATAAACGCATTCTACTCAAGCTTAGCGGCGAGGCCCTGATGGGGTCCGAAGAGTTTGGCATCGATCCGAAAGTGCTGGATCGCATGGCGCTTGAAGTGGGTCAACTGGTAGGAATCGGTGTTCAGGTCGGCCTGGTCATCGGTGGTGGCAACCTGTTCCGTGGCGCGGCATTGAGCGCTGCCGGGATGGACCGCGTCACTGGCGACCACATGGGCATGCTGGCCACCGTGATGAACGGTCTGGCCATGCGCGACGCCCTTGAGCGTGCCAATATTTCCGCCATCGTGATGTCCGCCATTTCCATGGTGGGTGTGACCGATCACTACGATCGTCGCAAGGCGATGCGTCACCTGAATTCCAAGGAAGTGGTGATTTTCGCTGCCGGTACCGGCAACCCGTTCTTCACCACCGATTCGGCAGCCTGCCTGCGGGCCATCGAAATCGATGCCGACGTCGTGTTGAAGGCAACCAAGGTCGATGGTGTGTACACTGCCGATCCATTCAAGGACCCGCATGCCGAGAAGTTCGATCATCTGACTTACGATGAAGTACTGGATCGCAAGCTGGGCGTAATGGATCTGACGGCCATCTGCCTGTGCCGTGACCACAAGATGCCGCTGCGTGTCTTTAATATGAACAAACCCGGCGCCCTGCTGAACATCGTGCATGGCGGCGCGGAAGGAACCTTGATCGAGGAAGGCGTACAATGATCAACGAAATCAAGAAAGACGCTCAAGAGCGCATGAAGAAGTCCCTGGAGTCCCTGCACCACGCGTTCGGCCAGATCCGTACCGGCAAGGCTCACCCAAGCGTGCTGGGTTCGGTGATGGTTCCTTACTACGGCGTGGACACTCCGCTGACCGGCGTCGCCAACGTTACCGTGAAAGACTCCCGTACCCTGCAGGTCGTGCCGTTCGAGCGCAACATGCTGGGCGCCGTCGACAAGGCCATCGGCAGTGCAGGTCTTAACCTGAACCCGACCAACCTGGGCGAACTGCTGCTGATCTCCATGCCGCCGCTGACCGAAGAAACCCGCAAGGGCTTCACCAAGCAGGCCCGCAGCGCTGCCGAAGACGCTCGCGTTGCCGTGCGCAACATCCGTCGCGATGCCATGGGCGATCTGAAGAAACTGGTCAAGGACAAGGAAATCAGCGAAGACGAAGAGCGTCGTGCCAGCGCTGATATCGACAAACTGATCAAGGACTTCGAAGGCCAGATCACCAAGGCCACGGATGACAAAGAAGCGGACCTGATGGCCGTATAAGGTCGGGAAGCTTTCATGGAAAAGACAAAGCTGGCTGTGCCGTCGTCGGTACCGCGTCATGTCGCGATCATCATGGATGGGAACAATCGCTGGGCCAAGAAGCGCCTGTTGCCAGGCGTGGCGGGTCACAAGGCGGGCGTTGACGCCGTTCGGGCGGTCATCGAGGTGTGTGCCGAGGCCAAGGTCGAGGTGCTGACCCTGTTCGCGTTCTCCAGCGAGAACTGGCAGCGCCCGGCCGAAGAGGTCGGCGCGCTGATGGAGCTGTTCTTCACGGCCTTGCGTCGCGAGACCAAGCGCCTGAACGAGAACGGCATCAGCCTGCGCATCATCGGCGACCGCTCGCGTTTTCACCCTGAGCTGCAGGCCGCCATTCGCGAAGCCGAAGCCAGCACTGCCGGTAACAGCCGCTTTGTCTTGCAGATCGCCGCCAACTACGGCGGTCAGTGGGACATCGCCCAGGCTGCGCAGCGCCTGGCGCGTGAGGTTCAGGCCGGCCATCTGCGCCCCGAAGACATCACCCCGCAGTTGCTGCAGACCTGCCTGGCCACGGGCGACCTTCCGCTGCCCGACCTGTGCATCCGCACCGGGGGCGAGCATCGCATCAGCAACTTCCTGCTGTGGCAGCTGGCCTACGCCGAGCTGTACTTCTCCGACCTGTTCTGGCCGGACTTCAAACACGATGCCATGCGCCATGCGCTGGCCGATTTCGCTTCGCGCCAACGCCGCTTCGGGAAAACCAGCGAGCAGGTAGAAGCTGGAGCCCGCGCTTAATGCTCAAACAACGAATCATCACAGCGTTGATCCTCGCGCCGCTGGCCCTGTGCGGCTTTTTTCTGCTCGAGGGTGGCAGCTTTGCGCTGTTCATCGCTGCAGTGGTGGTGCTGGGTGCCTGGGAATGGGCGCGCCTTGCCGGTTTCGAGGCGCAGTCGGCCCGCGTGCTGTTCGCGGCGGTGGTCGGCGTGCTGCTGTTCCTGCTGTATCTGCTGCCCGGCCTTGCGCCGTGGATCCTGGTCGCTGCGCTGTTGTGGTGGCTGGCGGCAACCTGGCTGGTGCTGACGTACCCCGAGTCCAGCGAACACTGGTCCAGCGTGATCTACAAACTGGCCATCGGCCTTTTGATTCTGCTGCCGGCCTGGCAAGGGCTGGTGCTGATCAAGCTCGAACCGATGGGCAACTGGCTGATTCTCGCTGTCATGATCCTGGTGTGGGGTGCCGACATTGGTGCCTACTTCTCCGGCAAGGCCTTCGGCAAGCGCAAGCTGGCGCCGAAAGTCAGCCCCGGCAAGAGCTGGGAAGGCCTCTACGGCGGCCTGGCGACCTGCCTGGTGATTACCGCCGTGGTCGGCGTTTCTCGCGGCTGGGGCGTTGGGGAAATCCTGTTCGCCCTGGTATGCGCCGCCATCGTGGTGCTGATTTCCGTGGTCGGCGACCTGACCGAGAGCATGTTCAAGCGCAAGTCGGGGATCAAGGACAGCAGTAACCTGTTGCCTGGCCACGGCGGCGTGCTGGATCGCATCGACAGCCTGACCGCGGCGATCCCGGTGTTTGCCCTGCTGCTCTGGGCCGCCAAAGACTGGGGCCTGATGTGAGCAAGCCGCAACTGATCACGGTCCTGGGGGCTACCGGCTCCGTCGGGCTGAGCACGCTGGACGTTATCGCCCGCCATCCTTCGCGCTATCAGGTGTTTGCCCTCACGGGCTTCACCCGTATCGCCGAGTTGCTGGCGCTGTGCGTTCGCCACACCCCGCAGTTCGCCGTGGTGCCGACCACGGCCGCTGCCCGGCAGTTGCAGGATGACTTGCGCGCCGCCGGCCTGGACACCCGGGTGCTGGTGGGGGAGGGCGGCCTGTGCGAGGTGTCTGCCCATCCTCAGGTGGATACCGTGCTGGCGGCCATCGTCGGCGCGGCAGGGTTGCGTCCTACGCTGGCCGCTGTCGAGGCAGGCAAAAAGGTCTTGCTGGCGAACAAGGAGGCCCTGGTCACCTCGGGCGCCCTGTTCATGCAGGCCGTGCGCCGCAGTGGCACCATCCTGTTGCCGCTGGACAGCGAGCACAACGCCATTTTCCAGTGCCTGCCGGGCAACTACTCCAACGGCCTGGATCAGGTGGGCGTTCGCCGCATTCTGCTGACTGCCTCGGGCGGACCGTTTCGCGAAACGCCTCTGGCCGACATCGAGCATGTCACGCCGGATCAGGCCTGTGCGCACCCGAACTGGTCCATGGGGCGCAAGATCTCCGTGGATTCGGCCAGCATGATGAACAAGGGCCTTGAGCTGATCGAGGCCTGCTGGCTGTTCGACACGGCCCCTGCGAATATCGAAGTGGTGATTCACCCGCAAAGCGTGATTCATTCGATGGTCGATTACGTGGATGGCTCGGTGCTGGCGCAGTTGGGCAACCCCGACATGCGCACGCCGATCGCCCACGCACTGGCTTGGCCCGAGCGGATCGATTCGGGTGTGTCGCCGCTGGATCTGTTCAGCATTGCCCGGCTTGATTTCCAGGCTCCGGACGAATTGCGCTTCCCTTGCCTGCGTCTGGCGCGGCAAGCTGCGCAGACCGGCGACAGCGCCCCGGCAGTATTGAATGCCGCCAACGAGGTCGCCGTGGCGGCGTTTCTGGATCGGCGCATTCGCTTCCCTGAAATCGCGAGTATGATCGACGAAGTCCTGAACATAGAGCCTGTGGTTGCCCTGAACGAGCTGGAGACGGTCTTCGAGGTCGACGCCAGGGCGCGAACGCTGGCTGAGCAGTGGCTCAGCCGGAACGGGCGGTAAGCGACAAATGCCCACAGGCACAGGCCTGGCAAGGCGCGCGAGCAGCTTGACGCTGTCCGTAGCCCTCGCCATGCCGGTACCCGGAGAACAGCGATGAGCGCGCTTTACATGATTGTCGGCACCCTGATTGCGTTGGGTGTACTGGTGACGTTTCACGAGTTCGGCCACTTCTGGGTGGCGCGGCGCTGTGGCGTCAAGGTTTTGCGGTTCTCCGTTGGCTTCGGCATGCCGCTGTTGCGCTGGCACGACCGTCGCGGCACCGAGTTTGTGGTGGCCGCCATTCCCCTGGGCGGCTACGTCAAGATGCTCGACGAGCGCGAAGGCGAAGTACCTGCCGAGCTGGTGGACCAGTCCTTCAATCGCAAGTCCGTGTATCAGCGCATCGCCATCGTCATCGCCGGCCCGGTTGCCAACTTCCTGCTGGCCATCGTGTTTTTCTGGGTGCTGGCCATGCTGGGCAGCCAGCAGGTGCGCCCGGTCATCGGTGGCGTCGAGGCGGGCAGCATTGCCGAGAAGGCCGGTCTGGTTTCGGGCCAGGAAATTGTTTCCGTTGATGGCGAAGCCACCAGCGGCTGGGCGGCTGTGAACCTGCAACTGGTACGTCGCCTGGGCGAGAGCGGCAGCATTGCGCTGAAAGTCCGCGAGAAGGGCTCGGATGTCGATACCCCGCGCACCTTGGCACTGGATAACTGGCTCAAGGGCGTGGATGAGCCCGATCCGATCCGCTCGCTGGGCATTCGTCCGTGGCGTCCGGCGCTGCCTCCGGTGCTGGCCGAGCTCGATCCCAAGGGCCCGGCTCAGGCTGCAGGCCTGAAGACCGGTGATCGCCTGCTGGCCCTCGACGGCCAGCCGCTGGGTGAGTGGCAAGAGGTCGTGGATCGTGTCCGTGTCCGTCCTGATACCCGAATTTCACTGAGTGTCGAGCGCGATGGTGCGACAATCGACGTGCCTGTCACCCTGGCCGCGCGCGGTGAAGGTAAGGCGGCAACCGGGTATCTGGGTGCCGGGGTCAAAGGTGTCGACTGGCCACCGGAAATGCTCCGCGAGGTCAGTTATGGCCCTGTAGCTGCCGTGGCAGAGGGCGCGCGCCGTACCTGGACGATGAGCGTACTGACCTTCGATTCACTGAAGAAAATGTTGTTCGGCGAGCTCTCGGTAAAAAACTTGAGCGGACCGATAACCATTGCTAAAGTGGCGGGCGCTTCGGCCCAGTCAGGTGTAGGTGACTTCTTGAATTTCCTTGCTTATCTGAGCATAAGCCTGGGGGTTCTCAATTTGCTGCCCATTCCAGTGTTGGACGGGGGGCACTTGCTTTTTTATCTGATCGAGTGGGCGCGTGGTCGTCCGCTGTCGGAAAAGGTTCAGGGCTGGGGGGTCCAGATCGGTATAAGCCTGGTGGTCGGAGTCATGTTGCTCGCACTGGTCAACGATCTGGGACGACTGTAAAAGCTACGCCGAATTGTGAATCTGCCGCATTTTGCGGCAGTTTGTTTATTGCCAGTTGGAATAAGAAAGGACTTCATGAAACGTCTGCTGCTAACTGCGGTTCTTTCCGCACTGATGATCGCCGAAGTTCACGCCGAGTCCTTCACTATCTCCGATATCCGTGTCAACGGCCTGCAGCGGGTATCCGCCGGCAGCGTCTTTGGCGCGCTGCCGTTGAACGTGGGTGAGACCGCCGATGATGCGCATCTGGTCGATGCCACCCGCGCTCTGTTCAAAACCGGATTCTTCCAGGACATCCAGCTGGGCCGTGACGGCAACGTGCTGGTCATCACCGTGGTCGAGCGTCCGTCCGTTTCGAGCATCGAGATCGAAGGCAACAAGGCGATCACCACCGAAGACCTGATGAAAGGTCTGAAGCAGTCGGGTCTGGCCGAAGGCGAGATCTTCCAGCGGGCAACCCTGGAAGGCGTGCGTAACGAACTGCAGCGCCAGTACGTGGCCCAGGGTCGTTACTCGGCAGAAGTCGCCACCGAAGTCGTTCCTCAGCCGCGCAACCGCGTTGGCCTGAAAATCAACATCAACGAAGGCGCGGTCGCAGCCATCCAGCACATCAACGTGGTGGGCAACTCGGTATTCAAGGAAGAAGACCTGACCGACCTGTTCGAACTGAAGACCACCAACTGGCTGTCCTTCTTCAAGAACGACGACAAGTACGCCCGTGAAAAGCTGTCCGGCGACCTGGAACGCCTGCGTTCGTACTACCTGGACCGCGGCTATATCAACATGGATATCGCTTCGACCCAGGTGTCCATCACGCCTGACAAGAAGAGCGTGTACATCACCGTCAACATCCATGAAGGCGAGAAGTACAGCGTCAAGTCGGTCAAGCTCAGCGGTGACCTCAAGGTCCCTGAGGACCAGGTCAAGTCGCTGTTGCTGGTCAAGCCTGGCCAGGTCTTCTCGCGCAAGGTCATGACCACCACGTCCGAGCTGATCACCCGCCGCCTGGGTAACGAAGGCTACACCTTCGCCAACGTCAACGGCGTGCCGACCCCGAACGATGAAGACCACACCGTCGACATCCTGTTCGCCGTCGATCCGGGCAAGCGTGCCTACGTGAACCGCATCAACTTCCGTGGCAACACCAAGACCGCGGACGAAGTGCTGCGTCGTGAAATGCGTCAGATGGAAGGCGGTTGGGCTTCCACCTACCTGATCGACCAGTCCAAGACCCGTCTGGACCGCCTGGGCTTCTTCAAGGAAGTGAACGTCGAAACACCGGCAGTGCCGGGCACCGACGACCAGGTCGACGTGAACTACGCCGTGGAAGAGCAGGCTTCCGGTTCGATCACCGCCAGTGTGGGCTTCGCGCAGAGCGCGGGTCTGATCCTGGGTGGTTCGATCAGCCAGAACAACTTCCTGGGTACCGGTAACAAGGTCAGCATCGGCCTGACCAAGAGTGAATACCAGACCCGCTACAACTTCAGCTACGTCGATCCGTACTTCACGCCGGACGGTGTGAGCCTGGGTTACAGCGCGTTCTACCGCAAGACCAACTACGACGACCTCGATGTCGATATCGCAAGCTACTCGGTCGACAGCCTGGGTGCCGGTATCAACATGGGCTACCCGATCAGCGAAACCGCGCGCCTGAACTTCGGCCTGTCGGTTCAGCAGGACCAGATCAACACCGGTACCTACACCGTTGACGAAATCTTCGACTTCCTGGAGAAGGAAGGCGACAGCTTCACCAACTTCAAGGCATCCGTGGGCTGGTCCGAATCGACCCTGAACAAAGGCACGCTGCCGACCCGTGGTCACTCCCAGAGCCTGACGCTGGAAACCACCATTCCGGGTAGCGACCTGTCGTTCTACAAACTCGACTACCGCGGCCAGTTGTTCCACCCGATCACCACCAACACCACCCTGCGCCTGCACTCGGAACTGGGCTACGGTGACGGTTACGGTTCGACTTCGGGCCTGCCGTTCTACGAGAACTACTACGCCGGTGGCTTCAACTCGGTACGTGGCTTCAAGGACAGCACCCTCGGTCCGCGCAGTACGCCTAGCCGCGGCGAAGGCAACCCGGGCGGTCGTCCTGGCACCCTCGCTGACCCGGATCAGGATCCGCTGCCGTTCGGTGGTAACGTGTTGATCACAGGTGGTGCCGAAATCCTGTTCCCGCTGCCGTTCGTCAAGGACCAACGTTCGCTGCGTACCTCGCTGTTCTGGGACGTGGGTAACGTGTTCAACACCAACTGCGGTGGGGAGAAGACCACACTCAGCGGCGAGAAGATCGAGTGTAACGGTCCTGAGCTCTCGGGCCTTGCAAGCTCGGTGGGTGTTGGCGTGACCTGGATCACCGCATTGGGTCCATTGAGCTTCGCTCTGGCCATGCCGGTCAAGAAACCGGACAACAACACCGAAACCCAGGTCTTCCAATTCTCTCTCGGTCAGACCTTCTAAGGGTCTGGTCACTGATAACGACAACGAATTCTGTAGGAGTTACATCGTGCGTAAGTTGACTCAATTGGCTCTGCTGGCAACGGTCCTGGTCGCAGGCCCGGCCTTTGCCGACATGAAAATCGCGGTACTGAACTACCAGATGGCGCTGCTCGAATCCGACGCGGCCAAGAAGTACGCCGTCGACGCCGAGAAGAAATTCGGCCCGCAACTGACCAAGCTCAAGGCTCTGGAAAGCAGCGCCAAGGGCATCCAGGATCGTCTGGTCGCCGGTGGCGACAAGATGGCCCAGCCTGAGCGCGAAAAACTGGAGCTGGATTTCAAGCAGAAAGCCCGTGACTTCCAGTTCCAGTCCAAGGAGCTGAACGAAGCCAAGGCCGTCGCTGACCGTGACATGCTCAAGCAACTGAAGCCAAAACTGGACTCGGCTGTTGAAGAAGTGATCAAGAAGGGCGGTTACGACCTGGTGTTCGAGCGCGGTGCCGTGATTGACGTCAAGCCACAATATGACGTCACTCGCCAGGTCATCGAGCGCATGAACCAGCTGAAGTAAGTTCATGACCGCGACTATCACGCTCGGCCAGCTGGCCGAGTTCCTCGGAGCCACCCTGCGTGGCCCCGCGGACAAGCAGATTACCGGACTTGCCACCTTGCAGGAGGCCGGTCCAGGTCAGGTCAGTTTCCTGGCCAATCCCCAGTACCGTAAATTCCTCGCCACGTCCCACGCCGCTGCCGTGCTGCTCAAGCCTGCGGATGCCGAAGGCTATGCGGGTGATGCGCTGCTGATCGCCGATCCGTACCTGGCCTACGCGCGCATCTCGCACCTGTTCGATCCCAAGCCCAAGGCTGCCGCGGGCATTCACCCCACTGCTGTCGTGGCTGACGATGCTGTCGTCGATCCGGCTGCAAGCGTGGGGCCGTATGTCGTGATCGAAAGCGGTGCGCGCATTGCGGCCGGCGTGACCCTGGGCGCCCACTGCTTCATCGGCGCGCGCAGCGTGATCGGCGAAGGCGGCTGGCTGGCGCCGCGCGTCACGCTGTACCACGACGTGCGCATCGGCCAGCGTGTGGTCATCCAGTCGGGTGCCGTGCTGGGTGGCGAAGGCTTCGGTTTCGCCAACGAGAAGGGCGTCTGGCAAAAGATTGCCCAGATCGGCGGCGTCACCATTGGCGACGACGTGGAAATCGGTGTGAACACGGCCATCGACCGTGGCGCCATGGACGACACCCGCATCGGCAACGGTGTGAAGCTCGATAACCAGATCCAGATCGCCCACAACGTTCAGGTGGGTGACCACACCGCGATGGCGGCCTGCGTCGGTATCTCCGGCAGCGCCAAGATCGGCAAGCACTGCATGCTGGCAGGCGGGGTAGGGCTGGTCGGGCACATCGAAATCTGTGATGGCGTTTTCATCACCGGGATGACCATGGTCACCCGTTCCATCACCGAGCCAGGCTCGTATTCTTCGGGGACGGCGATGCAGCCCGCCGCCGAGTGGCGCAAGAGCGCCGCACGCATTCGCCAGCTCGACGACATGTCGCGCCGGCTGCAGCAGTTGGAAAAGCTTGTCGAGGCAGTGACCTCAGGCGGTAAAGCGTCATCTGATGGCTGATACTTTTTTCTTATCAAGTGTGCATAGCCGATAAACTGCCTCCTTGATTTGCCAGAGGAGTGCCGCGCACTCGTCGCGCACTCCCTATATTGACTACAGGCTTCCTCTCGAAATGATGGACATCAACGAAATCCGCGAATATCTGCCCCACCGTTACCCGTTCCTGCTCGTGGACCGTGTGGTGGCGCTCGATGTCGAGAACAAGAGCATTCGTGCCTACAAGAATGTCAGCATCAATGAGCCCTTCTTCAATGGGCACTTCCCGGCGCACCCGATCATGCCGGGCGTGCTGATCATCGAAGCCATGGCTCAGGCCGCCGGCATCCTGGGCTTCAAGATGCTTGACGTGAAGCCTGCCGATGGCACGCTGTACTACTTCGTGGGCTCCGACAAGCTGCGTTTCCGCCAGCCGGTACTGCCGGGCGACCAACTGATCCTTGAAGCCAAGTTCCTGAGCTGCAAGCGTCAGATCTGGAAGTTCGAGTGCCAGGCTTCGGTAGACGGCAAGCCGGTATGCTCCGCAGAAATCATCTGTGCGGAACGCAAACTATGAGTTTGATTGACCCTCGCGCCATCATCGATCCGACGGCCATCCTGGCTGACAATGTGGAGGTCGGCCCGTGGTCGATCGTCGGACCCGGTGTGGAAATTGGTGAGGGTACGGTCATTGGTCCGCATGTCATCCTGCGCGGGCCGACCAAAATCGGCAAACACAACCACATCTACCAGTTTTCCTCGGTAGGTGAGGATACGCCGGACCTGAAATACAAGGGTGAGGCGACTCGGCTGGTGATCGGCGATCACAACGTGATCCGTGAAGGCGTGACCATTCACCGTGGCACCATTCAGGATCGCGCCGAGACCACCATCGGCGATCACAACCTGATCATGGCCTACGCGCACATCGGTCACGACAGCGTCATCGGCAACCACTGCATCCTGGTCAACAACACCGCGCTGGCCGGCCACGTGCATGTGGCCGACTGGGCGATCCTGTCCGGTTTCACGCTGGTGCATCAGTACTGCCACATTGGCGCCCACAGCTTTTCCGGCATGGGCACGGCCATCGGCAAGGACGTCCCGGCGTTCGTCACGGTGTTCGGCAACCCGGCAGAAGCCCGCAGCATGAACTTCGAAGGCATGCGCCGTCGCGGTTTCTCCGACGATGCCATCCATGCCCTGCGTCGCGCCTACAAGACGGTCTATCGTCAGGGCCTGACCGTAGAACAGGCGGTGGTGGAACTGGCCGAACCCGCTACACAGTTTCCTGAAGTCGCGCTGTTCCTTGAGTCCATCCAGAACTCGACCCGCGGCATCACCCGTTAACCATGAGTGCCCTGCGTATTGCGCTGGTCGCCGGAGAAGCCTCTGGCGACATCCTGGGTTCGGGCCTGATGCGCGCCATCAAGGTTCATCATCCTGACGCACAGTTCATCGGCGTGGGCGGTCCGCTCATGGAAGCCGAAGGCATGACGTCCTACTTTCCCATGGAGCGCCTGTCGGTCATGGGGCTGGTGGAAGTGCTGGGGCGTCTCAAGGAGTTGCTGGCGCGGCGCAAGCTGCTGATCCAGACCCTGATCGATGAAAAGCCCGATGTGTTCATCGGCATCGATGCGCCGGATTTCACCCTCAATATCGAACTCAAACTGCGTCAGGCCGGAATCAAGACCGTGCACTACGTCAGCCCGTCCGTGTGGGCGTGGCGGCAGAAGCGCGTGCTGAAGATTCGCGAAGGCTGCGACCTGATGCTGACCCTTCTGCCCTTCGAGGCGCGTTTCTACGAAGAGAAAGGCGTGCCGGTGCGGTTCGTCGGGCACCCGCTGGCCGACACCATCCCCCTTGAGGCCGATCGCGCTGCGGCACGCGCTGAACTGGGGCTGGGCGAAGGGCCAGTGGTTGCACTGATGCCGGGCAGCCGTGGCGGAGAAGTGGGGCGCCTGGGGGCGCTATTCTTCGAGGCCGCCGAGCGAATGCTGGCCCAGCGCCCGAACCTGCGGTTCGTCCTGCCGTGTGCAAGCCCGCAACGCCGCGCGCAGATCGAAGAGCTGCTGCAAGGGCGCGACCTGCCACTGACCCTGCTCGATGGCCGCTCCCACGTGGCGCTGGCTGCCTGCGATGCGGTCTTGATCGCCTCGGGCACCGCGACCCTGGAAGCGCTGCTGTACAAACGACCGATGGTGGTTGCCTATCGTCTGGCGCCACTGACCTACTGGATACTCAAGCGGATGGTGAAGAGTCCGTACGTGTCGCTGCCGAACCTGTTGGCCCAGCGCTTGCTGGTGCCTGAGCTTCTGCAGGATGCGGCGACTGCCGATGCCCTGGCGCAAACCCTGCTGCCGCTGCTGGACAACGGCGCGGAGCAGACCGCAGGCTTCGATGCGCTTCACCGTACCTTGCGTCGCGATGCGTCCAATCAGGCCGCCGATGCGGTGCTGAGCCTGATTGGCCGGTCGCCTTCACCATGAGTGTGCGATCAATGCAAATGGGTTTGGATTTCAATCTGGTCGAGGACCTGGTCGCCGGCGTCGATGAAGTGGGTCGTGGCCCGCTGTGTGGCGCTGTGGTGACCGCTGCGGTGATCCTTGACCCCAATCGCCCGATCCTGGGGCTGAACGACTCGAAAAAACTCACCGAAGCCAAGCGCGAGAAGCTCTTTGACGAGATCCGTGAGAAAGCCCTGTGCTGGCACATCGCACGGGCCGAGGTCGAGGAAATCGACGAACTGAACATCCTGCACGCCACGATGCTGGCGATGAAGCGCGCTGTGGAAGGTCTGCTGATCACCCCCAAGCTGGCGCTGATCGACGGCAACCGCTGCCCGCAATTGTCGGTGCCCAGCGCGCCGGTGATTCAGGGTGACGCCCAGGTGCCGGCGATTGCCGCTGCGTCGATCCTGGCCAAGGTCACCCGTGACCGCGAAATGGCGGCCATGGAGTTGCTGTATCCGGGCTACGGCATCGGCGGGCACAAGGGTTATCCGACGCCGGTGCATCTGGAAGCGCTGGCCCGTCTGGGCCCGACGCCGATTCACCGACGTTCGTTCGCACCGGTCCGTGCGGCCTATGAAGCACGGGAGATGTTGACGGCCACCGGGTTCGCCTCGCTACCGCTCAACTGATCGCGGGCTGATGTTTTCTTGCGAGGCCGGTACAATCCGGCCTTCGTTTTCTGTGCGCCATAGGAATCACCTCCACTATGCCGGCTTCTTTCGTTCATCTACGCCTGCACACCGAATACTCGCTGGTCGACGGTCTGGTCCGGGTCAAACCGCTGGCCAAGGCGCTGACGGCCATGAACATGCCTGCGGTGGCGGTGACCGACCAGAACAACCTGTGCTCGCTGGTCAAGTTCTACAAGAGCGCCATGGGCGCCGGGATCAAGCCGATCTGTGGTGCCGACATCTGGCTGGCCGGGCGTGATCGCGATGCGCCGTTGAGCCGCATGAGCCTGTTGGTGATGAACCCCAAGGGCTACCTGAACCTCACCGAATTGATTTCACGAGGTTTCATGACCGGCCAGCGCAATGGCATGGTGGTCATCGAGCGCGAGTGGGTGGCCGAAGCCAGCGAAGGACTGATCGCCCTGTCGGCCGCCAAAGAAGGCGAGATCGGCATGGCGCTGCTGGGGGGCAATCCGGCCGAGGCCGACGTGCTGCTCAAGGAATGGATGGCGGTTTTTCCCGACCGTTTCTATGTCGAGATCCAGCGCACCAACCGCATCAACGACGAAGAACACCTGCACGCGGCGGTTGCCCTGGCCGAGCGTCATGGCGCGCCGCTGGTGGCGACCAACGATGTGCGCTTCCTCAAGCAGGAAGATTTCGAAGCCCACGAAACCCGTGTGTGCATCGGTGAAGGCCGGGCGCTGGACGACCCGCGCCGCTCGCACAACTACAGCGATCAGCAGTACCTTAAAAGCGCCGAGGAAATGGCCGAGCTGTTCAGCGACCTGCCCGATGCGTTGCAGAACACCGTCGAGATTGCCAAGCGCTGCAACATTGAGGTCAAGCTGGGCACTCACTTCCTGCCCAACTTCCCGATTCCCGATGGCCTGACCATCGACGAATATTTCCGCAAGGTCTCGTTCGAGGGCCTTGAAGAGCGCCTCGCCGTACTGTGGCCGAAAGACACCACGCCCAACTACGAAGCCAAGCGCCAGGAATACGTTGACCGGCTGAATTTCGAGCTGGATATCATCATCCAGATGGGTTTCCCCGGTTACTTCCTGATCGTTATGGACTTCATCCAGTGGGCCAAGAACAACGGCGTGCCGGTCGGCCCTGGCCGTGGATCGGGTGCCGGGTCCCTGGTGGCCTATGTGCAGAAGATCACCGACCTCGACCCGCTGGAATATGACCTGCTGTTCGAACGCTTCCTGAACCCCGAGCGGGTTTCCATGCCCGACTTCGACGTCGACTTCTGCATGGACGGCCGCGACCGGGTGATCGAATACGTGGCCGACAAGTACGGGCGTAATGCGGTCAGCCAGATCATCACCTTCGGTTCCATGGCCGCCAAGGCTGTGGTGCGTGACGTGGCGCGGGCCCAGGGCAAGTCCTTCGGCCTGGCCGATCGCCTGTCGAAGATGATTCCGTTCGAAGTCGGCATGACCCTTGAGAAGGCCTACGAGCAGGAAGAAATCCTGCGCGACTTCCTCAAGACCGACGAAGAAGGCGCCGAAATCTGGGAGATGGCCCGCAAGCTCGAAGGCGTTGTGCGAAACGTCGGCAAGCACGCCGGTGGTGTGGTGATCGCGCCGACCAAGCTGACCGACTTCGCCGCCATCTATTGCGACGAGGAAGGCAGCGGCCTGGTGACCCAGTACGACAAGGACGACGTCGAGGCGGCCGGGCTTGTGAAGTTCGACTTCCTGGGCCTGCGGACCCTGACCATCATCGACTGGGCGATGAAGACCATCAACCGCGACCGCGCCAAAGTGGGCGAGGAGCCGCTGGACATCGCTTTCATCCCCCTCGATGACGCGCCGACCTACGACCTGCTGCAGAAAGCCGAAACCACGGCGGTGTTCCAGCTTGAATCCCGCGGCATGAAGGAGCTGATCAAGAAGCTCAAGCCCGACTGCCTGGAAGACCTCATCGCACTGGTGGCGCTGTTCCGCCCGGGTCCGCTGCAATCGGGCATGGTGGACGACTTCATCAACCGCAAGCACGGTCGCGCGGAGCTCTCGTACCCGCACGTCGATTACCAGTACGAAGGCCTCAAGCCCGTACTGCTGCCGACCTACGGCATCATCCTGTATCAGGAACAGGTGATGCAGATTGCCCAGGTGATGGCCGGCTACACCCTCGGCGAGGCAGACATGCTGCGCCGGGCGATGGGCAAGAAAAAGCCCGAGGAGATGGCCAAGCAGCGCGGCGGTTTCATCGAAGGCTGCAAGACCAACAATATCGACCCGGACCTTGCCGGTAACATTTTCGACCTGGTGGAGAAATTCGCCGGTTACGGTTTCAACAAATCCCACTCTGCCGCCTATGGCCTGGTGTCCTACCAGACTGCCTGGCTCAAGCGGCACTACCCGGCGCCGTTCATGGCCGCGGTGCTCTCGGCGGACATGCACAACACCGACAAGGTCGTGACCTTGATCGAGGAAGTGCGCACCATGAAGCTGCGCCTGGACGCACCGGACGTGAACAACTCCGAGTTCAAGTTCACGGTGAACGACGACGGCCGCATCGTGTATGGCCTGGGCGCGATCAAGGGCGTGGGCGAAGGCCCGGTGGAAGCCATCACCGAGGCGCGTCAGGCGGGCCCGTTCAAGGACCTGTTCGATTTCTGTGCGCGCATCGACCTCAAGCGGGTCAACAAGCGCACCCTGGGCGGTCTGATCAGCAGCGGCGCGCTGGACCGTCTTGGTCCGTTTTTCTATGACGAACCCAAGCAGTATCACGCCAACATCGACCGCAACCGTGGCGTGCTGCTGGCCGCTCTGGAAGAGGCGATCCAGGCCGCCGAGCAGACCGCACGCAGTCATGACAGCGGCCACAGCGACCTGTTTGGCGGGCTGTTCGACGAACCCGATGCCGATGTTTATGCGAACCATCGCGGTGCCAAGGAGGTCACTCTCAAAGAGCGCCTGCGTGGCGAGAAGGAAACCCTGGGGCTGTACCTGACCGGGCACCCGATCGATGAGTACGAAGGCGAGATCCGTCGGTTCGCTCGCCAGCGCATCGTCGATCTCAAGCCTGCACGCGATACCCAGACCGTTGCCGGGCTGATCATCGCGCTGCGGGTAATGAAGAACAAAAAGGGCGACAAGATGGGCTTCATCACCCTGGACGACCGTTCCGGGCGTATCGAAGCCTCGCTGTTCGCCGATTCGTTCCAGGCCGCGCAGTCGCTGTTGCAGACCGACGCGATGGTGGTGGTCGAGGGCGAGGTCAGTTCCGATGACTTCTCAGGTGGCCTGCGCTTGCGTGCCAAGCGCGTCATGAGCCTTGAGGAAGCGCGCACCGGCCTTGCCGAAAGTTTGCGCCTGACCGTGCGCAGCGAGGCACTCAAGGGTGATCGCCTGCGCTGGCTGGGTGACCTGTGCAAGAAGCACCGGGGAGCGTGTCCGATCACGCTCGATTACACAGGGCAGGAGGCCCGCGCCTTGTTGCAGTTTGGCGAAGCGTGGCGAATCGATCCCGCAGACAGCCTGATTCAGGCCCTGCGTGACCAGTTCGGACGTGAGAACGTCTTCCTGCAGTATCGCTAGAAGCTGATCATGAGATTTTTTTGACTCGACGCTTTCAAGCCCGACATTTTTTAAACTCGACCGGACAGCGCCAGTTCCATTAAGGTATGGCGCTTACGGATCAACCGGCCGGCCTCTTGGCCGTCGACCCAAGACGGATGCCTATGAACCCGAATTTTCTGGATTTCGAACAGCCGATTGCTGACCTGCAAGCCAAGATTGAAGAGCTGCGTCTGGTAGGCAATGACAACTCGCTGAACATCGGCGATGAAATCTCTCGACTGCAAGATAAGAGCAAGACGCTCACCGAAAGCATTTTCGGCAATCTGACCAGCTGGCAGATCGCGCGCATGGCGCGTCATCCACGCCGTCCGTACACCCTGGACTACATCGAACACATCTTTACCGAGTTCGACGAGCTGCACGGCGACCGTCACTTCTCCGACGACGCGGCCATCGTGGGCGGTATCGCTCGCCTGGACGACAAGCCGGTGATGGTGATCGGTCATCAGAAGGGCCGCGATGTGCGCGAGAAGGTTCGCCGCAACTTCGGCATGCCGCGCCCTGAAGGCTACCGCAAGGCGTGCCGCCTGATGGAAATGGCCGAGCGCTTCAAGATGCCGATCCTGACCTTTATCGACACCCCGGGTGCATACCCGGGCATCGACGCCGAAGAGCGCAACCAGAGCGAAGCGATTGCCTGGAACCTGCGTGTCATGGCGCGCCTGAAGACCCCGATCATCGCGACCGTGATCGGTGAAGGCGGTTCGGGCGGTGCATTGGCCATTGGTGTGTGCGATCAGCTGAACATGCTGCAATACTCCACTTACGCGGTGATCTCGCCGGAAGGCTGCGCATCGATTCTGTGGAAAACCGCCGAGAAGGCGCCCGACGCTGCCGAAGCGATGGGCATCACCGCCGAGCGCCTCAAGGGCCTGGGCATTGTCGACAAAGTGATTGGCGAACCTCTGGGCGGCGCGCACCGCGACCCGGCCGGCGCGTCCGCTTCGATCCGCGAAGCCTTGAGCAGCCAGCTGGCGATGCTCAAGAAGTTCAACAACGATGAACTGCTGGCTCGTCGTTACGAGCGTCTGATGAGCTACGGCGTATAACCGACGCGGCTCCCACAGTCCGGCCAGCTTGAAGGTTCAACCATGAGCAAGCCGGACTGCATCAGAAAACAACTCGCCAAACGATTGCTACCGCGCCTGGAACCCTGGCGTGGCGCAGTCGCTTGGCGAATTGCCTTCTCGGGTGGACTCGATTCCACCGTCCTGTTGCACCTGCTGGCCGATCTCGCCCGCCAGCACGCCTTGCCTCCCTTGACCGCTGTCCATGTCCATCACGGCTTGCAGGCCGTTGCTGCGTCGTGGCCGGGACATTGCCGTCAGATGTGTCAGATTCTGGGAGTGCCTTTTCAGGTGCTCGATGTTCAGGTCCGGCCCGGCGCCAGCCTCGAACAGGCCGCCCGCGAGGCCCGCTACGCCGCGCTGGAAGGGGTGATGCAGGACGGCGAGGTGCTGCTGACCGCGCAACACCGCGATGACCAGGCCGAAACCCTGATGTTCAGGCTGCTGCGTGGCGCCGGGGTTCGAGGGCTGGCGGCGATGCCTGGCCATCGTCCACTGGGCAGGGGGACATTGTTTCGCCCGCTGCTGGATGAGCCGCGCGCCGTGCTCGAAGCCTATGCGCAGGAGGAAGGCCTGAGCTGGATCGAAGATCCCAGCAACCAGGACAGCCGTTTCTCGCGCAATTACCTGCGCAGCCACGTCATGCCGATGCTGGTTACGCGCTGGCCCCAGGCGGTTGTCAGCATGACCCGCAGCGCCGCGCATCTGGCCGAAGCCCAGGGCTTGCTCGACGAATTGGCAGTCCAGGATCTGGCGACAGCGCAAACCCCGTGCACCTGGCCCTGGCTGGACTTGCCGTCGCTGGAGCTGGCGCCACTGGAGGGCCTGTCCGAGGCCCGTCAGCGCAATGCCCTGCGGCACTGGCTGACACCGCTGACGCGCCTGCCGGACACCGATCACTGGGCGGGCTGGAACTCACTGCGCGACGCAGGCCCCGACGGGCGGCCGATCTGGCGCCTGGCTGACGGCCAGTTGCACCGCGCCGAAGGCAGGATCTGGTGGCTGTCGGGTATCTGGCTCAAGGATGTGGCCGGCTCCCAACACTGGTCCATGGCCTCGCAGCCCCTGACACTGCCCGGCAACGGCATGTTGCACCTGCTGGGGGAAATTCCCCGTGGCGGCCTGCACGTGCATTACCGGCGCGGCGGGGAAGTACTCGATGTGCCCGAGCGCGGCAGGCGCGATCTCAAGCGTCTGCTCAACGAGAAACGCGTGCCGGTGTTCCTGCGCGGCCGATTGCCGCTTTTGTACCGGGGCGAGCAGTTACTGGCGGTCGCCAACCTTCCGGGACTGGACGCGGACCCCCGTGGCGACTGGCGTTTGCACTGGCAGCCACCGACGAACGACCACCGTTTGAGATGAGAGCTGGTTTCCGGTAGACTACGCTCCCTTCTTGATACAGCTTATGTCGATCCTTCCGGGACGACACAAGTTGCCGATTACCAGCCAGTCTTTACTGGGCGATTCTCAAAATATGGCGAGCAATGGACAGGTCCGTATCCGGCCAGTCGCTATCAGCGCGGCAATTTCAGAAATGCACTGTGAAACACGCAGGTCATCGGGGGCTTCGGCCTTCCTTCGCTTTCCCCGGCGGCTCTGACCGCTTTAACGCAGACTTCTAGGGTTTTTCATGACGCGCTACATCTTCGTCACGGGCGGTGTTGTTTCTTCATTGGGGAAAGGCATTGCCTCGGCTTCATTGGCGGCCATCCTGGAGGCGAGGGGACTTAAGGTCACCATGCTCAAGCTGGACCCCTACATCAACGTCGACCCGGGCACCATGAGCCCGTTCCAGCACGGTGAAGTGTTCGTCACCCATGACGGCGCCGAGACCGACCTGGACCTGGGTCACTACGAGCGTTTCATTCGCACCACCATGACCCAGAACAACAACTTCACCACGGGCCGTGTGTACGAACACGTCCTGCGCAAAGAGCGCCGTGGTGATTATCTGGGCGCGACCATTCAGGTGATCCCGCACATCACCGACGAAATCAAGCGTCGCATCATCAAGGGCGCCGGCGATGCCGACGTGGCCCTGGTGGAAATCGGTGGCACCGTGGGTGACATCGAATCGCAACCGTTCCTGGAGGCCATTCGCCAGCTGCGTTTCGAAGTCGGCTCCAAGCGCGCGATGCTGATGCACCTGACGCTGGTTCCGTACATCGCCACCGCAGGCGAAACCAAGACCAAGCCTACCCAGCACTCGGTCAAGGAACTGCGCTCCATCGGCCTGCAGCCAGACGTCCTGGTCTGCCGCTCCGACCACCCGATCGACGTGTCGTCGCGCCGCAAGATCGCCCAGTTCACCAACGTTGAAGAACGTGCGGTGATCGGTCTGGAAGACGCCGATACCATCTACAAGATCCCGGGCATCCTGCACTCGCAAGGCCTGGACGATTTCGTGGTCGAGCGTTTCGGCCTGCAATGCGGCGGCGCCGACCTGTCCGAGTGGGACAAGGTCGTCGATGCCAAGCTCAACCCCGAGCACGAAGTCACCATCGCCATGGTCGGCAAGTACATGGAGCTGCTGGATGCGTACAAGTCGCTGATCGAAGCGATGAGCCACGCCGGCATCACCAACCGCACCAAGGTCAACCTGCGCTACATCGATTCCGAAGACATCGAGAATCAGGGCACCGGCCTGCTGGAAGGCGTGGACGCGATCCTGGTACCGGGCGGCTTCGGTCTGCGCGGCGTGGAAGGCAAGATCACCGCCGTTCAGTTCGCTCGCGAAAACAAGGTGCCTTACCTGGGTATCTGCCTGGGCATGCAGGTGGCGGTCATCGAGTTCGCACGTAACGTGCTGGGCTGGAAAGACGCCAACTCCACCGAATTCGACCGTACCAGCGCGCATCCTGTGGTGGGCCTGATCACCGAGTGGGAAGACTCCACCGGCGCCGTCGAAACCCGTACCGAAGCGTCCGACCTGGGCGGCACCATGCGCCTGGGCGCGCAGGAATGCCTGCTGGAGCCGGGTTCCCTGGTGCACGACTGCTATGGCAACGACACCATCGTCGAGCGCCATCGTCATCGCTACGAAGTGAACAACAAGCTGCTGCCGCAACTGATCGATGCGGGCCTCAAGATTTCCGGTCGTTCCGGTGACGGCGCGCTGGTCGAAGTGGTCGAGTCCAAGGATCATCCATGGTTCGTGGCCTGCCAGTTCCACCCGGAGTTCACCTCCACGCCTCGTGACGGTCACCCGCTGTTCAGTGGCTTCGTCAAGGCAGCGCTCGCTCAACACCAGAAGAACGCCTGATAGGGAATTCATTACATGGCACAGAAAATCATCCGCGTGGGCTCCATTGACATCGCCAACGACAAGCCCATGGTCTTGTTCGGTGGCATGAATGTCCTGGAGTCGCGGGACATGGCCATGCAAGTCTGCGAAGAGTACGTGCGGGTTACCGAGAAACTCGGTATCCCCTACGTGTTCAAGGCCAGCTTCGACAAGGCCAACCGTTCTTCCGTGACCTCCTATCGCGGTCCGGGCCTGGAAGCGGGCATGCGCATTTTCGAAGAGATCAAGAGCACCTTCGGCGTGCCCGTGATCACTGACGTGCATGAACCGCATCAGGCTGCTGCCGTGGCTGAAGTCTGCGACATCATCCAGTTGCCGGCCTTCCTGTCGCGCCAGACCGACCTGGTCGTGGCGATGGCGAAAACCGGCGCCGTGATCAACATCAAGAAGGCCCAGTTCCTAGCGCCTCAGGAAATGAAACACATCCTGAACAAGTGCGAAGAAGCCGGTAACGATCAGTTGATCCTGTGCGAACGTGGTTCGAGCTTCGGCTACAACAACCTCGTGGTGGACATGCTCGGCTTCGGCATCATGAAGGCTTTCGAATACCCGGTATTCTTCGACGTGACCCACGCCTTGCAGATGCCGGGCGGTCGTTCGGATTCTGCCGGTGGTCGTCGTGCCCAGGTGACTGACCTGGCCAAGGCCGGCATCAGCCAGGGCCTGGCGGGCCTGTTCCTGGAGGCGCATCCGGATCCGGACAACGCCAAATGCGACGGCCCGTGTGCCCTGCGTCTTGAGAAGCTTGAGCCGTTCCTGACCCAGCTCAAGGCCCTTGATGACCTGGTCAAGGCGTTCCCGACCATCGAAACGGCTTAAAATCCGCTTCTGCGGCACCGTCACCTCCGGTACAGTGCCGCTCGTTTCATTCCCGACCAACGGGTCGGGAATTTCTGTCGTCTCGGGCCTGCCCGCTGTCTAGTGCTCCGAGACGCCAGTCGCTTTTCCCAGCTGCGTCGTTTTCGTCAATCTTGGAGTGTTAACAACAATGGCAAAAATCGTCGACATCAAAGGTCGTGAAGTTCTCGACTCCCGTGGCAATCCCACCGTGGAAGCAGATGTGCTCCTCGACAACGGCATCATCGGCAGTGCCTGCGCGCCGTCCGGTGCTTCCACCGGCTCGCGTGAAGCACTTGAGCTGCGTGATGGCGACAAGAGCCGTTACATGGGCAAGGGCGTTCTGAAGGCTGTGGCCAACATCAATGGCCCGATCCGCGACCTGCTGCTGGGCAAGGACCCGGTTGACCAGAAAGCGCTGGATCACGCGATGATCAAGCTCGACGGTACCGAGAACAAGGCAAGCCTGGGCGCCAACGCCATCCTCGCCGTGTCCCTGGCCGCCGCCAAGGCCGCTGCACAGGATCAGGACCTGCCGCTGTACGCGCACATCGCCAACCTGAACGGCACGCCGGGCGAGTACACCATGCCGGTCCCGATGATGAACATCATCAACGGTGGCGAGCACGCCGACAACAACATCGACATCCAGGAATTCATGGTTCAGCCAGTCGGCGCCAAGACCTTCTCCGAAGGCCTGCGCTGGGGCACCGAGATTTTCCACCACCTCAAGGCTGTCCTGAAGGCCCGTGGCCTGAACACTGCCGTGGGTGATGAAGGCGGTTTCGCACCGAACCTGAACTCCAACGCCGAAGCCCTGGACGCCATCGCCGAAGCCGTGAAAAACGCCGGCTACAAGCTGGGCACCGACGTGACCCTGGCCCTGGACTGCGCAGCCAGCGAGTTCTACAAGAACGGCAAGTACGTGCTGAGCGAAGAAGGCGAGTACGACTCCGCCGGTTTCGCCGACTACCTGGCCGATCTGGTCAGCAAGCACCCGATCATCTCCATCGAAGACGGTCTGGACGAGTCCGACTGGGATGGCTGGAAAGTCCTGACCGACAAGATCGGCGACAAGATCCAGCTGGTGGGCGACGACCTGTTCGTGACCAACACCAAGATCCTGAAAGAAGGTATCGAGAAGAAAATCGGTAACTCGATCCTGATCAAGTTCAACCAGATCGGCACCCTGACCGAAACCCTGGAAGCCATCCAGATGGCCAAGGCCGCCGGTTACACCGCCGTGATCTCGCACCGCTCCGGCGAAACCGAAGATTCGACCATCGCGGACCTCGCCGTGGGCACCTCGGCTGGCCAGATCAAGACCGGTTCCCTGAGCCGTTCCGATCGCATCTCCAAGTACAACCAACTGCTGCGTATCGAAGAGCAATTGGGCGCCAAAGCTGTATACCGTGGTCGCGGCGAGTTTCGCGGCTGATAGTTAGATGGTAAAAAGGCAGCAGGCGCTGTAGGGCAAATCGTCAAAAGCGATTTATCCTGACGTCCTGATCCACGAGCCCGGTGACCACCGGGCTCTTGGGCATTTGAAATGGTCGGTTTTGCTGTCTTTCTCCACCGGGTAACAGATATTCACAATGCGCAGTCCTAACTGGTTGTTCCTCGTTCTGCTCTTGCTGCTCGCTGGCCTGCAGTATCGCCTGTGGGTGGGTAATGGCAGCCTTGCGCAGGTGGCCAGTCTGACCCAGCAAATCGCCGATCAGCATGCCGAAAACGATGTGTTGCTCGAGCGCAACCGGGTTCTGGACGCCGAAGTGCTTGAGTTGAAAAAAGGCCTGGAAACCGTTGAAGAACGTGCCCGTCATGAACTGGGCATGGTCAAGGACGGCGAGACCCTTTATCAGTTGGCACAGTGACCTCCTGTAAATGACTCAATCTCTTCCTGCCTTCTGGGCAGTGATTCCCGCAGCGGGCATTGGTGCACGCATGGCGGCAGACCGTCCCAAGCAATACCTGCAACTGGGCGGCCTCACAATTCTTGAACACAGCCTGCTTTGCTTTCTCGATCATCCCCAGCTCCAAGGGATGGTGGTAAGCCTTGCTGTGGATGATCCTTACTGGCCCACCTTGCCCTGTGCACTGGACTCACGCATTCAGCGGGTCGCCGGTGGCAAGGAGCGTGCGGACTCGGTGCTCAATGCACTGTTGCACCTGCACGCCAATGGCGCCGATGACAATGACTGGGTGTTGGTGCATGACGCCGCGCGCCCGAACCTGGCGCGGTCCGACCTGGACAACCTGCTGGGTGAGTTGGCGCACGATCCTGTGGGCGGCTTGCTCGCGGTACCGGCCAAGGACACCCTCAAACGCGCCGATGCCAATGGCCGGGTTACTGAAACGGTTGATCGCAGCCTGATCTGGCAGGCGTATACGCCGCAGATGTTCAGGTTGGGCGCGTTGCACCGGGCACTCGCCGACAGCCTGGTATCGAACGTCTCGATCACCGATGAAGCCTCGGCCATCGAATGGGCCGGCCAATCCCCCCGCCTGATCGAAGGCCGCGCCGACAACATCAAAGTCACCCGCCCCGAAGACCTCGAATGGCTGCGCCAGCGCCGCGGTGAATTCAACCGCTGATGCAGTTCCGCAGAAGCGCGCTTGCCCGCGACTGCGATTCGCCTGTGACAAATGTTGCGCCTGACACCCCGCCATCGCGGGCAAGCCCGGCTGCTACGGTAACGGCAGTTATCTGCACTCCGGTAAATTCAACCGTTGGTTGGACGAGTGCAGGCGATTCTGTAGGAGCGCGCTTGCCCGCGACTGCGATTCGCCTGTGACAAATGTTGCGCCTGACCCGCCGCCATCGCGGGCAAGCGCGCTCCTACAGGGCCGGGGGCGAGTTCGCGGCATCTGGGTTCACCCCAAACCCCGCGGGCAAGGCCGGCTGGTACGGTAACGGCAGTTATCTGCACTGCGGTAAATTCAAGCGTTGGTTGGACGAGTGCAGGCGATCCTGTAGGAGTGAGCTTGCTCGCGATTGCGGTGAGTCATTCGCCATCACGGTGCCTGACACGCCGCCATCGCGAGCAAGCTCACTCCTACAAGAGTCGGGGCCAGTTCTCGGTATCTACCTGCCCCCCAACCTCTAGGAGCGCGCTTGCCCGCGACTGCGATTCGCCTGTGACAAATGTTGCGTCTGACACCCCGCCATCGCGGGCAAGCGCGCTCCTACAGGGCCCGGGCGAGTTCGCGGCATCTGGGTTCACCCCAAACCCCGCGGGCAAGCCCGGCTGCTACCGGTACTCATCCCGCAACGCCAACCCTGTCTTCAGATAATCCACCAGCTTCCTGACCTTGGGCGACAGATGCCGTTGCTGCGGGTACAGCGCCCACACTGCGGTATTGGGAGGCTGGTGGGCATCGAGCAACGAGATCAATGCGCCGCTTTTCAAATGTTCAAGCACGTAATAATCCGGCAGCTGACACAACCCTACCCCCTGTAGCGCCGCATCCAGTACCGCTTGCCCACTGTTGCAGCGCCAGTTTCCGTGGACGCGCTGGGAGAACTCCTTGCCGTTCTGCTGCAGCAGCCAACTGTCCGAACTGCCTATAAGGCAGTTATGCCGGTTCAATTCCGACAAGCTGTGAGGCCGGCCATAGCGCTCCAGATACGAGGGCGACGCGCACAGGTACATGCGCCGGGGAGCCAGGCGGGTGGCGACCATTCGCGATTCCTGCAAGCGGCCCAGGCGAATCGCCAGGTCCATCCCTTCATGCACCAGGTCCAGGGTGTTGTTGGTCAGCTCGATGTCCACGCGCAATTGCGGGTACTCATCCATGAACCGGGTCACCAGCGGCGCGATAAAGCGCTCGCCGTATGCCACCGCGCAGGTCATCCTCAGCAGGCCCTTGGGTTCGCTGGTCAGATCGCCCACTGCGCGCAGTGCCTCCTCACGTCCATCCTGCAGACGCTGGCAATGATGCAGGAACGTCTGGCCAGCTTCGGTCAGCGCCACCTTGCGCGTGCTTCGGTACAGCAAGCGGGTCTGCAGTCGTTCTTCAAGGCGCGCGATCTGCCGACTGATGTGGGACGACGACACCCCCATGCGTTCGGCGGCCGCGGTGAACTGCCCACATTCGGCCACCGCGACGAATTCATCCAGCCCATCCCAGCGATTGGTGTACATCGATTATCCCTGTACAGCATTAATGTTTTGCTTTTGTCCTGATTATTCATCAAACGGCACTGCTTTACACTCCTGGTCTGTTTATCCTTTTTTAAACCCGCTGGAGAAGATTGATGATCAAGTCACGTGCAGCCGTAGCCTTCGCGCCAAACGAGCCTCTGCAAATTGTCGAAGTGGACGTCGAGGCGCCGAAAGCCGGTGAGGTCTTGATTCGTACCGTCGCATCCGGCGTTTGCCACACCGACGCCTACACCCTGTCCGGTGCGGACTCCGAAGGCGTGTTCCCGTGCATCCTCGGTCACGAAGGTGGCGGTATCGTCGAGGCGGTGGGCGAGGGCGTCACCTCCCTGGCCGTGGGCGACCACGTGATCCCGCTGTACACCGCCGAATGCCGCGAGTGCAAATTCTGCAAATCCGGCAAGACCAACCTGTGCCAGAAAGTCCGCGCCACCCAAGGCAAGGGCCTGATGCCCGATGGCACCACCCGTTTCAGCTACAACGGCCAGCCGGTCTACCACTACATGGGTTGCTCGACGTTCTCGGAGTACACCGTGGTGCCGGAAATTTCCCTGGCGAAAATCCCCAAGGAAGCGCCGCTGGAGAAGGTCTGCCTGCTGGGCTGCGGCGTGACCACCGGTATCGGCGCAGTACTGAACACCGCCAAGGTGGAAGAGGGCGCCACCGTGGCGATCTTCGGCCTGGGCGGCATTGGTCTTGCGGCGATCATCGGCGCGAAAATGGCCAAGGCCTCGCGCATCATCGCCATTGACATCAACCCGGCCAAGTTCGACGTGGCCCGTGAGTTGGGCGCTACCGACTTCATCAACCCGAAAGAGCACAGCAAGCCGATTCAGGACGTGATCGTCGAAATGACCGACGGCGGCGTGGACTACAGCTTCGAGTGCATCGGCAACGTACAACTGATGCGCGCCGCGCTGGAATGCTGCCATAAAGGCTGGGGCGAATCGGTCATCATCGGCGTCGCGCCGTCTGGCCAGGAAATCGCCACCCGTCCATTCCAGCTGGTGACCGGTCGCGTCTGGCGCGGTTCGGCGTTCGGCGGCGTGAAGGGCCGCACCGAACTGCCAAGCTACGTTGAAAAATCCCAGACCGGCGAAATCCCGCTGGACACCTTCATCACCCACACCATGGGCTTGGACAAGATCAACGAAGCATTCGACCTGATGCACGAAGGCAAAAGCATTCGTTCGGTCATCCACTTCTAAAAGCAGCGACAAGCCACGAGCCGCAAGCTGCAAGAAGGCGCGCCGCTGCCGACTTGTAGCTGACGGCTTGAAGCTTGCGGCTGGGAGGAACGACCTATGAGTCTGGAAAACATCTCGTGCCAGAAAAGCTTCGGCGGCTGGCATAAACGTTACAAACACCATTCCGACGTGCTGGGCTGCGACATGGTGTTCGCGGTCTATCTGCCGCCTCAGGCCGAGCAGGGCGGCAAGCTGCCGGTGGTGTACTGGCTGTCGGGCCTGACCTGCACCGACGAGAATTTCATGCAGAAGGCCGGTGCCCTGCGCATCGCCGCCGAGCTTGGGATCATCATCGTCGCACCGGACACCAGTCCTCGCGGCGCCGACGTGCCGGACGACCCGGACAGCGCCTATGATTTCGGCCTGGGCGCCGGTTTCTACCTGAACGCCACCCAACAACCCTGGGCGCGCCACTACCGCATGTACGACTATGTGGTCAGCGAGCTGCCGAACCTGATCGAGGCGCATTTTCCGGCTTCCGACAAACGCAGCATCAGCGGCCATTCGATGGGCGGGCACGGTGCGCTGGTGTGTGCGTTGCGCAATCCGGGGCGCTACAAATCGGTGTCGGCATTCTCGCCGATCACCAACCCGATGGATTGCCCCTGGGGGCAGAAGGCCTTTTCCCGCTATTTGGGCGAAGACCGCTCGCGCTGGCGCGAATGGGATGCCAGCGTGCTGATCGCCGATGCAGCCGAGCGCCTGCCGTTGCTGGTGGATCAGGGCGATCGTGACGACTTCCTTGCCAACCAGCTCAAGCCCGAGGCACTGGTGCAGGCGGCAAAGGCGGCGGGCCATCCGCTGGAACTGCGCATGCAGCCAGGCTACGACCACAGCTATTACTTCATCGCCAGCTTCATCGAGGATCACCTGCGTCACCACGCGCAAGCACTGGCGAGTTGACGAGGTAATGCAACACCTTGGTCTGATGGCGTGCTCTACGTAGCAGTCCGGCTTGCCGGCGGTGGCGCAATCAAGTCTGTCCCCGCCGGCAAGCCGGACTGCTACGGGATATTGCTGCGCCGCAGCACGCGGTGTTCAGTCAGTCGGACGCCCTAATGTCCGACAAAATAGGTAGAATCACGCCCTGACTTTTTCAGGGCGTTTTTTTATGCGTATTGGCCACGGCTACGATGTGCACCGTTTCGCTGAGGGCGATTTCATTACCTTGGGTGGGGTGCGTATTGCGCACAAGTTCGGGCTGCTCGCTCATTCCGATGGCGATGTCCTGCTGCATGCTTTGAGCGATGCCCTGCTGGGCGCCGCCGCCCTGGGTGATATCGGCAAGCATTTCCCGGACACCGATCCGCAATTCAAGGGCGCCGACAGCCGCGTGCTGCTGCGTCACGTCTTGAAGCAGGTGCAGGCCAAGGGCTGGAAAGTCGGCAACGTCGACGCCACCATCGTCGCCCAGGCGCCCAAGATGGCACCGCATATCGACACCATGCGCGCTTTGATCGCCGAAGACCTGCAGGTCGAACTCGACCAGGTCAACGTCAAGGCCACCACCACCGAGAAGCTGGGTTTTACCGGCCGTGAAGAAGGCATCGCGGTTCACGCCGTGGCGTTGTTGATCGCCCAATGACCGAATTCGAACTGCTGGGCCCGCGGGCCTATGGCGATGCGCTGGGCACTGCGGTACTCAAGGCCACCGCCGAAGATTTTCAAGTGGACGAAGTGCTGGACATTCCACTGTCCGGCGACGGCGAGCACCTGTGGCTGTGGGTTGAGAAACGCGGCCTGAACACCGAGGAAGCAGCCCGTCGGCTGGCCAAGGCCGCAGGCGTGCCGCTGCGCACCGTCGCCTACGCCGGCCTCAAAGATCGCCAGGCCCTGACGCGCCAGTGGTTCAGCATTCAGCTGCCCGGCAAGGCCGATCCGGACATGTCGGCGGCCGAGAACGACACCCTGAAGATCCTCGACAGCAAGCGCCACAAGCGCAAGCTGCAGCGCGGCGCCCATGCGGCCAACGGTTTCACCCTGCGCCTGACGCAGTTGCAGGCCGACAAGGCCGCGCTGGATCAACGCCTGGAAGCGATCAAGGCTGCCGGCATTCCCAATTATTTCGGTGCCCAGCGCTTCGGCTACGAGGGCGGCAACGTCGGCGAAGCCCGCCACTACGCTGAACGCCAGGCATTGCCTGAACAACGCAATGTACGTTCGCGGCTGCTCTCCACGGCGCGCAGCTACCTGTTCAATCAGGTGCTGGCGGCCCGGGTCGCCGATGGCAGTTGGCAGCGCGCGCAGGTCGGGGATCTGCTGGCATTCACCGACAGCCGCAGTTTCTTCCCGGCGGGCGAAGCCGAATGCAGCGATCCGCGCCTGGCCATCCTGGACCTGCACCCCACAGGTCCCCAGTGGGGCGAAGGCGATTCTCCGGCAGCCGGGGCCACCGTCGAGCTTGAAAACAGCGTCGCCCAGCGCGAGTCATCGCTGTGTAACTGGTTGATAAAAGCCGGAATGGAGCACGAACGTCGCATCCTGCGACTGCCCATCGGGCGGTTGACGTGGCATTATCCCGAGCCTGACATTCTGCAACTGGAATTCGTCCTGCCGGCCGGATGCTTCGCCACCGCCTTGGTGCGTGAACTCGTCGATCTGGCGCCCGCAGGACAGACGGACAGCTCATGCGTATTCTGATTTCAAATGATGACGGGGTCACGGCACCCGGACTGGCTGCGCTCTACGGTGCGCTGGCGGGCTATGCCGAGTGCGCGGTCATCGCTCCCGATCAAGACAAGAGCGGTGCCAGCAGTTCGCTGACCCTCGACAGGCCGCTGCACCCCATCGTTCTGGACAACGGCTTCATCAGCCTGAACGGCACGCCGACCGATTGCGTGCACCTGGGGATCCACGGCCTGCTGGAGCAGGAGCCCGACATGGTGGTCTCCGGCATCAACCTGGGCGCCAACCTGGGCGATGACGTGCTGTATTCCGGCACTGTCGCTGCAGCGCTGGAGGGGCGTTTTCTGCAGCGGCCCTCGTTTGCGTTTTCATTTTTGTCCCGCCAGGTCGATAACCTGGCAACCGCCGCGCATTACGCCCGGCTTCTGGTCGAAGCTCACGACAAGCTCGATCTTCCACCGCGTACCGTATTGAACGTGAATATTCCGAACCTGCCGCTGGACCATGTGCGCGGCATCCAGTTGACCCGCCTGGGGCATCGCACGCGCGCTGCCGCCCCCGTGCAGGTGGTCGATCCCCGTGGCAAGGCCGGTTACTGGATTGCCGCTGCCGGGGATGTCGAGGATGGCGGGCCAGGCACGGACTTTCATGCCGTGATGCAAGGTTATGTATCGATTACGCCGTTGCAGCTGGATCGGACCTATCAGGACGGTTTCAACAGCCTGAACACTTGGCTGGAGGGCATGGCCTGATGTCGCGTGAGCAAGATGATCTGTTACGCCGGGGTGTGGGATTCACCTCGCAGCGAACCCGCGAGCGCCTGATCCAGCGTCTGTACGAAGAAGGCATCGCCAACACCCAGGTGCTGGAGGTGATTCGCAAGACGCCCCGGCATCTGTTCGTCGACGAAGCCCTGGCCCACCGTGCCTATGAAGACACGGCGCTGCCGATCGGCAATAACCAGACCATTTCCCAGCCGTACATGGTGGCCCGCATGAGCGAGCTGCTGCTGGCGGCGGGGCCGCTGGACAAGGTGCTGGAGATCGGCACGGGGTCCGGCTACCAGACCGCCGTGCTGGCGCAACTGGTGGAGCGGGTGTTCTCGGTCGAGCGGATCAAGGTGCTGCAGGATCGCGCCAAGGAGCGCCTGCAGGAGCTGAACCTGCGCAACATGGTGTTTCGCTGGGGCGACGGCTGGGAAGGCTGGCCGGCGCTGGCGCCGTACAACGGCATCATCGTCACGGCGGTGGCCACCGATGTACCGCAAGCGCTGCTGGACCAGTTGGCACCCGGCGGACGCCTGGTGATTCCGGTCGGGGCGGGCGAGGTGCAGCAACTGATGCTGATCATCCGCGAAGAGCACGGATTCTCCCGCCATGTGCTGGGGGCCGTGCGTTTCGTGCCGCTGCTAAACGGGCCGCTGGCGTAAAGACTGTTTTGCAGCTGCAATGAATTCCGCAACGCGCCGCCTGTCTACAGGCTGGCTGTTTGCGAGGAGGGTCTGCCCGAACGCTGCTGGCCGTTGTGCACAAATGTCGTAACCAGTTTTTCCATGGCTGCCAGTCATCACCAAGACACAATAGGCAGCTTTAATTCAGTCACCGGTAAAGGGAGTGGCGGGTGAGTCTCACAGTCATTCGGCAGCGTATGTCTTCAACATGTTTTCAACGTCTGGTGACTGGCATTGCCCTGAGTTTCCTTCTGGCTGGCTGCTCCAGCTCGCCATCGGGCGGCGTGCGCGTCGTCGATCGCAACGACGGCAAGCCTTCTGCGCCCACCCGTCAGCCGGTCACCACGGGCCAGTACGTCGTCAAGCGTGGTGACACGCTGTTCTCCATCGCCTTCCGCTACGGCTGGGACTGGAAAGCCCTGGCAGCGCGCAACAACATTCCGGAGCCCTACACCATTCACGTCGGCCAGGCGATCCGCTTCGACGGCCGTTCGAGTTCAAACTCCACGGCCGTTGCAACTGCGCCTGTGGTGATTGCACCGAGTACATCGAACACCACAAATTCGCCATCGGGTTCAATCAAGACCACGGTCATTACACGCCCTGTAGGTGCAACTTCAGGTAGCACTTCCACTACCACGCCGCCAGCGGTGACCGCACCGGTCAATACACCCGTAGTTGCTGGCGCGCGTTCGCCGAGCGGCTGGGCCTGGCCAACTAGTGGTGTTTTGATCGCCAAATTTTCTTCAAACGGTAGTTTGAATAAAGGAATTGATATCGCGGGTGATTTGGGACAGCCTGTTTTAGCCGCGTCTGATGGTTCAGTGGTGTACGCCGGAAGTGGATTACGGGGCTACGGCGAGTTAGTAATCATCAAACACAGCGATACCTACGTCAGTGCTTACGGTCACAACCGTAGGCTGTTGGTTCGGGAGGGGCAACAGGTCAAGGCAGGGCAGACAATTGCCGAGATGGGGTCAACGGGGACTGATCGGGTGAAGCTCCATTTCGAGATTCGCCGTCAGGGCAAGCCAGTCGATCCACTTGAATTTTTGCCGCGTCGTTGATCGGTTACCAGCCTGTTCCTGCCGTAGAGGGGACAGGCTCACGTGATGCCAGGGAAAAAGGCGCCACTGGAGCTTGAGGTCGAACTCATCAAAGGACTATAACAATGGCTCTCAACAAAGAAGTGCCGGAGTTTGACATAGACGACGAGGTTCTCCTGATGGAGCACGGGATCGTCCTGGATTCTGCAACGGATGAGAAGCCAGCTACACCTTCTGTTCGTGCGAAGACCAAAAACTCCGCAGCACTCAAGCAGCACAAGTACATCGACTACACGCGGGCACTGGATGCCACGCAGCTGTACCTCAATGAAATCGGCTTTTCACCCTTGCTTTCCCCGGAGGAGGAGGTCCACTTTGCGCGTCTGTCGCAAAGCGGCGATCCGGCCGGGCGCAAGCGCATGATTGAAAGCAATCTGCGCCTGGTGGTCAAGATCGCCAGACGCTACGTCAATCGTGGCCTGTCATTGCTGGACCTGATCGAAGAGGGCAACCTTGGCCTGATTCGGGCGGTCGAAAAATTTGATCCGGAGCGCGGTTTCCGGTTCTCTACCTACGCGACCTGGTGGATCCGTCAGACCATCGAACGCGCGATCATGAATCAGACGCGGACCATCCGCCTGCCGATTCATGTGGTCAAGGAGCTCAACGTCTACCTGCGCGCTGCGCGGGAACTGACCCAGAAGCTCGATCACGAACCTTCACCCGAAGAGATCGCCAACCTGCTCGAGAAGCCGGTCGGTGAGGTCAAGCGCATGCTCGGCCTGAATGAGCGGGTATCCTCCGTTGACGTGTCCCTGGGGCCGGATTCGGACAAGACCCTGCTCGACACCTTGACCGACGACCGCCCTACAGACCCCTGCGAGCTGCTTCAGGACGACGATCTGTCCCAGAGCATCGACCAGTGGCTCTCGGAGCTGACCGACAAGCAGCGCGAGGTGGTGGTGCGCCGCTTCGGCTTGCGCGGCCACGAAAGCAGCACGTTGGAGGATGTGGGCCTGGAGATCGGCCTGACCCGTGAAAGGGTTCGCCAGATTCAGGTCGAGGGCCTCAAGCGCCTGCGTGAAATCCTCGAGAAGAACGGCTTGTCGAGTGAGTCATTGTTTCAGTGAAACAAGCAGTTCGCGCAAGTTGATGGCGAACTAGCATCAAATAAAAGCCCCGAACAGTCGGGGCTTTTTTTATGTGATGAAATGATGTGACAACGATGAACAATTGGTTAATCCGGACTACAGGAATGTTTATCCGGTGTGAAGTGAATCTGTAGGGATCTATTACTTTAGTTGTAAGCGATTTCTTACGTGACTTGTCAGATATTGCACTATTTCAAGTGCGCACACGCCTTTTAATTATGAGTGGAATTATACAGGTCGCTGATTTCCCTGCTGTTTATTTTTGTTGATTATGTGTTCATGAATACTTTTGAAAAATCAGGGTGGTTGCTCTGTATCGTTAAATCACTAATATCAGACCTGTGCCGACGGATTGGCACAGGCGGTCAAGGAAGACTGCTCAGGGACATCGCAGGATGCGATTCATCAGGATGATGACAAAGGATTAAATGGAATTACGGAAAAAATGTGGGCGGGTCAAACCGCCCCTTTTTTTCGCCTGCAGGAAAGTGCCCTCGCAAAAGGACGTCCAGGTTTTCTCTGGCCCCTGAACGCAAAAAAGACCCCGCAGGGTCTTTTCTGGTGTCGCACCGGGCTTAGCGCTCCAGATGCTCGATCTTGCCTGGCTTGCCATCCCACTCCGCAGCATCCGGCAGCGGATCCTTGCGCTCGGTGACGTTAGGCCAGACATCCGCCAGCTCGGCGTTCAGCTCGATGAAGTTTTCCATGCCGGCCGGGATCTCGTCTTCCGAGAAGATCGCTACGGCAGGGCATTCAGGCTCGCACAGAGCGCAGTCGATGCACTCATCCGGGTGAATCACCAGGAAGTTCGGGCCTTCGTAGAAGCAGTCCACCGGACAGACTTCTACGCAGTCGGTGTATTTGCACTTGATGCAGTTGTCGGTGACGACGAAGGTCATTTCTAATTCTCTCCTCAGGCGGCGGCAGCAGAGCCCCTCACGTCAGGGTTGCTCGGTCGGGAACGGTCCCGGGCCATTCTGAACATCGCCAGCGCAGCCCCATGCCGACAGGGCATGCAGGCGTGGCTTTGGTTCGGCGGTGTTCGAACGCGGCTCGGATGTCTTACGGCACGGCTGCTGGCCGTACCGTTCCCAAACCGCGCGGGATTCTAACAGCTTGTAACGAACACCGTTAGATCCGGTTTTGCAGTCCATATAACCATTCGATAGCTTGGCGCGGCGTCATGTCGTCGATTTTCAGCTTCGACAGCTCCTCGAGCACCGGGTGCGGCAGGCTGGCGAACATGTCCGCCTGCTGCGGCGCCGGCGCTTTTCCAGGCTTGGGCTTGGGCTGCTCGTGGGGCAGGCTGGTGGTTTCCAGACGCTGCAGATGCTCCTTGGCTCGGCTGATGACCTTGCCTGGAACCCCCGCCAACTGGGCCACGGCCAGGCCGTAGCTCTGGCTGGCCGGCCCAGGCAGCACGCGGTGCAGGAAGACGATCCGCTCGTTGTGCTCGGTGGCATTGAGGTGCACGTTGGCCACCAGCGGCTCGCTTTCCGGCAGCACGGTCAGCTCGAAATAGTGCGTTGCAAAGAGGGTGTAGGCGCGCAACTGGGCGAGACATTCTGCCGCAGCCCAGGCCAGCGACAGACCATCGAAGGTACTGGTGCCGCGGCCCACTTCGTCCATCAGCACCAGGCTTTTGTCGGTGGCGTTGTGCAGGATGTTCGCCGTTTCGCTCATTTCCACCATGAAGGTCGAGCGCCCGCCCGCCAGGTCATCGCTTGAGCCGATGCGGGTGAAAATGCGGTCCACCAGCGACAGCTCGCAGCTGGCCGCCGGTACGAAGCTGCCGATGTGGGCCAGCAGCACGATCAGCGCCGTCTGGCGCATGTAGGTGGATTTACCGCCCATGTTCGGGCCGGTAATCACCAGCATGCGGGTGTTGTCGTGCAGGTCCAGATCGTTGGCCACGAAAGGCGTCGACAACACCTGCTCGACCACCGGATGGCGGCCCTGCTCGATGCGCATGCACGGCTCGTCGGTGAAGCGTGGGCAATTGAGGTCCAGGTTCAGGGCACGCTCGGCCAGGTTGCTCAACACGTCCAGTTCAGCCAGCGCGGCGGCGGTGTCCTGCAGCGGCGCCAAGTGGCCGATCAGGTCTTCGAGCAATGCTTCGTAAAGCATTTTTTCCCGAGCCAGGGCGCGGCTCTTCGCGGAGAGGGCCTTGTCTTCGAACTCTTTTAGCTCAGGGGTGATGAAGCGCTCGGCACCCTTGAGTGTCTGGCGACGGATGTAGTCGGCCGGCGCCTGTTCGGCCTGCTTGCTCGGCAATTCGATGAAGTAGCCGTGAACCCGGTTGTAGCCGACCTTGAGGTTGGCAAGGCCGGTGCGGGCTTTCTCGCGGGCTTCCAGGTCGATCAGGAACTGGCCGGCGTTTTCACTCAGTGACAGGAGTTCGTCCAGCTCGGCGTCGTAACCGGTCTTCAGTACACCGCCGTCACGGATCACCGCCGGCGGGTTGTCGATGATCGCCCGTTGCAGCAGGTCCGCCAGTTCCGGGTAGGTGCTGGTGGTCACTGCCAGTTGCTGGATGTGCGGGGCTTCCAGTTCGGCCAGCGCCAGTTGCAGCTCGGGCAGCGCCGCCAGAGCGTCGCGCAGGCGGGCAAGGTCGCGCGGACGCGCATTGCGCAGGCCGATACGCGCCAGGATGCGCTCCAGGTCGCCGATTTCCTTGAGCTGCGGTTGCAGCTGTTCGAACCGGTAGCGCTCCAGGAAGCAGCCGATCGATTCCTGACGTGCCTGCAACACCTTGAGGTCGCGCAACGGGCGGTTCAGCCAGCGGGTCAGCAGGCGGGTGGCCATGGCGGTCTGGCAACGGTCCATCACCGACTGCAAGGTGTTGTCGCGCCCGCCTGCCAGGTTGGTATCCAGCTCCAGGTTGCGGCGGCTGGCGCCGTCGAGGATGACCGTATCGTCCATGCGCTCGTGGCGCAGGCTGCGCAAATGGGGCAGGGCGGTGCGCTGGGTTTCCTTGGCGTAGCTCAGCAGGCAGCCGGCGGCGCCGATTGCAAGCGTCAGGGTCTCGCACCCGAAGCCTTTGAGGTCCTGGGTGGAGAACTGTTGGCACAGGCTCTTGTGTGCCGAATCCCGCTCGAAATCCCATGGTGCGCGACGGCGCGAGCCGCGGCGTTTCTCGGCAGGCAGCCCTTGTGGCCAGTCGTCCGGGATCAACAGCTCGACCGGGTTGATGCGCTCAAGCTCGGCCAGCAGGTTTTCCCAGCCCTTGATTTCCTGAACGGTGAAATTGCCACTGGTGATGTCCAGCACGGCCAGGCCGAACAGGCGCTCGTCACCCAGCACGGCGGCGATCAGGTTGTCGCGGCGCTCGTCCATCAGCGCTTCGTCGCTCACGGTACCTGGGGTGATGATGCGCACCACCTGACGTTCGACCGGGCCCTTGCTGGTCGCCGGGTCGCCAATCTGCTCGCAGATCACCACGGATTCGCCCAGCTTGACCAGCTTGGCCAGGTAGCCTTCGGCGGCGTGGTAGGGAATGCCGCACATCGGGATGCTTTGCCCGGCCGACTGCCCGCGGGCGGTCAGGGTGATGTCCAGCAGCTTGGCGGCTTTCTTGGCGTCTTCGTAGAAAATCTCGTAGAAGTCACCCATGCGATAGAACATCAACTGGTCTGGATGCTGGTTCTTCAGCTTCCAGTATTGCTGCATCATGGGTGTGTGCGACGAGAGATCGGAAATTGCTTTATTCATCAGTTATTTAGGCAAATTCGTTGGAAGATTGGGGCAAATGGAGCGCGTGGCGTGGAACTCCACCTACGTGGGTCGACGCCAGATCCGATTGCTTTTGCGATGGGGCCAAGGGTATCACGCACGCTCGTGGCTCGCAGGTCCGGGTTATTCGTCACGGCGCGTTTCCGGGGCCACATTTTGCCGCTGCAGCTGTCTAGGATGTGGGGGCTGCGGTCCGATTCCGGACCGGCATGAAAAAGGACTTTCATATGAAAAAACGCAAACGCGCACGGGACGCCACCAACGGACGCTTCATCACCCTGGAAGAGGCCCGGCAGCGACCGCGGGAAACCGTCACCGAGACCATCAAGCCACCCAAGAAATGCCCCGTTCCGCTGGAGCCCGCATAGACCATCTGACAGGCGCGGTTGCCGGGCAGTCGCGTCCTGTCTTGCACTGCCGGCACGCTCGTGTAGCGTGTGGCGCTTGCCCGGAACATTCGGAGAATCGCTGTGGATGACATCACTCAACTGGCTGCCACCCTTGGGCAGCAGCTGTTAAAGGTACATGCGCAAGTGAGTACCGCTGAATCCTGCACCGGCGGGGGCATCGCCGAGGCCATCACCCGCATTGCCGGCAGCTCGGCGTGGTTCCAGGCTGGCTACGTCACTTATTCCAACCAGCAGAAAACCCGGCAGTTGGGCGTTGCGCCTGATCTGTTCGAGCAGGTCGGGGCGGTCAGCCAGGAAGTGGTCCAGGCCATGGCCCGGGGCGCACAGGACAACAGCAGCGCCCGGTTCTCGGTCGCGGTCAGCGGTGTGGCCGGTCCCGATGGTGGGTCAGTGGAAAAACCGGTGGGTACGGTGTGGATCTGCTGGGGGGCTGGGGAGCAGCTGATTGCCCGACGCTTTCAGTTCGCCGGTGACCGCGATCAGGTGCGCCGACAAACGGTGAAGGCCGCTCTAGAGGGGCTGATCCAGCTCACTCAGGCAGAAATACCAAATCAGGGGTAGGCGCGGGCTCAACCCTGTGGAATAATACTGTTCACTTATACAGTTATATCGGCCATCAGGCCTAACCGATTACGAGAGGACTTCAATGGACGACAACAAGAAGAAAGCCTTGGCTGCGGCCTTGGGTCAGATCGAGCGTCAGTTCGGCAAAGGCGCAGTCATGCGCATGGGCGATCATGACCGTCAGGCTATTCCTGCTATCTCCACCGGTTCGCTGGGTCTCGATATCGCACTGGGTATCGGCGGTCTGCCAAAAGGCCGGATCGTTGAAATCTACGGCCCGGAGTCTTCCGGTAAAACCACCATGACCCTGTCGGTCATTGCCGAAGCGCAGAAGATGGGCGCCACCTGTGCGTTCGTCGACGCCGAACACGCGCTTGATCCGGAGTACGCCGGCAAGCTGGGCGTCAACGTCGACGACCTGCTGGTCTCGCAGCCGGACACCGGTGAGCAGGCCCTGGAAATCACCGACATGCTGGTGCGCTCCAACGCCATCGACGTCATCGTAGTCGACTCCGTTGCCGCGCTGGTGCCAAAAGCTGAAATCGAAGGTGAAATGGGCGACATGCACGTCGGCCTGCAAGCCCGTCTGATGTCTCAGGCGCTGCGTAAAATCACCGGTAACATCAAGAACGCCAACTGCCTGGTCATCTTCATCAACCAGATCCGCATGAAGATCGGCGTGATGTTCGGCAGCCCTGAAACCACCACCGGTGGTAACGCGCTGAAGTTCTACGCCTCGGTTCGTCTGGACATCCGCCGCACCGGCGCCGTCAAGGATGGCGACGAAGTGGTCGGCAGCGAAACCCGCGTCAAGGTCGTCAAGAACAAGGTAGCTCCTCCTTTCCGTCAGGCTGAATTCCAGATCCTGTACGGCAAGGGCATCTACCGTAACGGCGAAATCATCGATCTGGGTGTGCTGCACGGTCTGCTGGAAAAATCCGGCGCCTGGTACAGCTACCAGGGCAACAAGATCGGCCAGGGTAAAGCCAACTCGGCCAAGTTCCTGCAGGACAACCCGGAAATCGGTGCGACCCTGGAGAAGCAAATCCGCGAAAAACTGCTGACTGCTGCGCCTGACGTCAAAGCCCAATCGTCTCGCGTTGCCGAAGACGACATCGCTGAAGTCGAAGACGCTGACATCTGATTGCTGTCATGTCGGTAGAGCTTGATACGCCCGTCGCTGTACGGCGTACTGCAATGGACCTGCTCGCACGTCGCGAGCACGGTCGGGTCGAGCTGACGCGCAAGTTGCGTCAGCGAGGCGCCCCTCCTGAATTGATCGAAACGGAGCTCGATCGTCTGACGGAAGAGGGTCTGCTTTCCGAATCCCGTTATCTCGAAAGTTTTGTTTCCTACCGTGCCCGGTCCGGCTACGGCCCTTTGCGTATTCGCGAAGAGCTGGGGCAGCGTGGCTTGCAGCGTGCCGATATTGAACTGGCGCTTCGCGAGTGCGGCATTGACTGGCGAGAGAAGCTGGAAGAGTGCTGGCAGCGCAAGTTCGGTGGGCAATTGCCCCAGGATGCCCGCGAGCGTGGGCAGCAGATGCGCTTTCTCAGTTATCGGGGTTATCCGCCGGAACTCATCAGCCGTCTGCTTAGTGGGAAGGGCTACGACGACTGATATCGCGTGGGCGTGTTCGAGATCGCTCCCGCGGGCAAGCCCGGCTGCTACGGGATTTGCGGTGTCCGCGCGGGATTTGTGTTGTCTGTTCGTAGCAGCACGGCTTGCCGGCGGGGGCGTCCGCAAGATCGCTGACGCCGCTTAGCCGGACTGCTACCGGATCGGTTTCACGTCGCCTGCAGGGGTTCGCGACCGGTGGCTTTGATACCTTGCACCGGCTTCGCCCAGTTTTCGCTCTGGTTGATGAAATTCACCAACTCACGCAGACGTCCATGGTTGCGCCCGGTGAACTTGAACGCCAGGCGGGTGAGGTGGCTGAACTGCGCTTCGTCGTGTTCTTCCTGATAGCTGTGCTGATGAAAATCATCGCTCAGGCGCAGGTCGGCGAAGCTCTCCTGAATCTGCGACAGCGCCTGTTCGCTCAGGGCATGGTGCATGCGAATCACGAAGGTGTTCTTCAGCCAGCGGCTTGAGTGGAAGTTGCTGTAGAACTGGTTGATCTCGGCCACGGCCTCGTCGGCGCTGTACACCAGTTTCAGCAGGTTCATGTCGCTGGGCAGGATGTAGCGGTTGGCTTCCAGTTCGTTCCTGATAAAGCTCAGGGCTCCCTCCCAGAATGTGCCGCCCGGTGCATCCAGCAGCACCACGGGCACCAGCGGACTCTTGCCGGTCTGGATCAGTGTCAGCACTTCCAGCGCTTCATCCAGGGTGCCGAAACCGCCCGGGCAGAGCACCAGGGCATCGGCCTCCTTGACGAAAAACAGCTTGCGGGTGAAGAAGAAGTGGAAGGGCAAGAGGTTGCCCGTCCCGTCGACGGTGGCGTTGGCGTGTTGTTCGAAAGGCAGGGTGATGTTGAAGCCCAGGCTGTAGTCGAGCCCGGCGCCTTCGTGAGCGGCGGCCATGATCCCGCCGCCTGCGCCGGTGATCACCATGAGGTCGGAGGCGGCAAGTTTGGCACCCAGCTCACGAGCCAGGGCGTACACCGGGTGCTCAAGCGGCGTGCGGGCCGAGCCGAACACCGTGACCTTGCGCCGGCCCCGGAACTGTTCCAGCACACGGAAAGCATTGTCCAGTTCGCGCAGGGCCTGAAGGACGATTTTGGCGTTCCAGCGGTTGCTGTCGTCCTGGGCCATGCGCAGGACGGTCAGCATCATGTCTCGGTACAGCGCAAGATTGGGGCTGTTGGGGGCCACCAGGTTGAGTTGTTCTTCGACCTTGGCGGTCAGGTCCATTCCGTTGCTCTGGAAATGGCGGGACAACAGATCATTGGGTACATAAGGCATTCAGACTTTCTCCTTCTGCAGAATCATTGATCCGGTGCGTTGCCACAGGATCACGACGCTTCATGCGTCGCTGCTCACAGCCGATCGGGGGCCAGGGTCAATTGCTCGATGGCGACAGGCTGACGCCACGTTGATTCTGCCTATGTCCTTGGGTTGAAAAGAAAATAGTGTGCGTGACGACTGTGACAGGCAACCCCCTGTCTTGCCCGTGAAACACGATGAATCAATACGGTAGGTACAGCGGCTGACTCGATGATGTGCCCAACAATCCACGCTGGCAACGACTCTTTGCGAGCATCGGGCAACCTGCTTTCCACTCGTCGGAAGCCAGCATGAGGCGTCAGCGCTCTGATTTACTGAAAGAGATGGCAGAGTAATGCCATTGCAACCTGGATAGCATCGACGGGCCCGAATGTCGGGTGCCGCGTCGAACGGCGGTCATCGAGGTTTGCCCACGTGCACGTCTGGCGTGGACGGGCCAGGGAGGATGAAATGGAAATCATCAGGCTGGAAGTCGATCAGGAGCTGTACCACTCGCTGATCGAGTCGGCGCGCAGCAGTCGTTGCACGCTGGAGCAGGAATGCGTCAGGCGCCTGAGCCAGAACGGCCGGCGCTCGTACTATCTTCAGGCGCTGGTCGCCGAATTGCGCGCCGAAGATCAGCAACGGCGCGCAGCCTGCTAGCAGGGCAGGTTACTTCTTCTTGGTAGGCGGTTTTGCGGCGCAGTCGGCTGCGGTGATCTGCTGAGTGGTGATCGGGCGATCGGTCTTGTATTCGCGGAAGTCGTAACGCAGTACCGCGCCCTTGGCCATCAACTGGCGGTATCCAGCATTGCGGCAGACGCTGGTGCCCAGCTGGCGACCCATCAGGTCCGGGTTCTCGCGCATTTGCGCAGCCTGGCCGGCCTGCACGCTCAGGTGGTTGATGAGCACCTTGCCTTCGACGGTGTAGCCGTTGTCCAGAATGTCTTCGCTGAGCGCGTTGGGCTTTCCGACGTTGCTTTTCGCAGCGACCTGTTCAAGCTCCTTGTTGAGTTCGTAGTCCTGTTTGGACGCCGCGTTGGCGCACAGAGGGGCAACGAGCAAGAGCGTAAGCGCGGGGGCGATGAGGCGCAGCATTGGATTCTCCTGGAGCAATGAACGGTGTTGGACCGGCGACAACGGCAGGCGTTCACTGGTGACATAAGGCTTTCAAGGCCGGGCAGTATAGGGGAGTCGCCAAGGCCGACACCAGAGATCCGGCGGCCTCTGGTAAACTGCGGCGACTTTTTCCTGCCGGATGTTCCCTGTGTCGTTGTTTTCCTGCTGCCCGCTGCCGTTACCCGGGCGCCTTGCCTCATGAGCCATGCCGTCTCGCGTCTGCGCGCCGAACGCCTGGCCCGCAGCACCAAGCCGTTCATTGCGCGAGGCTCGCGCGCGCCTCGCTGTGCAAGATGCCGGGTGATCAAAAGCTACTGCCTGTGCGCGTGGAAACCAGAGGTTCAGGCGCAGTCGGCAGTCTGTCTGCTGATGTATGACACCGAGCCGTTGAAACCCACCAACACGGGTTGGCTGATTGCCGATGTCATCAAGGACACCGAGGCATTCAGTTGGTCGCGAACCGAGGTGGACGAAAAGCTCCCGGCGCTGCTCAATGATCCGCAGTGGCAGCCTTACATCGTGTTCCCGGGTGAGTTCGTGGCGCCCGAGCGGGTGGTCACCCAGGTGACGCCGCAGCCGGGCAAGCGTCCGCTGTTCATTCTCCTCGATGCCACCTGGCCCGAGGCGCGCAAGATGTTTCGCAAGAGCCCCTATCTGGACAATCTGCCGGTGCTGAGCCTTGAACCTGAGCAGATGTCACGCTATCGGCTGCGCCGCTCCAAGCGCGACGATCATTTCTGCACGGCCGAGGTGGCGGCGTTGTGTCTGGAACTTGCCGGCGATCAACAGGCCGCAGGGGTGCTGGACGCCTACCTGGATGTGTTCAGCGCCCACTACCTGGGCGCCAAGTTCCTGTTGCCCATCGACCCGGACGACGCCCCCCACAGCCATCTCAAGCCGTTTCTTTAGGCGGATTCTTTCCTCGGCCACAGCTGCGCCAGCAACATCCCCGCCAGCATCAGCGCGCAGCCTACATACCCACGCAGTTGTAACGCCTCGCCGAGAAACCACGCGCCGGCAATCGCGGCGAACACTGCTTCCAGCGACAGAATGATCGCAGCGTGGGAGGCGATGGCGTGCTTCTGCGCCACCACCTGCAAGGTGTATCCGACGCCCACCGCGAACACGCCGCCATACAACAGGGCAGGGCCGGCAGCGATGATGCTGTCCAGTGCAATCGGCTCGAAGATCACGGCCAGGATCAGGCTGATGACCGAGCAGGTGGCGAATTGCAGGAACGCCAGGCGGATCGGGTCATGGCGGCTGGCGAACAGGCCCACCAGAATCACGTGCCCACCCCAGACGAATGCGCCGATCAATTGCAGCCAGTCACCGGACGCCACATGAAAGTTGTCGCCGACGCTGAGCAGGAACATGCCGATCACCGCCAGCACGCAACCGAGCCAGGTGCCCATGCCGGTCTTGTGCCCCAGAAGCAGCCCCAGAAGTGGAACTACAATGACATACAGCCCGGTGATGAAGCCTGCGTTGGTGACACTGGTAAACAGCAGCCCCACCTGTTGCAGGTTGATGCCCAGCGCCAGCGCGATGCCCATGACGATGCCGCCTTGCAGCAGGCCGCGGGTCATCAAGGGTTCCGGGGCAGGGCCGCTGGCCGGGCGGCGCAGGATCAGCGGCAGCAGGCAGATCGAGCCCAGCGCAAAGCGCAGGCCGGAAAACAGGTAGGGGCCGATGTGATCCATGCCCGCAGTCTGTGCGACGAAGCCTGAGCCCCAGATCATGGCGGTCAGGAGCATGAGCAGGTCCGCTCGCAGGGCGTGTCGTTGCATGATGGCACTCGTCGATTCAGGGCCGCAGACTGTGCCGTAAACCGTCGAGCTTGACCACCCCGGCTTCGCTGGGCATCCTTGGCGCCGCATGAATGTTCGAACGCCTTGTATCCCGTGCTTTTGGCGTGGTTTGCGCCGCAGTGGCACACGGTGATGAAGGCTGGCATTTACCGATGCCATCGTGAGGGCTGAATCCGTCGGCGCTCACTTATAAACAGGATCATGAAATGAACTACGAAATCCTGATCGCCGATGACCATCCTTTATTCCGCAGTGCCTTGCATCAAGCGCTGACGCTTGGCCTGGGCCCCGATGCCCGACTGGTCGAAGCCGAAAGCATCGCTAGCCTAGAAAAGCGCCTCACTGAAAAATCCGATTGGGATCTGGTCCTGCTGGATCTGAACATGCCCGGCGCCTATGGTTTTTCCGGGCTGGTGCTGTTGCGTGGCCAGTATCCGCAGGTGCCGGTGGTGATGGTGTCGGCCCAGGAAGAAGCGGCCGTGGTGGTCAAGTCCAAGGAGTTTGGTGCCAGCGGCTTCATTCCCAAGTCCAGCTCCCTGGAAACCATCCAGCAGGCAGTGCGCACCGTGCTCGATGGCGATGTTTGGTGGCCGCCGCAGGTGAATGAAAGCGTGCGAGTCTCGGATGAAGCCCGCGCGGCCAGCGAAGGGCTTGCGAGCCTCACGCCGCAGCAGTTCCGGGTGCTGACCATGGTCTGCGAAGGGCTGCTTAACAAGCAGATTGCCTACGAACTCAACGTTTCGGAGGCCACCATCAAGGCCCACGTCACGGCGATCTTCCGCAAGCTGAACGTGCGCACCCGTACCCAGGCCGCGCTGTTGCTGCAACAACTGGAATCGATTTCGCCCAACTGATTTGCGCGTTTTCGCTCTGTTTCAAGGCATTCGGCGGCAGACCTTCACACTTTTTTGACTGTCGCTGAACTAGCCTCCCTCGTCTTCATTTATCAGTAAGTTTCCCTCATGACGTCACCGTTCAAAGGCCAAACCGGATTCAAACGCGTGCTCAACGCCGCAGGCTATTCCCTCGACGGGCTGGTTGCCGCTTTCAAGGGCGAAGCCGCCTTCCGGCAACTGGTGCTGCTCAACGTCATTCTGATTCCGCTGTCGTTCCTGTTTCATGTCAGTCGTGGCGAAAGGGCGATCCTGATTGCGGTGTGCCTGCTGGCGCTGATCGTTGAATTGCTCAACTCGGCCATCGAGGCGGCCATCGACCGCATTTCCCTGGACCGTCACCCACTCTCCAAGAACGCCAAGGACATGGGCAGCGCCGCGCAATTCGTGGCCTTGAGCATGATTGCGGTGGTCTGGGGCCTGATCCTGCTGAGCTGAATACATTCCTGTAGCAGTCCGGCTTGCCGGCGTCGGCGTCCTCAAAATCGCCGACGCCGGCAAGCCGGACTGCTACGGGAAATGCGTCAACGTCAGGCGATACTGGGCAACACAATCTCGTCACTGCGCCGCACCCCTGCGGTGAACGCCCTGCACAGCTCCAGAAACTCGCGGATCGCCGACGTCTGGTACTTCTGCTTGTGCCAGATGAAGTAGAACTGCCGCACCAGGTCCAGCTCAGGGGTTTCCACCGCCACCAGGCTGCCCCGGCGAAACGCATCGCGCAGCGCCAGGCGTGAGATACAGCCAATCCCCAGCCCCGATTCCACCGCGCGCTTGATCGCTTCGGTGTGCTCAAGCTCAAGCCGCACGTTGAGGCTGTTGAGGTGATGGCGCATGGACTGGTCGAACGTCAGCCGCGTCCCTGAACCCTGTTCCCGCAGAATCCAGGCCTCGTGGGTCAGCTCTTTCAAGGTGGCCTGGCCGCGCTTGGCCAGCGGATGCTGCGGGGCGCAGAACACCACCAGTTCATCCTCAACCCAGGTTTGCACTTCGATATCGGGGTGGCTGCAATCGCCCTCGATCAGGCCCAGGTCGATTTCATAGTGAGCCACCTGTTGCACGATGTTGGCGGTGTTCTGCACATGCAGCTTCACCTGGCTCTCCGGGTGGCGCTGCATGAAGCTGCCGATCAGCAGGGTGGCCAGGTAGTTGCCGATGGTCAGGGTGGCGCCCACCGCCAGCGAGCCGAAGCCGGACTTGCCGTTGAGCAGGTCTTCGATTTCCTTGGCCTGGTCCAGCAAGGCCACGGCCTGGGGCAGCAACTGGCGCCCGGTGGCGTTCAGGCTCAGGCGCTTGCCCGCCCGGTCGAACAGCTGGCAACTGGATTGGCGCTCCAGTTCGGTAATGGAGGTACTGGCCGCAGATTGCGACAGAGACAGCTGCACGGCAGCGCGGGAAACGCTTTCCTGCTGGGCCACGGCGACGAAGACTTGCAGCTGACGGAGAGTAAATCGCATATCTATATAACCGATAACCCATATCTTGATAATTCAGTTAACAGATATTGTGTCTGCCACTAGAATATTGCGCAATGGCGCTTTGATTGGCGCATGCAAATATTCAGGAGTTCCCACGTACCATGAGCAACATGAATCACGAGCGTGTCCTCAGCGTTCATCACTGGAACGACACCCTTTTCAGTTTCAAGTGCACCCGTGATCCAGGTCTGCGTTTCGAGAACGGTCAGTTCGTCATGATCGGTCTGCAGCAGCCCAACGGGCGCCCGCTCATGCGTGCCTACTCCATCGCCAGCCCGAACTGGGAAGAGCATCTGGAATTCTTCAGCATCAAGGTGCCGGACGGCCCGCTGACTTCCCAGCTGCAGCACCTGAAGGAAGGCGACGAGATCATCATCAGCAAGAAGCCTACCGGCACGCTGGTGCTGGATGACCTGAAGCCAGGCAAGCACCTGTACCTGCTCAGCACCGGCACTGGTCTTGCGCCGTTCATGAGCGTGATCCAAGACCCTGAAACCTACGAGCGTTTCGAGAAGGTCATCCTGTGCCACGGCGTGCGCTACGTGAACGAAGTCGCCTATCGCGAGTTCATCACCGAGCACCTGCCGCAGAACGAATTCTTCGGCGAAGCGCTGCGCGACAAGCTGATCTACTACCCGACCGTTACCCGCGAGCCGTTCGAGAACGAAGGCCGCCTGACCGACCTGATGCGCAGCGGCAAGCTGTTCAGCGACATCGGTCTGCCACCGATCAACCCGCAGGACGACCGCGCCATGCTGTGCGGCAGCCCGAGCATGCTCGACGAGACCAGCGAAGTGCTGAACAGCTTCGGCCTGACCGTTTCGCCACGCATGCGTGAGCCGGGTGACTACCTGATCGAGCGCGCATTCGTCGAGAAGTAAGCACACAGAATCGGACCTGATCGCGGATGAGGCGCTCTCACAATCACTGTGGGGGCGGGTTCATCCGCGACCAGGTCAGTACAGGCACCAGCAACTTGGCGTCTGAAAAAAACCGCCTGGAGGTCACGGACCAGGCGGTTTTTTTGTGGGTGTTGTTCAGGATTTGCAAACCCCGACCGTAGCAGCACGGCTTGCCGGCGGGAGCGGTGTATCGGTGATGGATGTGCCGTCTGACACACCGCCCCCGCCGGCAAGCCGTGCTGCTACGGGAGAGGGGCGTTCATCAAATGGTTGATCGAACCACTTCCAGCACCCGAATCAACTCCGGCTGCGGGTAATGCCAGCGCACGTCCAGGTCCCAGAATTGCGCGCCGTAGCGACGCTCTGGCGCCGGCACCTGGTATGCCGGACGAGGGTCCTGGGCCAGGCACTGTTCGATCAGTTCCACCAGCGGCTCATCCAGGCGCAATCCGTGTTCGCGGGCCTGCACCAGCGCACTGTCATCCCATTGCACGGGAATCAGCTCGGGCGCCGCCGCAGCCATGGTGTTGGTGGCACCGTCGATCACGTCGGCGTAGGGCACGTAGGGTTTGACGTCCAGTACCGGCGTGCCGTCCAGCAGGTCGATACCGGACAGCCACAGCCGGTTGGCTTCGACCCTTTCCAGCTTGACCACCGACTGGCCGATGCCGTTGGGGCGGTGGGTGGCGCGGGTGGCGAACACCCCCATCGACTGGTTGCCGCCCAGGCGAGGAGGGCGAACCTTGAGCCGTGGCTTGTCTTCCAGCGCTTGGTGGAACAGGAACAGCAGCCACACGTGGCTGACTTGCTCCAGCCCTTGCACCGCGTCGCCCTGGTCGAACGGCGCGACCAGTTCCAGCACGCCACGGGCAGCAGGCGCCAGTTGTGGCTGGCGCGGGATGGCGAACTTTTCCTTGAAGCAGGAACGCATGAAGCCAATGGGGGAGACGCTGTAGGCCGTCGTCATCGGGCGCCTGCGAGACTCAACCGCGAACGCGCGTGGTCAGGCCGCGCAGGAAATTGCGCAGCAGTTGATCGCCGCAGGGGCGGTAGTTGTTGTGGCCCGCCTTGCGGAACAGCGCGCTGAGTTCAGGCTTTGAAACCGGGAAGTCGGCCGCGTTGAGGATTGCGTGCATGTCTTCTTCCTTGAGTTCGAAGGCCACGCGCAGCTTCTTGAGCACGATGTTGTTGGTCATCGGCAATTCGACGGGCAGTTGCGGGCGGCTCTCGTCCTTGCCGCGCTTGAAAAACACCAGGCCGTCGAGAAAGTAGGCCATCACTTCATCGCTGCAAGGCTCGAAGCCTTCTTCTTCGTCTTTCTTGAGGAAGGCGGTGATTTGCGCCTTGGTGACGTCGAGCCCGCCCAGCTTGATGATTTCGACCACCTTGGTTTCGTGGAGATCAAGCATGTAGCGAATGCTGCGCAGTACGTCGTTGTTCATCATGATGCGTGTTTCCTGTTGTTCGTGCATGAGCGCGCGCCCGCAGGCATCGCGCTGAAAAAAAGGTCAGAACTTCTCTTTGTCGGTCATGTAGCGCCACTGGCCTTCGGGCACCTTGCCGATGGACACGCCGCCGATGCGGATCCGCCGGATCGACACGACCTTGAGCCCCACCGCCTGGCAGAGCTGGGCGATGATTCCCGGCTGCGGGTTCTTCATGGCGAAGCGCAGGCGAGTCTCGTTCTGCCAGCTGGCCTTGACCTTCGGCAGCTCCGTGCCTTTGTACATCAGGCCGTGATTGAGGCGGTTGAGTCCGTGGGGAGCCATTTCGCCGTCGATCTCGACCACGTATTCCTGTTCGATCTTGCTGCGGTCATCGGTGAGCTTGCGCAGGATTTTCCAGTCCTGGCTGAACACCATCAGGCCACTGGCATTGGCTTGCAGGGTCGAGATCGCTTCCAGACGCAGGAAGTGCCCCTTGAGCGGGCGCTTGCCGATGCTGTGCTCGGCCGACAGCGACGCCGGGGAGATCAGTGCCAACGCCTTTTCCGGGCTCATGCCGGCAGGTACGTTGAACAGAATGGTCACCGCTTCCGGGGTCACGGCCTTGGCGTCGGGGCTGAGGGCGACGGTCTGGTTCTCGACCTTGAATTGCGGCTCGTCGACGACCACGCCGTCCACCGTGACCCAGCCGCCCTCGATGTACAACTCGGCTTCGCGGCGCGAGCAGCCGGTCAGCTCGATGAGGCGTTTGGAAAGGCGAATGGGATCAGTCATGAGAAAAGCCGTAGCAAGAAGGGAAAGGTGCCTATTGTACCCGTGCAAGCACCGTTAATCGCGGCAACATTGAAAATGCAGACCGAATAAGACTCCATTCGGGGGATTTTTCCGGGGGCGGCGCAGGTCTGCTCTCAATTCCCACTTTGTCTGGAGCTTTTTCATGACCAAATGGCTACCCGCCTTGCTGATGAGTGTCAGCCTGCCACTGATGGCCGCTGAGGCACAGTCCTATGGCCCGCAACTGGAAGGCTTCACCTACCCGTATCCGGCTCAGGATTTCCGTTTCGAATCCCAGGGTGTCCAGGTGCAGATGGGCTACATGGACATCAAGCCGACCGGTACGCCCAACGGGCGCAGCGTGGTGATGCTGCACGGCAAGAATTTCTGCGGCGCGACCTGGGAAGGCAGCATCAAGGCGCTGACCGCGGCGGGTTACCGGGTGGTGGCGCCGGACCAGATCGGCTTCTGTCGCTCCAGCAAACCTGCGGACTACAAATACTCCTTCGAGCAACTGGCGCAGAACACCCGGGCGCTGCTGACCCAGTTGGGCATCGATCATGTGACCGTGGTCGGGCATTCCATGGGCGGCATGCTGGCGACCCGTTTTGCGTTGATGTACCCCGAGCAGGTGGATCAACTGCTGCTGGTCAACCCCATCGGCCTTGAAGACTGGAAAGCCAAGGGGGTGCCGGATCGCAGCTTCGATGACTGGTACGCTCGCGAGCTGAAGACCAACGCCGAGAGCATTCGCAAGTATCAGCAATCGACCTACTACGCCAACGAATGGCGGCCTGAATTCGATCACTGGGTGCAGATGCAGGCGGGCATGTTCAACGGCAAGGGCAAGGAAGAAGTGGCCCGCGCCTCGGCGCAGACCTACCAGATGATCTTCAACCAGCCGGTGTTCTACGATTTCGAAAAGCTGAAGATGCCGACCGTGCTGTTCATCGGGCAGAAGGACAACACAGCAATCGCCAAGGATGCCGCGCCAGAGGCGCTACGCAAGACGCTGGGCAACTATCCGGAGCTTGGCAAGGCGGTGGCCAAACTCCTTCCCCAGGCCACCTTGGTGGAGTTCGCAGGGCTGGGGCATGCGCCGCAGATTCAGGATCCGCAGCAGTTCAACAGGGTGTTGCTGGAGAGCCTGAAACACTAGCGCCAGTTCCCGTAGCAGCACGGCTTGCCGGCGGGAGCGGTGTGTCAGGCGGTACATTCGTCACAGACACACCGCCCCGCCGGCAAGCCGTGCTGCTACGGATCATCTGTGGGCTTTCAACCTCATCCGCAACATCGGGTACGGCCTGCCCAGGCCGTCCACTTCCGAGCGCCCGGCAATCTCGAACCCCTGCTTCTCGTAGAAGCCCAGCGCCTGCGGGTTCTGTTCGTTGACGTCCAGTTCAGTCACCCGGTAGTTCTCGATGGCGTAGTCCAGCAGCTTCTTGCCAAGCCCCATGCCGCGGTAGTCCGGCGCGATGAACAGCATTTCCAGTTTGCCCGGCGTGGTGCCGCCAAAGCCTGTGATGTTCAGGCGCGAGTCGCGGGTGCAGAACAGGTTCACGGCATCCAGATACTGGGTTTCCAGCAGGTTGCGCAGCAGGGTGATGTAGTTTTCCGGCAGAAAGTCATGGGTCGCCCGCACGGACGCCTCCCAGACCCGGGTCAGTTCGGCGTAGTCGTGTTTCTTGGGCAGGTAAATGACCGAGTGGTGGGCCATGTTGCCGCGTCTCCTGTGCTTTTCGTTGTCCTTATGTGGAGACGATAGCCAGAAAAAACAAACCCCGCCGTTCAAGGGCGGGGTTGGCGAGCCAGGGGTATGCGCCCGTAGCAGTCCGGCTTGCCGGCGTCGGCGTACTTGAGGCCGATATCGCCGGCAAGCCGGACTGCTACAGGTGGAGGCCTTTAGACCGGCTCAGCCCACAGGTCATACTCGTCGGCATCGACCACGCGGCACAGGACCTTGTCGCCCGGCTTCAGATCGCGGTCGCTTTCGACGAACACGTTACCGTCGATTTCCGGCGCGTCGAAGAACGAACGGCCAACGAAGCCTTGCTCGTCCACTTCGTCGATCAGCACTTCGATTTCCTTGCCGATCTTCATCTGCAGGCGCGCGGCGCTGATGGCCTGCTGGTGCGCCATGAAGCGATCCCAGCGCTCCTGCTTGACGTCGTCAGGTACGATCGGCGCGTCCAGCAGGTTGGCCGGTGCACCTTCGACCGGCGAGTACTGGAAGCAACCGACGCGGTCCAGCTGCGCTTCGGTCAGCCAGTCCAGCAGGTACTGGAAGTCTTCTTCGGTCTCGCCCGGGAAGCCCACGATGAAGGTCGAACGGATGATCAGGTCCGGGCACTGCTCGCGCCATTTCTTGATGCGCGCCAGGGTCTTGTCTTCGAAGGCCGGGCGTTTCATCAGCTTGAGGATCTTGGGGCTGGCGTGCTGGAACGGGATGTCCAGGTACGGCAGGATCTTGCCTTCGGCCATCAGCGGGATGATCTCGTCCACGTGCGGGTACGGGTAGACATAGTGCATGCGCACCCACACACCCAGCGAGCTCAAGGCCACGCACAGTTCGGTCATGCGGGTCTTGACCGGCTGGCCGTTCCAGAAACCGGTGCGGTACTTGACGTCGACGCCGTAGGCGCTGGTGTCCTGGGAGATGACCAGCAGCTCCTTGACGCCGGCCTTGACCAGGCGCTGGGCTTCGTCGAGCACATCGCCCACCGGACGGCTGACCAGCTTGCCGCGCATGGACGGGATGATGCAGAAGCTGCAGCTATGGTTGCAGCCTTCGGAAATCTTCAGGTACGCGTAGTGGCGCGGAGTCAGCTTGATGCCTTGCGGCGGCACCAGGTCGATCAGCGGGTTGTGATCGAGCTTTGGCGGCGCTGCGTCATGCACGGCGTTGACCACCTGCTCGTACTGCTGCGGACCGGTCACGGCCAGCACGCTCGGGTGCACGTTGCGGATGACGCTCTCGTCCACGCCCATGCAACCGGTGACGATCACCTTGCCGTTTTCGGCGATGGCTTCACCGATGGTGTCCAGGGATTCGGCCTTGGCGCTGTCGATGAAACCGCAGGTGTTGACCACGACGACGTCGGCGTCTTCATAGGTCGGCACGACCTGATAGCCTTCCATGCGCAACTGGGTGAGGATGCGCTCGGAATCGACCAGGGCCTTCGGGCAACCCAGGGAAACGAAGCCGACCTTGGGGGCGGCAGACGTGGTGACGGTGGACATGACTAACCTCGGCGTAGGTATGCCCCGGCGTCTGGCCCGGGCACTGACTGGGCGCTTGGTGCGCCTCTGATCAAAAAGTGCGCAATTCTAGCGATGAGAGACGCGATTGACCAGCGTTATACCGAGAATTACGACGAGTGCTGCGCTATGCTTCGCGGCGTTGAACCCGGCAACCCTTGTTGGCCGGGACCATCTGAATTTACCGGTGCGCGGCGGGTCAATCCCGATACTGCACATCGCAGCACTCGAGTCAGGGTTTCAGGAGTAGTTAATGGGTCATGCAACCAGTCAGGCCGATACCGGTCATTCGTCAGCCAAGCCCTTGAGTTTGCTGGTGGGGGCGGTCGGGGTGGCATATGGCGATATCGGCACCAGCCCGCTGTATACCATCAAGGAGGTTTTCGTCGGCGGTTATGGGGTGCAGGCCGGGCATGATGCGGTACTGGGCATCCTGTCGCTGATTTTCTGGGCGCTGGTCTGGGTCGTCTCATTCAAGTACATGGCCCTGGTGCTGCGCGCCGACAACGACGGCGAAGGCGGGATCATGGCCCTCACGGCGCTGGCCCGCCGGGCTTCGGCCAAGTATCCGAGGCTGCAGGCGACCATGATCGTCTTCGGGTTGTTCGGTGCGGCGCTGTTCTACGGCGACAGCATGATCACCCCGGCGATTTCGGTGCTCTCGGCGGTCGAAGGCATGGAGCTGGCGTTCGACGGCCTGGATCACTGGGTGGTGCCGATCGCGCTGATCGTGCTGGTGGGGCTGTTTCTGATCCAGCGCCATGGCACGGCGCGCATCGGCGTGATGTTCGGTCCGATCATGGTGCTGTGGTTCGTCACCCTGGGCGTTCTGGGTATCCACGGGATCATCCAGCAGCCCGAGGTGCTGAACGCGGTCAACCCGCTGTGGGCGCTGCGCTTCTTCCTCGACCATCCGGGCATCGGTGTTGCCGTGCTGGGCGCGGTGGTGCTGGCGCTGACCGGCGCCGAAGCGCTCTACGCCGACATGGGCCACTTCGGTCGCAAGCCGATTTCCCGTGCCTGGTTCGCCCTGGTGCTGCCTGCGCTGGTGCTCAACTACTTCGGCCAGGGCGCCGTGGTGATCGAGAACCCGGAAGCGGTGCGTAACCCGTTCTACCTGCTGGCGCCGAGTTGGGCGCTGCTGCCGTTGATCGGCCTCTCTACGCTGGCGACCATTATCGCGTCCCAGGCGGTGATCTCCGGCGCGTTCTCCATGACCCTGCAGGCGATCCAGCTGGGTTACATCCCGCGCATGTACATTCAGCACACCTCCAGTGACGCCCAGGGCCAGATCTACATCGGCGCGGTGAACTGGACGCTGATGGTTGGCGTGATCCTGCTGGTGCTGGGTTTCGAGTCTTCCGGCGCACTGGCCTCGGCCTACGGCGTGGCGGTGACGGGCACCATGCTCTGCACGACGATCCTGGTGGCCTCGGTGATGCTGTTGGCCTGGAAATGGTCGCCATTCATCGCGATTCCGATCCTGGCGGGCTGCCTGTTCGTCGACGGCATGTTCTTCGCGGCCAACGTTCCTAAAGTGGTGCAGGGCGGCGCATTCCCGTTCCTGGCCGGTATTGCGCTGTTCATCCTGATGACCACCTGGAAGCGCGGCAAGCAGCTGCTGGTCGAGCGTATCGACGAAGGCGGCCTGCCGTTGCCGATCTTCATCAGCAGTATCAGCGTGCAACCGCCCCATCGTGTTCAGGGGACGGCGGTGTTTTTGACGGCTCGTCCGGATGCCGTCCCACATGCGTTGCTGCACAACCTGCTGCATAACCAGGTGCTGCATGAACAGGTGGTGTTATTGACCGTGGTCTACGAAGACACGCCACGTGTCCCTGCGGCGCAGCGTTTCGAGGTTGAAGCCTATGGCGAGGGGTTCTTCCGGGTCATCCTGCACTTCGGTTTCATCGACGAACCGGACGTCCCGGCGGCGCTGAAGCTCTGTCATTTGCCGGATCTGGATTTCAGCCCGATGCGCACGACGTACTTCCTGAGTCGTGAAACCGTGGTTTCAACCAAATTGGCCGGCATGGCCCGCTGGCGCGAAGGCCTGTTCGCGTTCATGTTGAAGAATGCGAACGGCAACCTGCGCTTCTTCAAGCTGCCGTACAACCGCGTGATCGAGTTGGGTACGCAGGTAGAGATGTAAGCACCCGCCGCGGCAAGTCGCAGTCTTGTGAACGCCCCCCATCCCGTAGCAGCCGGGCTTGCCCGCGGGGGCGTCCTCAAGATCGCTCCCGCCGGCAAGCCGTGCTGCTACGGATTCGCGGTACACCGCAGTCCTTGAGAACATTTCGGATCCCTGTAGGAGCGCGCTTGCCCGCGATGGCGATTTCAAGGCCGCCCCCGCCGGCAAGCCGTGCTGCTACGGGATCGCGGTAATCCGCCCCTTTTGTGACCGCCCATAAAAAATCCCCGCAATCGTGAGAATGCGGGGTTTTTTTGTGGCGGGGTTATTCGGCGCTGGCGGACTCCGGCGCTTCCTTGCCTTTCCACTTGTCGATGACCGCGATCAGGCGTTTTGCCAGGGCAGGGTAGTCTTCATCGAAGTGGTGCCCGCCGGGCAATTGCTGCTTCTGGCCTGGGGCGGTGGCTTCGGTGCAGCCGCTTTCGTCTTTCTCTTCCACGCCATAGACGCAGAACACCTTGTCAGCTGGCAGCTTGGCCATTTCCGGGCCGGTGGCCGCTTCCTTGCCGGAGGCGCCGAGCCAGCCTTCTACAGCGATCTCGAAGCTGCCACTGCGGGCGAAGGCCAGCAGGATGATGCCGTCTACGCGGGCCTTGTCCTCTTCAGGCAAGCGGTTGTAAATGGCGGGCAACACGTCGGCACCGAAGGAGTAACCGGCCAGAACGAAGTGCTTGGCACCCCATTTCTGCCGGTAGTGCGCCATCAGCTCGCTGAGGTCGGTTGCGGTCTGCTCAGGGGATTTGTGCTCCCAGTAGTAGCGCAGGGTATCGATGCCCACCACCGGGTAGCCACCGGATTTGGCCATGTCGCCCGCCACGTCCTTGTCCAGGTCGCGCCAGCCGCCATCACCGGAGAGGAATAGGGTGACGGTGTCCGAAGGCTGGCTCGAAGGCACTTCAACCACCGGGATGTTCAGACCACCACTTGCGTCATCGGCGATCAGCAGATGACGGACTTCGGTGTTGAGGATCTGCGGGTACTTGATGTCGTAATCGCTGATCTTGGTTTCGGCGTTGGGCGTGTCACGAACGAACACGGCGGTTTCATCGTCCGGGCCGTCGTTCCAGGCCACGGTCCATTTGCCGTGGGCGGCGGCTTTCGGTGCAGGAACCTTGCAATCAGGCTGATTGAGGACGAAGTTCACCGAAATGGCCTGGGCCTTGTCGTTGCTTTGGCCGGCCAGCCAATCCCAGGCCACCGAGCCGCCTGCGCTGATACCGGCAACCACGTCCGGCGCGCCGTCGAGCTTTTGCAGTGCAGCCGTGAAGGCCTTCTCCTGCAATTGGCAATCGTCTTTTGGCAGCACCACCTGAATCACTTGAGCAGAAGCGTCGTAGCTCAGTGCCAGAACCTGCTTCTCGGTCAGCGCGTCTTCGGTGGTCACGGCCAGGGCCACGCGGGTCTTGACCTTGGTCGACGGAGTGGCGCGGATCAGCGCCGAGCCGTCATCCAGGGTAATGCGTTCCAGTGTCGGTTGGGCGGCAGGGCGGTTCCACAGCCAGAAACCCAGTGCCACCGCCAGAATTACCAGGGCAGCGAGCAAAAAGCGCCAGTAGCGTTGAATCATCAGCGTTTCACCAATCCAGTCAGGCCGCCCGCGATCAGGGCAGCAGTGTCCGCCAGTGCCACCAGCGGATCGAGTCCGGCGGGCACGGCCATATAACGAGGTTCCCAGTCAGGCTGGAATTTGTCTTTGAAGCGGCGCAGGCCCTGGAAGTTGTAGAGCTGCTCGCCGCGGGTGAACACCATCGAGCCCAGGCGCTGGGTCAAGGGCGCGCCACGCCGAGGTTGCAGGCCCGACAACGGCACCATGCCCAGGCTGAAGCGGGTGTAGCCTTCCTTTTTGTAATGCAGGATCAGGCCGACCATCATGAACTCCATGGTCAGCTTCGGCGCATCCGGGTGCGAACGCATCAGGTCAAGGCTCGCCAGATCGTTGCGCGAGGTTTCCAGCAGGTTGGAGAACGCAACCGGCTTGCCCTGGAAGTGAACGATGGCGATGCGGAAGTGCTTGAGGTAATCGAGGCTGAAACGGCCCAGGGAGAAGCCTTTCTCCCGCACGTTCTTGCCGGTGAGCCAGGCGTCGGAAATCACCTTCAGCTCATCCATCGGCGCCTGGCCGACTTCGTAGATTTCCAGCGACAGACCATCGCGACCACCGCGGTTCCAGGTGTAGCGCAGGTCCTTCATTTCCTTGCCCTTGGCCTCGATGTCGAACTTGAGCAGGTCGACCCGGGCTTCCTCGCCCAGTTTGATCGCGGTCAGGCCGATGTCCATGTAGAACGGCAGGTTCTCGGCACGCACTTGATAGAACACAGGGCGCGCGTGGTGCACGTCGCACAGGTCGCGGAATTGCCAGATCAGCTCGGCGCGCTGTTGGGTCGGGCCGATGGGGTCATACAGCGCCACCAGGCTGCGGCCGCGATGGGCGTACATCAGGAAAGCATTACCGTCCGGGTGCAGCAGAACGGCTTTGTCGCCGGTCAGAACCAGACCGCCATCAGGCTGGCTGGAGGCCTTGATGATTTCGGCGGCCTTGGCCAGTTGGGCTTCGTCAGGGAGGTCGATCTGTGGGCGCGCGGTTCGCAGCAGCCAGGTCAACGAGACGATCACCAGCAGCACCGCGCTGCCCAGCGCCGAGCGCAGGCCGCGAGGGGCGTCGGCATCCAGGGTGAACTGCCACCACAGTTGATGGCTGTAGGGCACGTCCTGGTAGGCGAACAGCAGCAGCCAGAACGAGGCGCCCAGTACGCAAATGCTGGCCACCAGATACAGCGGTGAAAACGGCAGTTCCAGCAAGCGGCTCGGCCGATAGAAGGAGCGGCGGAAAATGGCCAGCAGGCAAGCGGTCAGCAGCAGCATGCTGGCCTCTTCCCAGTCGAAACCTTTGAGGATCGACAGCACCGAACCCACGAACAGCAGGATCGTGGTCAGCATCCAGGCGGCGGACAGGCGTCGACGCAGGCCCTGGGCCAGCAGCAGGCACAGCACGCCGATCAGGCTTGCGCCGAAGTGCGATGCATCGATCAGCCGATGAGGGATCAGAAAGCCCAGGCTTTCCAGTCGGGTGTCGATTTCCGGGGTCGAGCCGGAAAACAGCAGCACCACGCCAGACAGGAACACCAGCAGCGCCAGGATCGGCGCGCCCAGCCCTGAGGCCACACGAATGGCCTGGCGGGCAAACAGCAGGCGCTTGGCCTCGCTGAACAGCAGTACCAGGCACGCCACCAGCAGCGGCAGCAGCACGTAGATCAGGCGATACAGCAGCAGCGCGGCGGCCAGTGGCGCGGCGCCCAGTTCGTCGGCGAAGGCGGTCAGCAGGATCGCCTCGAACACCCCGACACCACCCGGCACATGGCTGAGCACGCCGGCGGCCAGGGCCAGCAGGTACACCAGCAGGAATGCGCCGAAGGGCGGGGCGGACGGCAGCAGCAAGTACAGCACGGCAGCGGCGGCGGCCACGTCCAGTGCGGTAATCACCAGTTGCATGAGCGTCAGGCGCAGCCCCGGCAGGCGCAGGGTACGACGCCCGGCGCGTACTAGCAGGTTGTGCGGGATTGTCTGTTCCGGCAGGCGACGGCGATAGACCGCAACGCCCAGAATCACACTCAATGCCAGTACCGCGATTGCGATCGTTGCCAGCACGGGGACCGACAGATGCAGCGCCAGGGAGGCGGCGGGCAGGTCGCTCAGCGTGGCCAGTGCCGCCAGTGGTGGAAGCGCACAACCCAGCGACAGGCTGGCGAACAGCGTCATGTGCGCGACTTCACCAGCCCCAAGCCCGAGACGGGAATACAGGCGATAGCGGACCGAGCCGCCGGACAGCATCGACAGGCCCACGGCGTTGCCGATGGCAAACGCACAGAACCCGCCCATGATCATCGATTTGGGAGGCAGGTCGACGTTGGCATATTTAGTGGCCGACCACTCGTAGCCCAGCAGAATGGTAAAGCCGATGACCGTCGCCAGCACGGCGCCGCCCAGAGAAGGCAGCGGAACGCTGAGCAGCGAGTCCTGCAGCGCGTAGATATCCAGTTCCGTGAGCATGTGCCGACAGGCGATCAAGGCCAGGGCAAACAGCAGGATGGTGACGGCCACCCCAATGGGTTGACGATATTTGCTCACCAATTCGCGAAGACGCGGTCGGGCAGGGGAAACCGGAGAAATCTCTGGAGCTGCTTCGTTGGTGTCGGATGGGTTGGCGCGCATCAATCACTCCTTGGATCGTGCGCGACAGGATGGGGGTATACAGCCAAGTTACCAATCCCTACGCAAAAAATAATTCAGGATGTTAGCGCTTCAACGTCTAACGGGCGAATACGGCAGTGACGTCTCTGTGACTGTTCAGTCTAGGTTCAGTTACTGGCAAGCGTATCGGCACAAAAGCAAAAAACTCTCGTGCCTGGTAACACAGGGTAACAAGCTACCTCAGACCGAAGCGATTTCGACAATGAAATGTGACAAGGGTTTAGCTCTGTCATTCGGTCGCTTTCGTCAGGGCAAAAAAAAGGCCACTCTTTCGAGTAGCCTTCTTCAAACGTTTGGTTGCGGGAGCCGGATTTGAACCGACGACCTTCGGGTTATGAGCCCGACGAGCTACCAGACTGCTCCATCCCGCGTCTGTGTGGCGGCATTCTACAGTCGAACGCCTGAGTGTCAACCTTTAATGCCAAAGATCGACAAATTAACCACATTCGCACGGGTGAAACGCCTAAGTGACGGTCGGACAAGGCTTTTATCGCAACGGCCAGCGCTTAGCAGGTGGCCATCATCCCGGTGGAATGTTTCAGGCGTATGAAGGAAGAGTGACCTGGAAAATCGACACGCACAAAAAAGGCCACTCTTTCGAGTAGCCTTTTTTGATGTTTGGTTGCGGGAGCCGGATTTGAACCGACGACCTTCGGGTTATGAGCCCGACGAGCTACCAGACTGCTCCATCCCGCGTCTGTGTGGCGGCATTCTACAGAGGAATGCCGGGGTGTCAAGCGAAAGGCCCGAGAAAATTGCTTTTTGTTCAAATAGTTAGCGCTCGGCAACGGGGCTGGCAGGCTCCCAGGCCATGCAGTACGGGCCTGACAGGGCGGTCAGCTATGGTTAGCTGTGCTCGTAGGGGATATGGCAGGAGCGTGTCAGATAGATGCTTGAATGAGATACTGCCCAACCGTATTCCTACGACTGTACGTTATGCCGCAGCGCAAAATCATCCACATCGACTGTGACTGCTTCTATGCCGCCATCGAAATGCGCGACGGCCCGCGCCTGGCCGGCAAGCCGTTGGCAGTGGGTGGTTCGGCGGATCGGCGCGGGGTCATCGCCACCTGTAACTACGAAGCCCGGGCCTATGGGGTGCGTTCGGCCATGTCTTCGCGCCATGCGCTGTCGTTGTGTCCGGACCTGACCATCGTCAAGCCGCGAATGGATGCCTATAAAGAAGCATCGAAGGAAATCCACACGATCTTTCGTGACTACACCGACATGATCGAGCCGCTGTCGCTGGATGAGGCCTACCTTGATGTGTCCGAGTGCGAGCATTTTTCCGGCAGCGCCACACGCATCGCCCAGGACATTCGTCGGCGCGTCTCCAATCAGTTGCATATCACGGTTTCGGCGGGTGTTGCCCCGAACAAGTTTCTGGCCAAGATCGCCAGTGACTGGAAGAAACCCAACGGGCTGTTCGTCATCACCCCTGATCAGGTCGAGGACTTCGTCGCAGACCTGCCGGTTTCGAAGCTGCACGGCGTGGGCAAGGTGACCGCCGACAAGCTCGGCCGCATGGGGATCCTCAGTTGCCAGGATGTGCGGGGCTGGAACAAGTTGTCGCTGGTGCGCGAGTTCGGATCATTTGGCGAGCGGCTGTGGAACCTGGCCCACGGTATCGATGAGCGCCCGGTGCAGAACGACAGCCGCCGGCAATCGGTCAGCGTGGAAAACACCTACGATACCGACTTGCCGGATCTGGCCAGTTGCCTTGCCCGGCTGCCTGAGTTGCTGGAAAACCTCAATGGGCGCATCGCCCGGATCGACACGCTGTACCGGCCGGGCAAGCCGTTCGTGAAAGTGAAGTTCCACGATTTCACCCAGACCACTCTTGAGCAGTCAGGGGCGGGGAGGGATCTGGAGAGTTACGAGCAATTGCTCGCCCTGGCATTCGCACGCGGCGGTAAACCGGTGCGATTGCTGGGTATTGGCGTGCGGCTGCACGACTTGCGCGGCAAGCACGAGCAGCTTCAACTGTTCACCTGAGGTCGGCCCTTACTCGCTGCCGACCGGCACCGCCACCAGCCGCCCTGCATCCTTGGCCAACGCCCGCAGAAACTCGTGTTGCAGCTGCGGATCGTTGCGGGTCATTTCAATCAGCGACTGTTCCAGGTCACTGGCTTCCTCTTCAAGGCCCAGCTCCGACAGGCGCTTGACCCGGTGCACCCACTGGCTGACTTCGTCGTCTTCGAGGTCGTCGTAAATCAAGCCGTGAGCTTCGATCAGCTTGCCGCGCAATGTCTTGCTCAGCGGCAGGTTGGTACTGGCCTGCACGTTGGTCTGTTCGTCTTCGACCTTGATGTTCAACTGGGTGATGCGGCTCAGGTCCTGTTCGGCGAACGGGCTGTCGAGCAGATTGATACGCAGCACGCCGTTGCGGTCGGTGTTCAGCTCGTTGGTGTCCTTCCCGGCCTTGACCTGAACCGGGCTTTCACTCCATGGCAGGCTGGTGTGCTCGACGCGGTGATCGCGCTGCACTTCATCGATTCCCGCCAGGTTCTGCTGCGCCCGGCCGTGGGACGGAGCGTTCATGAACGGGTTGATACCGGCGATGCCGTAACTGAGCCAGTCCTTGGTCACGCTGTCGGGCAGGCTGCCGAAGGTGAGTACGTTGACCACGTTGGCGCCAACGCCGGCGACGATGGCCACTGCGCCCAGCGGGATCTCGTAGATTTCGCGCCAGGGCTGATAGGGGGTGTAGCGATCGTAATGACGAGTGACTTCGAATTCGGTGATGTCGAAGGTCTTCAACTCGTGGATACGCACACGACGCTGCGGCAACTCAAGGGTCTTGGGTTCGCCGACGTCGATCTGGAAACTGTGGTCGAGCAACTTGCGGTCGACGCGCTCTTCCTGCTCACTGCGTTGAGACAGATGGTTGGCGCAACCGCTGACGAGCAGAGTGCCGCACAACACGGCGCCTGCGAGGGGACTTCGCTTTAGCATGAGATCTCTGATTGCAGGTAAGACGGACTCGCCTGGGCAAATCGGGATGCGGCTCAAGTGATGGCGCGCCCGCCTGCAGCGGGCGCGCCTTCGACTCAGCGCTTGATCCGGCCCTTGATGAAGGACAGTACATCGGCCACAGGCAGAACCTGGGCTTCAGGCTCGGTGCGGCTCTTGTATTCCAGGTTGCCTTCGGCCAGGGAACGGTCGCTGACCACGATGCGGTGCGGGATGCCGATCAGTTCCATGTCCGCGAACTTGATGCCCGGGCTGGTTTTCTTGTCACGGTCGTCCAGCAGCACCTCAAAACCTGCGGCAGTCAGTTCTGCGTACAGTTTGTCAGTGGCTTCGCGCACGGCGTCGGTCTCGTAGCGCAGCGGTACCAGGGCGATCTGGAACGGTGCCAGTGCGTCACTCCAGATGATGCCGTTGTCGTCGTAGTTCTGCTCGATGGCGGCGGCCACCACGCGGGAGACACCGATACCGTAGCAGCCCATGGTCAGGGTCACAGGCTTGCCGTTATCGCCCAGAACCTGGCACTTCATCGCATCGCTGTACTTGGTGCCCAACTGGAAGATGTGACCGACTTCGATGCCGCGCTTGATGACGACCGTACCCTGGCCGTCCGGGCTTGGATCGCCCTCGACCACGTTACGCAGGTCGGCCACTTCCGGAACCGGCAGGTCGCGTTCCCAGTTCACGCCGAAGTAGTGCTTGTCATCGATGTTGGCACCGATGCCGAAGTCGCTCATCAGCTCGACGGAGCGGTCGATGATGCAAGGCAGCGGCAGGTTCAGCGGGCCGAGAGAGCCTGCACCCGCGCCAATGGCTGCGCGCAGTTCGGCTTCGCTGGCCATGACCAGCGGGCTGGCCACCAGTGGGTGATTGGACGCCTTGATCTCGTTGAGTTCATGGTCGCCACGAATGATCAGCGCGATCAGCTTGCCTTCCTCGGCGGCATGCACCACCAGGGTCTTGACGGTCTTCTCGATGGCCAGGCCGAACTGTTCGACCAGGGCTGCGATGGTCTTGGCGTCAGGGGTATCGACCAGGCGCAGTTCTTCGGTGGCGGCTGCGCGGGTCTTTTCGCGCGGGATCGCCTCGGCCTTCTCGATGTTGGCGGCGTAGTCGGAGGTATCGCTGAATACGATATCGTCCTCGCCCGATGCAGCCAGTACGTGGAACTCGTGGGAGCCGGCGCCGCCGATCGAGCCGTTGTCCGCGACCACAGGGCGGAAGTTCAGGCCCAGGCGGGTGAAGACGTTGCAGTACGCCTGATGCATGCGGTCGTAGGTTTCCTGCAGGGATTCCTGGGTCGCGTGGAAGGAGTAGGCGTCCTTCATGATGAACTCGCGGCCGCGCATCAGGCCGAAGCGTGGACGGATCTCGTCACGGAATTTGGTCTGGATCTGGTACATGTTGATTGGCAGCTGTTTATAGCTGCTCAACTCGTTGCGAGCCAGATCCGTGATGACCTCTTCGTGGGTCGGGCCGGCGCAGAAGTCGCGATCATGGCGATCCTTCAGGCGCAGCAGCTCAGGCCCGTACTGTTCCCAGCGGCCTGATTCCTGCCACAGTTCGGCCGGCTGGATGCCGGGCATCAAGACTTCCAGCGCACCGGCCGCGTCCATTTCTTCACGCACCACCGCTTCGACCTTGCGCAGCACGCGCAGGCCCATCGGCAGCCAGGTGTAGAGGCCCGAAGCAAGTTTGCGGATCATGCCGGCACGAAGCATCAGCTGGTGGCTGATAACGACCGCATCGTTCGGCGTTTCTTTTTGTGTGGCGAGCAAATATTGACTGGTACGCATGGTCGGCCGTTGTCGGTTGCTGTGACTGGGAAATGACCTGGCATTGTACGGGGGTGATACGGTCGAGTACAGGGCGGGCGGGCGCTACAGCCTGTGGGATTTAGGGTTTTGCGGGCATGAAAAAGCCCGGCGCAAGGCCGGGCTTTTCTGTAACGAGTGTCAGACAGCGCGATTACAGGACCGAAATCGGGTAGTCGACGATCAGACGGAACTCGTTTACATCGCCTTCGCCCTCGTCCGTGTTGGCACGGTGGAACGCTTGACGGATGCGGAACGACAGGTCTTTGGCCGGGCCAGTCTGAACAACGTACTTGGCTTCAACGTTGGTCTCGTGGTGGCTACCGTCAGCACCGTACAGACCGGTGTAGGTGCTGTTCGATGGGGTGTGGGTGCCGTCGATGTCGGTACCGCTGACGTAACGAGCCATGAAGCTCAGGCCTGGAACGCCGTACGGCGCCATGTTCAGGTCGTAGCGAGCTTGCCAGGATTTTTCACCCGGGGCGTTGAAGTCGGAGTATTGAATCGAGTTCGCCAGGAAGATCGAGTCGCCACCGCGGTTGTTGTCGCCGATACCGATGTAGTCGAATGGCGTGTCGCCGTTAACCTTCTGGAAAGCCAGGGTGACGGTGTGAGCAGCCAGGAACGAGTAGGCGGCGGACAGGGAGAAAGCGTTGTTGTTGATGTCGCCTGCTTTCTTGCTGCCGGTGTCCTGAGTGTTGTAGTAGTTGACGTCAAACGCCAGCGACTGGTCGCTGCCCAGTGGCAGGGTGTAGTTGACGTTACCGTAGTACTGGTTCCAGACGTCTTCGAGCTTGTTGTAGTAGAACGCAACGCCCAGGTCGTCGGTGACCGCGAACTTGCCGCCGCCGTAGGTGGCAGACTTGGAAGTCACGCCAGCGTAGGTAGCCCAGATGTCGCCGTTACGGTTGGTTTCGTCCTGGCTGGTGCCGGAAGTGAAGCGACCTGCTTCAACGTCCAGACCTTTGATCTCGCTGCTCTGCAGAGTGATACCAGTCGCGGTTTGTGGCAACAGACGGGAACCGCCCACTGCGAACACCGGGTTCTGCGGCTGCATGTCGCCGATTTTCAGTTCGGTTTTCGAGACGCGGAACTTAACAGCGCCACCGGCTTTGCCGAAGCTGTCTTCGTTGCGACCCTGGCTGTCGGTTACCAGGTTGCCGGAACCGGAGTATTTGTCGGAGCCGTCGAGCTTGAAGCCGGCATAGCCGAATGCGTCAACACCAACACCGATCAAGCCCTGGGTGTAGCCGGAGCTGAAAACACCCCAGAAACCCTGGGTCCAGTCCTTGTCGTCTACGGCACCGTTTTTCTTGTCACGGTTGTAGTAGTAGTTGCGGGCCTTGAGGTCCAGCTTGCTACCTTCAACAAAACCAGTTGCTTCGGACTGATCGCTTACGAATGCCGCAGCCGATGCCAATTGGGTACTGGCTGCAGTGACTGCCAGTGCGATTGCGCTCCACTTCATCACTCTCATCGTGACTTTGCTCCTTTGGTTTTAAGAAGAGTACTGCCGTCCACCTGTTTTTTTATCTGGCCGGCTTCTTTCTTTTTGGTGTCGGCGAAACTTATAGCACGCTGACATTATTGGCGATAGTTACGAACCCATCCTTTCGATTTCTTTACGACCCTGTCGCGATTTGCTCCGTCCAGGTCGCAATTGAACAGCTCCATATCCACCAGACGTACAACTACCGCAGTACTTTTCGACAGTCAGGATCCGCATCCGCAGTGGTGTGAACCCTGTCAATCCAAACGCCCCCAGGAGCTTGCTCGCCATTTTTCTTTTCGACCGCCGCGCAGATCTCCGATCCGTGCTTTTGCGGTCCTGTGTGTGACAAAGCAACAACCGTGCACAAAGTTCCCGGAAATCTGAAATTTTTGTGGAAAAGCACCTAATGACATTGAGTTTTACCCATAAACCTATGATTTTTATGGAGAAAAAAATTTCAAAAAAATACTTTGCGGTGGCTGTGAGAATGAGATTACTACGCAAAAGTGTCACTGGCGTTACCTGTTACCGCGAGCAAGTGAGTAAAAGGCGGATAGGTGTTGCTGCGCATGTCTTCGGAGTGAGTCGTTTTGGTGCACGGCGGGGCGCTACCGCTTGATAATGGGACGGCGATTCATGACAAAAAACGGCACCTATGCCCCAGGCGTCGGTTGCGATGCACTGGGTTCAATACAACTCATTGATACAGCTCAGAAAATCTGATGAATAAGCAGGGTGTTCGCGGACATTTACGCATGTAGCGCTTGCGTCAACTCAGTGCGCACGGCGCAAGCAATGCTGAGGCTGCTCTGCTGACCCGAAATCAACAGCAGTCGGGCAAACTGTTGCCAAACTGCAGCCCCGGCGTGATTCCCGGAGAATTCCCGAGTATCCTGCTCGGACTAATCAACTGTTTCTTCGGCGTGCGTCGAACGTCGGAAACTTAACCTTGCGATCAGGAGTTAATGCGTGTTCGTTCTGGACCAGCGTTTGTTAAATGACACTTTGCCAGTAGGTGATTTCCCGTTGTGCCGGCTGTTACTGTCGAACGACTCGCAATACCCCTGGTTCATTCTGGTGCCGCGCCGGGCGGACATCAGTGAAGTGTTCCAGTTGTCCGGGAGCGAGCAGGCGCAGTTGTGGAAAGAAACCACCTTGTTGTCCGAAACCCTGGATCAACTGTTCGACGCTGACAAAATGAACGTCGCAGCGCTGGGCAACGTGGTCAGTCAGTTGCACATGCACGTCATCGTCCGGCACAAGGGCGATCCGGCGTGGCCTGCGCCGGTCTGGGGCAAGCACCCCGCGGTGCCGTACTCCCGGGAGCAGGCTGTCGAAGTCATCGCCCGGCTGAAGACGGTCCTCACTCAAGACTTCACCTTTGCGGAGACGCAGGCATGAACCTGGAAGAGCGGGTGATGGAACTGGAGAGCCGCCTGGCTTTTCAGGACGACACGATCCAGACGCTGAACGACGTGCTGGTGGCGCAACAACGCAGCGTCGAGCGCCTGCAACTGCAAATTGCCGCCCTGATCAAGCGCCAGGCCGAGATGGGCGGTCAGTTCGAGGCCGTCGAAGAAGAAGCGCCGCCACCTCACTACTGAGCATTGCAGGCATAAAAAAACCGCGCCTTGAGCGCGGTTTTTTTGTGGGTGACGATCAGCGGCGGGGGAGCGCCGCGATGACGTCTTCGGCCTGCAGGCCTTTGTCGCGATTCATCACCGAGAACTCCACGCGCTGGCCTTCGACCAGTACGCGGTGGCCTTCACCGCGAATGGCGCGAAAATGCACGAAAATATCATCGCCCGAGTCGCGGGAGATGAAGCCGAAGCCCTTGGAGGTGTTGAACCACTTCACGGTGCCGGTATCGCGTTGCCCCAGGTCGTGCTGCTGTGGCGCTGGCGAAGGGGAAGAACGGTAAAAGCTGACGGCCAGGTGCACGGCAACGGCAATCACTACCGCCAGCAGGCTGACCAGTACCGCTGGCTGGCCAGCGATGGTTTCGAGCGGGACGAGCAGGGTGAGGACTTGAAGCACGACGGCCAGCACCAGCAGCGCACTGACCAGGTTTTGCAATTGATGACGCGGGCCTTTGTTCCAGTATGGAATCACTGGTGCGAGCACCAGGTTGATCAGGCCAAAAAATGCCAGATAAAGAGCATCCGGCTGGGACAGGTAAGAAGACAAGGCTTCACTACGCAGGCTGGGTATGAATGACAGCAGCAGGGCAGCTGCGCCCGTTAGCAGGTGGACTATTTTCAACATTTGGATAACTCACATTTAAATTGGATCACGAGGAAACAGCCGACCACGGCCGGTACGCTTCAGAACAAAAGGAGGCGTGATGCACGATCGTTGGGTCAGCCTGCGCGCTACAGCCTGTTGGCACATCAGTAGCGACACAGCTGTATTTAACAGCAAAGGTGAGATCTACTCAAATCAAGCGCTTAGCACGGTTGATCGAAGGTGATGATGGCAAATCGTCACTTGTTTAACGATGGCGTCTGGAGGCCTGTTCCAGAGCACTCAGCAAAATCCTTGAGCGGATTTCAGCCAGGCGCAAACAAACCTGTTCCAGCGATGCTTCATACACACAGATGGCTGCGCTGCGGGTTGCACCTTGCTAGAGTGTTCGGCAGTTTTTGAAATAACCATCGTCATATAAAGAGGAAGAAGCATGGCTATCGATATCGGTATCAGTGAAGAAGACCGCAAGTCCATCGTGGACGGCCTTTCTCGCTTGTTGGCAGATACCTACGTGCTGTACCTGAAAACCCACAATTTTCACTGGAACGTCACCGGGCCGATGTTTCGCACCCTGCACCTGATGTTCGAGGAGCAGTACACGGAGCTTGCGCTGGCCGTTGACTCCATCGCCGAGCGGATTCGCGCATTGGGCTTCCCGGCGCCGGGCACCTACTCGACGTATGCCCGCCTGTCTTCGATCAAGGAAGAAGAGGGCGTGCCTGCCGCCGAAGACATGATCCGTTCCCTGGTCCAGGGCCAGGAGGCAGTGACCCGTACTGCCCGCGGGATCTTCCCGTTGCTGGACAAGGTCAGCGACGAGCCTACCGCCGACCTGCTGACCCAGCGCATGCAGGTCCATGAAAAAACCGCGTGGATGCTGCGCGCGATGCTCGAAGGCAAGTGATCGCAGGAGTGGGCGGCAGCCAATGCCGCCCACTCGACAGTAGTGCGCCTGACTCTCTTTTATTCATCTTTCAGTTTGTGTTGTTGGCGGGTAACTTCCGACGCTGAAACGATTGTTCACCCAGTATTTTTGTATCAACTATCATCTTGGTGATGGTACTCATTACCTGTTTTAAAACAGCGAAAAATACATATATAACGGCCTGCCTCTGATAGCGCTTTTTCGCCTCTTTATCCTCGCGATTCGCCCTGCAATTGAAGTCATCTCCTACGCCCCGTGGGCCCTGATTCTGCTGGTTAAGCCCCGGTTAATCGGGCTTGATACACGGGCTGTTTATTTGATTTCAAATGTTTCGATTGCCGTGCTCTTGCGGCAACGAGGAGAAGTTCATGAGTCAAGACGCTATACGGGAGATCAGGGATGGCCATCGATGTCTCAAGGTACAGAATGTTCCGTTTGTCGAAAGTTTCAATATGGACCTGGCGCAGCCTCAGTCGCGCTCGGTGAGGCTCAATGGCTTGGCAACCTGCCTTCGCCTTGAGGGGGTGTACTGGAATATCCTGTCCGAGATCGCAAGTTATAACAGTTGCTCGGTCAACGCCGTTCTGTCTTATGTCGATCGGGAGGTTCACCTGCGTTATGGCGGCGTGAAGAACTTCAGTGGTTTGATTCGCGTGGTGTGTGTGACGCATCTGTTGCAGGCCGAGGGCCTGCAACTGTCGCCAGCGTGACCCCGGCAAGGCCCTAATTCCTGTGGGTCCGCCCCTTGCGGACCCGCTCCCGACGACAGTCGCCCGGCAGCGCAGGCCCCGTTGCGGGCGACTTCTTCCTTCTCCGGTGGCAAGCGCGGCTGCACAGCCTTGATTAACCCTATATAATCCCCCGCCTTACCATGGCAGGCAGAAACCGACCGCCGGGTTGAACTGCATGCCAAGGCTCCTGCACCATTGCGCACTGGCGACGGGCGAGAGCTCCACCGAATTCCGAATTACGAGAAGTGAACAGACGACCATGATGCGCAGCCATTATTGCGGCCAACTGAACGAAAGCCTGGAAGGTCAGGAAATTACCCTTTGCGGATGGGTCCACCGCCGTCGCGACCACGGAGGGGTGATTTTCCTCGATATCCGCGATCGTGAAGGTCTGGCCCAGGTGGTTTTCGATCCTGATCGCGCTGACACATTCGCCATCGCGGACCGCGTTCGCAGTGAGTACGTCGTCAAGCTCACCGGCAAGGTGCGCGCGCGTCCTGCAGGCGCCGTCAACCCGAACATGGCTTCCGGCGCGATCGAAGTGCTGGGCTATGAACTGGAAGTGCTGAACGAGTCGGAAACCCCGCCGTTCCCGCTGAACGAATACTCCGACGTTGGCGAAGAGACTCGCCTGCGCTATCGCTTCATCGACCTGCGTCGCCCGGAAATGGCCGAGAAGCTGCGTCTGCGTTCGCGCATCACGTCCAGCATCCGCGGTTTCCTGGATGGCAACGGCTTCCTGGACGTCGAAACGCCGATCCTGACCCGTGCCACCCCTGAAGGTGCGCGTGACTACCTGGTGCCTAGCCGCACCCACGCCGGCAGTTTCTTCGCGCTGCCGCAATCGCCTCAGCTGTTCAAGCAACTGCTGATGGTCGCCGGCTTCGACCGTTACTACCAGATCGCCAAATGCTTCCGCGACGAAGACCTGCGCGCCGACCGTCAGCCTGAGTTCACTCAGATCGACATCGAGACCAGCTTCCTCGACGAAAAAGACATCATGGGTCTGACCGAGAGCATGATCCGCAAGCTGTTCAAGGAAGTCCTGGACCTGGAGTTCGGTGATTTCCCGCACATGACTTTCGAAGAAGCCATGCGCCGCTACGGTTCCGACAAGCCTGACCTGCGCAACCCGCTGGAACTGGTCGACGTCGCCGACCAGCTCAAGGAAGTTGAATTCAAGGTCTTCAGCGGCCCTGCCAACGACCCGAAATGCCGCGTGACCGCACTGCGCGTTCCAGGCGGCGCGAGCATGCCGCGCAGCAAGATCGACGACTACACCAAGTTCGTCGGTATCTACGGCGCACGTGGCCTGGCTTACATCAAGGTCAACGAGCGCGCCAAGGGCGTCGAAGGCCTGCAGTCGCCTATCGTCAAGAACATCCCCGAGGCCAACCTGAACGTGATCCTGGATCGCGTTGGCGCGGTCGACGGCGACATCGTGTTCTTCGGTGCCGACAAGTTCAAGATCGTCAGCGAAGCCCTGGGCGCACTGCGTATCAAGCTGGGTCACGACCTGGACCTGCTGACCTGCGAGTGGGCGCCGATGTGGGTCGTCGACTTCCCGATGTTCGAAGAGAACGACGACGGCAGCTTCTCTGCGCTGCACCACCCGTTCACTGCGCCGAAGTGCTCGCCTGAAGAGCTGGAAGCCAACCCGGCCACCGCTCTGTCGCGCGCCTACGACATGGTCCTGAACGGCACCGAGCTGGGTGGCGGTTCGATCCGTATCCACCGCAAGGAAATGCAACAGGCGGTCTTCCGTCTGCTGGGTATCGCCGAAGACGAGCAGCAGGAGAAGTTCGGCTTCCTGCTCGACGCCCTGAAGTACGGTGCACCGCCGCACGGTGGCCTGGCATTCGGTCTGGACCGTCTGGTCATGCTGATGACTGGCGCCCAGTCGATTCGTGAAGTCATTGCCTTCCCGAAAACCCAGAGCGCTGCCGACGTCATGACCCAGGCACCGGGCGTCGTCGATGCCAAGGCGCTGCGCGAACTGCACATCCGCCTGCGCGAGACGCCAAAGGCCGAGTGATGCAAGGCAGGGCAGGGCGGACTTCTCCGGAACTTCGCCCTGACCCCTGCGCCCGTTTCGGGCGAGAATTCGAGTGAAGCGTCCTCGTTCGAGCAGTCGGCGAGGGCGTTCGTGTTTCAAGGTTTGGAGCGTTTTATGGCTGGTCATTCCAAGTGGGCGAACATCAAGCACCGCAAAGAGCGTCAGGATGCCAAGAAAGGCAAGATCTTCACCAAGTGGATTCGTGAACTGACGGTCGCTGCCCGTCAGGGTGGTGGTGATCCGGCGTCCAACCCGCGCCTGCGCCTGGCGCAGGACAAGGCGCTTGGCGCCAACATGAGCCGTGACATCATCGATCGCGCCATTGCCCGGGGTGCCGGTGCTGCCGATGCCGACGACATGGTCGAGCTGGGTTACGAAGGTTACGGTCCGGGCGGTGTGGCTGTGATGGTCGAAACCATGACCGACAACCGCAACCGCACTGCCGCGGCGGTGCGCCATGCGTTCAGCAAGTGCGGCGGTAACCTGGGCACCGACGGTTCGGTTTCGTACCTGTTCGAGCGCAAGGGGCAGATTTCCTACGCGCCCGGCGTCGACGAAGACGCCCTCATGGAAGCGGCCATGGAGGCTGATGCCGACGACGTCGTGACCCACGAGGATGGTTCCATTGACGTCTTCACCTCGTTCGCCGGCTTCTATGCTGTGCGCAACGCGCTGGAGGCGGCGGGCTTCACGGCGGCGGATGCGGAAATCGTGATGCAGCCGACCACCAGCGCAGTGCTGGATCTGGAAATGGCTGAAAAGGTGCTCAAGCTGATCGACATGCTCGAGGACCTGGACGACGTACAGAACGTCTATTCCAACGCGGAAATCCCTGATGAGGTGATGGAGCAGCTGGGCTGACCGTCACTCTTTTCGGGTTTTGAGGCCGGAGGCACGAGGCGTTGATTCGATCAGCGCTATCGGTCTCCGGCTTCTGCCTTTAAGCTGCGTTCAATTGTGCGCGTCCCTCTTCAAGCTGCAGGCGTTATGACTTTAATTCTAGGTATCGACCCAGGTTCGCGGATCACCGGTTTCGGTGTGGTGCGGGACACGGGGCGGGGTTGCGAGTACGTGGCTTCGGGCTGCATCCGCACCGGCAGTGGTTTGTTGCACGAGCGGTTGCAGATCGTTTATCGCGGCGTGCGTGAGGTGATCCAGACCTACGGGCCGGTGACCATGGGCATCGAGAAGGTGTTCATGGCCCGCAACCCGGACTCTGCGCTCAAGCTGGGCCAGGCGCGAGGGGCCGCCATCGTGGCGGGCGCCGAGGAAAGCCTGGAGATCGCCGAATACACTGCGACCCAGGTCAAGCAGGCGGTGGCAGGGACGGGCGGCGCCAACAAGGATCAGGTGATGATGATGGTCATGCACCTGCTCAAGTTGACCAAGAAGCCTCAGGTAGACGCCTCGGACGCATTGGCGATTGCCTTGTGCCATGCTCATACCCGTTCCAGCCTGATCCCCCATGGCCTGAACACCGCACGCAGCCGTGGCGGCCGCTTGCGGCTCTGATAGCATCATTCGCTCATAAATTTTTACTTGCAGCTCACACGAGTCCTGCAAACATGGCGGCCAGGGTTCAGCCCTGTCTCTTGCAGTGACGGGCTACTGGAAAGGATCTGATACGTGATTGGACGTTTACGCGGCACGCTCGCCGAGAAACAGCCGCCGCACCTGGTGCTGGATGTCAACGGCGTGGGTTATGAAGTCGAAGTGCCCATGACCACGCTTTATCGTCTGCCCCATGTCGGCGAGACGGTGACCCTGCACACCCACCTGGTGGTTCGCGAGGACGCGCACCTGCTGTTCGGCTTCTATGAAAAGCGTGACCGCGAGATGTTCCGCGAGCTGATCCGCCTCAACGGCGTGGGCCCCAAGCTTGCGCTGGCGCTGATGTCCACGCTTGAGGTCGATGAACTGGTGCGTTGCGTCCAGGCGCAGGACACCTCCGCGCTGACCCGGGTGCCGGGTGTCGGCAAGAAGACCGCCGAGCGCCTGCTGGTCGAGCTCAAGGACCGCTTCAAGGCCTGGGACGCGTTGCCAGGCGCTTTCACGCTGGTTTCCGAAGGGCCGGGTACACCATTGCCGGTGGCGACCGCCGAGTCGGATGCGATCAGTGCGCTGGTGTCCCTAGGCTACAAGCCGCAGGAAGCCAGCAAGGCGATCACGGCCATCAAGGACAAGAATCTGAGCAGCGAAGATCTGATTCGTCGCGCACTCAAGGGGATGTTGTAAGTGATCGAAGCCGACCGCCTGATCGCCGCCACCGGGCGCGACCGAGACGAGCAACTGGACCGGGCCATTCGCCCGCTGAGCCTTGCCGACTACATCGGCCAGCCCACCGTGCGCGAGCAGATGGAGCTGTTCATCCAGGCCGCCCGCGGGCGCAACGAAGCGCTGGACCATACCCTGATCTTCGGCCCGCCCGGCCTTGGCAAGACCACCCTGGCCAACATCATTGCCCAGGAAATGTCCGTCTCGATCAAGAGCACCTCGGGCCCTGTGCTGGAGCGGCCGGGTGACCTGGCCGCGATCCTGACCAACCTGGAACCGCACGATGTGCTGTTCATCGACGAAATTCACCGCTTGTCGCCCATCGTCGAGGAGGTTTTGTACCCCGCGATGGAAGACTTCCAGCTGGACATCATGATCGGTGAGGGCCCTGCTGCGCGCTCGATCAAGCTCGACCTGCCGCCGTTCACCCTGGTGGGCGCGACTACCCGTGCGGGCATGCTGACCAACCCGCTGCGTGACCGCTTCGGTATCGTGCAGCGTCTGGAGTTCTACAGCATCGCCGACCTGTCCACGATCGTGTCCCGTTCCGCGGGTATCCTGGGCCTGCCCATCGAGGACGAGGGGGCGTTCGAAATCGCCCGTCGTGCTCGCGGTACGCCGCGGATCGCCAACCGCCTGTTGCGCCGTGTGCGCGATTTCGCCGAGGTCCGTGGAAAAGGCCAGATCACCAAGGCCATCGCCGACCAGGCATTGAACCTGCTGGATGTCGATGAACGCGGTTTCGATCATCAGGACCGGCGTTTGCTGTTGACCATGATCGAGAAGTTCGATGGCGGTCCGGTGGGTGTCGACAACCTCGCGGCGGCGATCAGTGAAGAGCGCCACACCATCGAGGACGTTCTGGAACCCTATTTGATCCAGCAAGGCTATATGATGCGCACACCTCGTGGCCGTATGGTCACTCGGCACGCGTATCTGCACTTCGGCCTGAACATCCCTTCGCGGATGGGCGAGCGCCCGGTGTCGGACGAACTGGCCGACGATGCCGACGAATAAATTCGGTTCGGACCGATTTATTCAGGCGTTTGATGGTCTGACGGGCAGTCACGGCAATGTGATGCCGGTCTTGTGGTTAAAAAACGATGAAAAACAGTTGCCTGGCCGGATTGGCAACCTGAGGAGTAAGCACTAGAGTATGCGCGCGCAAAACGGGGCTCAGTCGTTCGCACATCGCTGTCGCGTTTATTACGAGGACACCGATGCTGGCGGCGTCGTCTACTACGTCAATTACCTGAAATTCATGGAACGGGCTCGAACCGAGCGTCTGCGGGAATTGGGCTTTGCCCAGTCCGCGATGGCCGGCGACGAGAACCTGTTGTTCGTCGTGCATTCCAGTGAGGCGCGGTATCACAGCCCGGCACGCCTGGACGACGAGCTGCTGGTCAGCGCCGAAGTGATCGAATTGAACCGTGCCAGCCTGCGCTTTCAGCAAAGCGTCAGGCGGGCTGCGGATAATGTACTGCTCTGCGAGGGGCAGTTTTTGGTGGCGTGTGTGCGCGCCGATAGTTTCAAACCCCGGGCCATTCCCGAAACTCTGCGCGCGGCCTTTGCCGGCCAGGGCGGCGCGGGTACACATTCAGAGCAGGAGATACAGCGTGGAAGCTAACGTCGTCGACCATACCTCCATGTGGAGTTTGGTCAGCAATGCCAGCGTGGTGGTTCAGTTGGTGATGCTGATCCTGGTGGCCGCATCGGTCACCTCGTGGATCATGATTTTTCAGCGCAGCGCCATGCTGCGTGCCGGCCGTCGTGCGCTGGACACCTTTGAGGAGCGTTTCTGGTCGGGTATCGACCTGTCCAAGCTGTACCGTCAGGCCGGCAGCAACCCTGATCCGGATTCGGGCGTCGAACAGATCTTCCGTGCAGGCTTCAAGGAATTCTCCCGTCTGCGCCAGCAGCCTGGCGTCGACCCTGACGCGGTGATGGAAGGCGTGGCGCGTGCCATGCGCGTAGCCATCTCCCGCGAGGAAGAGAAGCTGGAGCAGAGCCTGCCGTTCCTGGCCACCGTCGGTTCCACCAGCCCGTACGTGGGTCTGTTCGGCACCGTGTGGGGGATCATGAACTCCTTCCGTGGCCTGGCCACCGCACAGCAGGCCACCCTGGCAACCGTTGCCCCGGGTATCGCCGAAGCACTGATCGCGACCGCCATCGGTCTGTTCGCCGCAATTCCTGCAGTAATCGCCTACAACCGTTTCGCCGCCCGTGGCGAGAACCTGATTGGCCGTTACTACACATTCGCCGATGAATTCCAGGCGATCCTGCACCGTAAAGTGCACACCAGCGAAGACTAAGCAGGTATTTCCAAATGGCTTTAATCGCTCGCGGCCGACGCGGCAAACGCAAGCCGGTCGCCGAAATGAACGTGGTGCCTTACATCGACGTGATGCTGGTGCTGCTGGTCATCTTCATGGTGACCGCGCCCATGATTAACCAGGGCGTGAAAGTCGATCTGCCCAAGGTCTCCAGCGAGGCCTTGCCGCAGGACAACAACAACCAGGTCCTGACCATTTCGATCAAGGCTGACAAGACCTATTACTGGAACCTTGGCAGCGAAGTCGACACCGACAAGCAGATGGACAAGGCCATGACCTTGCCGCAGCTGACCAGCGCCGTGACCAAGATCATCGCTGCCGGCCGTGAAGCCGGCAAGCAGACCCAGGTGTTCATTCGCGGTGACAAATCCGTCGATTACGGTGCCGTCATGGGCACCATGGGCGGGTTGCAGAAGGCCGGGGTCGGGAACGTTGGTCTGATTACCGAGGCGCCCTGATGCAGCCGATTCGAGAGCCATCAGCCTCGGAAAGCTACTTCTGGCCGTCTGTCTGGGCCGTGGCCCTGCACGTCCTGATTTTTGGTCTGTTGTTCGTAAGCTTTGCCATGACGCCCGAGCTGCCTGAAGCCAGGCCCATCGTCCAGGCAACGCTCTATCAGTTGAAGTCCAAGAGCCAGGCAACCACCCAGACCAACCAGAAGCTAGCTGGCGAGGCGAAGAAATCCGCTGCGCGACAAACCGAAGTCGAGCAGATGGAGCAGAAAAAAGTCGAGCAAGAGGCGATCAAGGCGGCGGAACAAAAGAAAGCCGATGCCGCTCAAAAGGCCGAGGAACAGAAGGCCGAGGAAGCGAAGAAAGCGGAAGAGGCGAAAAAGGCCGATGACGCGAAGAAAGCCGAAGCCAAAAAAGCCGACGACGCCAAGAAAGCCGCAGAAGAGAAACAATTGGCTGATATAGCCAAGAAGAAAGCTGAAGACGACGCGAAGAAGAAAGCCGAGGAAGACGCCAAGCGCGCGGCTGCCGAGGAAGCCAAGAAACAGGCTGCCGAGGATGCCAAGAAGCAGGCTGCTGAAGACGCGAAGAAAAAGGCTGCCGAAGACGCGAAGAAAAAAGCGGCTGAGGATGCCAAGAAAAAGGCTGCCGAGGACGCCAAGAAGAAGGCCCAGGACGCTGCCCGTAAATCGGCGGAAGACAAGAAGGCGCAAGCACTGGCCGACCTGCTCTCCGACAAGCCGGAACGCCAACAGGCGCTGGCCGATGAACGTGGTGACGAGGTTGCGGGTAACTTCGACGATCTGATCCGCTCGCGAGCTGCCGAAGGCTGGGCACGTCCACCTTCAGCGCGCAAGGGCATGACAGTGGTGTTGCAGATTGCCATGCTGCCGGACGGCACGATCACTTCGGTGAGCGTGGCCAAATCCAGTGGCGATGGTCCGTTCGACAGTTCGGCGGTAGCAGCGGTCAAGAACATTGGTCGTTTGACAGAGATGCAGGGGCTGAAACCTTCGGATTTCGCACCTTACCGGTCATTCAAGATGACATTCACACCTGAGGATCTAGCCTTGTGATTAACCTTCTTCGAGGATTGCTTGTCGTTCTGTGTTGCGCAGCGGGTTTCGCCGCTGCCGACGAAAAGAACATTCTGGTCACCAGCGGCAGCGACCGTGCCACGCCTATCGCAGTCGTGCCTTTCGGCCTGCAGGGCGGTAGCGTCCTGCCGGAAGACATGGCCCAGATCATCAGCAACGACTTGCTGAACTCTGGCTACTACTCGCCTATTCCAAAGGAAAACATGATCAGCCAGCCGAGCCAGGCCAGCGAAGTCATCTTCCGCGACTGGAAAGCGCTGGGCGCGCAGTACGTCATGGTTGGCAGCATCGTGCCATCGGGCGGTCGCCTGCAGGTGCAGTACGCACTGTTCAACGTGGCCACCGAGCAGCAAGTGCTGACCGGCAATGTGTCGGGCACCACCGACCAACTGCGTGACATGGCGCACTACATCTCCGACCAGTCGTTCGAAAAACTGACCGGTATCAAGGGTGCGTTCTCCACGCGCATGCTGTACGTCACCGCCGAACGTTTCGGTGGTAACAACACGCGCTACACCCTGCAGCGTTCGGACTACGACGGTGCCCGCGCAGTGACCCTGCTGCAGTCCCGCGAGCCGATCCTGTCGCCGCGTTTCGCGCCGGATGGCAAGCGCATTGCCTATGTGTCGTTCGAACAGAAGCGTCCGCGCATCTTCGTTCAACACATCGATACTGGCCGTCGTGAGCAGATCACCAACTTCGAAGGCCTGAACGGTGCACCTGCGTGGTCCCCGGATGGCAGCAAGCTGGCCATGGTTCTGTCCAAGGACGGCAACCCTGAAATTTATGTGATGAACCTGGCTTCGCGTCAGCTTTCGCGAGTCACCAATGATTCGTCCATCGATACCGAACCTTTCTTCGGTAAAGATGGCTCGACCATCTACTTCACATCCGATCGTGGTGGCAAACCACAGATCTATAAAACGAGCATTAACGGTGGCGGCGCTGAACGCGTCACTTTCATCGGTAACTACAATGCCAACCCTAAGTTGTCGGCTGATGAAAAGACGCTGGTCATGATCCATCGTCAAGATGGCTTCACAAACTTCAAGGTAGCAGCCCAGGATTTGCAGCGCGGTAGCGTAAAAATCCTTACAGACAGCAACCTTGATGAGTCGCCTACTGTTGCGCCCAACGGCACCATGGTAATCTACGCCACCCGCCAGCAGGGCCGGGGAGTCTTGATGCTCGTGTCCATTAATGGACGCGTAAGGCTCCCGCTTCCTACCGCTCAAGGCGAAGTCAGAGAACCTTCCTGGTCCCCTTACCTGAACTGACGCGGCGCTTTACGTTTTACTTAACACACTGGGGTTCATTAGGAGTTTCACGATGGAAATGCTGAAGTTTGGTAAATTTGCTGCGCTGGCTCTGGCCATGGCTGTAGCTGTAGGTTGCTCGTCCAAAGGCGGCGACAATGCCGGTCAAGGCGCTGCTGTAGATCCAAACGCTGGTTACGGCGCAAACACCGGTGCCGTTGATGGCTCCCTGAGCGAAGAAGCTGCTCTGCGCGCAATCACCACTTTCTACTTCGAATACGACAGTTCTGACCTGAAGCCAGAAGCCATGCGCGCTCTGGACGTTCACGCCAAGGACCTGAAAGCCAACGGCGCTCGCGTCGTTCTGGAAGGCAACACCGACGAACGCGGTACTCGCGAGTACAACCTGGCACTGGGCGAGCGTCGTGCGAAAGCCGTTCAGCGCTACCTGGTTCTGCAAGGCGTATCGCCAGCTCAGCTGGAACTGGTTTCCTACGGTGAAGAGCGTCCAGTTGCTACCGGCAACGACGAGCAATCCTGGGCTCAAAACCGTCGCGTCGAACTGCGTAAGTAATTTGACATGCGAACGTGCCGCCGTGCTTTAACCGTTTTGGCTCTCACCCTTCCTCTTGCAGCGATGGGTGCGGTTCCTGTGGTCGATGACAACTCTGGCTCCGCTGGCAGCAGTTATCCGCCATCGGGTTATGGTACGGCGGGCGCCTACGCCGGAGGCGGGGCTACGGCCCAGCCTTCGGCGCAAGGTCAGCTGTTCATGCAGTTGCAGCAAATGCAGGATGAAATTTCGCGCTTGCGCGGAATCGTCGAAGTCCAGCAGAACGATATCCAGCAGATGAAGCAGGAAGCGCTGGATCGTTACAAGGACCTTGACTCCCGCATCGGAGCTGGCGGCGCACCTGCCGCACCAGCTGCCAACAATTCTGCATCCGACGGCGGCGTCAATGCCGGCGGAGCACCCGCAGCACCTGCCGCAGGCGCTGGTGGTCAAGTACCGCAAACCAGCACCGAGCCTGGTGATCCGGCGAAAGAAAAGCTCTACTACGACGCTGCTTTCGACCTCATCAAGGCCAAGGATTTCGACAAGGCCAGCCAGGCGTTCTCGGCTTTCCTGCGCAAATACCCCAACAGCCAGTACGCGGGCAACGCCCAATACTGGCTGGGTGAGGTGAACCTGGCCAAGGGCGACCTTCAAGGTGCCGGCCAGGCCTTCGCCAAAGTGAGCCAGTTGTACCCAAAGCACGCCAAGGTGCCTGACTCGCTCTACAAGCTGGCAGATGTCGAGCGCCGCCTGGGTCACACCGACAAGGTCAAAGGCATTCTGCAACAAGTCGTCGCCCAGTACCCCGGTACTTCGGCGGCTCAACTGGCTCAACGTGACCTTCAGCGTCTCTGATTGCCAGCCAGCTTGACCCTTGATTCAAGAAAGCCGCGCGTTGCGCGGCTTTTTTCGTTAGAATCTCGCACCCGAAATTCCGGTATTGATTACGCTTTTGTAGATTCTGCGAGCGCAGGGTGTACAAAAGTGCCTGACGGAGGCGGATGGCCTGTTTAGCCGTTACGCCCGTGGCCCATATGCAAGACACATTACGCATCACCGAAGTCTTTTACTCTTTGCAGGGTGAAACGCGCACGGCAGGCTTGCCTACCGTTTTTGTGCGCCTCACTGGCTGCCCATTGCGCTGCGGCTACTGCGACAGCGAATACGCCTTCAGCGGCGGCACCATCCAGACCCTGGACTCGCTCATGGAGCAGGTTGCCAGCTATCGCCCGCGCTATGTCTGCGTCACGGGCGGCGAGCCCCTGGCCCAGCCTAATGCCATCCCTTTGCTCGAGCGACTGTGCGATGCCGGCTACGAGGTGTCCCTGGAAACCAGCGGTGCGCTGGACATCTCCAAAGTCGATCCCCGTGTCAGTCGCGTCGTCGACCTGAAGACACCGGGTTCGAAAGAGGTGGCGCGCAATCTCTATGAAAACATCGAGCTGCTGACACCCAACGATCAGGTCAAGTTTGTGATCTGCTCCCGCGAGGACTACGACTGGGCGGTTTCCAAGCTGATCCAGTACGGCCTGGAGCGGCGTGCTGGTGAGGTGCTGTTCTCGCCGGTTGCCCATGACCTGCGCCCGCGGGACCTGGCGGACTGGATCGTGGCGGATAACCTGCCGGTCCGAATGCAGCTGCAATTGCACAAGATTCTCTGGGACGATGAGCCGGGACGCTGACATGAGTGAACACACGATGACTGAGAAACGCGCGGTAATTCTGCTGTCCGGTGGCCTTGACTCGGCCACCGTGGTGGCCATGGCCAAAGCCGACGGCTACACCTGCTACACCATGAGCTTCGACTACGGCCAGCGCCACCGCGCCGAGCTGCAGGCCGCAGAGCGCGTGGCGAAGGACCTGGGCGTGGTCGAGCACAAGGTGATCGGCCTGAACCTGAACGGCATCGGCGGCTCGGCCCTCACCGACAGCAGCATCGCCGTGCCGGAAACCCCGGGTGAAGGCATCCCGGTCACCTACGTGCCCGCGCGCAACACCGTCTTCCTGTCCCTGGCACTCGGCTGGGCCGAAGTGCTGGGCGCCCGCGACATCTTCATCGGCGTCAACGCCGTGGATTACTCCGGCTACCCGGACTGCCGCCCGGAGTTCGTGGAATCCTTCGAGCGCATGGCCAACCTGGCCACCAAGGCCGGCGTGGAAGGGCAGGGCTTCACCATCCAGGCGCCGCTGCAAATGCTCAGCAAGGCCGATATCGTCAAGGCCGGCACCCGCCTGGGCGTCGACTATAGCCTGACCGTTTCCTGCTATCAGGCCGACGATCAGGGCCGTGCCTGCCGCAAATGCGACAGCTGCCGCCTGCGCGCAGAAGGCTTCGCCGCAGCCGGTTTGCCGGACCCGACAAATTATTTTTAACTTTTTTTCGATAAGGTGTTGAATTACTGAGAAATTACAGTAATATACGCGCCACCACGAAGCGGGTCGTTAGCTCAGTTGGTAGAGCAGTTGGCTTTTAACCAATTGGTCGTAGGTTCGAATCCTACACGACCCACCATCTTCAAAACCCGAGAGGTCCACGTAAGTGTGAATTCTCGGGTTTTTTTTCGTCTGGAACAAAGTGGGCCGAGCATTTGCGCTGCGGCCTGGGCTTTCGCAGAATGTGCAGACATGCAGCCGTCTGAGGCGAACAGTAGTTTCGGGTCGATGTGATGTCGATATTGAGGCTGGGTCGGACGGGAAATCTCTCTAACCGAGGGAAGCAATATTACTGCGGCTTGAAAGCCAGTTGCAGCGCCCAGTTCCCGAACAGCCCTGCCATTGGCATTCCAAGCAGTAGTCCGGCGCCGGCGTTTAACGCGACCGTGGCCCACATCTCATCTGCAGCCAGTCCGCCCATCACCACCGGTTGGTTGTTCAGGCGCACCGGCAAAAAAGTCAGGGTTCCATCTTCCAGAACATCAGCCATGAGTCATGCCCTCAAAGGATGCCCGTGGCCTTGGTGACTGCCAGGTTCGTCGGCAAGCTTGGTAATGCGGCGTGCCGTATCCTCCAGGGCGTTTAACTGGCGGATCATGACTTCAATGTTGGTGTGCTCGGAGGCTGAAGCTGCAAGCGCAACAGGTGAACACGTGCTGGCGCCAAGCAAGAAGATTAGGCTTGGGTATGCAAATCGGTTGGACGGAGTTGGTAGCGGGCAATGATTCACGGCGAGGCTCGGTAGTTGCTCTTGTCGTCAGATTGCCGAGCAAGGCAGGCGGGCGCTGCAACAAATGCATCATCAAGTAGAATCTGATTTATAAGCGAGGGCGCTGCTGGGGCTGTGGACGTTGATGTTGGTGAAGCGCGTCGAGCAACACGCAGCCTGCGCAACAGTGTTCCGGGTGCCAAGAAATGTTCTGATATACCCGCCGCTCGGTGTAGGCCTCCAAGCTATGTGTTGTTGATTAAATTCCAGTGAGCAAGGAGCAAAGATGCAAGGTATTGCGGACAAGATACGGCACTACAAGAAAACCTTCCGTCCGCCAGTCTTATATGCACTGGATTCGTCGGTCCTTTGGCTCAGCGTTTCGCTGGCGAGCATGATCTTGGGTCTTTTGTTCACTGATCTCTATTTACGCTTCGATAGGTCAGAAGAGCTGCTGGCGCCGAAGGATCAGGCATGGCTGTTGGTAAGTGAATTTCCGATGCTTTTAGGAATGCTCCAGGTTCACCTTTTGGGTGCTCAGCGAAGGTATCTTCAGATTTATCCAGCGAGCAAACGTGTCAGCTTGAGGACACCCCACGCCTTTCTCCGCGTCGAGAAAAATACCTTCATTCGCAATACATTCAGCTTTGAGGGGAATCTGCGCGACCTTGCAAAAGCGCTCGTAGGGGAATGGGAGTGGCGACGCGATATGCAGCGTAGGTCGCTAGACCCTCTCTGGGTACGCGCCATCGGTTTTTTCAAATTGCCATCTGCCTCAAATTTTGCAGCTTATGTAACTGGTTTTATCGCAATTCTGGCCGGTATCGTCATCGCCTCCATGCAACCAGACGCAGTGTTTGGAAGGCTGGAGGATTTCATTGGCGAAGCTTGGTCGTTGACTCGTACGCTATGGCTGGTGATCGTTCTGCCATTCGCAGCCTGCGTCTTACCAGGGGCTGTTATTTTGAGTCTCCTCAGAGTAATGGGAGAAGCGTTTACCGAGCGGCTCAACGATCAGTATCTCAGCAACATGGGATTTTATCGTTTTATCGCACAGCTCCTGGAGCTGTATGAACGGGAGGGGACGCTTCTGCTGCGTAAGACTCGCGCGCGAGCCTATTGGATGATTCGCTTATCTACCGCCCCGATTGCCAGTGTACCCGCTGTCTGGCGAAGAATAAGGCGAGCGAGGCGTCTCGTTCGGCTCGGAAAACGCTGAACTTTATCGGCGTATCCTGAGGCCACAGCAGCCTGGCGCTGCGGTAACCGGCTGGACTGCTGCGCTCAGATCCAGAGGACCCTTTTGGTGGATATCTGCAGGTGTGTAAAACCGCCTTGAAGGTAATGCCCGCACCTCATGGCTCGATCCGTGAAGAGGTCTGGCCCCTATCGAGCTGGCTATGTGGCATGGGCGCGCGGGCGGTTTCGATCCATGCCTGCCCTTCATATAGAGCCGCTATCGGCAAAAAGCACGCATCTCGATTTCAGTGCATATAACAAGGTTGTTAAGTGAATGCGTCGCCCGATCCAGCGTTTATCCATGCTCCCAATGTGAACATAAAATGATGTTGCACAGATCTACTCGCTTGAAGGCCGGATCCTTGTAGGCGAGGAAGTCATCGTTGAAAGTGCCAAAGGTACTCTGAGGCCGATGTTTCATGCCATTGTAAAATTCGTCGATCATTTGCTGAGCGAAATGGGCTCCCCTTGGATAGAGCGAAATAACCGCGTCACGCTCTTCGTCGGGAAAATCTTCAAATCCACGGCCTGCCACGTCCATTCCCGCACCGGCCTGCAAAAGGGCTATTTCTGAATGCATGTGTTCCGGAATACCTGGTGTCGTATGCAGCGCAATTGCACTCCAGACTTTATCTACATCCGTATCGCAAATCCCGTGGCCGCGCAGAAAGTCACGAGCTGCATTGGCGCCGTCCACTTCAAAACGCAGCTGGCTTTTCTGATACCTCTGCGTCAGACCAACATCATGGAACATGGCCGCGGTATAGAGCAGCTCAGGGTCAAATATCAAACCCTTGCGTCTACCTATGAGCGCCCCCCAAAAGTAGACGCGTGTGGAGTGAGAAAACAGTAAATCACTTTCGGTGTCACGAATCAGTTGAGTCACTTCTCGTGACAGTTGGCTGTCCGGGATTCTTACATCGAAACGATCGGTCAGTCTCATGGCTTCTAGTTCTCCAATACGCCAAAACCACAGGTCTGATCAGGCTTCTCAAACTTTTCGAAGCCGTGAAGAGAGGCGAATTCCTTGATGGATGCCTTTGGCATCTGGGGGCGTCGCTTGGCCCACTCTGGATCTCCAAACCCCAAAGCCATGCCGCAGACGACCAGTTCTTCGGAAGCCAGCGGCAAGCAAGTACGAAAAACAGCCTGGTAGCGAGCGAGGAATTCTTGAGTGCAGGTGTCCAGTCCTCGCGACTTTGCGGCGAGCATGACGTTCTGGATGAACATGCCCAGATCAAGCCAGCTACCTTTCTCGAGACGGCGGTCGATTGTGAAAACCAACCCGACCGGGGCATCGAAAAAACGGCAATTACGCTCGGTCTGAGCAGACCTTGAGGCTAGATCACCCGGCGCGATACCGAGCGAACCATAGAAAACCGAACCGAACTCCCGTCGACGGGAAGCGTATGGTTCTGGCAATGGGTCCGGGAAGTAATCGTATTCAGAAGAATGCTGACTCGGCCGCTGTCTGTGCGCATCAATGATGGCGTCCGTTAACGCCGCCTTGGCCGTCCCTGTCGTGACATAGACCCGCCACGGTTGCACATTCGCCCCGGTACCGGCGTGACGCGCGGCATGGAGGATTGCTGTTAGGTCCGCAATCGCGACATCACGACTTGAGTAGAAGCGATTGGCGAATCTACTCACCATGATCTGTTCGACTTCGGTCAGTTCATGTGTCGCCTTTGTTTGGGTATCTGACATGTTTCACGTCCAGCCAATTAGCGTATTCAGGTTCTGGTTACCCTACGCTGATGATTTCACGCTGCTGAAGTGCATTTTTCACAAAATAAAAATGCACACCGTGCACTATGCATATGCGAACACTCTCGGTGCTGACTACAGTTCCACATTCTCCGCAGGGCATGCCGCACGGAACAACATGCTGCGAAGCCAGCTATGCCCTGGGTCATGAGTGTGCCGTTCATGCCAAACCATCTGCACGGCACGTGGTGCGGCTTGCCAAGGAACTTGCGAAGCGCATGCGACGCCGGATTGGTGGAACAACTTTGCCAGCGTAGCTGGAACGATCGCGGCTATTCGTGTGCCAGCTAGCAAGCTCGGGATCGCGAGGAAATGCGGTTGTACAATTTTGAACTCAGGCTGCTTTCCCATCGAACCGAATGCGGCTGTTAGCGCCTCACGGTCGAACATCTCCGTGCGTCGCGTTAAACCACGCTCTGAAAATAAGCCATCTTCCGAGCCTGCTGTTGATACGACCAGCAAAGGAAGGCTCGATAGAGCCTCCAGTCCTATGTTGACGCCGGCAAGAGGGTGAGTCGTGGCAACCACCATCATGTCCTGCTCCTCAAACAGTACCTGCTCGCGTAGCCGATGTGGAATGCTGGAAAATGAACCAAGGGCAATATCCACACGGCCGACATCGATCTGTGCGGTTAAGTCAATTCGGCTGGCAGGCAGGACTGTGAAGCTTGCGTTCGGGGCGATTTCAGAAATGGCACGTAAAAAACTCGGCAATATCACCGCTGTCATTTGATCGGTCGCTGCAATACAGAACTGGCGATGGGTTCGACTTGCGTCAAACTCTTTGGGACCGATTGCACGTTCGATCGCCACTAGCGCGTCTCGAACCAGAGGTGCCATTTCCAGTGCCCGAACGGTCGGTTCCATCCCATTGGCCGTGCGAACAAACAGGTCATCGTTGAGCATCGCACGTAGTCGTGAGAGTGCATGACTGACCGCAGACGGGCTAAGACTGATCAGATCACCAGCTCGAAGAACATTTTTTTCGCGGATGATCGCGTCGAATACTCGAAGCAAATTCAAATCCAAATTTCTCATTTCCACGTCACCAAAGATTTCGCCTGCAAGCGTTCAATCCTGCCGTATTTCCACATTTCGTAGGTATCAGCCCTGTGTAAAATTTCTGGTTTGATTCTGCAACACAGGCGCGCGACAGCTTGAAATATGCGCAGGTTATGTGCCGTAAATTCCGTCGATTGCACCTAACTGGTTCACCACAGGCCCTGCTTTCGCTGATCTCATAACGCTACCAACGCAAGCTTCATCTATAAAATCTCTCTATATTTTCCGCGTCAAATATTTATTGGATGCATGTGAAGATACTTTTTAGACTTAAATGACTGCGGGCACAGGAATGGACGATGTTAGAGCGCAATAGCCGGTTTGGGACGCTTGAACAGTGTTCATCACTCCTCGCGCAGTCGGGCTGCACGGATCGCAGCTCTCATGCTTTTCCTCGCTGGCGCGGCCACCCGCTCCGAGGTGTTAGATCAAATGCACAGCATGTGAGCGACGCTGAAAGTGTTGGATCGGCGCCAATGAACGTTTTGTGTATGCCCATATGAATAATTTCGCATCAGGGGTTTTGAGATGAAAACCGTAGCACAGCTACTCACTTCCAAGCAGAAGCAGAATCTCTACACGATTGCGCCAGAAAGTACCGTCGACGAGGCCTTGAGCCTAATGGCTTTGCGTAACATCGGCGCCTTGCCCGTAGTTGAAGCCGGGCGTTTGACTGGGATCGTCAGCGAACGCGATTACGTGCGCAAGGTCAGTCGCCACGGCCACTCGGCAAACGATCTGCAGGTTGCCGACATCATGAGTTCACCGGTGATTACGGTGGCGCCCCGGCAAACCATCCGGGAATGCATGGCGCTATTCACCGATCGCTATCTACGGCATCTGCCGGTGGTCGATGAGGGTCGGTTGATCGGGCTCCTGTCCATCGGCGATATCGTCAAGTCGATGGTTGCGGAACAGGAACAACTGATCGAGCAGCTGGAACAGTACATTCGCGGCCATTAAGCGCTGCTCCTTAAACGGTCACAAATACTCTGTCGGAGGGTGGCTTAAACGCTGTTGCAGAACCTGCACTTCAAAGCTGCATATACTTCACTGCTCTTTAAGCGTGGTCTATGTAAAACTCTTCGGACTAATTACAAGACCGTTGTAGCTGTGGAGTTTTAGTATGAGTTCATTCGTTGATGAGTTTGATGCTGTTGTTGCCTCGCGCAGGGCCGTGCGGGCTTTTTTACCGACGCCCGTTTCGAGCAGGTTGATCAGTGAAGTCATCAATGTCGCTCGTCTGGCGCCCAGTAACTCCAATACTCAGCCCTGGTCCGTCCATGTGGTAACCGGCGAGCCCAAGCGCGCGTTGAGTGACTTGCTGGCGACGGCTCACGCAGATCCATTCGCCGATCAGTTGTCGCACTTGCCGGATGATCTGGCGCAGAAGTACCGTGACCGGCAGGAAAATTTCGGTGCGCTGTTCTATGGCCTTCATCAGATCGATAAGTGCGACAACGACGGGCGCGCTCGTATCAGCGGTTTGAACTATGAGTTCTTCGGCGCGCCGGTCGGTCTGATCTTCACCATCGAGTCGAACCTGAAAAAGTACAGCTGGCTCGACTACGGCCTGTTTCTGCAAACCCTGATGCTCGCGGCACGTTCGCGAGGGCTATCGACCTGCCCACAGGTGTCGTTCGCGCGATTCCAGTCGCTGATCAAAGACTTTTTGCAGCTGGACTGTGGCCAGGAAATCGTCTGCGGCATGTCGTTGGGTTACGCCGATGAAAACGCGCCAGTGAACTCCCTTCGCATGCCAAGGGAGTCGTCCCACGCTTTCACTCACTTTCTGGGCTTCGATCAATAGCCCATTTTTCGGGACGCCAGATTATCCCTAGTCAGCGGCGTCCCCCAACACGGCAGCATGAGGTGTACATTAAGATGGCAGTACGAGTTCTGGCCATATCTGGCAGCGCCCGCAAGGGTTCGTTTAATCAAAAACTTCTGAATGTCGCCGTGCAGGGCGCATTGGACGCGGGCGCTGAAGTGACAGTGGTTTCGCTGAACGATTATCCGCTGCCTTTTTTCGACAGCGAGCTGGAAAGGGAGCTTGGCGTACCGGCTCACGCCCAGAGCTTGCAGAAGCTGTTCAGTGAACACGATGCAATACTGGTGGCCTCACCAGACTACAACGGTGGCTACACGGCATTGTTGAAAAACACCATAGACTGGATGAGCCGGCCCATCCCGGAAAAAGTCTCTGGCCTGGCTCTGTTCGCCAATAAGGCCTCAGCAGTAATTTCGGCCTCACCTGGTCCCATGGGCGGCATTCGTTCAATGCTGGCCATGCGTGGGGTTTTGGAAAAGCTCGGTGCAATACTGATCCCGCAAACCTTTACCCTAGGTGTGGCGCACCAAGCCTTTGGCGAAAATGACCAGCTGAGCAATCCGCAGGTGGACAGTGAAGTAAGAGCCATTGGTGCCGCCTTGGTCCGGTTCTCCAGCGCACTACGCGTAGCCTGATCGGGGGCTGAGCAAGGACGTTGCCACGAACGGACTTGCTCAGTCCTGCAAACGCGAAATTTCATCCGCCGCCGAACTGATCTGGGCATGCAACCAGCGTTGCGCCGGATCGTTGTCATTGTCGCTGTGCCAGATCATGTCGAGCTGTTGGCGGGGCGCGGTGTATGGCAATTGTTTGATCATGAAGCCTAGGGTCCTGGCGAACGTTCGGGCCAAAGGACGCGGCACTATCGCCAGCAATTCACTGCCTTCGAGCAGCATTGGTAGCGCCAAGAAATGTGGCAGCACGATCTGCCTTCTCATCGACAAGCCTGCCTCTGCCAGCGCATGTTCTAAGGCGTGGCGATCATACATCTGTGCTTGCCGTGCCAAGCCTCGCTCCAGAATGTAGCCGCTAAGCATCCCTTCGCCTTCTCCGCCCAAGGAAACCACGGCTATTGGGTATTGCGCCAGATCCTCGAGCTGCAGGAGTTTCTCTCCTATCGGATGCCTGCCGCTACAGATGAACACGTCATCCTGCGACAGCACGGCCTTGGTGCGAAAGCGCTCCGGGGCACTGCGAAAGGTGCCAATGGCTACATCGATCCGACCCAGGTCGATCTGTTCGGCGAGGTCCAGCCGGGTAGCCGGCATGATTGATAGATCAATGCCCGGAGCTGCCGTGGATAACTGGCGATTGAGTTGTGGCAGCAGGGTGGCCGACACGTAATCGTTGGCGGCGATCACAAAGGAGCGACGCACGGTTTCCGGCGTGAATGATGACCCGGACTGGTCCAGGGTCTTGCTCATGCTATGCAACGCCGCCCGCAACGGGCCGCTGATCTCGATCGCATAGTTAGTGGGGGTCATACCTTTGGCGGTACGGACAAAAATTTCCTGGGCCAAACCGTCGCGCAAGCGGGAGAGTGCATGGCTGACTGCCGATTTACTCAGATGCAGCCGCTGGCTGGCACGCAGCACGCTGCGCTCTTCCATGACGGCATCGAAGACTCTAATCAGATTCAGATCCAGCTTGTCGAAAGAGATCATGGCGGGGAATTCCGAGTGAGGTGGATAGCTAATAGTTTGAGTTCATAAACTGCACATTTGCAAGCAAGCATCGACGCTTGCCAGTGTTGAATATCGTGCATTGAGATGCTGCAAAAAGTTCGCTTTTTGCTAATGGAAAACTATGGGAGAGTGTAAAAAACCTTATAGCAGCGAGTATTTTATAAATGAGCAAGCGTGATGAGTTGATCAATCTCTGTATCGAGTTTCTGGCGAAGGTAAAAAACCAAACCGCGAGCGATAACTTGGAGCAATGGCTCAACGATACTTATGGGCCAGACAGCGAAACCTACCAACGTATTGCCGAGCTAGTCATTGAAGGCGTGGCGCAGGGCTGGGCGGCTAATACTGAAATTAGCGGCCAAAATTATCGTCGGAGTCGTCTGTGCGAGCCCTGTGAGGAAACCTTTTACTTCAGCATCACAACTGTCTACATGGACAGCAAGGGCTACGAACTGGATAACGAGCAGCGTACTTTCCGCGGTGATTATCACCAACACCCCTACGGTGAGTTGAACATGGTGATCCCGCTGGATGAAGGTGCCGTACTGGCCGGCCCCCGGGGCTGGCAGGGCGCGGGCTGGACAGCGCCATCGCCGGGTAGCCATCACTTCCCGGAGGTGAAGGGCGGTGCGTTGATCGCTTTCTTCTTCCTGCCAGCTGGGCGCATTTCCTATGATTTCCCAGCACAGGCCAAATGAATGGAGGTGCCGTATCGGTTTTCGCAACCGCAACTGAAGTGGAATTCGTACTGCCATTGGCGTTCGTCGATGGGAGCGACCCACAGGGATTGGTTGTTTGACCGCAGCTCACTGACGCGGCGCCTCAGGACGCTATCCGACGATGAGTTCGAGGTGATACCACTGCGTGAAGAGGCTGAGCCCATTTCGCCAGAAGAATGCCGGGTTCTCGGGCTACAACCTGGGGTTATGGGCTGGATCCGTGAGGTTTATCTAGCCGGTTTTGGCCGACCATGGGTGTTTGCCAGAACGGTGATAAATCATCGTGATGCTCAAGACAGTGATTCACAGTTACTTCAACTGGGAAATATTCCGCTGGGAAGTCTTTTATTTGGCGATAAGCCTTACAAGCGCAGCGAAATAGAAGTTTGTCGTTATCGTGACGCCTGTAATGCCAGCGCTCGATCCGCTTACCCGTTATGGGCCAGGCGTTCGGTGTTCAGTCGTGGACAGACTCGTGTTTTAGTACATGAAATGTTTTTGCCAGCGCTATGGGAGGAGTTGAGTTAAACCCGCTTATGCAAAACTGAAAGCCAATTTTAATAAAAACAAATAGGTGTCCAGATGAGCGTTTATCACTACGCGCGCAGCGTTTCCCTGCGCGCCACGTTTGTAGTTTCCGCATCCGCGATGAGTATTTACTGCGGGTCTGCCTATGCGGTCGATGCTGCGCCAGGGGCTTACTTACCCATGCCAGTGGGAAGCGACTTGGTCATGTTTTTCGCCGGAGGCGGCAAGGCGGACGAGTTCCAGCCAGTGCATGGTAAGGCCTTAAAAAAAGGTACTGAGCTGACTACCCGAACTGGCCTGGTGCGCTACTTCCATATGTTTGAGGTGGCAAAGCACAAGGTGCAGCTTCAGTTCGGTCTACCATTTGGCAGGCAGGATTTGAAACTCAATGGCAAGACGATCGGACACGAGAGCGGGATCTCCGACGGATTCGCCGCCGTCAATTACTGGTTGATCGATGACCCCGCCCTTAAACGCTATCTGTCAGTCACCGGCTACATAGCAATTCCCACCGGCTCCTATAAAAACAACCACTCATTGAACATGGGCAACAACCGTTATGCCAATGCGCTCGTCGTCGCGTATGCACAAAGCTTTGGGAAGTGGCGCGTTGAGTTCGATCAAGACGTTACCTGGTACGGCGACAATGATGAGTACGGCCCGGACAAACGCAAACTCAAGCAGGATCCTACCTACAACTTCCAGCACTGGCTTAGCTACACGTTCGACAACAGAGTTACCACCTCTCTAGGGGTAGCGCGCACTTGGGGAGGGGAGTCAAGTGTGGAGGGCGTTGACACCGGCAGGCGCACGGATTACTTGCGTGCACGAGCCGGTGTTGGGTACTGGATGACGAAAAACGTGCAGCTCTACACAGAGCTTAATCGCGACATTGAAGTCCGCGGTGGCTACAAATTCGACTACACCGGTTTCGTGCGATTAGCGGTGCTGTTCTGAGGCTGAAAGAACTCAATCAGCTCAAGGTTTAGCGTCGGCGGTCAAAGCTCTGGTCTCACTGGAGCCATGATCTCCGGCGCTTTCTTATGTTCGCGGTATGCGCCTGTGTTGAGCGCTGTTGGAAGCGAGCGAGCTCTTACAACTATCCTGCAACTACAGATGACGCGAGATGGGTATCTGGAATAGAGCAATCGAGTCCGTCCATTCAAGCTTTCATATCTTTCAGAGCAGCGATAAGTTCGGCGCAGAACCATTTCGCCGCGCTGGATTGATTACTTCGCACGTGCCAATGAAGGTTTACATAGAACGAGGGGACCTTGAACGGAAGTTCCAGCACCTTCAGAGAGCCGATCGCAGGATGACGGCAGAAGCTTGCTGCAATGTGCGATGGAAGGACCGTCAGTAATCGAGTGCCGGGGAGGATGCTCGGCAGCACTGAAAAATGAGGTAGACGTAAGCGCACTCGGCGTTTGATATCAAGCGTCTTTAACACTTGCTCAGCCAGTTGGTGCCCCGACGTACTGTTGACCAGAACATGGGGCTCCGTGGAAAACTGCTCCATACTGAGTGAGTTCCCTATCTTCGGATGATCGGCCGCAAGCAGGCACACATAGTGCTCTAACATCACGGGATGATAATTGATGCCTGCATCGGCCAGCACGCGGCTGCAAATGACTGCATCGACATACCCCTCATTGAGCCACTGAGTCGCCATCTCAATGTTTAGCGAAATCACTTCCAGTTCAATGTGCGGGGCCGTCCGGTTGAGGTGTTCAAGGACTCTGGGCAAAAAGTCCACCTCCCCCATATCCGACAATGCCAGCCGAAAATTACGCGTGGAACTGGCAGGGTCGAATTTGCGCGCCTGCGCAATCGCTAAATCCACGCTTTGAGCCGCTTCTTTAAAACTGGTGTAAAGCGAATTAGCCACGCGCGTTGGTTGCATACCGTTGCGGTTGCGAATGAACAGCGGGTCATCGAATTGCTTCCGCATTTTGCCCAAAGCGTAGCTGATGGATGGCTGAGTAACGTTCAGGCGATCAGCGGTAGCGGTGACGCTGCCAGTCTCGTGCAACGCCAGGAACATGGGAATCATATTCAAATCGAAGCTGCTCATCAGACCCTGCCTACCTCTATCTAATCTGTCTATGTTGCCACGATAAAATATTGATTGGTTAGATGGGAAGGAAATTTTTAAAATGACTTCACAACGCCCACGACCACTGTGCGCAGTGACGAGCGCAGGCGCGTTATACAAAAACAAAAGAGAAATTGCTGATGGCTACTCATGACGTACTGAAAATCGCGGAAACCGCACCATTCAACCGCTTCCACTTCGGGCTGCTGTTTTGGTGTTCTTTCATCATGATGTTCGATGGTTATGACCTGGTGATCTACGGATCGGTGGTGCCGCAGCTGATGGAACAGTGGTCATTGCCGGCTGTGCATGCCGGCTGGATGGGTAGCGCAGCGCTATTCGGCGGGATCTTCGGCGCTTTGACATTCGGGCCGCTGGCTGACCGATTTGGTCGACGCCCCGTCATTCTCCTTGCATTCGCACTAAGCAGCCTTACTGCGCTGGGCAACGCATTCGCCTGGGATGCATGGAGTTTTGCAATATTACGCTTCATCACCGGGATTGGCCTTGGTGGGACGATCCCCAACATTGTGGCTTTAATCAACGATATGGCACCTATTAGTCGGCGCAATATCATGACCACCGTGATGCTCGGCTGTTACTCACTGGGTGCGCTGTTGTCAGCATTGGTCGCGATGTGGGTGCTCCCACGTTTTGGCTGGCAATACACGTTCATCCTTGCCGGAGCGCCGCTCCTGACGCTGCCCTGGATGTACCGCCACTTGCCTGAGTCCCTGCCTTTTCTGGTTGCCTGTAACAGGAATGCTGCAACCGCATTGTTGTGTCGCATCCGTCCCACTGTTGACGTTGAAAAGCTTCGCTGGCCAAACCAGCAGGCGCAGCGGGTCGCAGCACCGGTATCCGGTCTATTTACCCAGGGTCGGGCTATCAAAACGCTCGCTTTGTGGGTCGGCTTCGGTATGTGCATGCTGATGGTGTACGGCCTCAACACTTGGCTACCGAAAATAATGGTGGCGGGCGGTTATCCGTTGGTATCCGGGCTAATGTTCCTGGTCACTCTCAATCTGGGGTCCATCGTGGGAGCACTGAGTAGCGGCTGGCTGGCCGATCGCTGGGGCTGCAAGCCAACGCTTATGGTCTTTCTGGCACTTGCGGTCGCGTCGCTTTGCGTTCTGGGTATAAAGCCTGGGTTCCTTCTGCTGAACCTCATGCTATTGCTGGCCGGCGCGGCTACGGTAGGTAGCCTCGCTGTGATCCATGCATTCGCCGCGCAGCAATATCCGACCGACATCCGTTCAACTGGTATCAGTTGGTGCTCGGCGATCGGACGTTTTGGAGGTGTAGCCGGTCCTGCTCTGGGAGGGCTGATGCTGAGCATGAACCTTACATTGCAACTCAACTTCATTCTGTGCTCTGTGCCAGGGATCATTGCTCTTTTGGTGGTGGCGATAGTGACGCGACACAAAATTGAAGCTCTCCCAAAAGTGCAGTTGAACGACAACCTTGAGTCATGCCCTCCAAGTCCTTGCTCGACGGGTAAGTCCACGACTCAAGCGATCTGAATCGAAAATGATTCGGCGACATCCTGAATCCCATCACTGACATTTTTGCAATGTCAGGGGAAAGGTGTCGCCGATTGTCGAGCTCAATGGAGTGTTAGTAGATGTCGAACCCAATGAATGACGAATATTTAACGGCGGCACGCGACTTGCCCGAGCAGATCTGGCGCTGGGACGCTGTTGATGTGGCAGCGCATATTCGCTTAGGTACGATCTCCAGCCGCGAGGCACTGGAAAGCTGTTTCAAGCGAACAGACGCGCTCAATCCTCGTTTGAACGCGATTGTATTTGCCGATCGGGAGCGGGCACTGTTGGCGGCCAATACCGCAGACAGCCAGGTTTCTCGCGGTGAAATCTTGGGCCCACTGCACGGCGTGCCTGTCACGATTAAACTGAACGTCGATGTTGTAGGTGAAGCCACTACCAATGGCGTGCCGGCCTTTGCCGAGCGAATCGCTCCGGCCAACAGCTCTGTTGTGAGCAATCTGCTTAAGGCGGGGGCGATCAACGTAGGCCGCACAAACACACCGCCGTTTTCCTTCCGTTGGTTCACCGAAAATCCATTGCACGGCCGTACGCTCAACCCTTGGAGCGACTCGGTGACGTCGGGCGGTTCAAGTGGTGGGGCAGCTGTGTCGGTGGCGGCTGGCATGTGCCCGCTGGCCCATGGTACCGATATTGCCGGTTCCATTCGCTATCCAGCCTACGTCAACGGAATTGCCGGTCTGCGCGCCACGCCGGGGCGGATTCCAGCTTTCCATCCCACTACGGGACTTCGTTATCTGGGGTTGCAGACCATGTCTGCCCAAGGCCCGCTGGCACGAAGCATGCGCGACTTGCAGTTGGGATTAGCAGCCATGGCACAGCCCGATCGACGGGACTCCATGTGGGTGCCAGCCCATATGTGTTACCCGGATGACACATGCACTGTCCGGGTAGCACTGGTTGATGAGATACCGGGCGTTTCACTAGACCCGGCAATCAAAACCTCGTTGAACGATACAGCGCATATTCTCGAGGCAGCCGGCTATCGAGTTGAGCGCGCGACGCCGCCCGGGATGATCGAAGGGGTAGAGATCTGGCAGTCGATTGTCATGACCGAAGTACGCCTAGGGATGTATGCCGGCGTCCGTGCGATGGCGGATGAGACGATTCTGCGCGCAGTGGGAAACTTGGTGGCTGCTGCACCGGAAATGGACCTGCAAGGTTACGCTCTGGCCATCGCTCAGCGAGATGAGCTACGGCGCAAATGGAACGAATTCCTGATCCGTTATCCATTGATTCTAATGCCTTCCGCTTGCCAACTGCCTATGAGGTGGGGCGAGGACCTAGGCTCGATAGAGGAAATAAAACGCGTATTGGTCGATCAAAGTCCGCTTATCACGGTCGCCGCTTTGGGCCTGCCTGGTTTGAGCGTGCCCACTGGAGTGGTGGACGACCTGCCCATGGGCGTCCAATTGGTTGCCGATAGTTATCGCGAGCAGCGACTGTTGTACGCCGGCGAGATCATCGAGCGCGAAGTGAAGATGCCGAACTTGCATGATCGGGTTTAGCAAGTAGTCCTGATTCGTCCGAACTTTTTGAAATCCTTTCATTGTGTTAGCGCGTCCCGGTTGCGCAATTTATGGGGCGCGCTTTTTTTGTATGGCAACTCTCAAGTCATGACGTTGGCTTCACCTACCCGCACTCTAAGAGCAGCGTGCGCTGCAAGGAGTAAAATTGAGTAAATTTTTCGGTAATCTTAGCGTCACCCTCAAGCTGGGCATGGGTTTCGGCCTGGTTCTGGCACTAACCACCGTCCTGGCTCTAGCCGGCTGGACCAGCGTGGATAAGCTGGTGTGGCGCAACGACCGAATGGGAGATGTCACCCGACTGAACACGTTGCTGAACAAAACACGCGTGGCACGTCTGCAATACCTTCTGTCCAACGGCGATGAAGGCGCCGCTCAGAACGTGCAGTTCAACCTGGATGAGTTCATCGCCGAGCAGCGGAAACTGATCAACATTTTCACTCGCCCGGATAACCTGAAGCTGCTTACAGAACAAGCGGCCATTATCAGCAACTTCCAGCAATCGCTGTATAAAATGCGTGACGGGTATCGCGCCCTGAATAACGCACGGCAGGCCATGAGTGATAATGCCGAAGCAGCCCATAAGCAGATCGTGGCGATCTACAGCAGCGTGCTGCAATTAACACCGAGCGACGCGGACAGTTTCCAACGTTTTCGGACCATCAGCCGCGCTAGGGAACAGTTTCTACTCACACGTTACGAAGTCAGCGCTTACGCCGCAAAGAGCACTCCGGATGCTGAGCAGAAGGCTGTCCAGCAACTGAATGAGACTATTGACGGCGTAAAACAGCTTAGTGAATACGTTAGTGCTGCCCAACAGGACGCATTGCGCCAGTTCGAAAGCGCCCTGAGCGACTACCGCACGGCCTTGCAGGCCTACAGAATCGCTAACAACGTCGTTACCTTGGTGACCAAAGAAGTGGTCGACCAAGGGCTCGATGTATGGACCCGCAGCGAAGCCCTGTACCAGATTCAACTGGACGAACGTGACCGCGAAATTGCCCAGGCTCGGACGCTGCTGTTGGGTTGCACCTTGCTGGCCTTGCTGTGTGGGGGACTAGCCGCCGTTATCATCACTTGCCAGATCACCCGTCCGATTCGCGAAACCCTCGGCGTCGTCGAACGCATTGCTGCCGGAGATCTCACCTCAGACCTGGTGATCGTCCGCCGCGACGAGCTGGGTGTGCTGCAACAAGGTATCCAGCACATGGGCGGGACTTTGCGTAACCTCATCGGAGGTGTTCGCGACGGTGTGACACAGATCGCCAGCGCGGCGGAAGAGCTGTCATCTGTTACCGAACAAACCAGCGTTGGGGTCAACAACCAGAAAGTAGAGACTGATCAGGTCGCGACTGCCATGCACGAAATGACCGTCACCGTTCAGGACGTCGCACAAAACGCCGATCAGGCTTCGCAAGCCGCCGCAACTGCCGATGACGAGGCGCGCGAAGGCAACACAGTCGTAGGGGAAGCGATTGTGCAGATCGAACGCCTGGCTGAGGAAGTAGTGCGCTCCACCGAGGCTATGACGCTCTTGCAACAGGAAAGCGATAAAATCGGTAGTGTCATGGACGTGATCAAGGCCGTGGCCGAGCAGACCAACCTATTGGCCCTGAACGCCGCCATCGAAGCCGCCCGTGCTGGTGAAGCCGGTCGCGGTTTTGCCGTGGTCGCCGACGAAGTTCGCGGTTTGGCCCAGCGTACGCAGAAGTCCACCGAGGAAATCGAGGGGCTGGTCGCTGGTTTGCAGAGGGGCACGGAGCATGTGGCCAGCATCATGAGTCACAGCCGTAGCCTGACCGATAGCAGCGTGGAGCTGACTCGCAAGGCTGGCTTCTCACTGGGAAACATCACCCGTACCGTATCGAACATCCAATCGATGAATCAGCAGATCGCGGCCGCAGCCGAGCAACAAAGCGCCGTGGCTGACGAGATCAGCCGCAGCATCATGAATGTGCGCGACGTCTCCGAACAGACCGCTGCCGCTTGCGACGAAACCGCCGCTTCCAGCGTTGCGCTGGCACGGCTGGGCAACCAGTTGCAAGTGATGGTCAGCCGTTTCAAGGTCTGACGAAGCAAGGTCGCTCCCAAGTTCTGAATGGGAGCGGTCATCTGATTCAACTGACTGCTTTTGGCCGCTAGCGGTCCCACCTGGTGGCGGACCTCGGTGGCAAGTTCGGTCTGTGTGGGGTGTTCCTGGCGATGTACCACGGTGCAGCCCTAGTTACCCGTTTCACAGACGATCTGTTCGCAAATTTGCTGCCTGTTGTGGCTGACAAATGATGTGAGTACTGGATGAATGGTAGGTGGGGGCGGGGCGTTCTTTGTCTGGCCAGCGTGCCTGCTGCTCCTGGATGGGCGAGATACGCACACATCTGCAGCCTACCGCAGGCTGCAGAAGCATATCCTGGCCAATCAGCCTTTACTGTGCTCTTTGGATGTAGGTGGTTCAGCAACGCCGCGTGGCCCGGCGATTCCCCATATGGCCAACCCGATCACGGGCAGAACCAGGATGAGTGCGGCCCACCCTGCCTTGGTGCCAGAAGATTTGCTCGTTCGCCAGACGCTGGCGATTGCCCAGATATCAACCAGCAGGAGGACGAGTACCAATGCCCACCAGATAACGGTTAGTTCCATTTAGCACCTCCATTGCCTGATTAAACGGCGGGTATCGCAGCCGGGGAATCCGTTTCCGGCAGCACCACATCGTTCCTGCCCGGCGTAAGAATCACCTTGCGGCAATCTTCCTGTTTCTTGTCGAAAATCTTGTAGCCTTCAGCGGCCTGCTCCAAGGACATCCTGTGGGTGATGATCGCTTCAGGAGAGATGTGTCCCAGCTCGATGTGCTCAAGCAGCTCTGGCAGGAAGCGCTGCACGTGAGTTTGGCCCATCTTGAACGTCAACCCCTTATCGAACGCATCCCCAAACAGGAACCCGTGAATGAAGCCGGAGTAGACGCCCGGCACGCTGACGGTGCCCCCGCGCCGTACTGCAGCGATACATTGGCGTAGCGCCTTGCCGCTGCTGCCTTCGAGCTTGAGGGTGGCGAGGATGGTTTCAGTGGTGCTGCCTTTGGCTTCAAAGCCGACAGCGTCCACTACGCCATCGACCCCGCGCATGCCTGGGGTTTGCCGGATGATCGTGTCAGCAGGGTCGTCGTCTTCATCGAAATTGACTGGGATCACGTTGTAAGTCTGTTGCGCGTAAGCGAGTCGGTAGGGGTGGTGGTCGACCATGAAGATGCGCTCGGCCCCGAGCATGCGGGCAACCGCTGCGCAAAGGAGGCCGACCGGGCCAGCGCCATAGATGGCAATGCTGGAGCCTTGGCCGATGCCGGTATTAGTCACCGCCTGATACGCAGTAGGCAGGATGTCCGAGAGGAACAGTACCTTCTCATCCGCTAATGTGCCCGGAACCTTGAACGGCCCGGTGTTGGCTTTCGGCACACGCACATATTCAGCCTGGCCACCCGGAATACCGCCATACATGTGGCTGAA
>NZ_JBIVCV010000015.1:0-136631 GCF_044746765.1 Pseudomonas sp. NPDC090203
GGGGTGGGGACGATTTCTCCCACGGTCTGTACTGCGGCTAACAGTCAGAAGCTGGCTTTAGTCCCACCCACCCCTTCGAGTCCTACCATACAAGCTGGCTTGCCAGCGAAGGCGTAGGGTCGGTCGCCATGGGGTTGGATGACACGACGCTTTCGCGGTCAAGCCTGCTCCCACGGGCTATGTTCAACTGATCAGAATCCCCCGCGCCATCCCTGTCGCGGCGATCACGATGATCACCATCAACGCCGCTTCCATATGGCTGATCCGCGCAAAGCGGCGCGAGCGGCTGGTGTCGATGGGCTGGTTTTTCTTGAATGCGATGCGCCAGCCGATCAGGGCGAACATCGGCACGACCTCAAGCGCCAGGATCGCCACGAACGCGGTCATCTTCAGGTGAAACAGAGGTTGATGCAGGTAGTAGAACGAGCCTTTCTCAAGCCCGCCGAAGGCGCGGAATGCGCCGGTGATCAACAGAATGCCCGCTGACAGGCCCCAGATATTGTCCACCACGAACACATCGCGAAACGAGCGTGGGTCATCGGTACGCAACCGGCGCAAAGCCCGCCCCCGAGCCAGAACCGCCGCCAACGCAAAGCCAAAAGCCAACAAATGCAGCGCAGCCAGTACCCATTTGATGAGCATGGTTCAACTCCCCCGAGCGATGTGCGAAGCCAGCATCAACAATACAAGCGTAGCGGGTGGTTGGGGGTTATGCGTTGTGCCATGGATGAAACAATTGACAGGATCCGCTGGCGCGTTGCGCAGCGCAGGGAAGGGAGCGCAGAGGCCGCCCGGCGCGGGGCGGCTCTGGTCGGGCGGGTTTATTCGGCGGCCTGCAGGCCTTTCTGCTTCATGATCAGGTTCTTTTCTTTCTTGTACTGCAACGCCACTTCCGGCGCCGGGCCGCTCTTGCCGGTTTCCATCCACAGGCGCATGCGGCTGGCATCGGCGAAGTGGGTGTACTTGCCGAACGCATCCAGAATCACCACCGACACCTGACGGTTGGCCATGCTGGTCAGCAGCACCAGACAGTGCCCGGCCTGGTTGGTGAAGCCGGTCTTGGTCAGCTTGATGTCCCAGTTGGACTTGCGCACCAGGTGGTCAGTGTTGCTGAAACCCAGGGTGTAGGTGGGTTTGCGGAAGGTGACGGTCTTCTCGGGCGTGGTGCTCAGTTCACGCAGCATCGGGTAGTTGCGCGCGGCCAGCGCCAGTTTGGTCAGATCGCGAGCGGTGGACACGTTGAAGACCGACAAGCCAGTAGGTTCCATATAGACGGTGTGGCTCATGCCCAGCGCCTTGGCTTTGGCGTTCATGGCCTTGATGAACGCCGGGTAGCCGCCCGGATAGCTGTGGGCAAGGCTGGCCGCTGCGCGGTTTTCCGACGACATCAGGGTAATCAGCAACATGTCGTGGCGATTGAGTTCACTGCCCAGCTTGACCCTGGAAAACACGCCTTTCATTTCGGCGGTCTGGGAGATGTCGACCTTGACCATCTCGTCCATTGGCAGCTTGGCATCGAGGGTGACCATGGCCGTCATCAGTTTGGTGACCGAGGCGATGGGCACGATGACGTCCGGGTTGCTGGAATACAGCACCTGGCCGGTCTGCAGATCGGTGATCATGGCGCTGCCGGAGGCCAGATGAAGGTTGGCCGGGTCACGGTTGAAAGCAGCGGGTTCGTTCGCAAGTGCACCGGTGGAGAGTGCGGAGCCTGTAAGTGCAAATAATAGGCCGATGAGGGATGTGCGAATTTTCAAGAGCGAAGCTCACTTTGATTGGAGACAGCGTGGAAAGCCGTACTTTTTTCAAGAACGACAACAAGATCGGCGCATTTTAGGAGCATGTTTCTAAGTATGTCGATGGGGTGCCTTGGACGTTTGCGTAATAAAAACAGCCTGTATGGCATTCGTTCAGGTTAAGGATCCAAAAAGCCTGTATTTAAGGCGGTTGCGCCGATATTCATGGCACTCGGGGCAGCCACCGATTAGCATTCCACGCCATCGAAACCATTCATTCGAATTGACCTAGGAGTTGTGCAATGCCCAAAGGGTTTATCAGCAAGGACTACGCCGCCCTGGTGTTTGTCGCGGTAGTCGTTGCGGTGCTCTTGCTGGTGGCGGGTTTGTTTGTCAGGCCGTCCGACTGGGCAGGCTGGATCCAGGCCATCGGTTTGATCGTCGGCCTGATGATGGCCGTCACCGTGCCTGCCATCCAGCGCCGTCAGGACCTGGCAGCCCGGCAGAAACAACTGCGTGATCGCGAAACCGGCTACGCACGCCGCATGCAGTACCTGTGTGGCGAGCTGAACGAGTTGCTGGCCAGGATCACGGTCAACCTGGTGCATCTGCGCGCCACTGACCGCCACCGTTTGCAGCGCACCCTGGAGGATTACCTGCACCGCCTGTTCGAGTCCCACAAGCTGGACCAGAACGATGACCGCGTGGTGATCGCCCATGAGTTGCGACTGGTGGCCAACGACATGATCGAGGAACTCGAAAGCGGTCGATCCGATCGCGTGGTGCTGGGCGCCCTGGAAAAACGCTTGCAGAAACTGGCCCATCGTTGCCAGGTCAACGCGACCCAGGCCGAACGCATCTGAGCCAGGCGAATCGCAGGCAAAAAAAAGCCCGCGTCAGGGATGCGGGCTAAAGGGAAGTGCGGAGCAACGCACGATTCAGGGAAGAGCGAATTCGTTTCAGCCGTTGAGCTGACGGGTTTCCAACTGTTGCGACAGCGCTTGTGCCGCAGGCAGTGACGACAGAGGACCGCTGACAGGCTCGCCGTTGTGCATCAGGTACCAGCACGCCAGCAGGCCGCGTTCACGAAGCTGTGCGGGGACTGCGCTGCCAACTACCGACATGATTTGAACCTTGGTCATAAGTGCCTCCATCAATCTATGGCGCTACTTTACGGCCGGGCTGGGGCGAGCAGAAATCACTGCTCTCGATAGTCGTCATTGACGAGCCAGAGGTCAGTTCCTTATCAAGGACCCATGAAGGATCAGGCGGGCGCTCTTGAGTACAAAACACCCATGAACGACAACCCCGCCTTGTGAGCGGGGTTGTCGTTTGTGTGCTGCCGATGAAAACCGGAAGCTTGCGGGGTCAGCCAGCCGTTACCAGCGACCGCCACCGTGGTAATAGCCGTGGGGCGGGCCGTAGTAGCGCGGCGGGCCATAGTAGGCCGGGCCGTAGACCACCGGACGTTCAACCACGTAGGCCGGCTGCACGTAGACAGGCGGTGGAGGTGGTGGCGCGTAATACACAGGCTGCGGCGGTGCCACATACACCGGGGCTGGCGCTGCATACACAGGGCCTGACGCCACGGCTGCACCCACAACGCCACCGACGACTGCGCCGATCACTGCCGCTCCGCCCCAGCCCGGGCCGCCGCCATGGGCTTGAGCCTGACCTGCAAGGGCGAGGGCACCTAACAACAAGGCAACCTTGGGGATGTGACGAATCATGACTGTTCCTCGGGTGTTCAGTCCCGTTGTCGCCAGCCTGCGTTACGCTCAGGCAATGCCACGGGATAACTTCTCAGACAACGGGTTTCAGGAATTCTGCGAAGCCGTTGCGTAAATTTTGTGTAAGGTATTCGACAACATTGAGAACAATTGCTCGGGTTTGTGCCGCAAGCGATTGAATTCTACGCTGTTGTCCTGGTGTTCACTAATACCGTTCAGGAGATTTCATGTTCCATACCCCAACCAGGGAAACCCTGCTGTGTATGTCGCTGGCCGCCCGGCCGGGCAACTTCGGTGTGCGCTTTCACAATCACTTGTATGAGCAGTTGGGGCTGAATTTCTATTACAAGGCCTTTGCGCCGACTGACTTGCCCGCAGCCATCGCCGGGATGCGTTCGCTGGGCATTCGCGGCTGTGGGGTGTCGATGCCGTTCAAGGAGGCGTGCATAGCGCTGGTGGACGAGATGGACGCGTCGGCGGCGGCGATTGAGTCGATCAATACCATCGTCAACACGGATGGCCATCTGAAGGCCTACAACACCGATTACATCGCGGTGGCGCAACTGGTCGACAGTCACAAGGTGCCCCGCACCCGGTTTGCCCTGCGCGGCAGCGGCGGCATGGCCAAGGCCGTGGCCTGCGCCATGCGCGATGCGGGGTTCACCGATGGGCTCATCGTTGCGCGCAACGAGCAGGCGGGCAGGGCGCTGGCGCGTACCTGTGGGTTTGAGTGGCAGCCTGAACTGGGCGCCGAGCGTGTGCCGCTGCTGGTGAACGTGACGCCATTGGGGATGATCGGCGATCAGGCCGAGGTCCTGGCGTTTGACGTGGACGCCATCGAGGCGGCGGACACCGCGTTCGACGTGGTCGCCAGCCCTGCGCGCACGCCGTTTATCCTTCATGCCGAAAAGCATGGCAAGCAGGTGATTACCGGGGATCAGGTCGCGGCGATCCAGGCGCTGGAGCAGTTCATTCTGTACACCGGCGTGACGCCGAGCGAGGAGCAATATCAGGCCGCCGCAGCGTTCGCCCGGGCGATTTGACGGGTTGCCCTGTCCCACAGATGGCCATCGTGCTGCTGGCAAACTCATCCCGTAGCAGTCCGGCTTGCCGGCGAGGCGTCCGTGAGATCGCTGTCGCCGGCAAGCCGGACTGCTACGGGGGACAAGGACAGATACATTTTCTGCTTATACCACCACGATCCGTAGCAGCCGGGCTTGCCCGCGGGGGCGTCCGTGAGATCGCCCCCGCCGGCAAGCCGTGCTGCTACGGGTGAACGGGTTAGCCCTCCAGCCGGGCCAGGCGTTCTTCCAGTGCGGCGATGCGCGCTTCCAGTTCTTCGACGCGCTCGGCCAGCGCCGGGTTGCCGCTGCTGGCGCGTTCCACGGGGTTGTGCCGTGCCGCGACAATCGCTTCCATGTCCGCCGGGTCGCCCAGGGTGTGCATGTAGCGGTCTTCGCGCTGGCCGGCCTGTTTCGGAATCAGCACCGCCAGCCCGCGAGCGATCAGGCGCTCGAGTTGGTGAACCACCGCGTCGCTGTCGTCGAAATCGTGCATGCGGTTGCTGCGGGTCAGCAGTTCGTTGACTGTCTGCGGGCCGCGCAGCAGCAACAGCCCGGTGAGGATCACCTGCGCCGGCACCAGCTCCAGGGTCTTGTCGACACGGTGCTCCCAACGGTCGGCGCGGCTGCCCATGACCAGGCGGGTCAACTGATGCCCCTCCAGCGCCCGCAGGCTCTGCCCGACTTGCCCGGGCGTGAGGTTCATCACCGGCTCGCGGCTGGTTTTCTGGTTGCAGGCCAGTACCAGCGCGTTGAGCGTCAGGGGATAGGTCTCGGGATTGGTGGCCTGTTTTTCGATCAGGCAGCCCAGGATGCGCACCTCAAAGCTGTTCAGTTGCAGGGCGGCTGCGTCATCGCCAGTGTTTTCAGAATCCGGTTCGGTGGACATGACCCTTTCCCTAAGCGTTGAAAAGGCTATGAGGGTAGGGTCTGGATGAGGTAAAAGACAAGCCGCGTCAGCATGCACTGCATGTCTTTTCATTGCGACTCAACCCATCAGGAACTGCCATGACCATTTCTCTCTACGCCGCTTCGATTCCTGTGTTCAAACAGATGCTCACCGCCCTGGGCGCGGTGCTGAAAAAAGGCGAAGAGCACGCCGCCGCCAAAAACATCCAGCCTGATGCCCTGCTGCAGGCGCGTCTGTTCCCGGACATGTTCCCGCTGGTGAAACAGGTGCAGATCGCGGTCGACTTCGCCAAGGGTGCCGGTGCGCGCCTGTCCGGCATCGAGCCGCCGAAATATGAAGACACCGAAACCACCTTCGCCGAACTGCAGGCTCTGCTGTCCAAGGTCCTGGCATTCCTGGACACCATCACCCCGGATCAGGTCGATGGTAACGAAGAGCGCGAAATTGTCCTGCGCCCAGGCACCGACAAAGAGAAGCGCCTGAGCACCCAGAAATACCTGCTGCATTACTCCCTGCCGCAGTTCTTCTTCCACGTCACCACCACTTATGACCTGCTGCGTCACAACGGTGTCGAAGTCGGCAAGCGCGACTACATGGGCACTTTCTAAGCGTTCACCGCTACTGCTCAGTGTCACCCGACCGACCGCTCCGTGAGGACTGGTCGGTTCGTCTTTCTGGAGATTCGATGTTTTTCCCAATTTACCTGTTGTCAGCCGCAGGCTTTACGGTGCTGACCACAGAGTTCGTCATCGTCGGCCTGTTGCCGGCCATCGCCCGCGATCTGGCGGTTACCATCCCCCAGGCCGGGCTCCTGGTCACGCTGTTCGCTTTCACTGTCGCCTGCTTCGGGCCGTTCCTGACCGCCTACTTCTCACGCTTCGAACGCAAGCGTCTGTTCATTTCGGTGCTGATCATGTTCGGGGTGGCCAACGCTGTTGCGGCGATGGCGCCGAACATAGGCGTCATGGCCATTGCCCGGCTGATTCCAGCGCTGGGATTGCCGGTGTTCTGGGCGCTGGCCAGTGAAACGGCGGTGGACATCGTCGGCCCCGACCACGCCGGCCGCGCCATTGCCAAGATTGGCTTCGGTATCGTCTGCGCCACGGTGTTCGGCATTCCGGTCGGCACCCTGATTTCCGACGCATTCGGCTGGCGCAGCGCCTTCGCGATCCTGTCGGTGGTGGCCTTCGCCAAGGCGTTGCTGCTGTTCATCTACCTGCCGCGCAGCGTGCATAAGGATCAGGCGTCTTTTCGCAGCCAGTTCGCCATCCTGCGCAGCAAGCTGATGCAGGGCCATGTGCTGCTGTCGGTGCTGGTGTTCAGCGGCATGTTCACGGCGTACACCTACCTTGCCGACATGCTCGAACGCCTGGCCGGCTTCAACGGCACGGTGGTGGGCTGGTGCCTGATGGGCTTCGGCGCGGTGGGACTGGTGGGTAACTCCCTGGGCGGTCGCCTGGTGGATCGTCACCCGCTGATCGCCAGCCTGACGTTCTGCACCTTCATGATCGGCGGCATGGTCACCGTGGTGCCGAGCATGCATTCGGTGCCGGCGCTGGCCCTGGCGCTGGCGGTCTGGGGTGTGACCCAGGCGGCGTTGTTCCTGGTCAGCCACGTGCGCCTGATGAAGGCCGCGCCACAGGCTCCGGCCTTCGCCGCCTCGCTGAACATTGCCGGCGGCAATCTGGGGATCGGCCTGGGAGCCCTCATCGGCGGCCGGGTCATCGACCACCTGGGGCTGGACAACCTGGGCTTCGCCGCCGCAGGCATCATTCTGCTGGCGATCCTGCTGGCGTTGCTGCTCATGACCGCCAGGCCTGACGCCGAGCCCTGCAACGCTTAGTCAGTGAATAGCTGCTGCCTCGCACCCTCGGTAATCGCCACGATGCCAGGGTGCTTGACCTTGCGCTCGACTGAGATCGCGTAAAACGACTCGGTCACCGCATCTGTCTGGCCGATCAGCTCGACGTCGTACTGCTCCATCACCTCGTCGGCAATCACGCTTGGGGCGATGAAGATCCCGCTGCCGGATTTGCCAAAGGCCTTCATCAAGGCACTGTCGTCGAACTCGCCGACGATCCGCGGCTGCACGTTCTGCTCGGCGAACCAGCGCATCAGGCGGCTGCGCACCACGGTCTGCTGTCCAGGCACCAGCAGCGGCGCACCTTGCATGTCATGGGGGAAGTTCTGGCCATGGGCCCTAGCCAGGGCTGCCGTGGCAAAAAAACTGATGCCGCATTCCCCCAGTTTCTGGCTGTAGCCCTTGATGTCCAGATGGGACGGCATGGGGCTGTCGGAGATCACCAGGTCCAGGCGCTGAATGGCCAGGTCCGCCAACAGCCGCTCCAGTTGATCCTCGCGGCAGGTGATGCGCAGCGGCTCGTTCAGCGTCATGGTCGGGGCGAGCAGGCGATAGACGATGGATTTGGGCACCACGTCGGCCACCCCGACCCGAAACAGGATCTGCTGTTCATCCGGCTGGGCACGCAGCAAGGTTTCCAGCTCGCCACCCAGTTGAAACATCTGCTCGGCGTAGGGCAGGGCGATGCGTCCGGTTTCGGTCAGCTCCAGCCGCCGTCCGACGCGTTTGAACAGCGCCACGCCATAGGTCTGTTCCAGCAGGCTGATTTGCCCGCTGATGGTCTGCGGCGTGAGGTTCAACTGCTCGCAGGCGCGCACGATGCTGCCGGTCTTGGCCACCACCCAGAAGTAATGCAGTTGCCGATAATTGAGCATCAGACGACAGGTCCTTCAATACTTCGTAATAACCGAAGTATATACCTGAAAAATACGAATTTTCCTGAAGTGTTTGCCTCCCTAGAATGCCGCCTATCTTCTCGAACCGTATCAGGATGTGTAGAGCATGGAATATCTTCTGGAACTGGCGGCAAGCCCCACGGCGTGGATCGCTCTGGCGACGTTGGTGGTCATGGAAATCGTGCTGGGTATCGATAACCTGATCTTCATCTCGATCCTGACCAACAAGCTGCCGGTGCACCAACGCACCAAGGCGCGCCGGGTCGGCATCAGCATGGCGTTGATCCTGCGCCTGGGCCTGCTGACCACCGTGGCCTGGATCGTCCAGTTGACGGAGCCGGTCATTGACATCCTGGGGCAGGTGTTCTCATGGAAGGACATGATCCTGATTGCCGGTGGCCTGTTCCTGGTGTGGAAGGCGACCACCGAGATCCATCACAGCATGGATGCCAAGACCGAAGAGGAAAAAACCGTTGCCAGCACCGTGACCATGGGCATGGCGGCTGCGATCGGGCAGATCCTGATGCTGGACCTGGTGTTCTCCATCGACAGCATCGTGACCGCTGTCGGCATGACCGAACACTTGCCGATCATGGTGATCGCGGTGATCGCGGCTGTCATCGTGATGCTGGTGGCGTCCGAGCCCCTGGCCAAATTCATCAATGACAACCCTACGGTTGTGATGCTGGCGCTGGGCTTCCTGATCATGATCGGCATGACGCTGATCGCCGAAGGCTTCGGCGCCCATGTACCCAAAGGGTATGTGTACACCGCGATGGCGTTCTCGGCCCTGATCGAGGGCCTGAACATGCTGGCCCGTCGGGCGAAGCAGAAGAAGGCGGACGCCCAGGCTCAGATTCAGAAGGTCTGAGTCAGGCCCGGGGTTAAACGCCACGCCATTGAAAACGGTCGGGATGGGAACACCATCACCGACCGTTTTGTCATTTCAGCTATGGATCCGAGTCAGAAAAAGTTTCAGTGCGCGTGGGCGTGACGATGTTTGCGCGACGGCGCCTGAGCGGGTTTCACATTCGCGTGGGTACGGTGTTGCGGATGATGGCGGCGGGATATGCGCATCACACCCCACAACATAGCGCCAGCGACAGCCAGCCACGCAGCGATCAACATCACAATGGTCATTCCGAGGCTCATGGGTTCCTCCGGTCTTTTCTTTTCGTCTCTTTGTAACCGACAGTCTAGTACGCCCGTTGTTGCTGAAAATTGACCGAAGGTCGAGAGGGCAGGACCGATTTGTTCTATCCCGGCCTCCTGACTGCATGTTGAGGCTATACCCGGACGGGCTGCGGTTCTATGATCGGCGCTCGGCCGGGTCGCGGGTTGCCCGGCGCCAGACAAGCGAGTGAACAACGTGTCGGTACTGTCTCGAATGGATAGCTCAGCAATCAAAAGGACGTGGTGGGCAATGGGCCTGGCCCTGTTTCTGGCCGGCTGCGCGGATTCCCACGGCTACAAACCCGGGTACCCGGCGATGTACAAGACCCTGCCGGACCGGGTCGAGATCAACTCGGTGCCGTTCTTCCGTGGCCAGGCCTTCCAGAGCGGCCCCAATGCGCTGGCCAGCATGTTGACCGTGCATGGCGTGCAGACCACCCCGGGCCTTCTGGAAAAACCGCTGAAGTTGCCGGGTGCAGAAGAAAAGCTCGACCAGAACATGAGCAACCTGGCCCGTGAATATGGCTTTGTGGTGTACCCGGTGGACCATCAGTTCACCGACCTGCTGGCTCAGGTGGCGGCGGGTTATCCGGTGCTGCTGCGTTTCTCGGAGGGTTCGATGTGGTGGAAGGACCAGCGCTATGGCGTGCTGGTGGGCTTCAACCAGAACAAGCGCACGGTGCTGATTTACACCGGGCTTGGGCGGCTTACGGTGAGCTTTGACGAGTTCACCTCTGACTGGAACCACGCCGGCAACTGGGCGGTGCTGGTGCAGAGCCCACGGCAGTTGCCCGCACCGGTAGACCGCGACCGCTGGCTCAAGGCCGCCAATGACCTGGCGCAAGCCGGGCAGGAGCAGGCAGCAGGGGAAGCGGTCAAGGCGATCAATAGCGCCAGGTGATGGCGGGTGCGCGGTCCGCTCATGCCTGTGGGAGCGGGCTTGCCCGCGAATGCGTCAGGACTGACGATTTGATGGTGGCTGATCCGACGCCTTCGCGGGCAAGCCCGCTCCCACAGTTACCCGCCGTCGCCTGCAAGCCGGATCGCGGTCAGAACCCCAGCTTGTCCCGCAAGCTGTAATACCAGGCGCCCATCGCCGTCAGCGGCGTACGCAGCAGCTGCCCGCCCGGGAACGGGTAATGGGGCAGGCCGGCGAAGGCGTCGAAGCGCTCGGCCTGGCCGCGCAGCGCTTCGGCCAGTACCTTGCCCGCCAAATGGGTGTAGGTCACGCCATGGCCGCTGCAGCCCTGGGAGTAATAGATGTTGTCGCCCAGACGCCCCACCTGCGGCAAGCGCGACAGGGTCAGCAGGAAATTGCCGGTCCAGGCGTAGTCGATCTTCACGTTCTTGAGCTGCGGGAAAGCCTTGAGCATCTTGGGCCGGATGATCGCCTCGATGTTCGCCGGGTCACGCGCGCCATACACCACGCCGCCACCGAAGATCAGACGCTTGTCGGCGGTCAGGCGATAGTAGTCGAGCAGGTAATTGCAGTCCTCGACGCAATAGTCCTGAGGCAACAGGCTGCGCGCCAGTTCTTCTCCCAATGGCTCGGTGGTGATCACCTGCGTGCCGCAAGGCATCGATTTGGCCGCCAGTTCCGGCACCAGATTGCCCAGATAGGCGTTGCCCGCAACAATGATGAATTTCGCCCGGACCTTGCCCTGTGCAGTGTGCACGACGGGGTTCGCACCACGATCGATGCGAACCGCCGCCGATTGCTCGTAGATCACGCCACCCAGCGATTCCACCGCTGCCGCTTCACCGAGGGCCAGGTTCAGCGGATGGATGTGGCCGCCACTCATGTCGAGCATGCCGCCGATGTACTCGTCGCAGGCCACGACTTCACGAATGCGCCGCTTGTCCATCAGTTCCAGCTGGTTATGCCCGTAGCGCTCCCAAAGCTTTTTCTGCGACTCCAGATGGCCCATCTGCTTGGGGGTGAGCGCGGCAAACACGCCGCCGTCCTTGAGGTCGCACTGGATCTGATATTTGGCCACGCGTTCGCGTATGATGCGCCCACCCTCGAACGCCATCTGGCCCATCAGTTGCGCCTGTTTGGGGCCGACCGTGCGTTCGATGACGTCAATGTCGCGGCTGTAGCTGTTGACGATTTGCCCGCCATTGCGACCCGAGGCACCGAAGCCGACCTTGGCGGCTTCCAGAACGGTCACCTTGAAACCGTTTTCCAGCAGGAACAGGGCGCTCGACAGCCCGGTGTAACCGGCACCGATGACGCACACATCGGTTTCCACTTCGCCTTGCAGCATGGGCCGGGCAGGGGCGGAATTGGCCGAGGCGGCGTAGTAAGACTGAGGGTATGCGGTGTTCGTCATCCTGTAAGCCCCTGTTTTATATTTTAAACGAATGCGTCGATCCTACCTGAGATAACAGGGCGCCACCAGCGGGTTCGAGGGGTAAAAGTGTCTTAGATATGTGCCACTTTGCCCGCGTGTCGTTCAAAATTCCATAGTATTCAAAGAGTTGTGAAAATTACCGCTTGACAGTTTGTCGAATATTCGTAGAATGCCAACCCACAGCAGGCACGTAGCTCAGTTGGTTAGAGCACCACCTTGACATGGTGGGGGTCGTTGGTTCGAGTCCAATCGTGCCTACCAGATAAATCCGCTCTGCTGGCGGTAACGAAAAGGGCGATCCGAAAGGGTCGCCCTTTTTTGTTGTGCCTGTGTCAGGCACGCGGCGGGATGAGTTCAGGCTTCTGAAACGTGCGGTAGCAATTTGATATCCAGCCAGTCAAAATGCGTGCCTCACCTTGATCGCCATGGGTGCGACATGACTGAAGCAGTGCTGGTTGCGTTGCGCTAACCCTTGGCGCGTACGATGCGGCCCGCCCTGATTTCGTCGACGTAAGCGCGCAGCCTGTCGGCATCCCGGTATTGCTGGTTCATCAGGTGCAGCACGGCGACCACGTCCACATCATCGATGCTCTCGGCCAGCCGGCTGATTTCTCCTGCGGTTCGTTCAAGATTGCCGGCGATGGCGTTCAGATCGCGCTTGAATTCCAGCGCTGACTTTTTCATTCCCACGGTATCGATCCCCCAGGACAGAACTTGGTTAGCCCTGTCCCGTCTTAACAGCGCAGCATAACAACGGCGTGATAGTAGCCGTTGTCAGGGGCGTTATCCGTCGGACGATTCCGTGATGGAGGTAGGTGATTTCTGAACGCTACAGCTCAGCCGCCAACACCGCCCGCGCTCGAAGAGCTGCCTGACGACCCCTTGGAATTGCTGCCGGTAGAGCCGCTACCGGTGGTATCGCCGCCGGGAAGGTCCGCGTCATTGTTGCGGGTGTCAGTGCCGGTATTCATGCCTCGACGAATGCCGGTCGCTGCGTCGCCTTTGTCCTGATCGGTGCCCTGGCGCTGCATGTCGGCCCCTTGGGTTCTGGGGTCCACGCCCATTTGTGATGGCGTGGGGCCCATCTCCGGTGCTGCCGCTCCCGCCAGTGTGGTCAGGGAGGTGATGCTCAGTGCACAACCCAATGCCAGTGCCGCAAATGATGTGTTCATCAGGAGATCTCCATGTCTTAGGTCCTGTCCTGATGTTGGGCTGTCGGATCTCGAACATAGTGCCATCATGGCGACCAGCGGCAGTAGTGCGCCGATCATGGTGGCAGGGGAGGCGGTGTGTCGGGGGCAACGGTTTCCAGGGATGACGGCAATAACGGCGCATCGCCCAGACTGCCTTCGATCTCTCCTGCCAGGTAATACACCCCGGACATGACGCCGAATTCCGGGTTGTCGATCAGGCTGCGCTTCTTGTCATTGAGCGCTGTGTAGAGGCTGTTGCGCATCTGTTCTTCCATCGAGGCGCGTTCGTTCTGATGGGTGATGGCACCGAACCCGGCCATACCCACCGAAATCATCAGCCCGGCGACCCTGCCGACGGCCGCCGCAATGGCGCTGGCGGCACCCCGGGGCGCAAGGCTGGCTTCGAGTTTTTCGCTGGAGCGAATGGCGACCGAGGAGATTCCCGCATCAGGCCTGCCTGCTTCCGGTCCTGTCGCGGCCCGGTGGATACGCTCGATGAGGGCGATGTAAGCGGGCAGCTTCACCAAGGGTTCGGCATGCACCAACTGGTACAGGGTTGCGTCGCTGCTGGACGGTGGCGCAAGGGAGATGGCCGGAATGTCGTTCAGATGCGCGGCGAACTGATCGTCGGGAATGTTGTGCTGCTGTGCAATCTGCGGCAACTGCTGACCCAGTTGCTGGATGTAATACGCCGTTGCCTGATGGGTGACCGCTTCGGGGTCGATCTGTTTGGACACAGGGTCCAGCACGCGTTCGTGATATTGCTCTTGCAGGTAGGCATCCAGGCGCTGGGCGGCGGTCGGCTCACCTTTTTTAGCGCTGACTTTGTACCAGCTCACTTTCAGAGTCAGCCACTGCTGGGTCCAGTAACCGGCGAACCAGGGGATGAAGTGCGTCTCGGTGCGCTGGTAGACGCTGTCCATCCAGCTGTCCATGGTCTGGGTGGCGTACTGGCGGGCGGGAAGGGTCGCGTTCTTGGACGCCGCAACGATTTCCTGATCCACCTGATGCCAGGTCTCTGCGGGAATCTGGACGGCGGCGGGCGCAGGTTTGTGAGCGGATGCGCAGCTGGCGAGTATCACTATCACGGGAAACAGCAGGGCGCGCACGTTCACGATGGCAGTCCCCTGGGTGTCTGGGCAATCGATCCGCAGCAGGCCCGAGCGGGCAAGCCACTGGTTTTTCCAGTATAGGCAGTGAAAAAGCCGGGGGCTCTGCGGGTGAGAACTTCCCAAGCCTGCGAGGTGGGCGACGGGCACCGCAAAAAATTCGCATATTCATAGGGTTAGTGTGAAAAAAGACGTTGACACACTTTTGAAATTCCGTAGAATGCCGCCTCACAGCAGGCACGTAGCTCAGTTGGTTAGAGCACCACCTTGACATGGTGGGGGTCGTTGGTTCGAGTCCAATCGCGCCTACCAAACAAAATCCGCTCTGCTGGGCGGTGACGAAAAGGGCGAATCGAAAGATTCGCCCTTTTTTGTTGTCTCGAATTTATCGACCTGCAGCGCCCGTCATACGAGGGGCATGCACCTTTGGGCGATATCCAGCCGCCTGCTTTCCCGAAAAAAATCCTGATTTTTCAATCCATCGGCTGGACCTTTTGCCACGATGCGCGATCATCAGTGCATGGATTTCGAAAGGAGGTGCGTATGTTAAGTCGGTCACTGACCCTTGCCATTCTGTTTGCCGTGTCCAGCCCGTTGCTGGCGGCCGACAGCGATACCCCACTGGCCCAGGAGCGTGGCAGGTCTCGTCCGTTGATCATCATCGCCTCAAGTTCGGTGGACCCGACGCTGGTGAGCCTCAAGAAGAGTCTCGACGAGCCGGCCAACAAGGAGGCCTTCACCAAGCGCAACATGGTGCTCTATACCATCGTCAACATGATGGGCAAGCGTGACGGCAAGGACATGGACGCCCAGTCGACCATGGCGCTGATCCGCGATCTCAAGCTGGGTGCGCGGGCGGGCTCCGAGGCGCAGGTGATTCTGGTGGGCAAGGACGGCGAGACGAAGATCGACCACAAGGGCGCCATCGATCCCAAGGAGATTTTCAGCACCATCGACCAGATGCCGATGGCCGAGAAAGAGGCCGCCGCGGCGGCACCGGTTGCCCCTGCCGCCGAGCCCAAGGCGGCTGCGAACGGCAAGCCCGGCAAGGCTGGCAAGGCGGCTGCGTCCGCTCCGCCGGCGCCGCTGGATGACTGACCGGGTGTGACAAAGATAGGGGCGGCTTTGGCTTGCTGCTAATATCGCTCCTTTTTGATCGAAAGGACTGTCATGAAACACTGGGCGGGAGCTGTAGCGCTGGCGATGCTGGCGGGGTGCATGAGCTTGAATTCGACGCGTTCGGCGGGGCCGGTGCAGGTCTATGCCAGTCAGAAGCCTGCGGTTGCGGTGGCTGAGTGCATCAAGGTGACCTGGGCCAATGTGCAGATGTTCGGCGATGTGGCGGATGTGTTCATGGACAAGGGCAAGCCGGGTGAGTTTACGGTCTATACCACCGAGGGTGAGTATTTTGCCGATGTGGCGGGCAAGGGTGGTTCGACGGTGATCAGTTTCTATGCCAAGGCGGGTGGCAAGGCTGTAGATCAGCGTGGGGCGGCGTTGGCTACTTGTCTTTGATTGGATGATTGTTTCCGCGCGGTCTGCTGATCGTTCCCATGTTGGTGATCGTTCCCACGCTCTGCGTGGGAATGCCTTGGGTGACGCTCTGCGTCACAGGGGGACGCTGGGATGGGGTGTATATCCGTTCTCTCTGGAGGTTCGGGTTACGCCTGCCGCCCTTACGGCGGGTCACTTTTGGCATTCGCCCCAAAAGTAACCAAAAAGTCTTTGCGACAGGCTGGGCCCGACTGTGTCGGGTTCCCTCCCTCCGGCGCCGTTCCGGGGGCACGCCGTGATGGGCCGTCCCTGGCCCGCACGGCGTTCGCGGCTTCCTGCCGCTCATCCCCCTCCACGACACCTGCGCTCGGCCTGGCGCCTTGACGTCGCATTCTGCGGCGCCTGTGCCATCGCGCACTAAGATCAAAAGCAAGATCAAAGTCTTTGGTTGTACACCGTCCCGTAGCAGCACGGCTTGCCGGCGGGAGCGATCTTGAGGACGCCGTCGCGGGCAAGCGCGCTCCTACAGATATAGACACAACACGTAGCAGTCCGGCTTGCCGGCGTCGGCGGTTTTCAGGCCGCCTCCCGCCAGCAAGCTGACTCCCGCGAGGCCTTTTTACATCGGCGGTGTCACGCCATTCTCACCCGCTGAAATAGACATCGCGTTCAATGCGCCGTCTTCGGCTTTCTGGGCCTGGAGCACGATTTTCACGCCGGGTTTGAGAAGGGTGCGGTCGGCCGGTACCAGGTTGACGATGGGCACGTCGTCGGGGATGACGATTTTCTTCTGGCCGCCTTTGTAGTTCACGGTGATGGTGCGGCCATTGCTGTTGACCAGGTCGCCGACGGAGCCGTTGGTCATGGTGCTGTCCTTGCCCAGGTCGAACGCGCGGTGGCCGTCGCCGGTGCCTGCCATTTCGGGCGGGAAGACGTGGACTTCCAGTGCCTTGAGGGTGCCGTCCGCTTGCGGAACCGCGGCTGAGCCTACGTAGCTGCCGGGCTTGATGTCGGCGACCTGGGCGAGGGTCACGCCGCGTACCTGGGTGTCTTTGGTCAGGTTGACCTGCAAGTCTTCGCCGCGATTGCTGTGCACCTTGAGTACGTCGCCATCGACAGCGGTGATCGCGCCGCGCACTCGGGTGGGTTTGGCGTCGTCGGCGAAGGAGGGGATGGCCATGAGCAGGGCTGACGCCAGCAGGCTGGAGGTCAGCAGGGTGTCGAGCAGTCGTTTGCCGGGGGTGAGTTTCATGGTGGTCACAGTCCTGTGGGTCGGAGCGAGTGACTGAGCATAGCGCCGCTGCTGGGCGCTGTTCATGACGTCTGTGTCAGAAACGGCAGTGGGCAATGGGCAAAAAAACCGATCCAGCGAGGGATCGGTCTTTTTCACGACAGAGGCGTTACTGCTGCAGCGAGATCGTGGTGTTCGCCAGTTTTGGCTGGTTGAACATGCTCACCAGCACTTCATCGAGAATCGACGAGGCGCCCCATGGACGTGGGTCGTTGAGGATGGCGACCACGGCCCAGGTGTTGCCGTTGCTGTCACGGCTGAAGCCCGAGATGGCGCGCACGGTGTTCAGGGTGCCGGTCTTGATGTGGGCTTCGCCACGCAGCGCGGTGCGTTTGAGGCGCTTGCGCATGGTGCCGTCCATGCCGGCCAGCGGCAGGGAGCTCATGAACTCGGCTTGATACGGGCTGTTCCAGGCGGCTTGAAGCATCTGCGCCATTTCCCGGGCGCTGACACGTTCGGCGCGGGACAGGCCCGAGCCGTTCTCCATTACCAGGTGCGGGGCGGTGATGCCTTTCTTCGCCAGCCACTGGCGGATCACTCGCTGCGCAGCCTTGGCATCGTCGCCGTCGGCCTCGTTGCGGAACTCCGAACCCAGGCTCAGGAACAGTTGCTGTGCCATGGTGTTGTTACTGAACTTGTTGATGTCGCGAATGATTTCAGCCAGATCCGGCGAGTAGGCCTTGGCCAGCAGTTTGGCGCTGCCCGGCACGACGTCCAGGCGGTCCTTGCCCAGGATGGTGCCGCCCAGTTCCTGCCAGATCGCGCGCACCGCACCTGCGGTGTAGGTCGGATGATCGAGCAGCGACAGATAGGTTTGCGAGTTGCAGCCGTCACCCAGCTGGCCGGACACCGTCACGGTAATGCCGCCGTCGGCTTCCGGCACCGGGTTGTACAGCACGTCACCGGTGCACTTGTTCGACGCCAGCGCCTTGACCTGGTTGTTGATGCGGATCGCGGCAATCGGCGGCTCCACCGACACCAGGATCTTGCCGCCGTCGTTGCGGGTCACGAAGCGCAGGGCCTTGAGGTTGACCATCAGCGAGTCGGGGCGCACCAGGAACGGTTTGTTCTTGTCGTTGCCGTCATCGTCGAACACCGGCAGTTGCGGCTGGACGAAGTGGCTGCGGTCGAGCACCAGGTCACCGGTCACCTGCTGTACGCCGTTGGCGCGCAGGTCACGCATCAGCAGCCAGAGCTTTTCCATGTTCAGCTTTGGGTCGCCGCCACCCTTGAGGTACAGGTTGCCGCGCAGCACGCCGTTGCTCAGGGTGCCATCGGTGTAGAACTCGGTCTTCCACTGGTGGGTTGGGCCGAGCATTTCGAGTGCCGCATAGGTGGTGACCAGCTTCATGGTCGAGGCCGGGTTGACGGAGACGTCGGCGTTGAAGACGGTCGGGGTACCCGGCCCGGTCAGTGGCAGCAACACCAGTGACAGTGCGTTGCTGTCGAGTTTGCTGGCCTTGAGGGCCTGCTCGACCTTGGGCGGCAGCGCGGTATTGATGGGGGCGGCAGAAACGCAGAAAGAAATCGGCAGAAGCAGGGAGGCGAGAAACAGGGGACGCAAAGATTTGATCATTCAATAAAACCCTACTGCAAGACCAGATGGAGAGGGGATGGATTCCCTCATGACTCGAAAAACCGGAACGGGTGAAAAAGTCCCGCGCCGCCGGAAGGTACAGAAGCCCTCCGATAAAGCGGCATTATGCCGCAAGCTTTGGTGACTTGCGCCAGAGTATCGCCGTCAAAAGCGGCTATTTTTGCAAATGCCTGCCGATTGTCACGTTAAAACCTGACTTTCTGCGCTGTGTCGTCGGGCGACGGCGTGGTTTTCGGGCTTTTGGGCGCCCAAGCTGGTAGAGTGCCGCCCGATATTTACTTTTGAGGATTGTTTCCATGGCGACTAATCGTTCCCGCCGTCTGCGCAAAAAACTGTGCGTCGATGAATTTCAGGAACTGGGCTTTGAATTGAACCTGGAGTTCAAGGAAGACCTGGACGATGCGGCGGTCGATGCCTTCCTCGACGCTTTCCTGGAAGAGGCGATGGATGCCAACGGTCTGGACTACGTTGGCGGCGATGACTACGGTCTGGTGTGCTCGGCCAAGCGTGGCTCGGTCACCGAAGAGCAGCGCGCCACCGTCGAAAGCTGGTTGAAAGCTCGCAGCGAAGTGACCAAGGTCGAAGTCAGCCCGCTGATGGATGCCTGGTACCCTGAGAAGCCGATCAACCCGGTTGCCTGATTGCTACCGCGTTGAACAAGGGGAAGCAGGCGTCGAGCCTGCTTCCCTTTTTGCTTTCTGCGACCCTGTCAGCGCTGCTGGTGCTGTAACAGCCCCTGTTCCAGCGCGGCCATGGCCTCGACGAGGCGCTGTCCCAATGGGGCGAGCAGCGTTTCACCGGCGTGGTCGTCGCACGCCAGTTCCAGTTGCCCGCACAACTCGATCACCCGGCCCGCGCTGATGATTTTCGCCGCACCCTTGATCTTGTGCGCGACGTCATGAATCTCCTGTCTGTCACCCCGTGCACTCGCCTGGACCAGTTCGGCGGCGTCGTCACGGCAACTCCGGATCAACTGGTCGATCAGGTGCTGGATCATTTCCGGGCGATCCCCGGTCAATGCCACGATGCTGCTCATCTCGAAGGGCGGGCTGCCGCGCTGCTGCTCCGGGCGCCCTGGGCGCACGCCGACCCGTGACAGGCGATCATTGAGCGCGCTCAGGCTGATGGGTTTGAACAGGCAGTCGTCCATGCCCGCCTCGCGGCAGCGCTGCTTCTCTTCGGGCTGGGCGTTGGCGGTGAAGCCCAGCACGATGCAGGGTGCAAGGCCTTGCTCCTGTTCGTGGGCGCGGATGGCGCGCGCCAGGTCATAGCCGTTCATCACGGGCATGTTGCAATCGACGATGACCAGATCGAAATGGCGGGCCAGCCAGTGCTCCAGCCCCTCGGCGCCCTGTTCGGCGATCTCGCAACGATGCCCCAGGAATCCCAGTTGCTGACACAGCAACAGGCGGTTGGCGGGATGGTCGTCGACCACCAGGATGTCCAGTGTAGCCGCGCCGTGGGCGTCGTTTTCCTTTGGCGCGGGCAGGTTGGCCAAGGGGTCCAGGGTCATCAGTTCGAAGGTCATCTGCACCCGGGTTCCGACGCCCGGCTGGCTGTCCAGGGTCAGGGTCCCCCCCATCATTTCGCACAGGCTGCGGCAGATCACCAGGCCCAGTCCGGCGCCGGTCCTTGCCAGTTGCCCGCTGTTGTCCGCCTGGGCGAAGGGGGCGAACAGGCGCTGCTGGTCTTCGTCGGAGATCCCGATGCCGCTGTCCTGGATGACCACCATCAGGCGGATCAGCTGTTCACTGGTGGCGTCCTCGCTCTGCAGGCTGATGCGAATCTGCCCCTGCGGGGTGAACTTGATCGCGTTGCTGATCAGGTTGGAGAGAATCTGCTTGAAGCGCAGCGGGTCGATCAGCACGTCGATGTTGGTCCGGCTGTCCAGGTCCAGTTGCAGGGTCAGGCTTTTCTGCCGGGCCAGGCCGTCGAACACCCGGACCACCGACTCGACCAGTTGGCGCAGGTTGGCGCGTTCGGGACTGAGGGTGAGGCGGCCTGACTCGATGCGGGCGATGTCGAGAATATCGCCGATCAACTCCAGCAGGTCCTTGGCCGAACTGTAGGCCACCTCGATGGCGGGGCGGTCGAGCTGGCCCTGATCGGCGCGCTTGAGGGCCAGTTCCAGCATGCCGATGACGGCATTCATGGGGGTCCTGATTTCGTGGCTCATGGTTGCCAGGAAGGTGCTCTTCGCCCGGTTGGCGTCGTCGGCCTGCTGCTTGGCCGATTGCAGGTCCTCGATCAACTGGCGCCGTTCGCTGATGTCGATCCAGCCGCCGATGATTCCCTGGACCTTGCCCAGGGAATCACGGAACGGCAGGATCCAGTGATAGATGGTCAGCGAGCGGTCGCCGATATGCAGCGAGCGGTCCAGGATCAGCGGCGCGCCATCGGTCATCACCTGCTGATAGTCGGCAACGTACTGGCGGGCCTCCTGGGCATCGCTGAGCACGCCGTCCAGGATGGTCTTGCCGATCACCTCTTCGCGCCTGGCCGAAAACGCCGTCAGGTAGCTCTCGTTGCACATCTGCAACAGGCCCTTGCGATCGCGCACGTAGATGGGGTGCGGCGTGCCGTTGACCAGCGCGCTCATGAATTCGAACTGATCGCTGAGCGCCCGTTCTGCTCGCTCGCGCTGTTTGATCTGGCGGCGCATCCAGGCGTTCCAGGCCAGCGAGCCGAGCAGCAGCAAGCCCGCACCGACGACGATCTGGTAGACCAGCAACTGGTAGTCCTGCCAGGCGCCGCGGCTGGGTGGGATGTAGGTTCTCCAGCGGTTGTTGATCACGGCCAGGTCTTCGGGTGCGATGCTCGACAGGGCCTTGTCGATGATGGCCGTGAGCTCGGTGGCATTGCGCGATGTGGCCATCGCGATGCGTGCCGGCTCCTGGCCTACCGTGACGCGCATTTGCAAATCGTTCTGCAGGGCCCGGGAAGAGATGTAGTAGCTGGCGCTGAACAGCGAAGTGACGGCGCCTTCGACCCGGCCGTGGGCAAGCATGTCCAGTGCCTGTGGCGGGTTGTCGACTTCCACCGGATAGATGCGCGGATGCTCTCGCCGCAGGTAGGGCAGGGTCGGGCTGCCAAGGGCCAGGGCGACGCGTTTGCCATCCAGTTGTTCAAGGTTGGCGGGGCTCGCCGGCTCCTTGCGGGTGACCAGCACGAAGGCGTTGTCCATGTACGGGCGACTGAAATTGAAGCGTGCCTCGCGCTCGTCGCTGGGCGCCAGCCCGCCGATCAGGTCGGCCTGGCCCTGGCTCACGCGGTTCATCATGTCGGCCATGCTGGGTGCGCGGCTGACTTCGAATTGCAGGCCGGTGCGTAGGCGGATCAGGTCGAGCAGGTCGGCGGTCACCCCGCGAAAGTTGCCGCTGGCATCGAAGAAGGTCAGGGGGGCGTAGGCGTCGTTTATCAGCACGCGCACCTTGGGGTGCTGGGCGATCCAGCGCTCCTCGCGCTGGGTGAGCAGCAGTTTCTGATCGGTCAGCAGCAGGTCGGTGCCCGCTCCCCAGCGTTTGGAGATGGCAATGCGTTCGTCGATCGGGATGCCCTTGAGCACCAGGTTGACTACGTCCAGCAACGCTGTGTTGTCCGCGCGCACGGCAAAGCTGAAGCCGTTGGCCTCGTGCTTGCCGAAGTTGGCCATCTGGATGTTGTTGAGATAGCCCTTGCTGATGACGTAATGCGTGGAGATGGCATCGCCCAGGAAAACGTCGGCCTGATTGAAGGCCACGGCGTTGATCGCGCTCTGGAACGAGGGAAAGAGTTCCAGCCGGGCCTTGGGGTACAGCGCCCTGATGTCGTCCGGCGGCAGGTAGTGGTACGCCATGCTCAAGCGCAGGCCGTTGAGGCCGTCGGTCAGGGACCGGGCCTCACCGGTGCGGGTGACCAGCACCGGCTGATCGACCGCGTAGGGCGACGACAGGGTGATGCGACCCGTGGCGGCCTCGTAGCCATTGGCGCTGCCCAGCAGGTCGATCTGGCCGTCGACGAGGGCGTCGATGGCCTGGTCCCGCGTTTCGAAGCGCAGGACCTTGACCGGCAGCTCCAGGGCGCGGCCCAGGATCCCGGCGTAGTCTGCGGTGAAGCCTTCGTAATCGTGACCGGTCAGGGTCATGTCGAACGGGGGGTAGTCCGGAGCGGTCGTGCCCAGGATCAGTTCGCGCTTGTTGCGCACCCACTGCCATTGGGTTCGATCCAGCGTGACGTCCATGTGCGCCGGATTGGAACGACTCAGCAGGGTGTAACGTTCGGCCGCATGGGCCTGGGTCTGAGCGGTCAGGCTCAGACAGGCGAATGCGGCTGCTATGCAGTAGTCCTTTAGCCCCTTCGACATCCTATCTCTCACACCAGCGAATTGCGTTTAGCCATCTCTATTAGTTCAACCAGAGTCTTGGCTTTGAGTTTTTGCATGAGGCGGGTCTTGTATGTACTGACCGTCTTGTTGCTCAGGAACATGCCCTTGGCGATTTCCTTGTTTGTTCGCCCCTGGGCAAATAGCTGCAATACCATCAATTCGCGGTCGTTGACCAGTTTGAAACGCTCGAGTTCGTCCGGGTCACCATCGCGGGCCGACATTGCGCCGAGCGCCTGGCTTGGAAAGTAATTGTAGCCGGATAATACCGCTTTCACCGCGCTGACAAGTTCACTGAGGTCTTCCTGTTTGCATACATAACCTGCGGCACCCGATTGCATGCAACGTATTGCAAAGAGCCCCGGTGCCTGGGCGGTCAATACCAGAATCTTTGCGGGAAGATTCATGGCGTTGAACCGGGCCAGCACCTCCAGGCCATCGAGCTTCGGGATGCTGATGTCGAGAATGATGAGGTCCGGCATGCATTCACGCACCATCTGCATGGCGTCGACGCCATTGTCGGTCTCGCCGACGATCTCGTAGTTTTCGTTTTCCAGCAGCATTCTGATGGCCAGGCGAACGACGGGATGATCGTCGATGATAAAAACTGAGTTCATGATTCAATCCATAACAGGCAGCGAAGAAAGCGCGAACCTTATCGCAGATGTTCGAGGGCGCGCATGGACAGAACAGGTCTGCGGCCATATATAGGAAAGTTCCTACATGATTTAGCGGCTTTCCGTACGTAAATGCCCGTGATGTGTATAAATGTTTAAAAATGCAAAGCCTGCAGCCAGGCGAAAGCAGTTATCAGAATGCGCCCGTTTATTTCGATTAGGAATGTTCCTACATGAACATAAGTATCGAGCTACATATTTAAACAGTGTCAGATTTTGAAACAGTCAGGCGCCGTTTCACCTTTTCGGGGGTGCGCGCTATCTTCATTTGCATCAATTTGTGATTGGATGTCGAAGTGGGGTCAGAGGTCACTTGATTCGGGCGATATAAGTTGCAAAAGTTCAAGGGTGTTCATGGGTTTTGTCAGGCAACCCAGTAATGGAAGCCCTCTGCTGCGGGCTTCGCTTTCAATCTCGGCAAGCTGCGTGGGCTCAAGGCCGCTGAGCAACACCGCGTGGCGAATCAGCCCGCGCGTGCTGGCAGCCTCGATCAGGTCCGCGCCGTCCATGCCCGGCAGGCGCTGGTCGCAGAGCAGAAGGTCATAGGGCTCGGGGCTGCGCTCCAGCGCTGCGAGGGCTTCGGTGGCGTTCAACGCAGGCGTCACTCGATACAACCCGTGGTTGTTCAGCAGGACCTGCAAGGCGATGAGCTGGAATGGATGATCCTCTACCAGCAGGATTCGTAGGGTATGTCTGGGCATCGGGTCGTCCGGAAAGAGGCATGGGTGGCTGATTGGACAGGGCGCTCGTCCGGAGGCAGGCGCGGTGAGGCGTTCAGGGCTGGTGAGTATCGGGACCGGCCTGTGGGACGGCCGGATTATTCGGCAGGTGCTGTGAAGCGACGATAGGGCGTTTCCGAGCGCGTTGTAGGAAGTTTCCGAGAATCCGGTTTTCTTTTCCTGAAATGCTGAAAAGAAAAGCCCGAAGTCACGCCTGACTTCGGGCTGTTTTCGATGGAAAACTCAGACCGGGCTGGAGCGGCCAGTCATTTCACGGGCCATTTCGCTGGCGTAGCTGTCGGTCATGCCGGCAATGAAGTCGATGACCCTGAGGAACGAGGTGTGCAGCGGCCACTTCGGATCCGGGGCGTTGTTGCCCAGCAAGTCCAGGATGCGTCGGCTCTTGAACGACGGCGTGTGACCATCGAACTGTTCCAGGGCCGCGCCACAGAATGCGTTGAGCAGGATCTCGAGCGTGGTGTAGGCGCCGATCTCGTGCAGGGTCTTGCGTTTGTCCTGGAAGATTTTCTTGCGGGCCATGTCCTTGGCGTTGAGCACGCAACGCTTGGCCGGGCCGTGCATGTGCTCCACCAGATCACCCTGCAAGGTGCCCGCCAGCAGCGCATCCTGTTGTTCGACGAAGGCGCGGGCGGCGGCGTTGGTCAGGTGTTCGATGGCCTTGCCGCGCAGGATCGCCAGTTTGCGCCGGCGCGAGTCGCCAGGGCCCAGTTGACGGTAGGTTTCCGGCAGATCATCGCCCACCAGGCCCAGCAGCAGCGACTCGACCTCGGGGTAGGTCAGCAGCTCCATTTCCAGGCCGTCTTCAAGGTCGATCAGGGCGTAGCAGATGTCATCCGCCGCCTCCATCAGGTACACCAGCGGGTGGCGCGCCCAGCGCTGGTCGTCCAGTTGCGGCAGGCCGAGTTTGCCGGCGATCTGTTCAAGGATCGGCAGCTCGCTCTGGTAGCAGCCGAACTTGTGTTTCTTGTAGCCAAGGGCGTCGGCATGGCGGGCGGTCCAGGGGTATTTCAGGTAAGTGCCCAGGGTCGCGTAGGTCAGCCGGGTGCCACCTTCGAACTGGTGATACTCCAGTTGCGTCAGGACGCGAAAGCCCTGGGCGTTGCCTTCGAAATTGAGAAAGTCGCTGCGCTCGGCGTCGCTCATTGCGTCAAGCCAGCCGCGGCCTGCGGCCTGTTTGAACCAGTTGCGGATGGCGTCTTCGCCCGAGTGGCCGAACGGCGGGTTGCCGATGTCGTGGGCCAGGCACGCCGACTGCACCACCATGCCCAGATCACTCGGCTCGCACCAGTCGGGCAGGGCGCTGCGCAGGGTTTCGCCCACGCGCATGCCCAGCGAGCGGCCCACGCAACTGACTTCCAGCGAGTGGGTCAGGCGGGTATGGATGTGGTCGTTGCTGGTGACGGGGTGGACCTGGGTCTTGCGGCCGAGACGGCGGAAGGCGCCGGAGAAGATGATGCGGTCATGATCCTTGTGGAACGGGCTGCGGCCCAGTTCTTCGGGGCTGTGCAGGGTCTTGCCGAGGCGCTCGCGGGTAAGCAGTGTTTGCCAATCCAAGGCCGGTACTCCATCGGGTGATTACCGGCCTAGCTTCACGCCTCCCCCGCAAAGCTGCAAGGGGCAGATCGTGACGGGGCGTGAATCAGAAACCGGCCGCGTCGACATCGATCAGCAGCAGCCGCTGGCCGTTGTCGAAAAACTGCCCGGCGGTCAGGCAATACTGATTGCTGGTGGCGTCGCGGTAGGTGTTGGACAGGGTCAGCCGGCGCTCGTGCCAGCCCTCGGCGAGCAGGTGGTAAAAGTAAGGCCGCCAGGACCAGTTATGGCCCAGATAGCGGGTGTCGGCCAGCCAGGCGCCGTTCTGCCACTCAAGGTTGGGGGTTAACTGGGTGCCGTGGCGGTCGCATTGATAGAAGCGCAGCAGCCAGGGGAAATCCGCCACGTTCGGCAGCTCGTCCAGCGGCGCGTTGCCCTCGGCCCAGCCCTGAAGCCGTTGCATGAGCTGGCACAGTTGTTTGCGCAGGGTCATCAGGCGCTCGCGCTCGACCACCTTGCGCTGCACGTAGCCGTCACGCAGTTGCGCGAAGCGCTCGACGAAGGCGTCGGCGGCGAAGAAGTCGGTCTCGGCCTGGGCAAAGAGAAAACCCTGCACGTAGCGCGAGCCGCACTCCAGAGCGAAATGCAGTTCGGCCTCGGTCTCCACGCCCTCGGCGATGATCCAGCAACCGGTCTTTTCCGCCATTTGCGCCAGGGCCTTGACCACGTCGCTGCTTGGCCCGCCTCGCGCCGCCGCCTGGAACAGGCGCATGTCGAGCTTGAGGATGTCCGGCTGCAAGGCCAGCACCCGGTCCAGTTGGGAGTAGCCTGCACCGAAATCGTCGATGGCGATGCGCGCCCCGGCTTGTCGATAACGCGCCACCACGTCGGAGAGCCGCTGGCTGTCGCCGCCCAGCTCGGTGATTTCGAAAACGATCCGCTGCGCCGCGATGCCGTGGCGTTGCAGTTGCTTGAGGCTGGGCAGCGGCTGGTCGGGACGCAGGCGGCTGATCCAGCGCGGCGAAATGTTCAGGCTCAGGAACCAGTCGGCGGGGGCCTCGTGCAGGCGTTGCAGGGCGTTGTCGCGGATCAGCCGGTCCAGGCGGCGCAGCTCGGCGGCAGGCCTTCTGGGGTCGGCGAACAGCGGCCCCACCGAGGCAAGGCGACCGTCGTCCTGACGCAGGCGCCCCAGCGCTTCCACGCCTGCGATCCGGCCTGTCGCGGTATCGATGAACGGCTGAAAACAGGCTAGCGGTTGCCCATCGATCACATGGCCTCCTTATGGGTCATTGGCATTATTGTCGACACAAACGGCTACGCCCTGGCCCGACATGCATCGTCGAGCGAGGGCGTAGGCCTGGGTGTGTTGCAAGAATGCAGCCAAAAGGCCATCTCAAGGACGGCGCGAGGTGCCTTGCAGGATGAGTTTGATGATCGGCATCAGGCTGGCGCTCAGCTTGATCAGCCGGGTCACGCTGCCTGTGCGCTGGCTGCGCGTACCCTTGCCGGTGAGAAAGCCGAGCAGGGACACGATGCCGACTCCCCACAGCGGCGCGTGCTTGATGCCCAGCGAGCCGGGCAGGTCGTGGGCCATGCCGCGCATGCGATGCAGGGGCCGCATCAGTTGCGCCGACTCGTGCCGAATCTCCTGACGGTGCATCTCCATGCGCAGGCGGATCAACGCCTTGCGCAACTCGCGGCGGTTATGGGTCTGGGGCAGTTGGGGCAGGCTCATGGCATCAGTCGCTCGCGGTCGTTGGCCAGTTCTTCCAGAGTGGAATGGAAGGGGGAAGACTCATCGAACACTGCTGCCTTGAGGCGCATCGCGCAAAACAGCGCCGCCAGGGAATAGAACACGCAGAGCCCGATGATGCCGGTCAGGCGATAACTGTCCCAGACCAGAATCAGCAGCAGCGCCGACAAGCCGATCAGCAGCAGCAAGGCAAATACCAGCGCCAGCCCTGCGAACAGCAACAGGCTGACGGTGCGGGCTTTCTGTTCCTGCAGCTCGATGCCGAACAACTCGACATGGCTATGCAGCAGGCCCAGAAATGCCGCGCCCAACCGGCGTGGCGAGGAAGTGTGGTCGGTCCCGGATGGACCCGTTTCAGACGTCATGCCGATCAGCGCCGAGTGGCCAGAAGGCCCAGCAGGAAGCCGACGCCGGCGGCGATGCCCACTGATTGCCATGGGTTGGTCTGCACGTAATCTTCGGTCGCTGCCAGTGCATCCTTGCCGCGTTCGCGCAGGGTCTGCTCGGCCAGGGCCAGGGTTTCACGGGCGCGCAGCAGGCTGTCGTTGATCTGGTCGCGCAGCTCGTCAGCCTGATCGCCGGCCAGGGAGGCCGTGTGCGCCAGCAGCTTTTCCGTGTCGGCAACCAGTGTCTGGAAATCTGCCATCAATATGTCCTGGGCTTTCTCTGCTGTTGGGCGAGCCATGATGTTCTCCGTTGGGGTGGCAATATTGGGTTTCGAGTATGGCTCATTACTGAAGGTTCATTCCAATTCCCCGCAGATGAGTGCGGGTTGGCTGGTACAGGTTTTGCTTTGCGATGGTGCGCCAGGGAGGCGGCGCGCTCCAATGCAGAGCGCGCATGTCGGTCAAGCCGGCAAAACCTAGAACCTGAATCATAAAACCTGGAAAAACGCCCCAGCGTTCAACATTTCTGTCTCTCAGCGTGCGCCAAAGCGGGTCGCAGAGGCCTCAGGGTGCGCCTATTTGGTGCTTTTCCTGACGTGGGATAGAAGGGTTGTGCTGCTTTGGTGCTTTTCGTTAATTGCAGGCCTGCCTCTCGATGGAAAACATGCAAAGCGCAGTGGACACCCTGGTCCACAGCTCCAATACCCTGTTCATTCTGATCGGCGCGGTCATGGTTCTGGCCATGCACGCCGGGTTCGCCTTTCTGGAAGTCGGCACGGTGCGCCAGAAGAACCAGGTCAATGCGCTGTCGAAAATCCTCAGCGACTTCGCCGTATCGACCCTGGCCTACTTCTTTATTGGCTACTGGATTTCCTATGGGGTGAATTTTCTCCAGCCCGCCGCTGTGCTGGCGACGGATCACGGCTACGGCCTGGTGAAATTCTTCTTCCTGCTGACCTTTGCCGCCGCGATCCCGGCGATCATCTCCGGTGGCATCGCCGAGCGGGCGAAGTTCGCGCCGCAGCTGTGCGCCACGGTGCTGATCGTCGCGTTTGTGTATCCGTTCTTCGAAGGCATGGTGTGGAACGGCAACTTCGGATTGCAGGCCTGGTTGCTCAAGACCTTCGGCGCAAGCTTCCATGACTTCGCAGGTTCCGTGGTGGTGCACGCCATGGGCGGCTGGCTGGCGCTGGCGGCCGTGACCTTGCTCGGTGCGCGCAACGGCCGCTATCGCGACGGCAAGCTGGTGGCGTATCCGCCTTCGAGCATTCCGTTCCTGGCGCTGGGATCGTGGATTCTCATCGTCGGCTGGTTCGGCTTCAACGTCATGAGTGCGCAGACGCTCGACGGCGTCAGTGGGCTGGTGGCGGTCAATTCGCTGATGGCGATGGTCGGCGGCACGGTCGCAGCGCTGATCGTCGGTCGCAACGACCCAGGCTTTCTGCACAACGGTCCGCTTGCCGGGCTGGTGGCAGTCTGTGCCGGTTCCGATCTGATGCACCCTGTGGGCGCACTGCTCACGGGGGTGATCGCAGGTGCCGTGTTCGTCTGGTGTTTCACGGCCGCGCAAGTGCGCTGGAAGATCGACGACGTGCTGGGCGTCTGGCCGCTGCACGGTGTGTGCGGCGTCTGGGGCGGGATTGCCTGCGGCATCTTTGGCCAGGTCAGCCTGGGCGGGATGGGCGGCGTCAGCCTGCTGAGCCAGTTGATCGGCACCGCGCTGGGTGTGGTCGTTGCACTGGCCGGGGGCTTTGCGGTGTACGGGCTGATCAGGCGCTGCCTGGGTCTGCGCCTGAATCAGGAGCAGGAGTATTACGGCGCGGATCTGTCGATCCACAAGATCGGGGCGGTCAGCCACGACTGATCGCCTGGGCTGCGGTGCGGCGCCGGTTGAGGCTCGACGTCATTTCGGGGCGGGCCTAAACTGGCGCTCTATGCTGCCGCTCGTGACCAGAGGATCACTCCATGCCGCCGGAATGCCAACTGTTCGGAACCCTGGGCTGTCATTTGTGCGAAGTCGCCGAGGCCGAGCTGATGCCGTTGGTGGAGCATGGCTTGCTGGTGGAGTTGGTGGACATCGCCGAGAGTCAGGCAATGAATGAAGCCTACGGCTTGCGGATTCCGGTGCTGCGGCGCACCGACACCGGTGCCGAACTGGACTGGCCGTTCGACACCGATCAGGTGGTGGTGTTTCTGCGCTAGCTTTGTTGCCAGCGGCAGCCACGCCTGCGGGATTACAGGTACTGAGTGTCTACGACCATTGCCTTGGCAACGGCTTCTTTCTGCGCTTCGGTCATGCCGTCCCAGACGTGCACCTTTGCGAAGTAGCCAAGACCGGCCACCACGTACAGGCTCAGGGTGAAGATGATGGCGACCGACATGAAGGTCCAGCGGCCCATGTCATGCTCGTCATCCGAGAAGGACTGCGAGTAGTTCTCTTCGTTTTCCACCGAAGTACCGGTGGAAAGGCGTTTGATCCATTGAAACAGTTGGCCGAGCATGGTGTTTCCTCAAAGTTTTAAAATGAAATCTGTAGGGCAGTTGCGCCTGACGGGCGTTTGCAAAAGCTGAAAACGAAAAAAGCCCGTCGAGGACGGGCTTTCTTTTTATGAGGTCAGGTCTGGCAGGCGTTTTCGGTGTCGAGCATCCATAAAGGGATGTGCGTTCGGGTTCGCGCCTGCTTGCCGATTTGGAAACATTTTAGAACAAATCAAATTGAGAGGCTACCGGCGTCATCTAGTTGTCAGACAACTGGTCGTATTTCGGCGTGCGACATAAGGTCGCGCTCGCCGGCTGGCTCGCACAAGCGCCGAGGGTAGGGGATAATCCAGGCTTTCCCGATCCAGAGTCATTCATGTCGCAGTCCGTTTTCGCCCCCGCCGACACTCAGGCCAGCACCCTCTATCTGCCGCCAGGCCCGTGGCTGACGGTGCTCGAATGTCTTTGCGATCACTTTCGCGCCATCGGCCGCGAGCAATGGCTCGACCGCATCGCACGGGGTCGGGTGCTTGACGGGGAAGGCCAGCCCATCGCCCTGGATTTGCCCTATCGCGAAGGGCTGCGCATTCACTATTTCCGCGAAGTGCCCAATGAAGTGCCGATTCCGGTGCAGGAAACCATCCTGTATGCGGATGAGCATCTGGTGGTGGCGGACAAGCCGCATTTCCTGCCGGTGACGCCTGCTGGCGAGTATGTCGAGCAGACATTGCTGCGGCGTCTGATTCGCACCCTGGACAATCCGCATCTGGTGCCGCTGCACCGCATCGACCGGCACACGGCAGGGCTGGTGCTGTTTTCGGCGAACAAACAGAGCCGCTCGGCGTACCAGGCGTTGTTTCCGACACGGCAGATCGACAAATCCTACGAAGCCATTGCCAAGGCGCTGCCGGAGGTGGAGTTTCCACGGGTGCACAAAAGCCGGCTGGTCGATGGCGAGCCGTTTTTCCGGATGCAGGAAGGCCCGGGGCAGAGCAACACCGAAACCCGCATCGAGGTGCGCGAGCGTCAGGGTGAATTGTGGCGTTACGGCCTGTACCCGGTGACCGGCAAGAAGCACCAGTTGCGCGTGCACATGGCGGCGCTAGGGGCGGCTATCTGCAATGACCCGTTTTACCCGGATGTGCTCAAGGATGTGCTGGACGATTACGACAAACCGTTGAAGTTGCTGGCGCAAGGGCTGCGCTTTGTCGATCCGGTGACAGGGCAGGAGCGAGTCTTCGAGAGCCGCATCAAACTGGCGTGGTGACGCCCGGCGCCCGTTATCCCATTTCCGGATACCTCCGCGCCCCGTAGCAGTCCGGCTTGCCGGCGACAGCGATGGCGAAACCCCGACGCCGGCAAGCCGGACTGCTACAGGTCTTCTGTGGCGAAGCGCAATGTCAACGGGCGAATCGGCGGGCGCCGGCGACGCACAGGATCACGGCAAGCGTCACCCCGAGCATGCCCAGGCTCACCTGCTCGTGCAGCAGCGTCGCCGCCAGCGCCAGGCCGAAGAAGGGTTGCAGCAACTGCAACTGACCAACCGCAGCGATTCCCCCTTGAGCCAGCCCTCGATACCAGAACACAAAGCCGATCAGCATGCTGAACAGCGACACATACCCCAGGCTCAGCCAGGCGGGCAGGGTGATGTGAACGAAGGATGCAGGTGCGGTGATCCAGGTCAGCGCCAGCATTACCGGCAGCGACAGCACCAGCGCCCAACTGATGACCTGCCAGCCACCCAGTGTTTTCGACAGCTTCGCCCCTTCGGCATACCCCAGCCCGCACACCAGCATCGCCAGCAGCATCAGCAAATCGCCCTTGGGTGAAGCAGTCAGCCCTTGAGCCAGCGCGTAGCCCACCACCAGCCCGCTGCCCAGCAGCGAAAACACCCAGAACACCGGGCGCGGGCGCTCGCCACCGCGCAGCACGGCAAACGCGGCAGTGGCGAGCGGCAACAGGCCAACGAAAACGATCGAGTGCGCAGAGGTCACATATTGCAAGGCCAGCGCGGTGAGCAACGGAAAACCGACCACCACCCCCAGCGCAACGATCAACAGCGGCAACCACTGATCCCGAGCAGGGCGCTTTTCCCTGAGCAGCCACAGCATGCCCAGCGCCAGGGCACCGGCAATCGAGGCGCGTGCGACGGTGAGAAAGACCGGCGCGAACTCCTGGACGGCAATCCGTGTGGCCGGCAACGACCCGCTGAAAATGATCACGCCGATCAGACCGTTGAGCCATCCGCTCGAGGTTTTTTGCGTGGGCAGGGGTTCGAGCTTCGATACATGTTCCATGGTGTCGGGCCTCGATGACGGCGGGGGAGGAGCAGTCGGCAGGCAATGCCTGTTGCATGCCGGGAATGCTAAGGCGCAGAATCAATACAATCAAAAAATTGTCATGGATACATCACCCATGCCCCGCGCGCGCTACAAGACCGTGGTTGACACTTTCGCCAACGACATCGCCTCCGGAGCCCTGCCGCCCGGCACCCGTTTGCCGACCCACCGTCAATTGGCCGAGCAACAGGGGCTGGCGTTGGTGACGGCATCGCGGGTCTATGCCGAGCTTGAGGCGATGGGGCTGGTCAGTGGCGAAACCGGGCGCGGTACCTTCGTGCGCGAGATCGCGCTGCCCCTGACCCATGGCGTCGATCAGCAGGCCACCGCGGCGGGGATGCTCGACCTCAATTTCAACTACCCGGCGCTGCCGGGCCAGGCGCAGATGCTGCGCACCGGGCTGCGGCAGTTGGCATTGTCGGGGGATCTGGAAGCCTTGCTGCGCTATCAGCCCCATGCCGGGCGCCTGCATGAGCGTGCCTGCATGGCACGGCACCTGATCGACCGCGGGCTTGCGGTGAGCGCCGAACAGATCCTCATCGTCAGCGGCGCCCAGCATGGCCTGGCGGCAACGGTCATGGCCTTGCTCAAGCCCGGCGATGTGGTGGCGGTGGATGCGCTGACCTACTCGGGCTTCAAGGTGATCGCCCAGGCCCATCGGCTGGAGCTGGTGCCGATCCCGTTGAGCGAAACCGGGCCCGACCTGCAGGCCCTCGAAACTCTCTGCGCGAAGCGCCGGATCAAGGCGGTGTATGCGATGCCGACGCTGCACAATCCCATGGGCTGGGTGTTGGACGCAGCCTGGCGCAGGCGGCTGGCGGACATCGCCCAGGCCCACGATCTGCTGCTGATCGAGGACGCGGCCTATGCGTTTCTCGCGCAGAACCCGTCCGCGCCCTTGCAGACGCTGGCGCCCGACCGCACGGTCTATATTTCAGGTTTCTCCAAGAACGTCGCCACCGGCTTGCGGGTTGGTTACGTCGCCGCACCTCTCAAATGGGTGGCGTCGATCGAGCGGGCGATCCGCGCGACCACCTGGAACACCCCGGGTGTGATGACGGCGTTGGTCTGCGGATGGGTCATGGATGGTACCGTCGAGCGTCTCGAAGCTGAGAAACGCAAGGACGCGATGAGTCGCAACCGGCTGGCCAGAAAGGCCCTGGCAGGGCTTGCGGTGATCAGCCATCCGGCGTCGTACTTTCTATGGCTGCCGCTGCCCGAAGAAGTGCGCGCCGATCAGGTGGCGGTGGCATTGCTTGCGCAGGACATTGCCGTGTCCACCGCCGAGCCGTTTTCCGTCGGCAGCCCCGTTCCCCATGCATTGCGCCTGGCGCTGGGCTCGCTCGAACCTGGCGCATTGACTGCTGCGCTGCATAAAGTCCGCCAGGTGATCCTCAACTTCGCAGTGTGAGTTAGTTCGTTTACGCCTATTGGAAAGTTGTTTTATTCGCGAAACCGTAAAGGACTTTCTCAATACCTCTACCATTCGTGAAATCGATAGTGAACATCAAGAAACGGGAGTTCTTTTTTTCCAGCAAAGGAGCAGGATAGAGCCATACCGAACTGGCTTTAGAAGGACATGCGCGATGAGAATTTCAACCCTGCTGACGCTCGTCGCCGTATTGACTGGCGGGTTCGCCGTCGCGCCTTCCTACGCCGCCGACAACGCCCAAGCCTATACCGCCGCCGAGCAGTCCTGCCATTTCCTGCCGGTTGCCGACAGCGCGCTGAGCCTGAAGAAGTCCCAGTCGGTGGGCGTGCTCTACAGCGAAAACACCGTTGGCACCCTTGAATATCTGGAGCGCTACCACGCCGTCGCGCTCAAAGGCATTCAGAGCGGCAAACTGGACTCACGCATCAGCAACGCCTTCATCAACAGCTCCGATCCGAAGCTGGCCATCGACTGGCTCAAGGGTTCGTTGCAGAAGGAATTCGCCTCGGTGACGGTCTACGAAAATCTCGATGCACTGATGAAGGCGCGCCCTGATGTGGTAGTCATGCTCGACACTTACAGCCAGTTGGTGACCCAGCGCAACAGCAAGTTCGAGGCGCGGTTCGTGGCCAAGTTCTACGACGCCAACCTGCAATACATCGGCCAGGCACAAGGCCTGGGCGAGAAGGAACTGAGTTCTATCTGGGTCCGCGACAAGGCCGCTCCGGAAATCGCCGCGCAGATCGATCAGCAGCGTGAGTTGCAGATCAACGCCCTGAAACAGTTCGACCTGTCGCTCAAGGCGCTGGTGACGTCCGGCGAGGTGGCACAGGTGGCGGGCAACTGATCGCCAACACCTGGCGAACTATCGAACGGCTCTGCCCTCTGGCAGGGCCGTTTGCGTTTTCCGGGAGAGAAACTAGCGGGCGAGGACCTTGGCCACGGTGCCGTCGTTTTTCAGTTGAGCGAAGGCGTTGGTGATGCGCTTGACGGTTTCTTCCGGCGTCTTGAGGCTGATGGCGACGTACAGGCCCTTGGACAGGTCGTCCAGGGTGTAGACCGCCTCCAGGTCTTCGTACGCAATGTGCAGGTCATCGCACTGTTCCCGCGCCTCGCGTTCGGGCATCGGCACCAGCAGCACCTGGCCGCTCAGCAGTTTGCGCAGGTTGTCCAGGTTGTTGGCCGACACCACCATCTTGCTGAATCCCTTGCCCTCCAGGTATTCCTGGCGCGAGTCGTCGCGCACCACGCCGACGCTGTAATTCCTGGCGTCCTGCAGGGTCTTGACCACCACGTCGCGGCGTTCGCGCAGCTTGTAGAACGAGGGGGTGACCTGATCCAGCTCGCCGACCCATTTGAACAGCGGGTCGCGTTCGGCGCTGCGGATGATCGGGTAGATCAGCACATTGGGTTCCAGACGCGCCATGTCATAGGCGCGCGCCCAGGGGTAGAGCGTCATGTGGTAATCGGTGATGCCGGCCCGGGCGAGGGTCTGTTCGACGATCTCGCTGGCGACGCCCACCACCTTGCCGTTCTCGAAGGCGCTGTAGGAGGAATCCTCGGTGACCACTTGCAGCGTGTCGGCCCTTGCATTCAGGCACGCGAGAGCCAGCAAGGTGGCACAGAACGCCATTGAACGCCGTTTGACCGAACGGGGGGTGGTACTCATGAAAGATGCTCCCTTTTCAGATCACGCAGCGATTGCGGCCCTGGCTCTTGGCCCGGTACAAGGCTTTGTCGGCGCTTTGCAACAACTGGTCGAAACGCTCCATGGTCGCCGGATCCAGCTCGGCGACGCCAATGCTCAGCGTGACATAAGGCGATACGTGTGACGCGCCGTGGGGCAGCTGCTGGTTGGCAAGCAGCTCACGCAGGCGCTCGGCCGACGCTGCGGCCTGTTCGCGGACCTGGCCGGGCAGCAGGACGGCGAATTCCTCACCGCCCAGCCGCGCGACCAGTTCCCCGGAGCGCGAGAACAGTGCGCTCATGGTCAGGGCCACGTCGCGCAGGCATTGGTCGCCCATGGCATGGCCGTAGGTGTCGTTGTAGAGCTTGAAGAAATCGATGTCGCACATCAGCACCGAGAGTGGCTGGTGGTGACGCAGGGCCCGGTTGAATTCCAGCTCCTTGAGCTCGTCGAAGTGGCGACGGTTGGCCAGGCCCGTCAGCGGGTCGAAACGGGTCAGGGCTTCCAGGCGAATGTTCGCCGCCTGCAATTGTGCGGTGCGCTGCTCGACCACTTCGGCCAGGTGGTCGCGGCTGGCGGCCAGGGCGATTTCGTCCCGGGCCTGGCGCTCCAGGTGGGTGGCGAGTTTGTCCTGCAGGTCATTGACCCCGGCTTCGAGCATGTCCAGTTCATCACCGGCCTTGCCACTGCGTTCGAGCATCAGGTGATGTTTCAGGTTCTGTGGCGTGAGCTGTTCCAAGTGCCGGGCGATGCGCCGCACGTGAAGGGTTACCGAGCGGTTGAACATGCCCATGATGAGCCCGGCCAGCGCCAGGGACTGGATGACCTGGGTCAGCATGATGATCCAGACTTCCTTCCACAGCCGCTTCCAGAGCAGGCTCTCGTCGCCTTCGATGGTCAGCTCGCCCACCACTTCGTTGGCGCCGGGGTAGGGGGTGACCGTCAACTGGCGGTGCAGGGCGGGGGCGAGGATCGAGCCGCTGTGGCCGGGATGCTGACGTTGCAGCAGTTCAGCCGCACGGCCCGGGCGCAGGATTTTCAATTCGACCTTGCCCACCGGCGCGGCCAGCGCGACGCTGTCGATCTGCGCCTGCAACGCGTCGTTGTCCATTTCCCAGACCGCCTTGGACAGCGTGCCCTGGAACACCTGGTCGATCAGGCTCAGCTCGGCATTCATGGTCGCCAGGTTGTTGTTCCAGGCAAACCAGGTGCGAACCGTGACCGTGGCCACGGTAAACAACAGGCAGAACGCCAGGGTGGCCAATACCAGCCTGCGCGCCAGCGAACCGCTGCGTGGGGGCACGGCTTCCTCGGGAAGATTCGAATCGGACTCTGCGAGCATGCTCAATTCCATTTCCGCGCAATGGCATCGTAGGTTCCGTTCTCACGGATGGTCTTCAGCCCTTTCTTGAACAGCGCAACAGTAGCATCCGCAGTCCCGGCACTGAAAGCCATGTTGAAGCCCCCCGAATCCTCAAGCTCGGGCACACGCAAGGAGCGCACCAGCGTGCGCTCGGGATCGTCGCCGGCCTGGCGGGCCAGCCAGGTGGCGTTCAGCTCGTCGGAAATCCACAGGTCGACATGGCCGGTGCGCAATTTCTGGTAATTGAGTTCGTAGCGGTTGCTCGGCTGCAACTGCTGGCCGACTGCAAAGCGCTTGCCGATCAGGTATTGCTCGCCGACGTCTTCGTTGACGGTCGCGGTCTGCCAGTCCCGTGCGTCGTCCAGGTCCATGAGGCTGACGGGGTGGGAGGCAGAGGAATAGATGTACCAGCGGGAGGTGGCGATGGTGCCCACCCACTTGAACAAGTGTTCGCGCTCGGGGGTGCGGGTAATGGAGTAGATCAGCACGTTGGGATCGTGCAGCGCCAGGTCATAGGCCCGGGCCCAGGGCATGGACTGGATGGTGGCGTCGACGTTCACCTCCTTGAGCACCGCCTGCACGACTTCGGTGCTCATGCCGGTCAACTGGCCGTTGAGGGTCATGTTGTAGGGCGCCAGCTCCTCGGTGACCACCCGGATCTGCTCAGCCTGGCTCGCACAAACGTTCAGGCACGCGAGCACGACGGCGTAAAGCACGTTGCGGGCCTTGAGTTTGTGGTTGGGGGGCGTCATGGATGGCTACCTCATCGATGGCAGTGGTGGCGCTCATCCGGCTGACGGCCCGGGGCGCCTACGTGACAACTGCCTTCACGTTACTGATATCGGCTGCAGTGGCGGGCTCTTGAGGGGATTGGGTGCCGTTTATCATCTAATTGGGGGTTGGCTTGGGTGGGATTGAGGGGGTTGAGGAGATTGGGGTTTGGGGATTAGTGGGATTGGTTTGGCTTGGGATGGCTACATGGATGCCCTTCGGGCCTATCGCGGGCAAGCGCGCTCCTACATTTTTTGCAACGCGCCATGGCTTGATGGACCGAGTTGATGGCCTTGGTGCCCGGCGCAAAATCTTTGGGTGTTCCCCCAAGGCTACCCACTCGGTCCATCAGATGCGGCACGTTGCAACAAATGTAGGAGCGCGCTTGCCCGCGACCCGCCCGAAGGGCATCCGTGTAGCAATTCAACGCCAACCCTTCAACACACAACTCCTCATCCGTTCAATCCCGAGGTCCCTGTGGCACTACGCCACACCCCCCATCCCCCCGCCCTTGATCCAGATCAAAATCCTCAGAAAGGTCTGTAGGAAAAATACCTCGTACCCCGACGAGTCCTCAACATGCCCGGCCCTTTCGATTTCCTCAAACACCCGCTGGCGAAAGAAATCGGGCTGATCCTGTTGCTCAAACTCATCCTGCTGATGGGCATCCGGAGCGTCTGGTTCGACGCGCCGGTCGACGTCAGCGATGACGGGGTGCAAGTCGGCCTGCATGTAATGGGTGCCCCTCCCGAACCTGATGAGAAGAACCCACAATGATTTCGGAATCAGTCGTCGACCTGTCTCGACTGCAATTCGCAATGACCGCGCTGTACCACTTTATCTTCGTCCCCCTGACCCTGGGCATGACCTTCCTGCTGGCCATCATGGAGTCGGTGTACGTCATGACCGGCAAGCAGGTCTACAAGGACATGACCCGGTTCTGGGGCAAGCTGTTCGGCATCAACTTCGCCCTGGGCGTGACCACCGGGCTGACCATGGAATTTCAGTTCGGCACCAACTGGGCCTACTACAGCCATTACGTGGGCGACATTTTCGGCGCGCCGCTGGCCATCGAAGGGATGATGGCGTTCTTCCTCGAATCGACCTTCATCGGGCTGTTCTTCTTCGGCTGGGATCGCTTGAGCCGCGTGCAGCATCTGGCCGTGACCTGGCTGGTAGCGATTGGCTCGAACATGTCAGCGCTGTGGATTCTCATCGCCAATGGCTGGATGCAGAACCCGGTTGGCGCCGAGTTCAACTTCACCACCATGCGCATGGAACTCACCAGTTTCAGCGAGTTGGTGTTCAACCCGGTGGCGCAGGTCAAGTTCGTGCACACCGTGGCCGGCGGTTATGTCACCGGCGCCATTTTCGTCCTGGCGATTTCCAGCTGGTACCTGCTCAAGGGCCGGGATACCGGCTTTGCACGTCGTTCGTTCGCCATCGCTTCGGCGTTCGGCATGGCGTCGATCCTGTCGGTGATCGTGCTGGGCGATGAGTCCGGCTACGAGATCGGCGATGTGCAGAAAACCAAGCTGGCGGCCATCGAGGCTGAATGGGAAACCGAACCGGCCCCAGCGGCCTTCACCTTGTTCGGTCTGCCGAACCAGGCTGAGCAGCGAACCGACTACGCGGTGAAGATTCCCTACGTGATGGGCATCATCGCCACCCGCTCGGTAGACAAACAGGTCACAGGGATCAAGGACCTGGTCAGCGAGCATCAGGGCCGCATCCGCAACGGCATGATCGCCTACGAGTTGCTGGGCAAGCTGCGCGCCGGTGACCACAGTGCGCAGACCCTCGATGCCTTCAACGACGTCAAGAAAGACCTGGGCTACGGCCTGTTGCTCAAGAAGTACACCGACAAGGTGGTGGATGCCAATGAGCAGCAGATCAAACAGGCGGCGCTGGATTCGATCCCCCACGTGGCGTCGATCTTCTGGACCTTCCGCATCATGGTCCTGAGCGGTGTGCTGATGCTGCTGTTGTTCGCCTGCGCCTTCTGGGCCTCGGCGCGCAAGAACGAGACCGGCAAGCGCTGGTTGCTCAAATGGGCGCTGTTCAGCCTGCCGCTGCCGTGGATCGCCACCCAGACCGGCTGGTGGGTGGCCGAGCACGGTCGCCAGCCTTGGTCGATTGGTGAAGTGCTGCCGGTGCACCTGTCGGCTTCGACGCTTTCGGCAGCGGATGTCATGGGCTCGATCCTGGCGCTGGTGGCGTTCTACACCGCGCTGCTGATTATCGAGATGTACCTGATGATCAAGTTCGCCCGCTTGGGGCCAAGCAGCCTGCACACCGGGCGTTATCACTTCGAACGCGGTGAAAGCGACGTGACCGCAGCCAAACAACCGGCGCTGGCCTGAGGAACAGACGATGTTCGATTACGAGACACTCAAACTGATCTGGTGGGTGCTGGTCGGCGTGCTGCTGATCGGTTTCGCCCTGACTGACGGCTTCGACCTGGGCGCAGCGATGCTGATGCCTTTCGTGGGCCGCACCGACACTGAGCGGCGGGTGGTCATCAACACCATCGCTCCGCACTGGGACGGCAACCAGGTGTGGCTGATCACCGCCGGTGGCGCGCTGTTCGCCGCCTGGCCGCTGGTCTACTCGGCGGCGTTTTCCGGGTTGTACTGGGCGCTGCTGCTGGTGCTGTTCGCGCTGTTCGTGCGCCCGGTGGGCTTTGACTATCGCAGCAAGCTGGAGAATACCCGCTGGCGGCAGAGCTGGGACTGGGGCCTGTTCGTCGGCGGCCTTGTACCGTCGCTGGTGTTCGGGGTGGCATTCGGCAACCTGCTGCTGGGCGTGCCGTTCCAGTTCGATGACACCTTGCGTTCCAGCTACCACGGCAACTTCTGGCAACTGCTCAGCCCCTTCGGCCTGCTGGCCGGGGTGGTGAGCCTGTCCATGCTCGGGCTGCACGGCGGCACCTGGCTGATGATGCGCACTGAAGGCGCGATTGCCCGTCGCTCCCGCCGTGCGGCGCAGTGGCTGTCGCTGGTGTTTCTGCTGGCGTTCGTCGGCGCGGGGGTGTGGCTGTTGCTGGGGGGGATTCAGGGCCTGTCGATCACCTCGGCCTTCGATGCCGGCAGCGCGCTGAACCCGCTGTCAAAGACCGTTGCCGCCACCAATTCTGGCTGGATGGCCAACTACCACGCGCATCCTTTGACCGTCATCGCGCCGTTGCTGGGGATCTTTGGCGCACTGCTGGCCTTGCTCGGTGCCAGCGCGGGGCAGGGCCGGACAGCGTTCGCGGGCAGCAGCCTGGCGATCGTCGGCGCCTTGTGCACGGCGGGTTTCGCGCTGTTCCCGTTCGTCATGCCATCGAGCCTGGACCCGGCCTCGAGCCTGACGGTGTGGGACGCGGTGTCCAGCCACAGAACCCTGGTCATCATGCTGATCGCCGCCGCCATCTTCGTGCCGCTGATCCTCTGCTACACGCTGTGGTGCTACGCCCGCATGTGGGGCAAGGTCACCGATGCGCACATCGAACAAAACCCTCACGGCCTGTATTAAGGAGCGACAGAGATGTGGTATTTCGCCTGGATTCTCGGGGTGCTGCTGGCCTGCAGCTTCGGCATCATCAACGCCTTGTGGCTTGAGGCTTCGGATACTGACGTGGTGGAGAACGGCCGTGACCGCTAGGGTTGCCCGTTCACCGTTCGGCCATGCCATCAGCCGGGTACTGTCCCTGCTGATGGCGGTGCCCATGAGCCTGGTCCTGCTGATTCACCCCGCCTCGATGCTCGATGCCGACGGCCACTATTCCCACAGCCTGCTGATGCTGGTGATGTGGGGCGTGGCCGGCGGGTTCGTCCATGGCGTCGGTTTCGAGCCCCGGGCTTGGGCCTGGCGGGTGGTGTTTCACCCGCTGTTGGCATGGGGCCTGATGGGCACAGGCTACGGGATGTGGCTGACGGCCCGTCAGTTGCTCTGAGGCTGAGCCTGCGCCGCCTTGACCACCGGCACGATGGACAACGCAATCAGCGCCGCGATCACGCACAACAGGCCCGAGATGAAGAACGCGGGCAGGTAGCTGGCGAAGTGAGTGCGTGTCCATCCGGCACCGTAAGCGGCAAAGGCGGCGCCCAACTGGTGACCGGCGAACACCCAGCCGAAGACAATGTTGGCCCGCGCCGGGCCGAACTTCTGCACGGTGAGCTTGACCGTCGGCGGCACGGTGGCGATCCAGTCCAGGCCATAAATCAGCGCGAAGAACGACAGGCCGTACACCGTGAAATCCGAGAACGGCAGGATAATCAGCGACAGCCCGCGAAAGCCGTAGTAGCAGAACAGCAGCCAGCGGTTGTCGTAGCGGTCCGACAGCCAGCCTGAACCGATGGTCCCGAAGAAGTCGAAAATCCCCATCACCGCCAACATGCTCGCGGCGGTGGTGGCGATCAGGCCGTAATCGCCGCACATGCTGATGAAGTGCGTCTGGATCAGGCCGTTGGTGCTGGCGCCGCAAATGAAAAACGTCATGAACAGCACCCAGAACGTCCAGGTCCCGGAGACTTCACGCAGCACCTTGATCGGCGTGACCAGCAATTGGCCCAGGCTCTGTTTGCTGGCGGCGGTGGGCTGGATTTCGGTGTCGCCGTAGGAGGGCAGTTGCAGGTCGGCGGGGTGATTGCGCATCAGCGCCAGCACTGCGACGCCGGCAACGACGATGGCCACGCAGATGCAGGTCAGGGCGGTGCGCCAGCCAAAATGTTCAGTGAGGTTGGCCAGCATTGGCATGAACACCAGTTGCCCGGTGGCGGAACTGGCCGAGAGCAAGCCCATGGCCATGCCGCGACGCTGGGAGAACCAGCGGGTGGCGACGGTGGCGCCCAGCACCATGGCGGTCAGCCCGGTGCCAAAACCCACCACCAGCCCCCAGAGGATGACCAGTTGCCAGAACTGGGTCATGAACAGTGAAAGAATCATGCCGGTGGCGACCAGGGTCAGCGCGGACAGCACGACCTTGCGCACGCCGAAGTGGTTCATGAACGCCGCAGCGAAGGGGCCGGTCAGGCCGAACAGGGCGAAACGCACGGCCAGCGCCGAGGAGATTTCGGCGGTGTCCCAGCCGAATTCCGCCTCCAGCGGTTTGATGAACACCCCAGGCGCGCCAACGGCACCGGCCATCACTAGCATGGTCAGGAAGGTCACGGCCAGGATGACCCAGCTGTAATGGATGCGGCGGCGGGAGAGGGAAGCCGCGAGGACGGACGAAACCATGAGTGTTTCCTGAGGGTGTGTTGAGAAAAGTGGAGTACGGTCGTGCGCTAATATGAACGCTCAGTCGGGTGGTCTTCGTCAAGCGGATATTTCAGGATGTTTCGCCTCGCGCCTCATGTCCCCGTAGGAACGCGCTTGCCCGCGACGGCGTCCTCAAGATCGCCGACGCCGGCAAGCCGGACTGCTACGGGTGTGGTCACCTCAACCCTGTAGGAGTGAGCTTGCTCGCGATGGCGTCCTTGAGATCGCCCCCGCCGGCAAGCCGTGCTGCTACGAGTATGTGGCGCCTGCTCTGTAGGAGCGCGCTTGCCCGCGACGGCGTCCTCGAGATCGCTGACGCCGGCAAGCCGGACTGCTACGGGGATGTGGCGCCTGCTCTGTAGGAGCGCGCTTGCCCGCGACGGCGTCCTTGAGATCGCCCCCGCCGGCAAGCCGTGCTGCTACGGGAATGTGGCGCCTGCTCTGTAGGAGCGCGCTTGCCCGCGACGGCGTCCTCAAGATCGCTCCCGCCGGCAAGCCGTGCTGCTACGAAGGTATTTCGCCTCGCAACGCCCAGGCAAAGCCCCCGAAACGCTATTACCCTTGCCTCACCGCCCGCTGCACGTGTAAACCATGTCCCCGCCCACCCTCAGATACCGAGCCCCGCCTTGGACAGATTTCAGGAAATGCAGGTTTTCATCGCCGTCTGCGAAGAGCGCAGTTTCGCCACTGCCGCCCGGCGCCTGGAGATGTCGGCGCCCAGTGTCACTCGTGCGGTGGCGGCGCTGGAGAAGCGCATCGGCACGCTGTTGCTGTCACGCACGACCCGCAGCGTACACCTGAGCGAAGCCGGCCAGCGTTACCTGAGCGACTGCCGGCGTATCCTCAGCGAACTCGAAGAAGCCGAAGACTCGGCAGGGGGCAGCATCGCCGAGCCTGTCGGCCAGCTCACCGTCACCGCGTCCATGCTGTTTGGCGAGTTGTTCGTCATGCCGCTGGTGGTCGGCTACTTGCAGCAATACCCGGGCGTGAGCGTCAACGCGCTGTTGCTCGATCGCGTGACGCAGATGGTCGAGGAGGGCATCGATGTTGCCGTGCGCATCGGCCATCTGATGGACAGCAGCCAGCACGGCATAAAGGTCGGCGAAGTGCGCCGCGTGCTCTGTGCATCGCCCGCGTACCTGGATGCCCACGGCCGCCCGCAGCACCCCAATGACCTCAAGCAACACCGGCTGGTGATCTCCGCATCCAGTGTGCTGGTTCGCCGCTGGGACTTCATGGAAGACGGCAAGCCGCTGCAGGTGGATCTGCACTCGCGGCTCACAGTGTCGGCCAACCAGGGGGCGATCTCGGCCGCCGCGATGGGCTGGGGCGTGACGCGGGTGTTGTCCTATCAGGTCGCAAGCCAGGTGGCCAGTGGCGAGCTGGAGCTGATACTGGAGGACTTCGAAGAGCCGCCAGTGCCGGTGCACGTGTGTTATCAGGCCGAGCGCAAGGTGTCGGCCAAGGTGCGGACTTTTGTCGACTATTGCGTCGAACGCATGAACAACGACCCCGCGATCAAGGCCGCCGGGCGCAGCCGCTGATGGATCGTCATCAGCAAATGACCGTATTCGCCGCCGTGGCCCGCGAGCAGGGGCTGGCGGCGGCGTCGCGCAGGCTTGGGGTTTCCCAGGCGACCATCAGTCGCTCGCTGGCCGCCCTGGAAACCCGCCTCGGCGCGCAGTTGCTGAACCGCAGCACCCGCGGCGTGAGCCTGACCGAGGTCGGTCGTGCCTTCGCCAGCGAATGCGAGCGGTTGTTGCGCATGGCCGATGAAGCCGACGCATCGGCCAACGGTCTGCACGTCGAACCCAAGGGCCTGCTGAGCCTGGTAATGCCCTTGCTGTTCGGTGATCGTCTGTTGATGCCGATTGTCCTGGACTACCTCAAGGCCTGGCCGGGCATCGAGATGTCGGTCACCTATCAGGACCGCTTTCCCAACCTTCATGAAGAAGGCATCGATGTGGCGGTGCTCATCGGCGCGCTGCCGGATGCGTTCATGGTCGCCCGTGAAGTAGGCGCCGTGCGCCAGATCGTCTGCGCCAGCCCCGCGTACCTCGCGCGCCACACCGAACCTCGAACCCCAGCCGATCTGGCCGCCCACTCGGTCGTGGTGTGCAGCGCCGACAACCGCATGCAGGAGTGGCGCCTGCGCCAGAACGGTGTGATGCGCACGGTGCCCTTGAAGCCGGTGCTGCGCTGCACCACGCCCAGGTCGGCCATCGAGGCATCGGTCGGGGGCGCAGGGCTGGTCTGCTGCCTGCACTATCAGGCTGACGAGCACCTGCGCGCCGGGCAACTTGTCCCCGTGCTCGAAGCCTTCGAGCCCGATCCCGTTCCGGTGCATCTGGTCTATCGTGAAGGGCGGCGGGCATCGGCGCGGGTGCGCAGCTTTGTGGATTTTGCCGTTGAACGCATGCGCCAGCACCCCGTGCTGTCCACCGAAGGATGACCGCGAAACGCCAATAATTTCATAAGATGAAATGCTGGATTGCCTTTCGTGGTGATTCTGTCTTCTGCTGTTGTGGATCAGTATCGCTCCATCAGTACGGATCAACCTGCACTGACAACCACTCACACAGAACCAGGAGCCAAACCCATGAGCGCAATCAAGCTGTATCACTTCCCGCTGTCCGGCCACGCCCATCGTGCACAGTTGATGCTGTCGCTGCTGGGGCTGGAGCCTGAAATCAGTTTCGTTGACCTTGCCAAAGGCGCGCAGAAAAACGCCGAGTTCCAGGCACTGAACACCTTCGGCCAAGTGCCTGTGATCGACGACAACGGCACGATCATCGCCGACTCCACTGCGATCCTGGTGTATCTGGCGAAGAAATACGACACCACCGGGCAATGGCTGCCCACCGATGCCGAAGGCGCCGCTCAGGTTCAGCGCTGGCTGTCGGTGGCGTCGGGCCAGATCAACAACGGCCCGGCCCGCGCCCGCCTGATTACCGTATTCGGCGCAGGTTTCGACCCGCAAGACACCATCGAACGTGCCCACGCGGTACTGCAGATCATCGAGAAGCACCTGAGCGGCCGCCAGTTCCTCGCCGCCGATCACGCCACCATCGCTGACGTCGCCGCCTACACCTACATCGCCCACGCGCCTGAAGGGAACGTGTCGCTGGAACCCTACCCGAACGTGCGCGCCTGGCTGGCCCGTGTCGAAGGGCTCAAGGGCTTCGTGCCGATGCCGAGCACCAAGGCCGGCCTGGTGGTTTGACGTGTTGAGCCAGCCGCACGGTTCGGCTCGGCAACCCATCCTGTAGGAGTGAGCTTGCTCGCGATTGCTTTTCGGTAGCGACATATCCGTGTCTGACATACCGCGATCGCGAGCAAGCTCACTCCTACAACAATCGCTCGGAGGTTTGCGTCATGAACGACATGTCTTCTGAAAAAAACTCACCGTGGCATCCGGGTGAACTGCAGATGCAGGAACACGCCGGTGTCGCCGAGCGGATGAAAGCCCTGGGCAAGCGGGTCGTGCGCGACTTCATGCCCGATCAACATCGAGAATTCTACGAGCATCTGCCGTACCTGTTCATCGGTGCGGTGGATGCACAAGGCAGGCCCTGGGCGAGCCTGATGGACGCCGATGTCGGCTTCATCGCATCGCCCACCGAGCACCGGCTGGACATCGCCCGCTTGCCCGACAGCGATGATCCGATGGGCGAAGCCTTTGCCCCGGGCACCGCAGTGGGCCTGCTGGGGATCGACCTGCACACACGGCGGCGCAACCGCATGAACGGCCATATCCAGGCCATCGACGATCAGGGATTCTCGATCGGCGTCGAGTATTCGTTCGGTAACTGCCCGGCCTATATCCAGTTGCGTGAACTCAAACAGATCCCTCTGGATGCCGCTGATAAAGAGCAGCGTCCGCCGGTGCAGCATATGGACGCCCTGGACGACGCAGCGGTGGCGATGATTCGTGCAGCCGACACGCTGTTCGTCGCCAGCTATGTGGACCTGGAGGGTGATGCGCCCCGTCGTTCGGTGGACATGTCCCACCGCGGCGGGCAGGCCGGTTTCGTACGGGTCGAAGGCAACGTGCTGACCGTGCCGGATTTCGCCGGCAACCTGTTCTTCAACACGCTGGGCAATCTGCTGGTCAACCCGAAAGCCGGCCTGCTGTTCATCGACTTTCCCACCGGTGACGTGCTGCAACTGACCGGGCGCGCCACGGTGATTCTGGAAGGCCCGGAAATCGCGGCATTCCAGGGGGCAGAGCGGCTCTGGCAAGTGGAGGTCGAGGCGGTGGTTCGCCGTCCGCAGGCGCTGCGTTCGCGCTGGGAGTTCGAAGAGTTTTCCCCCATGAGCCTGCTGACCGGCGACTGGGAACAGGCCGCGACCCGGTTGCAGGCCGATGCCCTGCGCGATCAGTGGCGGCCATTGCACGTGACGCGGATCGAGGACGAAAGCGCGGGCATTCGCTCCTTCTACTTCGAGCCCGCCGATGGTGCAGGCATGCCGGCGTTCAAGGCCGGGCAGCACTTGCCGTTGCGCCTGACCCTGCCGGGCCAGGACCGGCCGGTGATTCGCACCTACAGCCTGTCCAGTGCGCCGTCGGATGAGTTTTTCCGCATCAGCGTAAAACGCGACGGGCTGGTCTCGGGGCACCTGCATGACGTGTTCAAGGTCGGGGATGTGATCGAGGCGCGGGCGCCGCAGGGCAGTTTTGTCCTCGACCCGCTTCAGACCCGGCCATTGGTGCTGCTGGGTGCTGGTATCGGCGTCACACCCATGCTGTCGATGCTGCGCGAGGTGGTTTACCAGGGCAAACGCATGCGCAAGATGCGCCCCACTTGGTACGTCCAGAGTGCACGTCGTCTGGTGGATCTGGCTTTTCGCGAGGAATTGGACACACTGGTTGCCAGCGCCGGTGACAAAGTCACGGCCGTCCGCTTGCTGAGCCAGCCCGAAGCCGAGGCTCGCCTGGGCCAGGACTTCCACCTTGCAGGTCGCATTGACCTGAATCTGCTAAAGGCACTGTTGCCGTTCAACGACTTCGATTTCTATGTCTGCGGACCGGCAAGCTTCACACAGGGGCTGTATGACGAGTTGAGGGCGATGCACATCCGTGACGAGCGGATCCACGCCGAGACCTTCGGACCCTCGACCCTCAAGCGTACCGGCGATCAACAGACCGCCGGGATCGAGCAGCCGCCTGCGGCCACGACATCGGTGCCGGTGATCTTCGAGAAGTCCGCCAAGGAGGCGCGCTGGCAGCCCGATGGCGGAAGCCTGCTGGACCTGGCCGAAAGCCGTGGGCTGACCCCTGAATACAGTTGCCGCGGCGGTTCGTGCGGCACCTGCAAGACCCGGCTCGTCAGCGGCCAGGTGCATTACCCGGTCCCGCCCGCCGAAATGCCGGCGGCCGACCACGTGCTGATCTGCTGCGCAGTCCCGGCCCAAGGGCCGTTGGTGCTCGATCTGTAACCATCCATGCGTATGCAGGAGTGTTGTGATGAGTAACTGGCCCGCTTTCGAGAAAGAAGACGATACCAATCAGTGCCAGACGTCCGAGCAGGAAGTGTCGTGGCTGTTGCCGCAGTCTCTGGCGTCGCTTGCCGGTGAACTGGCCGCCGATCACGAAGAGCACGACAACCCGGCAACCCTGAGGCTGATTAGCTGGGTGCGCTCGGTTTCGACCTTCAGTCGGCATCGGTGATTGCCCGTTGCATCGCTATGTAGTAAATGTCATAGCGATATCACAACGGCAACACTCGAGAGGACGCAATGAACGCAGCAGCGAAGGAAGCGGTTGGGGCGATTTACGACATCCAGGCCATGCGCCATGCCCAGGCCATGACCTGGAAGGCCATCGAGCTGGTGTCCCGACGCATCAAGCCGGGCATGCTGGAGTCCGAGGCGGTGGCCCTGGGCAAGGCGGCGCTGGCCGAGCTCGACACCCAGCGCATCTGGCACCCGATGCTGATCCGCTTCGGCGCCAATACCCTGAAAACCTTCAAGCAGCGCTCCGATGGCGACCCGGTGCTGGGCGAGAACGACATCTATTTCATCGACATGGGCGCCGTCTGGCAGGGCCATGAAGGCGACGCCGGGGCAACGTTCACCACCGGCAATGACCCTGAGATGCAGGCCTGCGCCGCTGCCGCCAAAACCCTGTTCGATGTGGTCGAGCAGCGCTGGAAGACTGGCGCCGTGCAAGGCGTCGAGTTGTACCGCTTTGCCGAGGAGCAGGCCACGGCCATGGGCTGGAAGCTGAATCTTGAGATCAAGGGCCATCGCGTCTGCGATTTTCCCCATGCGATCTATCGCGGCGGTAACCTGGGGGATTTTGACGCAGTGCCCAATCCCGGCCTGTGGATTCTGGAAATCCAGATCGCCCACCCGAGCAAGTCGTATGGCGCGTTCTATGAGGATCTACTTTCCTGACCCTTAAGTCAGAAAAATTGAGCGTTGTAGTTGTAATGACATAACGCTCCCTTCGAAGATGGGCGGCGATTCATTCCCCTCATAACAAGGACACACGACATGAAAGTCAGCGCCCGCAACGTATTCAAAGGCACCGTCAAACAGATTCAGGAAGGCTCGGTGAACGCCGAGGTCGCCCTGACCCTGGCCGGCGGCGAAGAGCTGGTGGCGGTCGTCACCCTGCAAAGCGTCAAGAGCCTGGGGCTGGCGGTGGGCAAGGAAGCGGTCGCGCTGGTCAAGGCGCCGTGGGTCATGGTCATGACCGACGCGAGCGGCTTTCGCCTGTCGGCGCGCAACAGCCTGCAAGGCAAGGTCAGCCGGGTCAGCGATGGCGCGGTAAACGCCGAAGTGATCATTACCCTGGCCGGCGGTACAGAGGTCTACGCTATCGTGACCCGTGAAGCCGTGACCGAGTTGGGCCTCAAGCCTGGTGTCGACGCTACTGCGGTTATCAAGGCATCGCACATCATTCTGGGCGTGCCTGCCTGAGTCGAGCATCAACCTGCGACGGCAGCCTGCGCAGACGGCTGCCGTTGCTGATGGTCGGAGATACTTATCTGCACCAACAAGGACGTGAATCTTGATTTCCCGCAGAAGCCTGATCGGCGGTTCGCTACTGGCGATCCCCGCGTTGTACAGCCTCTCTTCGCTTGCGGCCGATGTCGCGAGCCCTGCCAATACTTCCATCGAACAGCAACTGGCCGAGCTTGAGCGTCGCCATGGCGGGCGCCTGGGCGTTGCCATTCTCGACACCGGCAGCCAGCGGCTGATCGCCCAGCGCGGCGATGAGCGGTTCGCCCTGTGCAGCACCTTCAAGGCGTTGCTGGCGGCATTCGTGCTGGTGCGCGTGGACAGAAAGCAGGAAGACCTTTCGCGAATGATCGTCTACGGCAAGGAGCAGTTGGTGCCGTATTCGCCGATCACCGAGAAACATACGGGCGAGGGGGGCTTGAGCGTTGGGTCGATCTGCGAAGCGGCGGTCACGCTGAGCGACAACACCGCTGCGAACCTGCTGCTGGACAGCGTCGGCGGCCCGCAGGCACTGACCGACTGGCTGCGCTCGACGAGGGATGACACCACCCGTCTGGACCGCCACGAACCCGAACTCAACGAAAACCGCCCCGGCGACCTGCAAGACACCACCACGCCGGTGGCCATGCTGAATACCTTGCGCACGCTGGTGTTTGACAACGTGCTGTCGCCGGCCTCGCGGGATCAGTTGATCGCCTGGCTGGTGAGCAACAAGACCGGCGACCAGAAACTGCGCGCCGGTCTGCCCAAGGGTTGGCGCATCGGCGACAAGACCGGCTCGGGCGCCAACAACGCCAGCAACGACGTCGCCGTGATATGGCCCACCAACCGCGCGCCGATGATCGTGACGGTGTACTACACCCACTCCAGGGCCGACGCCGCGCAGGTCAATGCGGTGATGGCCGAGGTAGGGCGGCTGGTTGCGTCGGTTTGATCTGCCGAGTCATCGAATTCCCGTAGCCGTACGGCTTGCCGGCGTCGGCGATCTCAAGGACGCCATCGCGGGCAAGCGCGCTCCTACAAGATTGGGGTGGATTCGATATCTTTGCCATACCCACAACCGTAGGAGCGCGCTTGCCCGCGAATGGGCGGAACATTCAACCGAGATGTGTGTGGGCACCACGCCCGTCGCGGGCAACTCTGACCGTAGCAGTCCGGCTTGCCGGCGTCGGCGATCTTGCGGCCGCCATCGCGAGCGAGCTCACTCCTACAGGATTGGGGGGGATTCGATATTCTTTGCCACACCCGAAACCGTAGGAGCGCGCTTGCCCGCGAATGGGCGGAACATTCAACCGAGATGTGTAAGGAGCACCACGCCCGCCGGCAAGCCGTGCGGCTAAGCGTATCAACGATCACCCCACCAGCAACGCCGCCCCATACATCCCGATGGCAAACACCACATGTCCCACCACATTCTGCAACCGCGCCAGCGCAGGGTTGGGGGCCTTGTTGCAGGCGATTCCCACGCCCATTCCCGGTTGCAGAATGAACCAGCCTGCGCCCACCGTCACCAGGCCCACCAGCAACGCCGGAAAGAACGTCGGGCTGTGGGCCCATTGCACGCCCCAGATCATCAACAGCACCGCGGCAAACATCACCCCCACCGTGTAATGCCCGATCCAGCCAATGCGCAATTCATCCGCCACTTCAGGAGAATTCCCGATACCCCGCCGGTGCACGAACTGCCCGTGGCGCATGCCGGCAAACCAACGGCCCACCAGATGCCAGGGCGGCGTCGGCAAGCCCAGGGTGGCCTTGAGCAACACCGCCCACAGATCAAGCAATGCTGTGCCGCCTATGCCGATCAGCAAGGCCAGAAAAATGAATTCGAACATGGTGCTCCCAGGAGGTCAGACGGAAGGTAGACGGAAGGCAAACGCAAATCCGGCCGCCTCACTCTAGCAGTTTTGCCGATGTTGGCAGCCATTCGCAGAATTAAAAAGAAATTCACTCAACGCACAACGAAAGAGTTGGATCCAATAAGCTCAGTGCATCGATAGCAGACAAGCGGTAGCGTGAGGCTATTGATAGGATGATGGCTCAATGACATATTTGCGCCCTCATCAACCAACCTCGTGTGCCAAACATGCGTGCCATCTCGTCATTGGTAGCGGCCTCAGTGCTGCTTGGCGGATGCAATGGAATGCCCACCGCTTTCAATCAGGATCCCGTGTACAACCAGGCTTTCGTCGTCCATTCGGGCGCGCCGCTACCCTACATGCTCATGGGTACGGCCGTGCAATGGAACGAGGACTATGCTGTCACCGTCAAGCACATTCCCTACATTCCGGGGTCGGTCTATCAAGGCCGCAGCGATGTGCAGTTTTTCAAGCACAAGGCCGATGGCGTTCCGCTTTGGCGGGCGTACAAGCCCGGTGAAGCGCTGACGGCGGTGGGGTTCAATTCGCTGTATGTGCCGGTCAAGGGCAGTGGCCATGCGCTTCCCGCGCTGGTGCGCCTGGACACCAACGAAGGCAGCGTCATGTATGGCACCCACGACGGCCCGGTCGCCAAGGGCATGTCTGGCGGGCCGGTGTTCTCGGCCGACGGCAAGGTGGTCGGCATCACCGTGGCGTTCCTGACGTCCAGCGACCTTCAGGCTATCAAGCGGCCGGACCTGGCCAGCCAGCCACGGGTGAGTATCTTCCTGCCGTACGTGGAGATCAGCCGCGAGTGGAGCCGCTATTTGGCCCAGTCGAACCCGGCCGGTCAGACGACCCACGTCGCCAGCCGCTGATCAACGTTCGCGCAAGGCTTCGCGGGCGCGGTTGAGCGGTTTTATCAGGTAATCCAGCACCGTCTTCTCGCCGGTGCGGATATCCACCGTCGCAATCATGCCGGGAACGATGGCAAAGGTCTTCCCGGCCTTGTTGCGCAGCACATCCGAGTCGGTACGGATGAACACCCGATAGTAGAAGACCTCTGGCTTGACCTCGTCCTGGATGGTGTCCGGGGAGATGGTCACCACCTTGCCGTCCAGGCTGCCGTAGATCGAGTAGTCGTAGGCGGTGATCTTCACCTTTGCCTGTTGATCGGGATGGATGAAAGCGATGTCCCGAGGCGAGATTCGCGTCTCGATCAGCAGCTGTTCATCCAGTGGCACGATCTGCATCAACTGGCCGTTGGGTGGGACCACGCCGCCAATGGTCGTCACTTCGATGTCCTTGACGATCCCGCGCACCGGCGAGCGCAGGGTCAGGCGCGACAGCGAGTCGTTGCGCCCGCGGATCACCGCCACCAGCATCTGCGCTTCGGCGTTGGCCTTGGCCAGGTCCTCGCGGGCACGCACCATGTAATCGGACTTGGCCTCGGTGGCCTTGAGTTCCAGTTCCGAGCGCTGGCGGTTCAGGCGCAGCACCTCGACCTTGCTGGATGCGCCGATCTTGGCCAGGTTCTCGGTGATTTCCAGCTCGCTGCGCACCAGTTTCAGCGAGCTTTGAATGCCGGTCAGGGTGTCTTCCAGACCTTTGCGGCGGGCCTTGTAGAGTTCGCTTTCGGCGCGGATCAGGTTGGGCGAGTCGTTGAGCGAGGCGTCGAATTTCAGCGGCTGGTCGCTCACCTCCGCCTGCAGGCGATTGACGCTGGCCAGTGCCGCCTTGTACTTGGCTTCACTCTCGCCGACGTTGGACTCGGTCTTCACCGCATCCAGTTGCGCCAGCACCTGGCCGCGTTCCACCAAGGCGCCTTCGGTGACGTTCATCTGCTTGACGATCCCGCCCTCCATGGACTGGATCACTTGCTCCCGGGAGCTGGGTACCACCTTGCCGGTGCCGGTGGACACCTCGACCACCTCGAACAGTGCCGCCCAGATGAAGAAGCACGCCAGCATCAGCGCGCAGCCCCAGATCACCCTGACGCCGCCGCTGACCTTGCGCTCGTCGCTGCCATCCAGATACGAAACCTGATCGGGCAGGCGTGGGGTGTTGTCAGCCGTCAATGCCTTCATGCCGGTGCTCCTTGCGGTGTACGCAGCCTTGCGAGGGCGGCGTCGCGATGGTCATCGATGACGATGCGTCCGTTGTCCAGCACGATGATGCGTTCCACCAGTTGCAGCACGCTGACCCGGTGGGTGGCGACGATCAGGGTCCGGCCCTGGCACCAGGTGGCGAGTTTTTCCAGCAGGAAACGTTCGGTGATGTCATCCAGCGAGGCGGTGGGTTCGTCCAGCAGCAACACCTGGGGCTGGCGTATCAACAGGCGTGACAGCAACAGGCTCTGACGCTGCCCGCCGGACAGCCCGAGGCCGCCTTCCAGGACCAGGTGGTCCATGCCCTTGGGCAACTGGCGCACGAAATCCAGGGCGCCGGTCACGGCCAGCGCGGCGATGATTTCCTGATCGCTGGCCTGGCCCGCGCCCAGGGTGATGTTGTCCCGCAGGGTGCCGTGGAACAGCCGGGCCTGCTGCGACATCAGGCCGACATCGCGGCGCAGGTCGGCGGGGTCCAGGTGGCCGAGGGCGATGCCGTCCAGGGTGGTCTCGCCGCTGCTCAGGTCCATGCCACCGGCCAGGGCGTGGAGCAGGGTGGATTTGCCCGCGCCGTTGCGTCCGAGAATGGCGATGCGCTCGCCGGGACGGATCTTCAGGTCGATGCCGCTCAAGGCCATCGGCGATTCTTCGCTGTAGCGAAAACCGGCCTGACGCAACTGGTAATCGCCACGAATGGCCGGCAGGTGCACGCGCTGGCTGCCTTCGGGGTGATCCACCGGCATCTGCATGATGCGGTTGAGCCCTTCGAGGGCGACCTTGGCCTGCTGCCAGCGGGTGAGCACGTGGGTGACCTGGGCCATGGGGCCCATCATCCGCGATGACAGGATCGAGGCCGCCACCAGGCTGCCGGTGGTCAGGTCGCCGGAGATCACCATCGGCGCGCCACACACGATGACCACGGCGAACACCCCGCCTTGTACGCTCTGGGTCCAGGCCACCAGGCTGTTGGTCAGGTTGCGCAGGCGCAGGCTGCTCTCGGCGGAGGCTGCGTTGTAGTGGTTCCATTGTTGCTGGAAGCGCTGCTCGGCCTGCAATGCCTTGATGTCGTCCATGCCTTGCACGCTTTCCACCAGCATCGCGTTGCGCAGCGCGGCTTCACGCATCGATTCGTTGGCAAGCCTGGCCAGCTTTCGCTGGGCCAGAATGCCCGGCAGGATCATCGCCACCAGTGCGATCAAGGGGATCAGCACCAGCGGCCCGCCGATCAGGTAGAACACCAGCAGAAACAGCAAGAAGAACGGCATGTCGGCCAGCGCCGTGGCGGTGCTGGAGGTGATCAGGTCGCGGATCTGTTCAAGCTCGCGCAACTGCGAGATGAAGGAGCCGGTGGACTTGGGCCGCGCCGAATTGCGCAGGCGCAGGGCGTGGCCGAACACCAGGTCCGAGACGCGCAGGTCGGCGCGCTTGCCCAGCACGTCGGTGATGCGCAGGCGCATCAGACGCATCACCAGGTCGAACACCAGCGCCAGCATGACACCGCCGAACAGCACATACAGGGTCGGCATCGATTCGGCCGGAATCACCCGGTCATAGACCTGCATGGAAAACAGCACCCCGGCCATGCCCAGCAGGTTGGCCACCAGCGAGGCGAGCATGACCTGGGAATAGGGGCGCAGGTCACTGAGCACGATGCGGCGGAACCAGTGTTCGTCGTAGGGCTTGATGTAGTCGTTGGTGCGCACGTCGCTGAGTGGCTGGGTGGGGCGCAGGATCACCGTGCGCAGCGCCTGTTCGGCCAGGGTCGCGGGGTCCATGCGGCTCTGCAGGCCCTGGTCGCCGCTGAAGGCGATGCCCAGTTCGCCTTGCTCGCTGACACTTTCGATCACCCCGACCTGCCCATCGCGCAGTTGCACCACCAGCGGCGTGCGCCAGCGGCTTAAGCTCTTGCGGTCGTAGCTTGCGAACTTGACGCTCAGGCCGGCCTGGCGCGCCATGTGCCGAACCACTTCCTCGACCCGCCCTTCGTTTTGCAGGGAGGCCAGGCGAATGCTTTCCGGGGAGACGTCCAGCCGGTAGTGCCGCGCGACCTTGAGCACGGCGTCCAGCCAGGGCCCGAAGTTCTGCCGGCTGCCGTCTGCGCTGCTGTCGCTGGGAATGACGATGGCATCGGTCATGGCAGGATCTCCACGTGCTGAATGCTGCTGTGATCAATGGCGAATGCCCGGCGCAGGCCGCCGCTGTTGTACAGGCAATCGATTTGCAGGCGGCGCAGGTCGGCCTGGGTGTTGGCCAGGTCGAAACGCGACTGGTGGATTTCCTGCTCGGCGTTGAGCAGGTCGAGCAGGGGCCGGGTGCCCAGATCCAGGTACTGCTTGCCGTACAGCTCGCGGGCCTCGGTGATGCTGTTCTGGCGTGATTCCAGGGAGTTGAGCCGGCGGGTGAGGCCGGAGGTCTGCGCCTGGGATTCGCTCAAGCCCTGGCGGGCCTGAAGCTTGGCCGCGTCTTCGGCCGAGTCGGCAGCGGTCAGCGCGTAGCCTGCCGCGCGGCTGCGGGCGCTGATGGCGCCGCCCTGGTAGATCGGCACTTCCAGGTTGAGAAAGATCGCCGCCTGGGTGCGGTCCACGGCCGGGTTCTGGTTGTCGTAATTGTTGTCCAGGTACTGATTGAGCGAAGGCTCAAGAGACAGTGTCGGATAGGCCTCGGCCTTGGACTGCGCCAGTTCGGCCTGGGCCTGGGTACGCTGTGCAACTGCCTGCAGCACCGCAGGCAGTGCATCGGTGATGATCGGGGCATTGCAGGACTGGTTCAGCGAAGGGTCGAAGCCGTCGTTGACCTGTGGGGTGGTCTGGCGGCCCAGCAGGTTGGCCAGGGTCATCTCCCAGCGCGCGTACTGCGATTTGTATTCCTGCAGGGTGGCAATCGCGCCATCGACCCGGGATTGCGCCTGCACCACGTCCGAGCGGGTACTGGCGCCCATGTCACTGCGCTGCTTGGCCAGCTCGACGATTTCGCCGACGCCGTGGATCTGCTCGCGGGCGATCTCCAGCAGGTGCTGGTAGCGCTGCACCTCGATGTAGGCGAACGCGGTGTCGCGTCCCACCTGGTCGATGGCCAGCAGGATGCTCGCCTGGCTGCGCGCTGCCTTGGCCCGCGCTGCCTGCACGGCGTTGTCGACCTTGCCGAAGTCGTACAGCATCTGCTTGAGGGAAATGCTCACCGACTGGCTGCCGGCGTCGCTGCCGTAACCACTGCTGTAACCTCCCTTGATTCCGCCGGAAATCTGCGGGTAGTAACCGGCCTCGGCGACGTTGATGCCCTCGGCTTGCTGGTACAGCGTGCCGACGGCTTCGGCGATGCTGGGGTGCCAGTCCACGGCCAGTCGCACGGCCTGCTGCAGGCCCAGGGTTTCCCCTGTTCCGGACCCGGGCACACTGGCGTCGCTGCCCGGAATCTGTGGATAGGCGGGCGTCTTGCCGGGGTTGCCCGGCTGTTTCCTGCGGTCCTTCTCCGGCTGGCTCTGCAGCCGGGAAGGGCTGATGCTGCGCAGAGCCGGATCGATGTAGTCCTCGCCCCACGCCCCGATGATGTTTCCCTGACACAGGCCGATGGTCAGCACGACCATCGACCATTTCCTGCGGCGAACAGACTTCACATGATTCCCTTACTGTCGGTTTGCTGGCTGCCTTGCGTCACACCACGTGTATGCCGTTCTGTACCCACAAATGGTGGTTCGGATCCTCCGTTGGGGTGTATTGGGTATAGCCGATTCCATCGATTTGGTGGGTTCCGGTATCGGCAGTCCAGGTGTCGGTCATGTGCACGCTGTCCTTGCTGTCCCCCTTGATGACCAGCGTGTTGTTGTCCGATGAAGTGATCGCCAGCACGTCGGACAGGTTCAGGGTCAGCGACACGGCGCTGGTGGTGTTCAGGTCCAGGATCTCGATGTTGTGGATGCGGCTTTGCAGATCCCCCAGGTTGATCGCCGCATCGCCGCCGGCCCACAACAGCGTGTCGGTGCCTGTGCCGCCATCGACCGAGGCGAAGTGCTGGTCGGCGATGATCAGCGTGTCGTTGCCCGCGCCACCGTTGAGGGTGACGGCGCCGCCGTGGGAGCCGTCCAGCGTGTCGTTGCCGGCGGTGCCCTGGATCAGCTCGGCGCTGGAGGCAGGTCCGACGGCCACGAGCGCGCTGTGATCCTCCACCGCGCTCAGGCTCGAGAACGTGGTGGCGGTCACGGCACTGGCCTGGTCCAGGGTGACGACCAGGGTGGCGGTGTCGGTGGTGCCGTTAGGGTGCGTCAGTTGATAGGTGAATGTGTCCTGATGCCCGACCACCGCACTGGTCGACCCGGCGTTCAAGGTGTAGATGTAGCTGCCGTCGGCATGCACCAGCAGTGAGCCGTAGGTCCCGGTGAGGGTGGTGCCGTTGTAGCCCGGGGTGACGTAAGTGCCGGCCAGCAACACACTGAGCACGGTATAGGGCGAGCCCAGTACATCGACGCCGCCGCCTGCGGTGTCGGTCAGCAGGTTGCCCGAAACCGGCGTGTAGCTGCCGACCACGAACTGGTTGCTGTAGGTGGCGGTGTTGGTGACGGTCGTGGTGACGGTGGTCAGGAGGCTGACGCCGCTGACGGCGACTCTGACCTGGTAACTCCCGGCGGCCTGCCCGGTGAAATTGATGCCATAGTCGCCGCCGCCAATGCTGAGCAACGCATTGCCTGCGTAGGATTTGACCAGTTCATACTGGCCGCTGGTGGTGTTGAGCTTGTACAGCCCGACCGTCAGGCCGCCCAGCAGATTGAGCAGGTTGCTCGCATGCAGCACGACGTTGAGGTTGCCGGTGGCGTTGGCGGCGACGGTGGTGTTGTAGGAGCCACTGCCAGCACCCAGAACGATGCCGAAGCTGCCGCCGGTGGTCGAAGTATCCACCTTGTTCGCCAGGGTGATGCTCGAATGGGCGATGTCATCGGTGGCGTCCACCAGCAGTGCCGGGCTTGCCAGGCTGCTGTCGTTCCAGATCTCCGTGGCCTGCGGGCTGTCGATGCGCACGTAGAGGTTGGCGGTGCTGCTCAGGCCGTTAGGGTGCACCAGCTGGTAGCTGAACACATCGACCTTGCCGACACTGCCTACGCTGCCGTTGCTGGTGTAGCTGTAGTGGCCGCTGGAGTCGATGGTCAGCGTGCCGTACAGGCCTTGCACCGTGGTGCCTGCGCCTGCCGCGACGTAGCTGCCGCCTTTCATGATCTGCAGCATGGCACCGTTGTCCGGCCCGGTCTGGTCCACCTGGCCATTGGTGCCGACGTCGGTGATGACGTTGCCGGTAGTCGGAGTGCCTGCGGTGCCGTTGAACTGGGTCAGGCTGTGAATATCCAGTTCCAGCTGGGTGTTGACCGTGGTCACCAGGCCCACGCCGGAGCTGGACACCACCAGGCGGTAATCGCCGCTGAGCAGGTTGGCCATCTTCACTTGCAGCCCGGTGGTGCCCAGGCCCAGGAGGTCGAGCAGGCCGCCATTGCCGTTGACGTCCAGGGTGACCCAGGTGCCGCTGGCATTCTTCACTTGCAGCGTGTAGTTGATGCCGTTGAGCAGGTTGAGCAGGCTGGACGTGGTCAGTGTCAGCGTCGGGTCGATGGTGGTGCCGCTGGCCACGGTGAAGCTGTAGGTCTTGGTGAAGCCTGCGAGCAGGGTGGAGAACGAGTCGGTGTAGTTCTGCACCACGGTCGCAGGTGTGATGTTGACCGTCGCGACGGCCAGGTTGTCGCTCGCGGTCACCGGCGCATTGGCGTCGATGTCCGGTGCAGTGACGTTGGCGCCCACCGAGACGTTGCCCCGCAGGTCGGTCAGGCTGACCACCAGTTTTTCGCCGTTGATCTGCGCCGCGTTCAAGGTGACGCTGAACACGCCGGTGCCGCCGACAGTGCCGGTGCCCAGCACCACGCCGGTGGCGGATTTGACCGTGACGGTCGCACCGGCTTCACCGTTCCCGCTCAGGCTCAGGCCATCGCCGCTGACCACCAGGGTGGTGGCGGCAACCGGAGGCGTGAGGTCGGGGGCCGTTGCGCTGGCCACCGTCGACACGTTTCCGGCCGCGTCGGCCTGGGTCACGTTCAGCACTTCGTTGTTGATCTGCGGCGTGTTCAATGCCACGGAGAAGGTGCCGTTGGCGGCCACCGTTGCAGTGCCAAGTACCAGCCCTGCGGCGGTGCGCACGCTGACGGTGGAGCCCGCAACGCCGGTACCGGTCAGCAGTGTGCCGGTGGCATTCACTGCCACGCCGGTCGGGGCGCCCGGTGCCGTGGTGTCCGGCGCGGTCAGGGTGCCTGCCGCCGAGACGTTGTTGGCCGCATCCACCAGTCGCACGGTCAGGGCCTGGCCGTCGAGCTGCGCGGTGTTGAGTGTCACGTTGAAGGTGCCGGTCACGCCGACCTGGCCAGTCCCCAGCAGCACTCCGGTTGCGCTGTATACGTTCACCGTGGCACCGGCTTCGCCGGCACCGGTGAGGGTCAGGCCGTTGGCGGCCAGCGCCAGAGACGTCGGCACCAGCGGCGCCTGGATATCCGCAGCGGTGAGGTGGCCGACAGGGGACAGGTTGCCCGCAGGATCGCTCTGCTGGATGTTCAGCACCTGGCCGTTGAGCTGGGCGCTGTTCAGGGTAATCGCGAAGGTGCCTGAAGCGTTGACTACCCCTGTGCCGAGCACCGTGCCTGCCGCGTTGGTGACCTTGACCGTGGCACCGGCCTCGCCCGTACCCGCCACCAGAAGCCCGGCGGCGTTGAGCGAAAGGTTGCTCAGCGCTGCGGGTGGGGTGGTGTCGGGGGCGGTGAAGGCCGTACCGGTGGAGACGTTTCCGGCGACGTCCGCCTGGGTCACGGTCAGGGCCTGGCCGTTGAGCTGCGCGGCACTGAGGGTGACCGAGAACGTACCGTTGGCGGCCACCAGTGCAGTGCCGAGCACGCCGCTGGCGCCGCGGACGGTCACGGTGGCACCGGCTTCGCCCAGGCCGCTGAGCACCAGCCCTGCGGCATTGATGCCAAGCGAAGTCGGCGCAACCGGAGCGGTGATGTCCGGAGCCGTGATGTTGAGGGACGTCGATGCGTTGCCCGCGACGTCCGACTGATGGGCGCTGAGAATCTGCCCGTTGGCCTGCGGCGTTGTCAGCAGTGCGCTGAACGTGCCGTTGGCGCCCACCACGGCGGTGCCCAGTACGGCCCCGCCCGGTGCATTGATGGTCACGGTCGCGCCGACTTCACCACGGCCGGTCACCAGGGTGCCGGTGGCGTTGATGGCAAGCTCGGTGAGCGGTGCCGGTGGCGTGGTGTCCGGTGCGATCAACCCGGTCGGCAGGGAGATTTCACCCGTGGTTGCGGTGGCGGTCACCTGCAGGCTCTGGCCGTTGGCCTGCGCCGAGGAGAGCGTCACTGTGAAAGTGCCGCCGGCTCCGGTGGTGCCTGTGCCAAGCACGGCGCCCCCCGCGCCATAGACGGTGATGGTGGTCCCGGCTGCGGCTGCGCCGGTGAGTGTCAGGCCACCGCCCGAGAGCGCCAGTTGCGTCGGCGCATCCGGTGGCAGCAGTGAAGGCACGGTGAAGTTCACGCCCAGCGAATGGTTGTCGCTGGCGTCCGTCTGCACCACGTTGAGCACTTGGGTGGATGGGATGGTGCTGGTCAGGTTGATGGTAAAGGTGCCGTCGGCTGCGACGACGCCGGTACCGACCGTCAGACCCGCCTGGGTCACGACCACGGTGGCGCCTGCTTCACCCCGGCCGACCAGTTGGGTATGGGCGGCGTTGATGGTCAGGTTCGTCACCAGCGCCGGAGCGGTGGTGTCGGGCGCCGTGACCACCAGGACCGGCGAGTGGTTGTTCGCACCGTCGGTGGCGACCACAGAGAGCAACTGGCCGTTGGTCTGCGCAGAGCTCAGGGTGATCTGGAACTGGCCGCTGGCGTTGGCCTGCCCGGTACCCAACACCACGCCGGCGGCGGAAGTGACGGTGACGGTGCTGTTGGCTTCGGCGGTCCCGGAAAGGATGGTGCCTCCGGCGCTCAGCACCGCACCGGCCGGAATGAGCGGCGGCGTGGTGTCCGGTGCAGTGACCGGGACGGGCGTCGAGTCGTTGTTCGCCGTGTCTACCTGCACCACCGTCAGCACCTGCCCGTTGAGCTGGGCGCTGCTGAGCGAGACGCTGAAGGTGCCGTTGGCGTTCACGGTCCCGGAACCCAGCAGCGTGCCGGTGCTGCTGGTCACGGTGATGTGTGCACCGGCCTCGCCGTTACCGGTGAGCACCAGACCGTTCTGGCTGACAGCCAGGCCGGTCACGGGCAGTGGATCGGTGACGTCGGCCACCGTGTAGGTGGCGACGTCCGAGCGGTTGGTCGCGACGTCGGTCTGGGTCAGGCTGAGCACCTGGCCATTGAGTTGCGGGCTCGACAGCGAGACGCTGAAGGTGCCGTCCGCGCCCACCGTGGCGGTGCCCAGTACGGCGCCGCTGGCGCTGGTTACCCGCACCAGCGCGCCGATTTCGCCGGTGCCGGTCAGGGTCAGGCCGTCCGAGGTCAAGGCAGTGACCGCAGGTGGCGCCGGTGGCGTGTGGTCGATGGCGGTGACCGTCGCGGGCAGGGAAGGGTTGCCCGCCCCATCGCGCTGCACCACGCTGAGCACTTCGCCGTTCAGTTGTGCCTGGGTCAGGGTGACGGTAAAGCGCCCGTCGGCGCCGACAGTGCCGGTGCCCAGGGTGAAGCCGGCGGCATTGGTCACCAGCAGTTGCGCACCGGCTTCACCGGTACCGGTGAGGATCAGCCCGGTGTTGTCCACGGCCAGTTGCGCGACTGCGGCAGGCGGCGTGGTATCGGGCGCGATCAGGGTCCCTGCGACCGACGCATTGCCTGCGGCATCGGTCAGCACCACGAACACTTGCTCGCCGTTGTGCTGGGCCTGGGTCAGGTTGATCAGGAAGCTGCCGTTGGCGCCGACGCTGCCGGTGCCGATCACGGTGCCGTTGGCCAGGGTCACGCGGATAATCGCGTCGGGCTCGCCGTTACCGGTCAGGGTGCTGCCGGTGGCGTTGAGCAGCAGGTTGGTGGCCGTTTGTGGCGGGGTCAGGTCAGGCGCGGTGACAGTCACCGGCGCGCTGATGTTGCCCGGTGGGTCGGCCTGCTGAACGCTCAGGACCTGATGGTTGAGCTGAGGCGCGTTGAGGGTGACGCTGAACGAGCCGTTGGCCAGAACCACGCTGGTGCCCAGCACATTGCCCGCCGCATCCTTGACGGTGACAGTCGCGCCGGCCTCACCGGTCCCGGTGACCAGCAGCCCCGAAGCGTTGATGGCGACGTTGTTCAGTTGATCGGGTGCGGTGGTGTCAGGTGCCACCAGGCTCGCAACAGGCGACACGTTGCCCGCCGCATCGGTCTGGACCAGGGTCAGGACCTGAGCGTTGGTCAGCGGGTTGGTCAACACCAGCGTGAAGGTGCCGGTGCTGCCCACCAGGACGTTGCCCAGCACGTTGCCGCTGCTGTCGGTCACGGTCACCCGCGCGCCAGCCTCACCGTGGCCGGTCAGGGTCTGGCCGTCGCTGGAGATTGCCAGTTGGGTCAGGGCCAGTGGTGCGGTGGTGTCCACCGTGGTCAGACTGCCGGGCAGAGAGGTGTTGCCCGAGGCGTCGGTCAGGGTGACCGACAGCAGTTGGCCGTTGTTCTGCGGCGTGGTCAGGGTGATCGAGAAGCTGCCGTCGATGCGCACGCTGCCGGTGCCCACCAGGGCACCGGACGGGTTGTAGACATTGACTGTGGCACCCGCTTCGCCGGTCCCGGACAGCACCGTGCCGTCGCTGGTGATCGCAAGGGCCGCTGGTGCGAGAGGCGCCACGAGGTCCGGTGCGATGAGGTTGACGCTGGGTGATTCATTGCCGCTGGGGTCAGTCTGGCTCAGGTGCAGTTGTTGTCCTGCCGTCTGGGCGGCGTTGAGGCTGAGGCTGAAGGTGCCGTTGGCGGCAACCACCGCCGTGCCCAGGGTCACGCCTCCGACGCCGGTCACCGTCACGGTGGCTCCGGCCTCGCCACGCCCGGTCAGTGCCAGGCCATCGGCGGCCAGCACCAGGTTGCTCAGGGCCGAAGGTGCGGTGACGTCCGCCGCGGTGTAGGCGGTGGACAGCGAGTTGATGCCGTCGCTGGAGGTGGCGCTGGCCGAGAGGTGTTCACCATTGAGCTGCGCGGCGCCGAGGGTGACGCTAAAGGTGCCGTCGCTGCCCACCAGTGCCGTGCCCAGGACCGTCCCTGAAGCGCTGCGCACGGTGACCGTGCTGCCGACGTGGGCGGTGCCGGTGAGGGTCAGGCCGTCGGCACTGAGTGACAGTTGCGTCGGTGCCGGTTCGGCCAGCGAGCCTGGCGCGGTGACCGTGGCGCTGGGCGAAGCGTTGCCGGCGGCGTCGGTCTGAATGACGGTGACACTGGTGCCCGCACCGGCTGCCGGGGTCAGGGTCAGGCTGAAGTTGCCGTTGCTGCCGACCGTGCCCGTACCCAGCTGATTGCCGCTGGCATCGCGCACCACGACCGTGGCGCCGACTTCGCCGCTGCCGGCCAGGGTCACGCCGTCGGCGCTGATCGCAAGGTTGGCCACGGCGGCAGGCGGGGTGCTGTCACCGGCCTGGAACGCGGCGGCAGGCGAGACGTTGCCCGCGGCATCGGTGGCGGTGACGCTGAGGTTTTGTCCGTTGAGCTGAGGACTATTCAGCACCAACTGGAATGTACCGTCCGCTGCCGTCGTACCGGTGCCCAGCACATTGCCCGCCGCATCGCGCACGGTCACCGTACTGCCCGCTTCGGCGGTACCGCTCAGTTGCAGGCCGGCCGGGTTCAGGGTCAGCCCCAGTGGGCTGTCGGGGGCGGTGTGGTCAACCGAGATCACGGTCACGGCGGTGGACACGTTGCCGGGTGGATCTTCCTGGGTAACGGTCAGCACCTGGGCGTTGAGCTGCGGTGGATTGAGGGTCAGGCTGAACGAGCCGTTGCTCGCCACCAGGCCCGTGCCGAGCAGGGTGCCATCGGCGCTGCGCACGGTGACGGTCGCACCGGGTTCACCATGGCCGATCACCGTGGCGCCGTCGGCATTGACCGACACCTGGGTGAGCGCGGCAGGCGGGGTGATGTCCGGGGCATCGACGGTGACCGATGGCGAGACGTTGCCGCTCGGGTCGGTCTGGCTGATGTCCAGGGTCTGGCCATTGTTGGGGGCCGGGTTGAGGGTGACGATGAAATTGCCGTCACTGCCGACCACCGCGCTGCCCAGCAGAGTGCCGTTGGCGTCGGTCACCTTGACCGTGGCGCCTGCCTCGCCGGTGCCGCTGACGGTGCTGCCGTCGGGGCTGATCACACCCACCTGCACAGCGGCGGGCGGGGTCTTGTCGACGGTATTGAGCGGGGTGTCCGCAGAGGTGTTGCCCGCAGCGTCGGTGAGGGTGACGTGCAACGGCGCGCCGGTGTTCTGGGCGCTGGGCAGGGTCACCTGGAAATTGCCGCTCTGATCGACTGTGCCGGTCGCCAGCACGTTGCCGGCCGCATCACGCACGGTCACAGTCGCGCCCGCTTCGCCCTGGCCGCTGACCACGGTGCCGACGTTGTTGATGGTCACCCCGGTGGCGGCGGCCGGTGCGGTGAGGTCCGGCGCGTTCACGGTGGCCGGTTGCGAAGGGTTGCCTGCCGGATCGCGTTGGGTGGCGGTCAGCGCCTGGGCATCGATCTGCGCTGCGTTCAAGGTCACGTTGAAGCTGCCGTCGCTGGCCACCACGCCGGTGCCGAGGACGGTGCCCGCGGCATTGGTAATGCTCACCGTCGCGCCAGCCTCACCCCTGCCGGAGACCACGGTGCCGTTGCCATTGATGGTCAGTTGGGTCAGGGCATCGGGCGGCGTGTTGTCGGCGGCGACGATGGTGCCTGGCACCGAGGTGTGGCCATCGGCATCGCTGGCAGTGACGTGCAGGGTCTGCGCGTTGATCTGCGCGAAGGCCATGCGGATGTTGAAGCGGCCCGCGCTGTTGACCACACCGGTCCCCAGCGGGCTGCCGTCGTTGCCGGTGATAGTGATGGTGCTGCCCGGCGTGCCGGCGCCGGTCAGGGTGAAGCCATCGGAGCTCAGGACCAGGCTGCTCGGGGTCGCCACTTGGGTGCCATCGGGGCCTGTGAGTGGCGAAGGTGTCGAGTCATTGCCGGCGGCGTCGGTGCTGATGACTTGCAGGCTGCTGCCATTGGCGGCAGGCGTGGTCAGGGTCACCACAAACACGCCGTTGCTGCCCACGGTGCCGGTGCCCAGGATGGTGCCGGTGCTGGTCTGGACCGTGATGGTGGTGCCAGCCTCGCCGGTGCCGGACACGCTGGTGCCGGTCGGGTTGATCGCCAGGTTGCCGACGGGTGGTGGAGGCGTGGTGTCCGGTGCGTTGACCGGCGCAGGCACCGATGTGTTGGTGCCGTCGGTGGCGACCACCTGCAGCGCTTCACCGTTGGTCAGCGGTGTAGGCAGCGTCAAGGTGAATGTCCCGCTTTGACCTACGACAACGGTGCCCAGTGACTGACCGTTGGCGTCGAACACCTGCACGGTGCTGCCGATTTGAGCCGTACCCGACACGATGGTCCCGGTGTCATCGACGCTCAGGCCGCTCGGCACTGCCGGGGCGGTGACATCGGGAGCCGTGACGTTGGTCACCGGCGAGGGCAGGGTGCTGGCGTCGGTCTGGGTCACGCTCAAGACCTGGCCGTCGAGTTGGGCTGGGGTCAGGGTCACACTGAAGGTGCCGTTGGCAGCCACCACGGCGGTGCCCAGAACGGTGCCGCTGGCGTCCTTGACGGTCACGGTATCGCCCGCCTGGCCGTTGCCGGTGACGGTCGCGCCGTTGCTGCTGATGCCCACGCCAGTCAGGCCTGGCGGCGGGGTGGTGTCGGGAGCGGTGAGGGAGGCATTGGGCGAAACATGCTGCGCGGCGTCGGTCTGGTTGACCACCAGCACCTGGCCGTCATTGAACACGCCCGAAAGTGAAACCGTGAAGGCGCCTGTGCCATCGACCACGGCAGTGCCAAGCAGTGCACCGTTCGGCCCATACACATGAACCGTGGCGCCCGGTTCACCAACGCCGGAAAGCTCGTTGCCGGCTGCGTTGAGGGTCAACTGGGTCGGCGCGACCGGCGCCTGCAGATCCGGCGCAATCACCGGCACCGGTGTCGAGGTGCCTGGCGAGCCGTCTGCCTGGGTGACGCTGAGGTTCTGGCCATTGATCTGGGCCGAGGACAGGTTGACCTCGAAACGCCCGTTGGCGCCGACCACCGCCGTGCCCAGGCTGTTGCCCGATGCATCGTTCACCGTGACGGTCGCACCGATCTGGCCATTACCGGTCACCACCTGGCCATTGGCGGAGATCGTCACATTGGTGACGCTGTCAGGCACTGTCAGATCGGGTGCGGTCACAGGCGAAGGCTGCGAAACGTTGCCCGCAGGGTCGGCCTGGGTCACTTGCAGGACTTGCGAATCCACCTGTGCGGTGGTCAGCGTCAGGGTGAAGTGGCCATCGCTGCCCACCGTGCCTGTGCCGATGATCGCCCCGGACGGGCTGCGAACTGTGATGCTCGCGCCTGCTTCACCGTTACCGGTCAATACCCGGCCCTGGCTGTCCAGCGCAAGCCCGGTCAGCGGCGCTGGCGCCTGGGTGTCGGGAGTGACGTAGGGCAGGACTGGCGCTGCGTTGCCTGCGCCGTCGACAGCGCTGATGGACAGGGTCTGGCCGTTGTTCTGCGGGCTGCTCAAGGTCACGTTGAAGTGCCCGTCGGCGGCGACGACCGCAGTGCCGAGCACATTGCCGTTGCTGTCGCGCACCGTGATGCGCGAGCCTGCTTCACCCAGGCCGCTGAGCACGGTGCCGTTACTGCCGATGCTGAGATTGGTCGGTTGCAGCGGGCCGTCCAGATCGGCGGCATTGACCGTCGTGATGGGTGACGCATTGCCAGCGGCGTCGGTCTGCAGCACGCTCAAGGTCTGGCCGTTGGTCTGTGCGCTCGACAGGGTGGCGCTGAAACTGCCCGTCTGGCCAACCACTGCGGTGCCGAGCACGTTGCCCTGGTCATCTTTGACGGTAACGGTGGCGCCTGGCTCTCCGCGTCCTGTCAGGGTCAGGCCGTTGTTGCTGACCGCAAGGTCGCTGACGATGGCGGGCGGGGTGGCGTCCGGCGTGACGACGGGAACGCTCACGGAGTCCTCGCCGCCGCTGACGGCCACCACGTCCAGCGTGGCGCCGGTGATCTGTGGCGGATTGAAGGTCACGTCGAAGGTGCCGTTGGCCGCCACGGTGGCGCTGGCGATGACCGTGCCGTTGGCGTCGCGCACTTCGATCAGGCTGCCAGGGGTGCCGGTACCGGTCAGGTGCGTGCCATCGGGGCTGAGCGCCAGATCGCCGGGAGTAGCGGGGCCGACCGCGTCAGGGGCGATGACCGAAACAGGCGGCAGGTGGTTGCCCTGGGCGTCGCTCTGGGTGATCTGCACCACATCGCCCGGATGGACGGCTGGCGAGAGGGTGGTCTGGAACGTGCCGTTGGCCGCCACCACGGTGGTCACCGTGACGCCGCCGCTGGTAATGGTGATCGTCGCCAGCGGTTCGCCTTTGCCGGAGATCTGCGTGCCGTCGGCACTGATCACCACATCGGTGACCTGTCCTGGTGGCACGGTATCGGGTGCGGTGACCTCGACCGGCGCAGAGCTGTTGCCAGCAGCGTCGGTGGTCACGACGTCCAGGTGCTCGCCGTTGATCTGCGGCGAACTGAGGGTCACGCTGAAGTGGCCGTTGACGTCGGCCCGGCCGACGCCGATGACGGTACCCGAAGCATTGCGAATCAGGATCCGCACGCCGGGGTGGGCGATGCCGGTCAGGGCCAGGCCGTCTGCGGAAATCGACAGGTCGCTGGGCGCCACGGGTGGCGTGGTGTCATGGGCCTGGACCGCGACATTGGGCGAGGTGTTGTTGGCGGCGTCAGTGAGGCTGACCTGCAGCACCTCACCGTTGACCTGGGCAGGGGACAGGGTCACCTGGAACGAGCCGTCGGCGCCGACGACAGCGGTGCCCAGCACGTTGCCATTGGCATCGATCACCGTCACCCGGGCGCCCACTTCGCCGTGGCCGGTGAGCAGCGTGCCGCTGTTGCTGATGGCCAGGTCAGTCGGGGCATCGGGTGGCGTCTGGTCAGGGGTGCCGGGATTGTCGATGTCCGGTGCAAGGGCCTGTGCCGCGCCCGAGACATTGCCTGCCGCATCGGTGGCGGTCACGCTCAGGGTCTGCCCGTCGACTTGCGCGGGGTCGAGCGTGAGGTTGAACGTGCCATCGGCCGCAACCACGCCGCTGCCGAGCAGGGTGCCGTCAGCAGCGCGCACCTGAATGGTCGCGCCGGGTTCGCCGGTACCGGTCAGGTGTGTGCCGGTCGCGTCCACCAGCAGGTTGGCCGGTGCATCCGGTGAGGTGGTATCGCCTGCGGTGGCCGTACCTGGCGTCGAGGTATTGCCCGCTGCGTCGGTGGCCGTCACGGTCAGGGTCTGGCCGTTGGCTTGCGCGGGGCTCAGGGTGAGGTTGAACGTGCCATCGGCTGCTACCACGCCGCTGCCGAGCAGAGTGCCGTCCGCAGCGCGCACCTGGATGGTCGCGCCGGGTTCGCCGGTACCGATCAGGTGTGTGCCGGTCCCGTCCACCAGCAGGTTGGCCGGTGCTTCCGGTGCAGTGGTGTCGCCTGCAGTAGCAGTGCCGGACGCCGAGGTATTGCCAGCAGGGTCGGTGGCCGTGACGGTCAGGGTCTGGCCGTTGGCTTGCGGCGGGTTGAGCGTGAGGTTGAACGTGCCATCGCCTGCCACCACGCCGCTGGCGATCAGGGTGCCGTCGGGTGCGCGCACCTGGATGGTCGCGCCCGGTTCACCGGTACCGGAGAGATGCGTGCCGGTCCCGTCCACCTGCAGGTTGGACGGTGCATCCGGTGCGGTGGTGTCGCCTGCGGTGGCCGTACCCGGCGCCGAAGTATTGCCGGCGGCGTCGGTGAGGGTGACGTTGAGGTTCTGGCCGTTGGTTTGTGGCGCATTGAGGGGGATTTCGAAACGCCCATCGCTGCCCACGGTGCCGCTGCCCAGAATGTTGCCGGAGGCATCACGTACCGTGACCCGCGCACCGGCCTCGCCTAGCCCGCTCAACATCAGGCCGTTGGCGGAAACCAGCAGGCTGGTCGGGGCATCGGGCGCCGTGGTGTCGCCCGGTGTGCCGCTTCCGCCACCGCCACCACCGCCGCCGCCACCCGACACGGCCGCCGCGCCGCCGGCGCCCAGCAGGCCCAGGCCGGCAATGGCCCAGGCCGAGGTGGCGCCACTGACCACGCCGGTGCCGGCGATCAGTTCGTCAATCGAGGAAATCTCTTCGAAGGTGAATCCTTCGAACGCTTGCGCGTTGTACTGCGCTTGCCAGAGGGCGCCGTCCTCGCCCTGGAAAACCATGTCGCTGGCGACCCCGTCAGGGCCGGGGGTGAAAAAGTTGGCAACCTTGATGTGCTCGCCATTCTTCAGATTGACGACCAGATCCTGACCGCTGCGGCTCACGGAAGCCACCTTGTCGGGGGATACGGGCATTTGGACTACAGCGGGGTTTTTGAGCTGCAGATCGCCCCAGGCATGGGCATCAATCTGAGAGGTTGCTTTGTCAGCGACAACGACGTTTTCCATTTCCAAAATCCTTTTGCTTCGCTTTCACAAAAAACAACTACGCGACAATTCCTTGGGCGTGGGTGTGCCGTTCATGCCGTCCAGGATCCATACGGAGCGCGAGTCAGACCTGTTCTACTTGTTAACTGGTTGGCGAGGCGGGACGCACCCGTGACCTCGATATGTGCATGGATCACCAAACGTTAGATTGGATCCACGCGAGTTCAATGCACGGGTTTTGACGTACGGGTGTATCCATTCGGATTGAGGGCGCTAACCCCCTGAATGGAAAAGAAAGCGTGCCGATGTTCGCGTAATCACCAGCGGTCTGATATTTCAGAAATAATGTCGAAACCCTTCAAACGAGGGTGCGTGTGAAGCGGCGTGATGGTCGGACAGCGGCTGGAAAAAACAGAGGCGGGCGGGAATTCGATCAGTTTCGAGTCTGGCAAAAGTCGACCGCCTCCAGGTGGAGGCGATCATAGGGTCAGGATCAGTTCGTTGCAGTGGGTTGAAGCGGCGGGGTAGATACAGGCTTGCGCCGCGCCGGGTCACCCAGCCACAGCATCAGGCAGGTGCCGATCATCAGGATCGACGCCACGGCATAGAAGGGGCCTGAATAGGACTGGGTGGCGTCCTTGATCAGCCCGATCATGAACGGCCCGACAAAGCCGCCCAGATTGCCGATGGACACGATCAGCGCCAGCCCGCCCGCTGCCGCGCGGCCCGTGAGGAAGGTCGAGGGGATGGCCCAGAACGTTGCCTGGAAACACAGGATGCCGGCCACCGCGCAGGCCAGGCTTGCGATCTTCAGCACCGGCGCGTCGATCAGCGCCGCACTCACCAGCGCCAGCGCGGCGAAAGCCAGGGCGCTGACCACGTACGGCAGGCGCTGCTTGCTGCGGTTGGCCAGGCGTGCCCAGAGCGTCATGCTGATGGCGCCCAACACATAGGGCAGCGCCGCGACCAGGCCGACGGTGCTGTTCTGCATTCCCAGGCTCTTGATGATCTGCGGCATCCACAGTCCGATGCCGATGGAGCCGACGATGCAGCAGAAGTTGATCGCCGCCAGCACGAAGACCTTCGGGTTGGTCAGCGCGCCGCGCAAGGTGTTGCCATGGGAGGCACCGATGGCCGCCTGCTCGCTGCTCAGCCGCTCGGACAGCCAGGTTTTTTCCCGCTCGCTCATCCAGCGCGCCTTGGCCGGGGAGTCCACCAGCACGAACAGGCAGGCAATCCCCAACAGCACTGCGGGCAGGGCTTCGGCCACCAGCAGGAACTGCCAGTTCTTCAGGCCCAGGATGCCATGCATGTCCAGCAGCCAGCCGGACAGGGGCGATCCGAAGATGTTGGCCACGGGAATGCCCAAGAGGAAGGTAGCGGTGGCTTTTGCCCGCCACTTTCCGGGAAACCAGTAGGTGAAATACAGGTACACGCCGGGCGTGAAACCGGCCTCGGCCAGGCCCAGCAGGAAGCGCATGATGCTGAAGCTCACGGGGCCTGTGGCGAAGGCGGTGCCGATGGAAATCAGGCCCCAGGTGATCATGATCCTGGCAATCCAGATACGTGCGCCGAAACGCTGCATCAACAGGTTGCTGGGGATCTCGAAAATGAAATAGCCAAAGAAGAACAGGCCGGCCGCCCAGCCGAACATCGTGGCGGTCAGGCCCAGGTCCTTGTTCATGCTGATGGCGGCGAAGCCCACGTTGGTGCGGTCCAGGTAGCTGATGACATAGCAGGCGAAGATGAAAGGCAGGATGCGCAGCATCACGCGGCGCAGCAGCTTTTCACCCTCGGCATCGGACAGGCCGGGGAGGGCCGGGTTTTCTCGGGTCATGGCGTCACTTCTTCTTGTCGTTGTTATGGGGGACTGCGGTGCCGGTGGTCAGCTATGGGAATACATGGCCAGTCCCGGCACGGGCGTACGGACTTGCAGGATGGAGCCGGTGTGCGATTCGGTAATGAACAGTGTTTTGCCGTCTGCACCGCCGAAGGCCAGGTTGGTGTTGCTGATGCCTTCGCACGAAACGATGCGCTGCAGTGGCTCGCCAACCCTGGACAGCCGCCAGACCGAGCCGAAGCCGGTGTGGGCGATGTACAGGTTGCTTTCGGCGTCCAGCGCCAGGCCGTCCGGACCGCCCAGGCCGCCATGCAGTTGGGCGAACACCCCGACTTTGCTGATGATCGAGCCGTTTCCCAGCGGAATGCGCCAGATCTGCTGGGCGCGGGTCACGGCGATCAGCAGGTGATTGAGCTTGGGGTCGTAGACGATGCCGTTGGGGCTGGGCACGGTGTTGAGCAGGCACGTCAGGTTGCCCGTAGCGTCGAGTTTGTAGACGCGTCCGGTGGGATCCTGCAGCCCGGTCTGGCCCTGATCGGTGAAGTACATGTCGCCGTTGGGCGCGAACACCAGGTCGTTGACGCCCTTGAAACCTTCGGAGCCGGCCGATTCGAGAAACGGCTGAATGTGTCCGGTGGCGGCGTCCAGCACCATGATTCCGCGTTTGTAATCGGTGATGAAAATGCGGCCGTCGCGGTGGATCTTCAGGCCGTTGGGCCAGCCATCGTACTCACAGACCAGCGTCCACTCGCCTGCGGGAGAAATGCGGAAAATCCGCCCGTAGGGAATGTCGGTGACGTACAGGTTGCCGTCGCGGTCGAACGACGGCCCTTCCAGGAACGAATCGATCAACTGGCCCTGGCGGTTGCCGTCTGCCCAGGCCGTGCGGCGCGGCTTGCGAAAGTGCTCGGGCAAGCGGGTGAATACGGTGGTTTCGACGATCTGTGGTGCGGGAAAGAAGCTCATGGCGGCTCCTGCTGCAATCAAGGGGCGTGGCGGGAAGGTGGCGATGCATCACGGGGTGCCAGGCAGACACCCCGTGGCGGCCGTCATTGCGGCAGGGCGCAACCTTTCTGCTGGAGGGATTTGAGGACCCAGCTGCGGTCGTTTTCACCGCGGGCGATCTGCTCCAGCTGCTTGACCTCGGCCGCGTGCTTGGCGTGGGCGCGGTCGTACACAGCCGCCACCTCGTCATAGGGCACGCAGAGCAGGCCGTCGTCGTCGCCGATCACCAGATCCCCTGGCTCGATGACCATTCCGGCAATGGCAATGGGTACGTTGACCTCGCCCGGACCGTCCTTGTACGGGCCGCGATGGGACACGCCAGCGGCGAACAGCGGGAAGTCGCCGGCACCAATGTTGGCGGCATCGCGGATCGCGCCGTTGATGACGATGCCGGCCACGCCGCGCTTGACCGCGTAGGCCACCATCATCTCGCCGATCAGGGCGTTGCTCAGGTCGCCGCCGGCATCGACGACGATCACGTCGCCCGGCTCTGCGATGTCGATTGCGTAATGCAGCATCAGGTTGTCGCCAGGGCGCGCCTTGACCGTCAAGGCAGGGCCTGCCAGCACGCCGGCGCGGTGCATCGGACGCAGGTTGGCGCCGCCTGCGGTCATGCGGTTCATCGAGTCGCTGACATTGGCCACGGGCACTTCACGAAACCGTGCGACCCACTCCGGGCTCACTTTGCGCTGGGCTTGCAACACTCGAAATCCGATTGTCATGGGCATTCTCTCTTGAAATTGTGCTATGCCACCGGCTGTGATCGCCGGGTCTGAAAATAGAATTGCATTTCATAATTCGAATATCAACGGTCTTTGATGACGAATTTGATGGGCGGTAAAGCAGTCAAATTTTTAATATTGCAACGGCGTTTCATTGTGATAGGGTGTTTTCAGGCCCGCTGAGGGCCAGCCATAAAAACAAGGTGACACCATGACTCGCAAAATCCTCCTGACCGGCCTCGCGCTGGCTCCCGATGCAATGGCGCTGGCTGCCTCCAGAGGCGTCACCGTGATTCCCACCACGCCCTACATGCCCGCCGAGCAGATGGTCGAAACCCTCAAGGCCGAGCAGCCAGACGCCATCGTGGTGCGCACCGGCAAGCTGACGCGGGAGATGATCGACGCCAGCGCGAACCTCAAGATCATTGCCAAGCACGGCGTGGGCTACGACACCATCGACATCAAGGCTGCGGCCGAGCGTAAGGTGCCGGTCACCATTGCAGTGGGTGCCAATGCGCAATCGGTGGCCGAGCACGCCTTCGCCCTGATGTTCAGTGTCGCCCGGCGCACCGCCTGGCTGGACGCACGGGTGCGAGCCGGGCACTGGGACAAGGCCACTGCCAATGGCACCGAACTGTTCGGCAAGACCCTGGGCCTGGTGGGGCTGGGCGCCATCGGCAGCGTGCTGATGGACCTGGTCGCGCCGCTGCGCATGCAGGTCAAGGTGTATGACCCCTATCTCAAGCAACTGCCGGCGCGCGATCATGTGAGCCGTGAGGAGAACTTCGAGCGTCTGCTGCAAGAATGCGATGTGATCAGCCTGCATTGCCCGCTGACGGACGCCAACCGCAACCTGTTCAGCACCGAGCAATTCGCGCTGATGCGGCCCGGCAGCCTGCTCATCAACACTGCCCGTGGCGAGCTGATCGACACCGCAGCCCTGGTTCAGGCCCTGTCCAGCGGGCAGATCGGCGGCGCAGGGCTCGACACCTTCAACCCCGAGCCGCCACCGGCCGACAGCCCGCTGTGGGGCCTGGTGAACCTGGTGGCCACTCCCCACGTGGGCGCCAACACCCTGGAGGCCCGTGAACGTGTTGGCCTGGTCGCCGTGCAGCAGATTCTCGATGCCCTGGATGGCCACGCGCTGGATCCGCGCTGTGTGGTCAATCGCCAGTTGATCGACGAATGAACGCCGCTCGCCGTCCCGGGACGGCGAGCTGGCAAGCCGGCGTCATCTCCACAACAATAAGCACAGGAGAACCCCATGAATGTGAAAGCAGAGGTCAGTGAACTGGAGCAGGCAACGATGCGCCGCGTGGCGTGGCGCCTGCTGCCGTTCCTGATCGTGTGTTACCTGATCGCGATCATCGATCGCGGCAACATCGGCATGGCTTCGCTGCAGATGAACCATGACCTGGGCCTGACCCCGGCGGTGTTCGGTCTGGCCAGCAGCCTGTTTTTCGTCTCGTACTTCCTGGTCGAGGTGCCGAGCAACCTGGCGCTGCAGCGTTTCGGCGCGCGAGTCTGGATTGCGCGGATCATGATTACCTGGGGTCTGGTGTCGGCCGGCACCGCGTTTGTCGAAGGCGCGAACTCGCTGTACATCATGCGGTTTCTGCTGGGTGCGGCCGAGGCGGGGTTCTTCCCCGGCGTGCTGCTGTACCTGACCTACTGGTTGCCATCGGCCTACCGTGCGCGGATGGTCGCGATCTTCATGGTGGCGATTCCGGGGGCGAACTTCCTCGGCTCGCCACTCTCGGGTTATCTGCTGACGCTGGACGGCATGTTTGGCATGCGCGGCTGGCACTGGCTGTTCATTCTGGAAGGCATTCCGGCGGTGCTGCTGGGGATCGCCTGCCTGTTCGTGCTGACCGATCGCCCCGATCAGGCCAAATGGCTGGCGGACGATCAGCGCGAGTGGCTGGTGAACCGGCTGGCCCAGGAACGTGCGCAGAAAACCCAGATCGGTCATATCTCGCTGTGGCAACTGCTCAAGCACAAGGACATCTGGGCGATGGTGCTCATCTACACCGGCGCTTCGGCGGCCGGCAGCACCATGAGCGTGTGGGCGCCGCAACTGCTCAAGACCTTCGATCTGGACAGCCTGCAGATCGGCCTGATCAATGCGATTCCTTACGGTCTGGCGTCGTTGTTCATGATCCTGTGGGGGCGCAGTTCCGACCGTCGCAACGAGCGGCGCTGGCACACTGCAGCCACGCTGTTCCTGATCGCGGCAGGTCTGCTGCTGGCGCTGGTGACCTCATCGCTGGTCGCCACCGTGGTGTTGTTGTCGATGGTGTTGATCGGTGCGTATTCGATGAAGGGGCCGTTCTGGGCGCTGGCGTCGAGCTGGATGTCCAGCAGCACGGCGGCGGCGGGGCTGGCGGTGATCGGCGCCTGGGCCAACCTGTTTGGCGGCGGCCTGATGGTCAACGTCTACGGCGCGATTCATGGCGCCACCGGCAGCTACGCCCTGGGGCTGATTCCGCTGGCGTTGCTGAACCTGGCCGCCGGCACCATGGTGCTGGTGCTGGGCCGCAAGCATCAGCGCAATCAGGCTCAGGGTGCCAACCCGGCCAGCGTCGGCTGACCCTTTCTTCTCGCCACTGGCCAGGCTGGGCGGGGGATCCTTACTGGATCCGCCCACCCAGGCTGCGCGTCAGATCTTCTGCCACTTCCATGAACACCGCCCGCAGCGAGTCGGCGCGCTCGGCGTTCAGGCGGCCGGCAGGTCCGGACACCACGATCGCACCCATCAACTCCTGCTGCGCACCGAAGATCGGCATGGCCATGGACGCCGAGTGAGGGTCTGTGATCCCGGCCGAATAAAACGGTTCGGGATGCTCGGCGGCCCGTGCGAAGCTGCAACGCAGCGCCTCGGCACTGGCGGCACCGTCCATGGGGCGGATGTCGCCGGGCTGCAGGTGCAGGCGCAGACGGTGCGGGGAGTTCACCCGGTACTGGCACATGCGGTAGGCGCCGTGGCGCACGTAGAACGAGGCGGTTTCTCCGGTTTCGTCGCACAGCCGGTGCAGGCGTGGCAGGACGTGTTTTTCGAGGTCCAGCGACTCCTGATACACCGCGTTCAGGCGCATCACTTCACTGGCCAGAGTGTAGCGACCGTCCGCCAGGCGATTGACGAATCCGAACGTCTCCAGCGAGACCATCAGCCGCATGATCGTGCTCTTGATCAGGTCGGTGCGCTCGGCCAGTTCCACCAGGGTCAGTGCGGTATCGCCGGTGCGGAAAGCCGTCAGCACGGTCAGCACTCTGTCGGCGGATGCCACCCCGTTCACGGCGGGACGCGGTTTGGTCTTGACCATCAATTGCTCCTCGGTAACGCCGCGCGTGGACTGGCGGCGTTCAATTTCAAGCGGGTTTTTCGTAGGTGATGCTCAGCACGTACCAGAGTGCCTCTCCGGTCGGCGTCTGCACCGAGAATTCCTCGTCCACCTGCTTTTTCAGCAGGGCGCGGGCCATGGGCGAGTCGATGGAGATGTAGTCCATGCGGCCATAGATTTCGTCGTAGCCGACGATGCGAAAGCGCTTGGTTTGGCCGTCTTCGTTTTCGATCTCGACCCACGCACCGAAGAACACCCGGCCTTCCTGTTCCGGGGCGTAATCGACCACGCGCATGTCTTCCAGACGCTTGCGCAGATAGCGCACGCGGCGGTCGATTTCGCGCAAGAGCTTCTTGTTGTACTGGTAGTCCGCGTTCTCGCTGCGATCGCCCAGGGAAGCCGCCCATGCGACCTTCTGGGTGATTTCCGGACGGTAGACGCGCCACAGGTGATCGAGTTCTTGCTTGAGGGCGGTGTGGCCTTCACGGGTACAGATGTTGGTGCTCAAAGGACTTCTCGGTGGTGAAGGGAGTGCTCCATGCACGATGCCGACATCTTTGCTGTCGGCATCGTCAGGGTCAAGCCTCGTCAGCCTTCGCGCAGCACCGTCAAGGGGCTGGCGTTTAGCGCGCGGCGAGTGCCGAACACGCCTGCGGCGCCGACCAGCAACGCGCCGATCAGCGGCAGCAGCAACAGCCAGGGGTGCGGATGCCACTGCAGGGAAAAGGCGTAGCGGTACAGCACGAAACTCACCAGCTCGCAGCCCAGTGCCGCCAGCACGCCGCTCACCGCACCCAGCAGGCCGAACTCGATGCGCCGGGCTCGGGTCAGCAGGGCGCGGTTGGCACCCAGGGCCCGCAGCAATGCACCCTGGCGGATGCGTTCGTCCAGCGTGGCCTGCAAGCCGGAGAACAACACCGCAAGGCCTGCGGCGAGCACGAACAGCAGCACGTACTGCACCGCCAGGGTCACCTGATCTAGGATGCTGCGCAGTTGCTCCAGCAGCGCCTCCACTTGCAGGATGGTCACGGCCGGGAAGGCGCGGGACAGCTCGACGATTCGCTGGTCGTTGCCGGGGGCCAGATAGAAGCTGGTGAGGTAGGTGGTCGGCACATCCTTGAGGGTGCCGGGCTGGAAGATCATGAAGAAGTTGGGCTGGAAGGTGTCCCAGTTGATGTCTCGCAGGCTCGTGACCTTGACCTCGTGGGTCGCGCCGCCGATCACAAAACTCAGGGTGTCCCCCAGCTTGATCTCCAGGCTTTTCGCCAGCTTGGTTTCCACCGAGACGCCCGGTATGCCTTCAGCCGGCGCCTGTTCATTGTTCCACCACTGGCCCTCGGTGATGGTGTTGCCTTCCGGCAAGTTGGCCGCCCAGGTCAGGTTGAGGTCGCGCTGGGTGGCGTTTTCACCACGGGAGTCCTTGGTGACGAACTTGGTCACCGGCTCGCCATTGATGCTCATCAGCCTTCCCGGAATCATCGGGTACAGCGGCGCGGCGTGGGTCGAAAGACGGCTCATGCGCTCGCCGAAGTTGTCGCGCTCGGCGGGCAGGATATTCAGCGCGAAGTAGTTGGGGGCGTCCTTCGGCAACTGGTTTTGCCAGGTGTCGAGCAACTCGCCGCGCAGCAGGGCGATCAGCCCCATCGACAGCAGGATCAGGCCAAAGGCCAGGGATTGCCCGGCAGCTGCCATGGGGTGACGCAGCAACTGGCCCAGGCCCAGCCGCCACGGCAGTGACGCGCCTGCCAGCAGGCGGCGCAGGCTTTGCAACGCCAGCAGCAGGATGCCACCCAGGACCAGCGCTGCGACCAGGCCACCGCCGAGCAGGGCGAAGGTGAGGATCAGGTCCAGGCTCAGGCGCCACATGATCAGGCCCAGCGCCAGCAGCGCCGCGCCGTACACCAGCCAGCTGCTGGCCGGGATCGGCAGCATGTCGCGGCGCAATACCCGCAGTGGCGGCACACGCCCAAGCGCTGCCAGTGGCGGGAGGGCAAACCCCGCCAGTGCCACAAGGCCCGTACCGATGCCTGCCACTGCCGGCAGCCAGCCTCCAGGTGGAACGGCTGCGGGGAGCAGGTTTTCCAGCAAGTAGAACAGCCCCAGTTGCGCAAACCAGCCGAGCAGGGCGCCGGTGACGCTTGCGGCGATGCCGAGCATGGCCAGTTGCAGGCTGAACAGCACCAGTGCCTCGTTGCGTGACAGCCCCAGGCAGCGCAGCAGCGCACTGGCGTCGAAACGGCGGACCGCAAAGCGCGCCGCCGACAGGGCCACGGCCACACCGGCCAGCAACACTGCCACCAGGCTCGCCATGTTCAGGTAACGCTCGGCCTTGCCCAGCGCGCCACCGATCTGCTGGTTGCCGTCACGGGCGTCGTCGATCTTCTGGTTGGCGGCAAGTGCAGGCTCGATAGCCTTGCGATATGCCGCCAGATCCTGCGGCGTGCCGCGCCACAGGTCGCGGAAGCTGACGCGGCTGCCCGGCTGCACCACCTTGGTGGCCTCAAGGTCGGCCATGTTGATCATCACCCGGGGCGTCAGGCTGTAGAAATTGCCAGCGCGGTCGGGCTCGTAGGTGAGCACGCGGGTGAGTTTCAGGCTGGTGGAGCCGACGTCGATGCTGTCGCCGACCTTGAGGTTCAAGGCGACCAGCACTCGCGCTTCGGCCCAGGCCTCTCCGGGGCCGGGCTCACCGCCGCTGGTTTCGGGCTGGTAAGGCGCATCGGCACTCTTCAGCTCGCCTCTGAGCGGGTAGGCGGCATCCACCGCCTTGACGCTGGCCAGCTGGATGCCGTTGTCGGTGGCGACCACGCTGGAGAAAATCACGATCTGCGAGTGGTCCAGCCTGAGCGCCTTGCCAGCCTCGATCTGCTCGGGCTTGGCCGGCGTGGAGCCACTGAGGATCAGGTCGGCACCCAGGAATTCGGTGGCCCGCAGCAGCATGGCGCTGTTCAGGCGCGAGCCGAAATAACCAATGGCGGTACTGGCGGCCACGGCGACCACCAGTGCGAAAAACAGCACGCGCAGCTCCCCGGCGCGGGCATCGCGCAACAGTTGGCGGGCGGCGAGGCTGAGCAGGCGGGCGAACGGCAGACGTGCCATCAAGGCTCCATGGGGGTGACCAGGCGGCCACCTTCAAGACGGATCAGACGCCGGCAGCGGTGGGCCAGGCGTTCATCATGGGTGACCAGCACCAGCGTGGTGTTGCGCTCCTGGTTCAGTTCGAACAGCAGGTCACTGATGCGCTCGCCGGTGTGGCTGTCGAGGTTGCCGGTGGGTTCGTCGGCGAACAGCACGTCGGGGTCGGCGGCGAAGGCGCGGGCAATCGCCACTCGTTGCTGCTCGCCGCCAGAGAGCTGGCGCGGGGTGTGGGTCAGGCGCTGGCCCAGGCCTACCCGTTCCAGCAGGTGCCGGGCCTGCTCGCGGGCGTCTTTGCGGCCTTCCAGCTCCATGGGCAGCATGACGTTTTCCAGGGCATTGAGGCTGTCGAGCAACTGGAACGACTGGAACACGAAGCCTACGTGTTCGGCGCGCACGCGGGCGCGCTGGTCTTCGTCGAGTTCGCTGAGGTTGCGCCCTGAAAGGGTGACCGAACCTGTGCTCGGCAGATCCAGCCCGGCCAGCAGACCCAGGAGGGTCGACTTGCCCGAGCCGGAGGCTCCGACTATGGCCAGGGTATCGCCCTTGTTCAGTTCCAGCGAGAGTTCGTGCAGGATGGTCAGGTCACCTTCGGTGCTGGGGACCACTTTGTTCAGGTTCCGGGCACTGAGAATACTTTCGCTCATGGAGAATCCGATGCGTGCGTGGTTATTGAGTGCTGGCCTGGGTTTGCTGCTTGTGTGTCAGGCAGCGACAGCAGGTACGGTGCTGATCGTTGGGGATAGTATCAGCGCGGCTTTCGGCCTGGATACCCGCGTCGGTTGGGTCAGCCTGCTGGAAAAGCGCCTGGCAGAGCAGGGCTACAAGGATAAAGTGGTCAATGCCTCGGTCAGCGGCGATACCAGTGGTGGCGGCCAGGCGCGGCTGCCGGCGCTGCTTTCCGAGCACAAGCCGGACCTGGTGATCCTCGAACTGGGTGGTAATGACGGCCTGCGTGGGCAGCCACCTGAACAATTGAAACAAAATCTTGCATCGATGATCGACAGCGCTCGCGCCGCCGGTGCCAAGGTGCTGCTCTTGGGCATGCAGATCCCGCCCAATTACGGCGCGCGTTACACCCAGGCGTTCAAGCAGGTGTATGTGGACCTGGCCGAGCAGAAGAAGGTGGCGCTGGTGCCGTTCATGCTTGAAGGGGTGGGCGGGGTGCCTGAGTTGACCCAGGCGGATGGGTTACACCCGGCGGCGAATGCGCAGCCCAGGTTGCTGGATAACGTCTGGCCGCAGTTGAAGGCGTTGCTTTAGGGTTGGCTCTGGATTCTTGCGTTGTTGCCCTTCGGGCCTGGTCGCGGGCAAGCGCGCTCCTACATTTGTTGCAACGTGCCATGGCCTGATGGACCGGGTTGGTAGCCTTTGGGTTCACTTGAGGTTGGGTTGGAATGCCAGAGCGGACAAGGCGATCTTTCAGACCTCGGCACGTTGCAACAAATGTAGGAGCGCGCTTGCCCGCGACAAGGCCCGAAGGGCACCAGAGTCGCAATCCCAAGCCAACCCAGAAAACACCCCAACCCCGAAAAATAAAGGCCTCCAGCCCTTTTCTGGACCGGGGCTTTCGGCTAAGGTTGCGCCCCCGATCTGGAGCCCCCGATGCGCCGTCCTGCCTGGTCCCTGTTTGCCTATCAATTGATCGAGCCCGATGAGCAGCTCGACCTGTTCGCGTGCCAGGAAGTTCGTGTGCATCTGGCCGCCCGGCAACTGGAACTGGCCGGTTCGGCCGACCGCACCCTGTGCGGCTCGCTCCTGCCTGCCCAGCCGCGCTGGTCGGCGGTCGAGCAGGCGATCTACAGCGACGAGCGACTGTGCCCGCTGTGCCGCGCGATCATCGACGCCCAGCGCCGGGGCTGGCAGCCCATTTGGCCGGAACTGGACCAGACGGTCTGAAATATTCCTCCTGGCCGAGCCCCCGATTCGACGTCACCTGAACCGCAGGTGAACGTGCAGCCTTGCAAGCCGTCGCGCCTACTCCCGAAGGGGCGGGCGGGCGTGTACAATCTCGGCCATTCAAGCCTTCCGTTACCCAAGGATTCCCCGGATGTTGTCGCGCATTCCAGCTTTCGCCCGCTGTCTGTCGCTTGCTGCACTGTGTGCGGCCGGCCCTGTCTCCGCCCTGGAGTTCCCGTTGCCTCCTCCCGGCGAGGACATCATCGGCCAGGTGCAGACCGTCACCGCCAAATACGAAGACACCTTCGCGGACCTGGGCACCAAGTACGACCTGGGCTATCTGGAAATGATCGCCGCCAACCCGGGCGTCGACGCCTGGCTGCCGGGCGCGGGCACCCAGGTGATCCTGCCAACCCGTTTCATCCTGCCGCCAGGCCCGCGTGAAGGCATCGTCATCAACCTGGCCGAGTACCGTCTGTACTACTACCCGAAGGGCAAGAACGTGGTGTACACCTTCCCGCTGGGTATCGGCCGCGAGGGCTGGGGGTCGCCGATCTCCACCACCAAGGTGACCGCCAAGACCCCTAACCCGACCTGGACGCCACCGGCATCGGTCAAGGCCGAGCACGCGGCCGACGGAGACATCCTGCCTAACGTGGTGCCGGCCGGCCCGGATAACCCGCTGGGGCCGTTCAAGTTCGGCCTGGGTATTCCGGGTTACCTGATCCACGGTTCGAACAAGAAGTTCGGTATCGGCATGCGTACCAGCCACGGGTGCTTCCGCATGTACAACAACAACGTGCTGGAGATGGCGGGGATGGTGCCGGTCGGCACGCCTGTGCGGATCATTTCCGAGCCGTACAAGTTTGGTGTGAGCGGTGGCAAGGTCTATCTCGAGGCGCATACGCCGCTGGACGAGAGTGGCAATCCTTCGGTGGTGGACAAGCATACGGCGGTGATCAATGCGCTGCTCAAGCGTGAGGATCTGGCCAACAGTCTGCGCATCAATTGGGATGAGGTGCGGGATGTGGTGGCTGCCGAGGACGGTATGCCGGTCGAGATCGCGGTGCCGGGGAATGCGGCTCCTGTTGTCGGCGGGGCGCCTGTTACCCTGCAGTAAGCGTTCTGTCGCCCTCTGATCGTTCCCACGCTCTGCGTGGGAATGCCTTGAGTGACGCTCTGCGTCGCTGGGGGCGGCATTCATTGGGTGTATATCCGTTGTTTGGGGTGGTGCTGAGTGCGCCTTCCGCCCTTACGGCGGGTCACTTTTTCCAAGAGCTGAAAAAGTAACCAAAAAAGCCCTGCGACAGGCTGGGGTCCTTCGGACTTCCCTCGCTCCGGCGCCGTTCCGGGGGCACGCCGTGATGGGCCGTCCCTGGCCCGCACGGCTTTCGCGGCATCCATGCCGCTCATCCCCCTCCACGACACCTGCGCTCGGCCTGGCGCCTTGACGTCGCATTCTGCGGCGCCTGTGCCATCGCGCATGAAGATCAAAAGCCAGATCAAAATCTAAAGCACGCCACCGTCCCGTAGCAGCACGGCTTGCCGGCGGGGGCGTCCTCGAAATCGCCCCCGCCGGCAAGCCGTGCTGCTACGGGATCTGCGGTGTTTGTGCCTGGGTCGGTCCGTGCCGCAGGCCCGGGATGACGCGTGCATCCTCAAACTGCAGGCAATAAAAAAGCCGACCCGGAACCGGATCGGCTTATCAATAATCCCGAGGGATTATTACTTGCGGCTAGCCTTGTCCAGCATGCGCAGAGCACGCTCGTTGGCTTCGTCGGCAGTTTGCTGAGCTTTCTGAGCAGCAGCCAGAGCTTCGTCAGCCTTGCGGTAGGCTTCGTCAGCACGAGCTTGTGCACGAGCAGCTGCGTCTTCAGTAGCAGTCAGACGAGCTTCGGTTTCTTTGGATGCGCTGCTGCAACCGGTAGCCAGAACTGCGGCCAGGGCCAGAGCAGAGAATTTCAGAACGTTGTTCATCGTGTTCCCCTTAAAGGACTTCTATCAAATTAATCATCTCTCGAAAATGAGAAAATGACCGGCGTACATACTACCCATTGTTTGTAGTAAGTAAACGGACTAAGCGCAAGAACCGCATAAAATTCTTAGCTTTGAAAGCCTTCCGTGCGACTCCTCACGCTTTTTATCCGGAAAAAGCCTCATGCTGTCAGGCAATTACGCTTGTCAGCAGGACGGGGGCGGACGGTTGTGCCGACAGGCTCCCGATGTCATCAGTGGGTCGAAAGTACTTCGTCCAGGCGGTGGCCAGGAGACGTTGAGCCACGTTGCAACCTTTTTTGTATAGACGATGATCGGCGAGGATGCTCGATTTTTGTTGCGTTGACGTGACTTTGCCCCATGGATGCCGTCTTAACAGGCATTCTCCGGCGATCCGGGGCCTTCGTTGTGCCATCACGCCGGATACGCGGGCGGGCTTTTACTGCGGATTCACTTGAGCAGATTCCACAATGGTGCCTACTATTTGCAGGTGCTCGTTTGTTTGAGATCAGCAAGGCTCGTTCTCGGTGTCCAGACCAGGCACGGGGTGGCGTAGCAGGCAGTGCGCGAACGCAGAGGTGCGTTGGCCCTGACTGAAGAGGTTCCTTCGCCGGACAAACATCGGTAAGGTAGGGGTCAAAATCCAAGACCCGCGAGGAGTAGTGATGAGCGAGGCGCTGTCCATTCACCATGACAAGACCGGCCACCAGTTCGAAATCAACATCGACGGTCACCGGGCTTACCTGACGTACATGGATCTGGGGAAGCAGACCCTGGACATCTATCGTACCTTCGTGCCCAACGCCTTGCGCGGGCGCGGCATCGCGGCGGCCTTGACCGAAGTGGCCCTCGATTACGCCGAGAGCATGGGCTACACCGTGATTCCTTCCTGCTCCTACGTCGAACGCTACATGGAACGTCACCAGCGCCAGGCCGCGAAGATCTGAAGAAGATCTGAAAAGCACTATCATGAAAAACGCCGAGCATTCGCTCGGCGTTGTCGTTTCAAGAACTGTGAAATCAGCCGCGCTTGCGCTTGGGCAACACGTCCTTGAGCTTGGCATGCATGCTGCGCAGGGTCTTCTCGGTGGTTTCCCAGTCGATGCAGGCGTCGGTGATCGAAACACCGTATTCCAGGTCCGCGAGGTCCTTCGGAATCGACTGCGCGCCCCATTTCAGGTGGCTTTCGACCATCAGGCCAATGATCGACTCGTTGCCTTCCAGAATCTGGTTTGCGACGTTTTCCATGACCAGAGGTTGCAGCGCCGGGTCCTTGTTGGAGTTGGCGTGGCTGGCGTCGACCATGATGTTCGGCTTGACCTTGGCCTTGGCCAGGGCCTGTTCGCACAGGGCGACGCTGACCGAGTCATAGTTGGGCTTGCCGTTGCCGCCGCGCAGCACCACGTGACCGTAGGCGTTGCCCTTGGTGGTGACGATGGACACGCCACCTTCCTGGTTGATACCCAGGAAGCGGTGCGGGCTGGAAACCGATTGCAGGGCGTTGATGGCAACGGTCAGGCCGCCGTCGGTGCCGTTCTTGAAGCCGACTGCCGAAGAAAGTCCCGAGGCCATCTCGCGGTGGGTCTGGGATTCGGTGGTGCGTGCGCCGATGGCCGACCAGCTGATCAGGTCCTGCAGGTACTGCGGGGAGATCGGGTCCAGCGCTTCGGTGGCGGTCGGCAGGCCTTTTTCAGCCAGGTCCAGCAGCAGCTGGCGGCCGATGTGCAGACCGTCCTGGATCTTGAAGGAGTCGTCCAGGTACGGGTCGTTGATCAGGCCCTTCCAGCCGACCGTGGTGCGCGGCTTTTCGAAATAGACGCGCATCACCAGATACAGGGTGTCCGACAGCTCGGCGGCCAGGGCCTTGAGGCGCTCGGCATATTCGTGAGCGGCCTTGATATCGTGGATCGAGCAGGGGCCGATCACGATGAACAGGCGGTGGTCCTTGCCATCGAGGATGTTGCGGATCACTTCGCGACCCTTGCTCACGGTGGCCTGTGCGGCGGCGGTGAGCGGGATTTCGCGCTTGAGCTGATCCGGCGTGATCAGTGTCTCGTTGGAGGCGACGTTAAGGTCGTCAATCGGTAAATCAGCCATCGTGTTACTCATCAGGTCACGGGTGCTGGCCGCCAACGGTCCCCGTGCGGCGGAGCCTAGCGTGATTGAGGGCAGCGGGGTGCCGAACCTTAGCGCGTTAACCCGTACTTCGACAATGGGTAAACTCAAGCTTTCGTCCGATGCAGCGGGCTTATGGCAACCGTTTGCCTGCCCAGGCGCGCACCGGGCCGCGCTTTGGCTTGCGGAGCGGGCGGGCAGTGCGGATATAGTGTGCGCAAGACCTGGGGAGATTGGCGTGGATCAACTGCAACTGACAGACTTCGATGTCGATCGACAACTGCTGACCCTGCCCGGCACATCGCTGCTTATCTTCACCGGCGCCGGTTGTTCCAGTTGCCGCTGGGCCCGACAGCATTTGCCGGAACAATCATTGCCCGTCGAGCGCCTGTGCTGGATCGACGCCGAAGAAAACGGCGGCGCGGTGCAGCGTTACGGGGTGTTTCACCTGCCTTCCGTGTTCGTCGTGCGTGACGGCGAATTCTACGGCGCCTTGCGCAGCCAGCTTTCTGCCCCAGCCATCATCGCTGGCCTGGATCAGGCGCTGGTCCGCGCGCCTGACGACTTGCCATGAATCCATAGCCTTGAGTTGAGAGAGCCATGAGCGAAACCCTCCACACGCCCCGCATCGGCATTATCGGCACCGGCGCCATTGGCGGTTTTTATGGCCTGATGCTGGCGCGCGCCGGCTTCGACGTGCATTTCCTGCTGCGCAGCGAGTTCAGCGCGGTGTCGCAGAACGGCCTGCACATAGACAGCCAGGTCCACGGGGCCTTGAGCCTGGAGAACGTCCAGGCCTACTCCTCGGCGGCCGACATGCCGCCCTGTGACTGGCTGCTGGTGGCCGCCAAATCCACCGGTACCGGCGGTGTGGCCCCGGCCATCGTGCAGGCGGCTGCGCCAGGGGCCAAGGTGTTGATGCTGCAGAATGGCCTGGCGGTCGAAGATGAACTGCGTGCGGTACTGCCCGATTCGCTGCATGTGCTGGGCGGCCTGTGTTTCATCTGCGTGCATCGCACAGGGCCCGGCCAGATCACCCATCAGGCGTTCGGCGCGGTGAACATCGGTTACCACAGTGGCCCGGCCCCAAGCGATGCCGCGAGCCTCGGAATCGTGGAGCAGGGCGCCGCGCTGTTCCACGCCGCGGGGATCGAGTCGGTGGCCATGGCCAATCTGGGCAAGGCCCGCTGGCAGAAGCTGGTGTGGAATGTGCCTTACAACGGGCTTTCGGTATTGCTCAACGCCAGCACCACGCCGCTGATGGCCGACCCGGACAGCCGCGAACTGATCCAGGGGCTGATGGCCGAAGTGGTGCAGGGCGCCGAGGCCTGTGGGCATGTGCTGCCTGAAGGTTACGCGGCGCAGTTGTTCAAGGTCACCGAGCAGATGCCGGACTACCGCCCCAGCATGCACCATGACTTCACCGAAAAGCGCCCGCTGGAGCTTGACGCCATCTACGCAAAACCGCTGGCGGCCGCGCTGGCGGCGGGCTGCGACATGCCCAAGATTCGGGCCTTGTACCACGCGCTGGCGTTTATCGATCGGCAGAATCGCCGATAGCCAGGCACCTTGGGGGACACCATGGCCAACGATCTGACCATGAAAAGCGCAAGTAACAAGCTGGTTCTGGCGATTTCCTCGCGGGCGCTGTTCGATCTGCGGGAAAGCCACGCGATCTATGAACGGGACGGCGTGGCTGCCTATCGCCAGTACCAGATCGACCATGAAGACGAAGTGCTTGAGCCCGGGGATGCCTTCCTGCTGGTGGAAAAACTGCTGAGCCTCAATACCAGCCTGACCCAGGCACGGGTCGAGGTGATTCTGGTGTCGCGCAACAGCGCCGACACCGGGCTTCGGGTGTTCAACTCGATTCAGCACTATGGCCTGGACATCTCCCGCGCCGCCTTCGTCGGTGGCCGCAGCCCGTTTCCGTATCTGGCGGCGTTTGGCAGCCATCTGTTTCTGTCCACTCACGCTGAAGACGTGCGCAGCGCACTGGATGCCGGTTTCGCCGCCGCGACCATTCTGTCCGGCGGCGCTCGTCGTGCAGCCAGTGCTGAGTTGCGAATTGCCTTCGACGGTGACGCAGTGCTGTTCTCGGACGAATCCGAACGGGTCTATCAGTCGGGCGGTCTTGAGGCGTTTCAGGCCAGCGAGCGCGAGGCGGCGCGTCAACCCCTGCCCGGCGGGCCGTTCAAGCCGTTTCTTGCCGCGCTTAACCTGCTCCAGCGCGAGTTCCCCGAGGAGTCCTGCCCGATCCGCACCGCATTGGTCACCGCCCGCTCGGCCCCAGCCCATGAGCGCGTCATCCGCACCCTGCGTGAATGGAATATCCGGCTGGACGAGTCGCTCTTTCTGGGCGGTCTGGACAAGTCGGCTTTTCTGGAGGCCTTCGCCGCCGACGTGTTCTTCGACGATCAGCCGGGGCATTGTGAGCGTGCCCGGGAAGTCGTGGCCACCGGCCATGTCCCCCATGGCATCAGCAACGAGCTAAAACCCTGAACCTTTAGACCGGAAACTTGTATCAAGCCCGCCGATTCGTCCCGGCGCTGCTAAGCTGATCTGTGTCTGGGCCTTTGAAGGCTGGCAGGAGGTCACATGATTCGCTCGATGCTGTATGCCACGGACCTCGGTCTCTACGCGCCTTTTGTCCTGCAGCATGCACTGGCGCTGGCGCGCTCATTCGGGGCCGAGTTGCATGTGGTGCACGTCGTCGAGCCGATGGGGCTGTTCGCCGAATCCGTACTGCAGAGCTACCTGGCAGAGGACGTGTTGCGCGAGCTGCACAGTGAAGGCATCAACAACGTGATCGAAGGCATCGAGTCGTCCGTGCTCGCCGGTTTTCGTGATGAGTTGGGGGAGGGCAATCAGGATCTTGCGCTGATTCGCAGCGTGCGGGTGGTCCAGGGGGATCCGTCCAAAGTGATCCTGGAACAGGCGCAACGGCTGGAGGTCGATCTGCTGGTGGTGGGCAGTCACAGCCACGGTGCAGAGGGGGATACGCCGATCGGCCGCACGGCTGCGCGAATTCTACAGCTTTCCCATGTACCTGTTTATATGGTCCCGATGGTGCAGAACCGCAGTGGCTCGTGGGCCTGAGGAGGACAGGCCGGGGGCGAGATAGAGGCTGCGTGCCATCAGACTCTGAAAATGCTGGCTAAAATTTATAAAAAGTTCTAACTTTGCCTTCTTGACCATTAATCCAGTTATATACCGTCGTGATGCCCGTGGCGTCTTCCGGCTTTGAGGGATACATATGAAGCTTCAGCAATTGCGCTACATCTGGGAAGTGGCGCACCACGACCTCAACGTTTCGGCGACGGCGCAGAGCCTTTACACCTCGCAGCCGGGCATCAGCAAGCAGATCCGTTTGCTGGAAGACGAACTGGGGGTCGAGGTTTTTGCACGCAGCGGCAAGCACCTCACACGTGTCACGCCGGCGGGGGAGCGGATCATTACCACTGCGGGGGAAATCCTGCGCAAGGTCGAGAGCATCAAGCAGATCGCCCAGGAATTCTCCAACGAGAAGAAAGGCACGCTCTCCATCGCGACCACCCACACCCAGGCACGTTATGCGCTGCCGCCGGTGATCAGCAATTTCATCAAGCAGTACCCTGACGTGGCGCTGCACATGCATCAGGGCTCGCCGATGCAGATCGCCGAGATGGCCGCTGATGGCACCGTGGATTTCGCCATCGCCACCGAAGCGCTGGAGCTGTTCGGCGATCTGGTGATGATGCCGTGCTACACCTGGAACCGCTGCGTGGTGGTGCCCCAGGGCCATCCGCTGACCAAGCTGCCCAAGCTCACGCTGGAAATCCTCGCCGAATACCCGATCGTCACCTACGTGTTCGGTTTCACCGGCCGCTCCAAGCTGGACGAAGCCTTCAGCCACCGTGGGCTGACCCCGAAAGTGGTGTTCACCGCCGCCGACGCCGACGTTATCAAGACGTATGTGCGCCTGGGTCTGGGTGTGGGCATCGTGGCCAAGATGGCGGTCGATCCGAAGCTGGACAGCGACCTGGTGGTGCTCGATGCCAGCGAGCTGTTCGAGGCGAGCATCACCAAGATCGGCTTCCGTCGCGGCACTTTCCTGCGAGGCTTCATGTGCGACTTCATCGAGAAATTCGCCCCGCACCTGACCCGCGACGTCATGGCCAAGGCGATCCAGTGCCACAACAAGCAGGAGCTCGAAGAGCTGTTCGACGGCGTGGTGCTGCCCGAGCATTGATCCCCGGAGCCTGATTTCTGTAGGAGCGCGCTTGCCCGCGACGGCGTCGAGTCTGATGACTCTGTGTTGCCTGACACTACGCTGTCGCGGGCAAGCGCGCTCCTTCAGAGGTTGCATCAGGCTTTCGAGATCAGGTTGCCGGCATGCAGGCCGCATTCCTTCTGCGTGGCTTCTTCCCACCACCAGCGGCCTTCGCGTTCGTGCTGGTTTGGCAGCACCGGGCGGGTGCAGGGTTCGCAGCCGATGCTGATGAAGCCGCGCTCGTGCAGGCTGTTGTACGGCAGCTCCAGCATGCGGATGTAGTTCCACACCTCGGCGCTGCTCATCTGCGCCAGCGGGTTGAACTTGTACAGCGTGCGCTCGGGCGTGGAGAACGCGCCGTCGATCTCGGCCACCGCCACGTTGTTGCGGGTGCCCGGGCTCTGATCGCGGCGCTGGCCGGTGGCCCAGGCTTTCACGTCCTTGAGCTTGCGTCGCAGCGGCTCGATCTTGCGCACGCCGCAGCATTCGCCGTGGCCATCCTTGTAGAAGCTGAACAGGCCCTTTTCCTTGACGAAAGGCTCAAGCTTCTCGCGGTCCGGCGACACGATGTCGATGTCGATCTTGTACTGCTCGCGCACCTGATCGATGAAGCGATAGGTTTCCGGGTGCAGGCGGCCGGTGTCCAGGCTGAACACCTTGACGTTCTTGTTGATCTTCCACGCCATGTCGACCAGCACCACGTCTTCGGCGCCACTGAAGGAAATCCACAATTCGTCGCCAAACTGCTCGAAGGCGAACTTGAGGATGTCCTGGGGGGACTTGTTGGCGTAGGCCGAGGCGATTTCCTCGACATTGAAAGGATGACTCATCAGGCGGCTTCCTAATCAAGAGTGGCGCTTAGGCGCTCGTAATGGCGCAGATGGTAACAAAAACCTTCAGCCGATTGCCGCAAAACCTGCGTTTGCGCAGGACGGTGCAGGCTGGTTAGAGTGCAGCTTGCCGACCCATCGCCTCCATGAGGCGCACAAGGAGTGAACTGTGGAAATTGCCTGTCTTGACCTCGAAGGGGTGCTGGTTCCGGAAATCTGGATCGCGTTCGCCGAGAAAACCGGCATCAAGTCGTTGCGTGCTACCACCCGCGACATTCCTGATTACGATGTGTTGATGAAGCAGCGGCTGCGTATTCTCGACGAGCACGGGCTCAAGCTCGCCGACATCCAGGAAGTGATCGCGACCCTCAAGCCCCTTGATGGCGCCGTGGAGTTCGTCAACTGGTTGCGTGAACGCTTTCAGGTGGTGATCCTCTCCGACACCTTCTACGAGTTTTCACAGCCCTTGATGCGCCAGTTGGGCTTCCCGACCCTGCTGTGTCATCGGCTGGTGACGGATGAGGCCGGCAGGGTGACCGATTACCAGCTGCGCCAGAAGGACCCCAAGCGCCAGTCGGTGCTGGCCTTCAAGAGCCTCTACTACCGCGTGATCGCCGCCGGGGATTCCTACAACGACACCAGCATGCTGGGCGAAGCCGATGCAGGGATTCTGTTCCATGCGCCGGACAACGTGATTTGCGAGTTTCCCCAGTTTCCGGCAGTGCACACGTTCGATGAGCTCAAGCGCGAGTTCATCAAGGCGTCGAATCGGGTGTTGAAGTTGTAACTGGACGCTGTCCGTAGCAGCACGGCTTGCCGGCGGGGCGGTGTGTCAGGCGAAATTGTCGTCACAGCCACACCGCCCCCGCCGGCAAGCCGTGCTGCTACAACGCCTCAAGCGTCTGCATCAGCACCCGCACTTTGGTGAAGGTTTCCTGGTACTCGGCTTCCCACTGGGAATCGGCGACGATCCCGCCGCCGCCCCAGCAGGAAATCTGCCCGGCCTGGGCCAGCAGGCTGCGGATGGCGATCGAGCTGTCCATCTCGCCGCGCACGTCCAGGTACAGCAGCGAGCCGCAGTACAGCGAGCGACGGCTGGGTTCGAGTTCGTCGATGATCTGCATCGAGCGGATCTTCGGCGCGCCGGTGATCGAGCCCCCGGGGAAGGAGCCGCCCAGCAGGTCCAGCGCGTCCTTGTCGGCGGCCAGCTCGCCGGTCACCACGCTGACCAGATGGTGCACGTTGGGGTAGCTTTCCAGGCCAAACAGTTGCGGCACCCTGACCGATCCTGTGCGGCAGGTGCGGCCCAGATCGTTGCGCAACAGGTCAACGATCATCAGGTTTTCCGCACGGTCTTTCGGGCTCGCCAGCAGTTCCTCGGCATAGGCGGCATCCTCGGCTGGCGTTTTCCCGCGCGGGCGGGTGCCCTTGATTGGCCGGGTCTCTACCTGGCGCTGGCTGACTTTGACGAAACGCTCCGGCGACAGGCTCAGGATGGCATCGCCGTCAGCCAGGCTCAGGTAACCGGCGAACGGCGTCGGGCAGGCGACGCGCAGGGCCTGATACGCCGCCCACGGATCGCCACGGTATTGGGCGCGAAAACGCTGGGCGAAGTTGACCTGATAGCAGTCGCCGGCCTGGATGTAGGCGTGAATGCGTTCGATGGCCTGTTGATACTGCCGGGCATTGATGTCGGTTGCGAAGGGGGCGCTCAGGTGGAAGCTGGCATCGTCTGCCGTGGGCAGTGGCTGCGCGAACAGTTCGATCAGGCGCTTGCGTTCGTCGTCGGCCAGCGCCGGATGGAACACCAACTGGCTGCTGCGCATCTGGTGATCGCTGACCATTGCCCAGCAGTAAAGGCCCAGGCGTGCCGTTGGCAGGTGCAGGTCATCCGCTGCCTGTGCAGGAAGGGGTTCGAGCAAGCGTCCGAAATCGTAGGCCAGATAACCGATCAGGCCGCCGGCAAAGGGCAGGGGGCTGTGTTCGGGCAGTTGCGCATCGCCAAGTCGGGCAAGGCTGTCGCGCAGGCGCTGGAGGAATGCAGCGCCGGTTTCGTCGGCCGCAGGTGCCAGGGTTTCCAGCGGCCAGGCACTGAGGATGTCGAACTGTCCGCGATCCGCCTCGGGGCGGCCGCTGTCCAGCAGCACGGCGCCGGGGGCGTGGCGAACGAGGGAGAAGTACCCGGTCGGGTCGGCGTGGTAGGCGAGCGGGTATACGGAACAGATTGGCATGGCAGGAAAAGACAGTCGTGGCGCGCGGACGGCGATTGTAGTCCTCCGGGGGGCTGGCTCCTAGAGGGGTGTCGGAATTCGGCATATCCACGCCGACCGTAGCAGCACGGCTTGCCGGCGGGGGCGTCGTGTCAGACGGCACACCTGTGACTGATTCACCGCTCCCGCCGGCAAGCCGCGCTGCTACGGGGAATGTGGAGAGTGTTAAACGTGGCCGAACAGCTCTTGCACGAACCTGACCCTCTCTTGTGGGCTGTCGTGGCGTCCCTCGGCGGCCAGTTCTTCCAGGCGTTGCTCCACCGCCGTGGTGCGGTGGGTCAGGCCGCAGTCGTTGGCGATCTGGATGTTCAGGCCGGGGCGGGCGTTGAGTTCGAGGATCAGCGGGCCGCGTTCCTGATCCAGCACCATGTCCACGCCGATGTAGCCCAGGCCGCACAGCTCGTAGCATTCGGCGGCCAGCTTCATGAAACCGTCCCAGTTGGGCAGTTGCACGCCGTCCACGGCATTGGTGGTGTCGGGGTGTTTGCTGATGATGTTGTTCAGCCAGGTGCCACGCAGGGTCAGGCCCGTGGCCAGGTCGACGCCCACGCCGATGGCGCCTTGGTGCAGGTTCGCCTTGCCGCCGGACTGGCGGGTCGGCAGGCGCAGCATGGCCATGACCGGGTAGCCCATCAACACGATGATGCGGATATCGGGCACGCCTTCGTAGCTGATGCTCTTGAAGATCTGGTCCGGGGTGACGCGGTATTCGATCAGCGCACGATCCCGGTGGCCGCCCAGGGAATACAGGCCGGTGAGGATGCTGGAGATCTGATGCTCGATCTCCTCATGGCTGATGATGCGTCCGGACACCGTGCGGTAACGGCCTTCGAAGCGGTCGGCGACCACCAGGATGCCGTCGCCGCCCGCGCCCTGGGCCGGCTTGATGACGAAGTCGTTGCGCCCGCCGATGATCTCGTCGAGCTTTTCGATTTCTTTTTCGGTGGAAATGATTCCGTACATTTCCGGCACGTGAATGCCGGCGGCGATGGCCCGTTCCTTGGTGATGATCTTGTCATCGACGATGGGGTACAGGCTGCGCTTGTTGTACTTGAGCACGTAGTCGGCGTTGCGCCGGTTGATGCCCATGATGCCCTTGGCTTCCAGCGCCTTCCAGGTCTTCCACCAGCCGATCATTTGACGTTTTCCCGTTCGGCGTCTTCCTTGATGAAGGCCTTGAAACGGATCAGCTCGGTCAGGCGGTAGCCGCGATAACGTCCCATCGCCAGCATGAAGCCCACCAGGATCAGCAGGATCGCCGGGAAGGTGAACACGAAGTAGATGAACTCCGGCACGCTCATGATTATGTGCGCCAGTGACGCGGCGAACAGGGTGCCGACCGCGACTTTCATGGCGTGGCTGCCGCCGCGCTCTTCCCAGGTGATCGACAGGCGTTCGATGGTCATGGTCAGGATCACCATCGGGAACAGCGCCACCGACAGCCCGCGCTCCAGCCCCAGTTTGTGGCTGAACAGGCTGATGGCGGCGATCAGCACCACCACGAAGGTCAGCACCACCGAAAGGCGCGGCAACATTTGCAGCTTGAGGTGCTCAAGGTAGGAACGCAGCGACAGCCCCAGTGCCGTGATGATGGTGAACAGCACGATGCCGAAGCCCAGTTGCGTCTCGCGGAAGGCCAGGGCGATCAGCACCGGGGTGAAGGTGCCCAGGGTCTGCAGGCCGATCAGGTTGCGCAGGATCAGGATCACCAGCACGCCGATGGGGATCATCACCATGATCATGAAGGTCTGCTGGGTCTGCAGCGGCAGGCCGTAGAGCGAGTATTCGAGGAAGTCGGCGTCGGTGCTTTCGTCGGTTAGCTTGGCCAGGCGGATGGCGTTCATCTCGCTGTTGTTCAGGGTGAAGCTGACCATGGCCTTCTTGCCGCCCTCGACGGTGATCAGGTTGTCGTCACCGATCCACCACAGCAGCCGGTCCTGGGGCAGGCCCGCCTCGCCGGTTTCCGGGTTGAAATACAGCCAGTCCTTGCCGTTGAAGCTGCGCAGCCAGAGTTCCGGGGTCTGCGGCTGGTCGGCCACCAGGCGAATGGTGTGCACTTTCTCCACCGGCACGTGGGCGATGGACAGCAGGATTTCCGTGACCCGCGCCTTGTTCTGCACCGACGGATCGCCGGCCAGCAGCAGCTTGACGTTGTCATCGGACAGGTTGTTGACACGCTTGATGGCTTCGCTGACGAACGTCTCGACGTCCGCCGAGTGCTGGCGGATCGGCGCGAGCAGGGCGTCGGCGGCGATTTTCTCCGGGCCTTCGACGGCGATGCTGTCACGGAAGATCGGGCCTTTGACCTTGGCTTTTTCGCCGCTGTAGCGCTTGGTCAGCACCAGACGGTAGTAGAGGGTCTGGTTGCCAGTGGCGCGGCGGGCGGACCAGGTGACCTTGCGGTTGCCGTCGGCACGGTTGACGTTGACCCCGTAATTGTTGGAGATGAAGCTTTCATTGAGGCTGATGTAGTCGCGCGAGAGCGGCGGTACGTACATCTGCACCTTGACCGAATCCTTGGGGTTGGCGACGAACTCGACCTTGGCGTCGATGTTCCACAGGTCGTCCGTTTCGTCTTCGGTCACCGGGATGCCGAGCGCCAGTATCTGATAGGCCGTGATCGCGATGCCCAGGGTGACCAGGGTCGCGATCAGGATCTTCAGATGGAGGGTTAGAGAGCGCATGTAGTTACTCTGCGGTTTGAGCATCGGTGATGCAGGCCGGTTTGCCTGCAGCATATTTAAGGCTTGGATCGACCAGCGCATCGAAGCGCTTGAGCGCTTCGGAGCCAATCAAAAGCGGGTATTGGAATGCACTTCGGTCGGTCAAGTTCACTTCTATGGTGCGAGAAGCTGCACCCATGCACACATCCAGGCTGATGACGGGCCGCGAGGTGTACTTCTTTTCATCGTCCGGATCCAGATCGCCGGCCCTGCGCTTGATCTTGCTGACCCGCGCCAGCGGCCGCTCGATGGGGTGTTCGTGGGCGTCGTCGATGGCCAGGTAGAAGCGCACCCAGGATTCGCCATCGCGCTTGAAACGCTTGATGTCGCGGGCGCTGAGCGAGGCGGTCTTGGCGCCGGTGTCCAGTTTGGCCGCCACTTGCAGGTCGATCCCGGCGAGCTCTGCGTATTCGTTCAGCCCGTAGACGGTCTTGCCGGCGGCCAGGCACAGGTCGCTGAACAGAAAGCCTGACAGAAGGCACAGCAGAAAGAGTAGAGGATTGCGGCTCATAGGTCCTGGCGCGGTGAAGGCATGCAAAGGGGTTGAAAAGGCGTGGGCCGCGACCAGCCTGGAACGTCTGTAACGGCGGGTAAATGCGGTCGGCATTCTAGCATGAAGGTTTTATGGCGCCAGCAAAGGGCTTTGCCGGACGTGTGGACGCCGAGGTTTTCAGAAGGGGAGGTTATTAGACGATTGTCGACAGTCTCTAAATTGTCTTTGACGCAAATAGCGTAAATGACTAGATTTGGCCTCATTGCTTTCAAAGGTGTCGACAATGTTGGATTCGACGGATTCTGCCACCCTTGCTCAGGTCGATTCGGAAACCCTGTCCGAGAACGTCTTTCGGCGTATTCAGGCGGCCATCGTCCGGGGTGATATTGCCCCCGGCAGCAAGATTTCCGAGCCGGAACTGGCGCGCACCTATGGCATCAGCCGGGGTCCGCTGCGCGAAGCCATCCACCGCCTGGAGGGCCAGCGCCTGCTGGTTCGTGTGCCTCACGTCGGTGCGCGGGTGGTTTCGCTCAGCCATGCGGAGCTGGTGGAACTCTACGAGATTCGTGAATCCCTCGAGGGCATGGCCTGCCGTCTGGCCGCCGAGCGCATGACGGTCGAGGAAATCCAGGAACTGCGTAACGTGCTGGAAACCCACGAGCGCGATTCGGCGTTTCAGGCCGGCGTCGGTTATTACCAGCAGGAAGGCGACTTCGACTTCCATTACCGGATCATCCAGGGCGCGCGCAACAGCACCCTGACGCAGATGCTCTGCGGCGAGCTGTATCAACTGGTGCGCATGTACCGCATCCAGTTTTCCACCACGCCCAACCGGCCACGCCAGGCCTTCAGCGAACACCACAGGATTCTTGACGCCATCGCCGACCGCGACGGCGAACTGGCTGAACTGTTGATGCGCCGGCACATCGGCGCCTCCAAACGCAATATCGAACAGCGCTATCAAGCGCAGGATCATCAAGCTGCTACTGCCCGAGGTGAACAATGACTTCAAGAACGACTCCCGGCCAACGCTTCCGTGACGCCGTCGCGAGCGAGCATCCGTTGCAAGTGGTCGGGGCCATCAATGCCAACCACGCGCTGCTGGCCCAACGTGCGGGCTTCAAGGCCATCTACCTGTCCGGTGGTGGGGTGGCGGCGGGCTCCCTGGGCGTTCCGGACCTGGGTATCACTGGTCTTGATGACGTGCTGACGGACGTGCGCCGCATCACGGACGTGTGTGACCTGCCACTGCTGGTGGATGTGGACACCGGTTTCGGCGCTTCGGCGTTCAACGTCGCGCGCACCGTGAAGTCGATGATCAAGTTCGGCGCGGCGGCCATGCACATCGAGGATCAGGTGGGCGCCAAGCGCTGCGGCCATCGCCCGGGCAAGGAAATCGTTTCGCAGCAGGAGATGGTCGATCGCATCAAGGCAGCGGTGGATGCGCGCACCGATGACAGCTTCGTGATCATGGCGCGCACCGATGCGCTGGCGGTGGAAGGCCTGGAGTCAGCACTGGACCGCGCGGCGGCGTGCATTGAGGCGGGCGCCGACATGGTGTTCCCGGAAGCCATTACCGAACTTGAGATGTACAAGCTGTTCGCCTCAAGGGTCAAGGCGCCGATCCTGGCCAACATCACTGAATTCGGCTCCACGCCTTTGTTCACCACTGACGAGCTCGCTTCGGCCGATGTGTCGCTGGTGCTGTACCCGCTGTCGGCGTTCCGCGCAATGAACAAGGCGGCGGAGAATGTCTACACCGCGATCCGTCGAGACGGTACGCAGAAGAACGTGGTCGACACCATGCAGACCCGCATGGAGTTGTATGAACGCATCGATTACCACGCTTTCGAACAGAAACTGGATGCGCTGTTTGCGCAGAAGAAGGGCTGAGCGCATTCGACTGGCTTTGTAGGAGCGCGCTTGCCCGCGACTGCGGTGTGTCAGACAGGCCTTTTTCACAGGCAGATCGCGTCGCGGGCAAGCGCGCTCCTACAGTGATCGACTGATGCAACACCGAATTGCCGATTTCCTTAAAACGACAAGATTTGGAGAGAGCAATGGCTGAAGGAAAAGTATTGAGTGGCGCGGGCCTGCGTGGGCAGGTCGCCGGACAGACCGCGCTGTCGACCGTGGGCCAGGCCGGTGCCGGCTTGACCTACCGTGGCTATGACGTGCGTGAGCTGGCTGCCGATGCGCGTTTCGAAGAAGTGGCCTACCTGCTGTTGTACGGCGAATTGCCGACCCAGGCTCAACTGGACACTTACCTGAAAAAGCTGCAGGGCCTGCGTGATCTGCCGCAAGCGTTGAAAGAGGTGCTGGAGCGCATTCCTGCCGACGCCCACCCGATGGACGTGATGCGCACGGGCTGTTCGATGCTCGGCAACCTGGAGCCCGAAGCCAGCTTCGAGCAACAGCGCGATTCCACCGACCGCCTGCTGGCCGCGTTCCCGGCGATCATGTGCTACTGGTATCGCTTCAGCCACGAGGGCAAGCGCATCGATTGCGTGACCGATGAAACCTCGATTGGCGGGCACTTCCTCAAGCTGCTGCTGGACAAGACCCCAAGCGACTTGCACCGCAAGGTCATGGACGTGTCGCTGATTCTCTATGCAGAGCACGAATTCAACGCCTCGACCTTCACCGCCCGGGTCTGCGCCTCGACGCTGTCGGACCTGTTCTCGTGCATCACCGCTGCCATCGGCACCCTGCGTGGTCCGTTGCACGGCGGCGCCAACGAAGCGGCCATGGAAATGATCCAGAAATTCTCCTCGGCCGACGATGCGGTCAAGGGCACCCTGGAGATGCTGGCGCGCAAGGACAAGATCATGGGCTTCGGCCACGCGATCTACAAAGACAACGACCCGCGCAACGAGGTCATCAAGGGCTGGTCGAAAAAACTCGCGGACGAAGTAGGCGACAAGGTGCTGTTCCCGGTCTCCGAGGCCATCGACAACACCATGTGGGAGCAGAAGAAGCTGTTCCCCAACGCCGACTTCTACCATGCCTCGGCGTACCACTTCATGGGCATCCCGACCAAGCTGTTCACGCCGATCTTCGTCTGCTCGCGCCTGACCGGCTGGGCGTCCCACGTGTTCGAACAGCGCGCCAACAACCGCATCATCCGCCCGAGCGCCGAGTACATCGGCGTCGAACAGCGCAAGTTCGTGCCAATCGAACAACGCTGAGTGGTGGGGCTGGCGACTCCCGTAGGAGCGCGCTTGCCCGCGACCGCGGTGTGTCAGACACATTGTTGTCACAGGCACGTCCCAGTCGCGGGCAAGCGCGCTCCTACACAGAAACCGGAATCAGCCGCTGCCCTTTGAAACACACCGTGACCGAGTCCTGACAATGAACACTGAATATCGCAAGCAGCTGCCCGGCACCTCGCTCGACTTTTTCGACGCCCGTGAGGCTGTCGATGCGATCAAGCCTGGCGCCTACGCCACCCTGCCGTACACCTCCCGGGTGCTGGCAGAAAACCTGGTGCGTCGCTGCGACCCGGCAACGCTCAAGGCTTCACTCACGCAATTGATCGAGCGCAAGCGCGACCTCGACTTTCCCTGGTTTCCAGCGCGCGTGGTGTGTCACGACATCCTCGGCCAGACCGCACTGGTCGACCTGGCGGGCCTGCGTGATGCGATTGCCGACATGGGCGGCGACCCGGCGCAGGTCAATCCGGTGGTGCCGGTGCAACTGATCGTCGACCACTCGCTGGCCGTCGAGTGCGGCGGTTTCGACCCTGACGCGTTCGCCAAGAACCGCGCCATCGAAGATCGCCGCAACGAGGACCGTTTTCATTTCATCAACTGGACCAAGCAGGCGTTCAAGAACGTCGAAGTGATCCCGCCGGGCAACGGCATCATGCACCAGATCAACCTGGAGCGGATGTCGCCGGTGATCCAGACCCTCGATGGCGTGGCCTTCCCGGACACTCTGGTCGGCACCGACAGCCACACCCCTCACGTCGATGCGCTGGGCGTGATCGCCATTGGCGTCGGCGGCCTGGAAGCGGAAAACGTCATGCTGGGCCGCGCCTCGTGGATGCGCCTGCCGGACATCATCGGCGTCGAGCTGACGGGCCGCCCGCAGCCTGGCATCACCGCCACCGACGTGGTGCTGGCGCTGACCGAATACCTGCGCAAGCAGAAGGTCGTGGGTGCCTACCTTGAGTTCTACGGTGAAGGTGCCCGTGCATTGACCCTGGGCGACCGCGCGACCATCTCCAACATGGCCCCGGAGTACGGCGCCACCGCTGCGATGTTCGCCATCGACCAGCAGACCATCGACTACCTGACCCTGACCGGGCGCGACGATCAGCAGGTCAAACTGGTGGAAGCCTTCGCCAGACACACCGGCCTGTGGGGCGACAGCCTGACCACGGCCGAATACGAGCGGGTGCTGAGCTTTGACCTGTCCAGCGTCGTGCGCAACATGGCCGGGCCGTCGAACCCCCACGCCCGAGTGGCCACGGCGGACCTGGCGAGCAAAGGCATCGCCGGTGCCTGGCAGGAGACCCCCGGCGAGATGCCGGATGGCGCAGTGATTATCGCGGCCATCACCAGTTGCACCAACACCAGCAACCCGCGCAACGTCATCGCGGCCGGGCTGCTGGCGCGCAATGCCAACAAGCTGGGACTGACCCGCAAGCCGTGGGTCAAGTCCTCGCTGGCGCCGGGCTCGAAAACCGTGGCGCTGTACCTGGACGAAGCGGGGCTGACCTCCGAGCTTGAGCAATTGGGCTTTGGCGTCGTGGCGTTCGCCTGCACCACCTGCAACGGCATGTCCGGTGCGCTGGATCCGGTGATCCAGCAGGAAATCATCGACCGCGATCTTTACGCCACGGCCGTGCTGTCGGGCAACCGCAACTTCGACGGACGCATCCATCCCTACGCCAAGCAGGCGTTTCTCGCCTCGCCGCCGCTGGTGGTGGCCTACGCCATCGCCGGAACCATTCGCTTCGATATCGAGAAAGATGTGCTGGGTATCAGCGCCAATGGCGAAGAAATCCGCCTCAAAGACATCTGGCCCAGCGACGAGGAAATCGACGCGGTGGTCAAGGCGTCGGTCAAGCCCGAGCAATTCCGTCAGGTCTACATTCCGATGTTCGCTATCCATGAGGACACCGGTCCCAAGGTCGAGCCGCTGTACGAATGGCGTCCGATGAGCACCTACATCCGTCGCCCGCCGTACTGGGAAGGCGCACTGGCCGGCGAACGTACCCTCAAGGGCATGCGCCCGCTGGCCGTGCTGCCGGACAACATCACCACCGATCACCTGTCGCCGTCCAACGCGATCATGCTCGACAGCGCGGCGGGTGAGTACCTGGCGAAGATGGGCCTGCCCGAAGAGGACTTCAACTCCTACGCCACTCACCGTGGCGATCACCTGACCGCCCAGCGCGCGACCTTTGCCAACCCGAAACTGTTCAACGAGATGGTGCAGGAGAACGGCAAGGTGAAACAGGGTTCGCTGGCGCGGATCGAGCCGGAAGGCAAGGTCACCCGCATGTGGGAAGCCATCGAGACCTACATGGAGCGCAAGCAGCCGCTGATTATCGTGGCTGGCGCCGACTACGGGCAGGGCTCGTCTCGGGACTGGGCGGCCAAGGGCGTGCGTCTGGCAGGCGTCGAGGCGATCGTTGCCGAAGGTTTCGAGCGCATTCACCGCACCAACCTGGTGGGCATGGGCGTGTTGCCGCTGGAGTTCAAGCCGGGCACCGATCGCACCACGCTGGGCATCGATGGCACTGAAACCTTCGACGTGATCGGTGAGCGCACGCCCCGTGCAACGCTGACCCTGGTGATCCATCGCGGCAACGGCGAGCGCCTGGAAGTGCCGGTCACCTGCCGCCTGGATACGGGTGAAGAGGTCTCGATCTACGAAGCGGGCGGCGTGTTGCAACGCTTCGCCCAGGATTTCCTGGAATCCTCGGTGGCGTGAGATTCAGTTGCGCGGGTGAATTCCCGTAGCAGCACGGCTTGCCGGCGGGGGCGATTTTGCGGACGCCCCCGCCGGCAAGCCGTGCTGCTACGGGATGTGTTAGACGTTACATAAAGGATGCGATCCAATGGCCCACACCGCACAAATCAAGATCCCCGCGACCTACATGCGCGGCGGCACCAGCAAGGGCGTGTTTTTCCGTCTGCAGGACCTGCCCGAAGCGGCGCAGGTTCCGGGCGCTGTCCGTGACGCCCTGTTGCTGCGCGTCATCGGCAGTCCCGACCCCTACGCCAAGCAGATCGACGGCATGGGCGGCGCGACGTCGAGCACCAGCAAGACGGTGATCCTGTCGAAAAGCACCCGGCCCGACCACGACGTGGATTACCTGTTCGGTCAGGTTTCCATAGACACGCCGTTCGTGGACTGGAGCGGCAACTGCGGCAACCTGTCCGCAGCGGTCGGGCCGTTCGCCATCAGCAACGGCCTGGTCGACCCCAGCCTGATCCCTCGCGACGGCATGGCGGTGGTGCGCATCTGGCAGGCCAACATAGGCAAGACCATCATCGCCCACGTGCCGATGACCGACGGGCAGGTGCAGGAAACCGGCGACTTCGAACTCGATGGCGTGACCTTTCCGGCCGCTGAGGTACAACTGGAGTTCATGGACCCGGCAGCCGAAGAGGAGGGCGCAGGCGGCTCGATGTTCCCCACGGGCAATCTGGTGGATGAGCTGGAGGTGCCGGGTGTCGGCACGTTCAAGGCGACCATGATCAATGCCGGCATCCCGACCATCTTCGTCAATGCCCGGGACATCGGCTACACCGGCACTGAATTGCAGGACGCGATCAACAGTGATCCGAAGGCCTTGAGCATGTTCGAAACCATTCGCGCCCATGGTGCTGTGCGCATGGGTCTGATTGCCCATGTCGATGAGGCCGCCAGGCGCCAGCACACGCCTAAGGTCGCTTTTGTCGCAAAACCCGAGGCCTACGTGTCTTCGAGCGGCAAGCGCGTGTCGTCAGGCGACACCGATCTTCTGGTGCGTGCCATGTCCATGGGCAAGCTGCACCACGCCATGATGGGCACGGCCGCGGTGGCCATTGGCACGGCGGCGGCGATTCCGGGGACCCTGGTCAACCTGGCGGCCGGCGGCGGTGAACGCAGCGCGGTGCGTTTCGGCCACCCATCGGGAACCCTGCGCGTGGGCGCCGAGGCGGTGCTGGTCGTGGGGGAATGGCAGGTGAAGAAAGCCATCATGAGCCGCAGCGCGCGGGTGTTGATGGAAGGTTGGGTGCGCGTGCCGGGTGACAGTTTCTAATCTGTCCGGTACCACTGTAGGAGCGCGCTCGCCCGCGACGGCGGTCTGCCACAAACAGTGATGTGGCCTGACCCGACGCCGTCGCGGGCAAGCGCGCTCCTACAAGGGTTTGCGTGGGATCCGGAGTTCCCGATCATTCATGCGGTGTTACTTGAACCGCCGCTCAACCCCTTTCTCCACCAACACTTTCGCCGAGATTTCCTCGACCGAAAAGTGCGTGGAATTAATATTCGGAATGTTCTCGCGGCGGAACAGATTCTCCACTTCCCGCACTTCGAACTCGCACTGGGCAAAGCTCGAATAACGGCTGTTGGGCTTGCGTTCATGGCGGATCGCAGTCAGTCGGTCCGGGTCGATGGTCAGGCCGAACAACTTGCTGCGGTGCTGTTTGAGTGCGGCGGGCAACTGCAGGCGTTCCATGTCTTCTTCGGTCAGCGGATAGTTGGCCGCCCGAATCCCGAATTGCATTGCCATGTACAGACAGGTAGGTGTCTTCCCGCAGCGCGAAACGCCCACCAGGATGATATCGGCCTTGTCGTAATAATGGGTCCGGGCGCCGTCGTCGTTGTCCAGCGCGAAGTTCACCGCCTCGATCCGCTCCATGTAATTGGAGTTATGGCCGATGGAATGCGATTTGCCCACCGAGTAGGAGGAGTGTGAACTAAGCTCCTGTTCCAGCGGGGCCAGGAAGGTCGAAAAGATGTCGATCATGAAGCCGTCGGACGTGGCCAGGATCTCGCGGATGTCCTGGTTGACGATGGTGTCGAAGATGATCGGACGCGCCTCGTCCTTCTCCGCGGCCTTGTTGATTTGCGCAACCATGGCCCGGGCTTTCTCGACGCTGTCGATATAGGGCCTGGTGAACTTGTTGAACGTTATGGTTTCAAATTGCGCTAGCAGACTCTGGCCTAGTGTCTCGGCAGTAATGCCGGTGCCGTCGGAGATAAAGAAAGCGGATCGTTTCATTTGCGCCTTGGGCCTTAAGCTGGTGACGATTCTTGGATATGATAGGCCGGCTTGCGCGCCATGACCTGGCCGCATTCTACCCGTTTTTTCAAGATGCAGATTTTCCAAACCCAGGCTTCAAGTGCGCTGAATCGGTTTTTCTGTGATTTACGCACCAACGCTTTTCCCAACAACAAATTGGTTAGTGGAGAGATCACCTTGGTAGAGTACGTAGTTTCCCTCGATAAGCTCGGCAAACATGATGTTGAGCACGTGGGGGGCAAGAACGCATCCCTCGGAGAGATGATCAGCAACCTGGCGGGCGCAGGCGTGTCCGTCCCTGGTGGCTTCGCCACTACAGCTCAGGCCTACCGTGATTTTCTTGAGCAAAGCGGCCTCAATGATCAGATTCACAAAGCACTCGATGCCCTGAACGTCGACGACGTCAACGCCCTGGCCAAGACCGGCGCGCAGATTCGTCAGTGGATCATGGAGGCTGAATTCCCCGAGCAGCTCAACGCCGAAATCCGCGCAGCCTTCGCGACCCTGTCGGCTGGCAATCCGGACGTCGCCGTGGCCGTGCGTTCTTCCGCCACCGCAGAAGACCTGCCTGACGCTTCTTTTGCCGGTCAGCAGGAAACCTTCCTCAACATCCGTGGCGTCGACAACGTGATCCGCGCAGCGAAGGAAGTCTTCGCCTCGCTGTTCAACGACCGCGCCATTTCCTACCGTGTGCACCAGGGTTTCGACCACAAGCTGGTGGCGTTGTCGGCTGGCGTGCAGCGCATGGTGCGTTCCGAGACCGGAACCGCTGGCGTGATGTTCACCCTGGACACCGAATCGGGCTTTCGTGACGTCGTCTTCATCACCGGCGCCTACGGCCTGGGCGAAACCGTCGTACAAGGCGCGGTCAACCCGGACGAGTTCTACGTTCACAAGGGCACCCTTGAAGCCGGTCGTCCTGCGATCCTGCGCCGCAACCTGGGCAGCAAGGCCATCAAGATGATCTACGGCGACGAGGCCAAGGCCGGTCGTTCGGTGAAAACCGTCGACGTCGATGCCGTCGAGCGCGCGCGTTTCTGCCTGTCCGATGAAGAAGTCAGCAACCTGGCCCGCCAGGCGATGATCATCGAGAAGCACTACGGCTGCCCGATGGACATCGAGTGGGCCAAGGACGGTGACGACGGCAAGCTCTACATCGTTCAGGCGCGTCCTGAAACCGTGAAGAGCCGCAGCTCCGCCAACGTCATGGAGCGCTACCTGCTTAAAGAGAAAGGCACCGTTCTGGCCGAAGGCCGTGCCATTGGCCAGCGCATCGGCGCGGGCAAGGTGCGGATCATCAAGGACGTGTCCGAGATGGACAAGGTCCAGCCAGGCGACGTGCTGGTCTCCGACATGACCGACCCTGACTGGGAACCGGTGATGAAACGCGCCAGCGCCATCGTCACCAACCGTGGCGGCCGTACCTGCCACGCGGCGATCATCGCCCGCGAGCTGGGTATCCCGGCAGTGGTCGGTTGCGGCAACGCCACCGAGCTGTTGAAGGATGGCCAGGGCGTGACCGTTTCCTGTGCCGAAGGCGACACCGGCTACATCTTCGAAGGCGAGCTGGGCTTCGACATCAAGCAGAACTCCGTCGATGCCATGCCGGAACTGCCGTTCAAGATCATGATGAACGTCGGCAACCCCGACCGCGCATTCGATTTCGCCCAGTTGCCGAACGCTGGTATCGGCCTGGCGCGTCTGGAGTTCATCATCAACCGCATGATCGGCGTGCACCCCAAAGCGCTGCTGAACTACCCGAACCTGCCGCTGGACATCAAGGAAAGCGTCGACAAGCGTATCGCCGGTTACAACGACCCGGTCGGTTTCTACGTCGAGAAGCTGGTCGAGGGTATCAGCACCCTGGCGGCGGCTTTCTACCCGAAAAAGGTCATCGTGCGCCTGTCGGACTTCAAGTCCAACGAGTACGCCAACCTGATCGGCGGCAAGCTGTACGAGCCTGAAGAAGAGAACCCGATGCTGGGCTTCCGTGGTGCTTCGCGTTACATCAGCGAAAACTTCCGCGACTGCTTCGAGCTGGAATGCCGTGCCCTCAAGCGCGTGCGCAACGAGATGGGCCTGACCAACGTCGAGATCATGGTGCCGTTCGTACGCACCCTGGGCGAAGCGAGCCAGGTGGTCGACTTGCTCGCCGAAAACGGCCTGGCCCGTGGCGACAACGGCCTGCGCGTCATCATGATGTGCGAGCTGCCGTCCAACGCCTTGCTGGCCGATGAGTTCCTCGAGTTCTTCGACGGTTTCTCCATCGGTTCCAACGACCTGACCCAGCTGACCCTGGGCCTGGACCGTGACTCGGGCATCATCGCGCACCTGTTCGACGAGCGTAACCCTGCGGTCAAGAAGCTGTTGTCCAATGCCATCCAGGCCTGTAACAAGGCTGGCAAGTACATCGGCATCTGCGGCCAGGGCCCGTCCGACCACCCGGATCTGGCGCGCTGGCTGATGGAGCAGGGCATCGAGAGCGTTTCCCTGAACCCGGACTCGGTACTGGAAACCTGGTTCTTCCTCTCTGAAGAAGAAGCGCCAAAATGATGTAAGATGCGGGCCCGTTTCGGCGGGCCGGTTCTCTTGGGAAGGGCGGCCTTGATGAGTCCGCCCTTTTTTCATGGGCCGTTTTCGCGCCAATTCAGAATCAAGCACGAGTTCTATGCAAAGCAGCAGCAATCTCTTTCCTGTGGCCTTGATCAGCGCCGAGCGGCGTGGCGACCTGATCGAGGACGTGTACCGCCTCAAACCCGGCAACAGCATGGACTTCACCGTCGAGCTGGCCGTGACTCGCCTGGGCCTGGTCGCCAACCCCGACGTGCGCGGCGTGCCGGTGATCCTGCTGCATGGCAGCTTCTCCAACCGGCGTTTCTGGTACTCGCCCAAGGGCATCGGCCTGGGTGCCTACCTGGCCCGGGCCGGTTTCGACGTGTGGATTGCAGAAATGCGCGGTCACGGTTTGTCGGCGCGTAATGAAGCCTATCGACACAATCGCGTGGCTGACTACGCAAGGTATGACCTGCCGGCCATTGGTGCATTCGTTCGTGAACAGAGCGGGCAGGCGCCGCACTGGATCGGCCATTCGCTGGGCGGCACCACCCTTGCCGCAGCGTTGGGCGGGCACTACTTCGACGCGGGCCTGGTGGCCTCGGCAGCGTTGTTCGGCAGCCAGGTCAGCCGCACCTACTGGCCGCTGAAAGTGCCGCCCGTGCAGTGGAGTACGCGCTTGCTGCTCAAGCGTTTCGATCATGTGTCCGGTGCGCGTTTCAAGCGCGGCCCCGAAGACGAGCCCATGGGGGTCGTGCTCGAAGCCATCGGCTGGCAGAGCCTGTTCGGCCGTTTTGGTGACAAGAAGGACGACTGGTGGTCAGGCCTGCGTCATGTGGACGTGCCGTTGCTGTGTGTCGCCGGTGCAGGCGATCACCAGGACCCTGAGTGGGCCTGTCGTGAACTCTTCGAGCAGTTCGGCGGCGAGCGCAAGGAGTTCTGGTGCCTTGGACGTGAGCAGGGTTTTGCCGAAGACTTCGGCCACGTGCAGATGCTGGTCAGCAAAGGCGCACAGGCGCAGGTCTGGCCGCAGGTCGCGGACTGGTTGAACCGGCAGGTGGGTGCCACTGAGCCTGAATCAACGCTGAACACGGTGGCAACTCCCTGATATAGAGCCCTCGCGGCCATTCCTATGCCCATCACTTGACGCTAAGCTAGCCGCCAGTTGATGAGCAGTACCCGGATTTCAAGGCAGGGCAATACTCGTCGGTCAGGTTTTTGTTCTATATAAGGAAGCATTGTGGTGGTGAGCGCGGTCAGACGTGCGTGCCACATTAACCTGCATGATGCAGGTCTTCCTTGAACACCCAGCCTTTGACAGGAGTTCAGCATGCATTACATCACTCCGGATTTGTGTGACGCCTACCCTGAACTGGTTCAGGTCGTCGAACCGATGTTCAGCAATTTTGGTGGTCGTGATTCGTTTGGCGGGGAAATCGTCACGCTCAAATGTTTCGAGGATAACTCGAAGGTGCGCGAGCAGGCCGACCAGAACGGCAAGGGCAAGGTGCTTGTCGTGGATGGTGGCGGTTCGCTGCGTTGTGCGTTGCTCGGGGACATGCTGGCCGAGAAAGCGGCCAAGAATGGCTGGGAAGGCATGGTCATCTATGGCTGCGTGCGTGACGTTGACGTTCTGGCGCAAACCGACCTGGGTGTGCAGGCCCTGGCCAGTCACCCGCTCAAGACCGAGAAACGCGGCCTTGGCGATCTGAACGTGGTCGTGGCCTTCGGTGGCGTGACCTTTCGCCCGGGCGAGTATGTGTATGCCGACAACAACGGCATCATCGTATCCAGAAGCCCTCTGAAAATGCCGGACTGACCGGCCTTTTCGTCATCGAGGAAAGCAAGGACAACTGATGTTCGACGAAACAAACGCGCAGTGGGGGCTGGTACACGCCCTGGTACTGGACGGGAAGGGCGGGGCGCGTTCAATCGCTCGGACCGAGCTCGACAGCCTGCAACTGGCGCCCACGGAAAGCGTGTGGCTCCACTGGGATCGCAGCCATCCGCAGACTCAGACCTGGCTGCGCACGGCCAGCGGCCTGAGTGAATTCGTCTGCGACCTCATGCTTGAGGAAAACACCCGGCCACGGCTGCTGCCGCTGCCGGACGATGAAATGCTGTTGTTCCTGCGCGGCGTCAACCTCAATCCGGGCGCTGAACCGGAAGACATGGTCTCGGTGCGCATCTTTGCCGCGGCCCAGCGGGTGATTTCCCTGCGTCTGCGCTCGCTGCGGGCGACCGACGAACTGATCGACCTGTTGAACGCGGGCAAGGGGCCGAAAACCGCTTCCGAGCTGCTGGTCTACCTGGCGCAACTGCTCACCGACAAGGTGCAGGCAGTGGTCAGCGAGCTGACCGAACTGGTCGATGACATGGAAGATCGCATAGATGCCGACGAACGGTATATGCCCGAGCACGGCAACATGGTGCACATCCGTCGAAGGGCGGCAGGCATGCGTCGATTCCTGGCGCCGCAGCGGGAAATCTACGCGCAATTGACCCGCAGCCGCTTGCCCTGGTTCGTCGAAGACGACTCGGACTATTGGAACGAATTGAACAACAGCCTGACCCGCTACCTCGAAGAGCTGGAACTGACCCGCGAGCGCGTCGGGCTGGTGCTCGAGGCCGAAGACAGACGCCTCAACGAGCGCATGAACCGGACCATGTACCGATTCGGCATCATCACCGGGATCTTCCTGCCGATGAGCTTCATTACCGGTCTGCTGGGCATCAACGTTGGCGGTATGCCGGGTGCCGACAGCCCCTGGGGTTTCATGATCGCGTGCCTGGTGATGATCGTCCTGGGGGGGGGTCAGATCTGGTGGTTCAAGCGTCTGCGCTGGATGTGACGGATGAAAATTGGCGTGCGGATGTGTGACTTGTGCAAAATTGCCTGCGTCTGTCTGTGACATTACGTGAGGTGCCTATGCACGACCCGTTTGAAGAATCACTGCGCGACATGCTCAATTCATCGTCCGCCAGCCGGGATGATGACGCAGTCCTGGGGCGCGTCCTCAAGACCGCCAATCGCCAGGTCGGGGCAGGGGATCTGTTCGGTCTGCTCGGGCGCTGCACCCAGGCATTGATGATTGCCGTGAACAACGGCTCTGCTCACGTTTCACCTGTTTCGCGTCGCAAGGCGACGGTTGCCGGCACTACAGAAAACAAGGCTGATTGAATATGGAATTGGATCTCTGGACACAGAGCCTGGTCACCGCAATGACTGCGTTGTGGACCAAAGTCGCGAACTTCATCCCGAACCTGTTCGGCGCTCTGGTGGTTGTTCTGTTGGGTTTCGTGGTGGCCAAGCTGCTCGATACCCTGCTGTCCAAGCTGTTGGCCAAGCTGGGCCTGGATCGCCTGATGGGCGGTACGGGCCTGACCAAACTGATCAGTCGCGCAGGGATCCAGGTCCCGATTTCGACGCTGATCGGAAAGATCGTGTATTGGTTTGTGCTCTTGATTTTCCTGGTGTCGGCGGCAGAATCCCTCGGCCTTGAGCGGGTCTCGGCGACACTGGACATGCTGGCGCTGTACTTGCCGAAGGTGTTCGGCGCAGCCTTGGTGCTGCTGGTGGGCGTCTTGCTGGCGCAACTGGTCAACGGCGTTGTGCGTGGCGCGGCCGAAGGCGTCGGGCTCGATTACGCCGCAGGCCTGGGGCGCATCGCTCAATGGCTGGTGATCATCATCAGCATTTCGGTGGCGATCAGCCAGCTGGAGGTCAAAACCGACCTGCTGAACCATGTGATCGTGATTGGATTGATTACCGTTGGTCTGGCAGTTGCGTTGGCCATGGGGCTTGGCAGTCGCGAAATCGCGAGCCAGATCCTGGCAGGAATTTATGTGCGGGAGCTGTATCAGGTAGGGCAACAAGTGCGTATTGGAGAGGTCGAAGGGCAGATCGAAGAGATTGGCACGGTGAAGACCACGCTGCTGACTGACGAGGGGGAACTGGTGTCGTTGTCGAACCGGATCCTGCTCGAGCAGCGAGTGAGCAGCCGCTGAACCGGCAAATCTGCTAATGTATGCCGCCCCAAAATCCCGGACGCCGGGATCTGGCGGACATTTTACTGACTGTCGGCACGACCTGTTTTGAATAAGCCCCAATCGCACTCACTGCGTTACGACCCCCGCGAGCTCTCCGACGAGGAGTTGGTGGCGCGCTCGCACGCCGAGCTGTTTCACGTCACTCGGGCGTACGAGGAGCTGATGCGGCGCTACCAGCGGACACTTTTTAACGTCTGCGCGCGCTATTTAGGGAACGATCGCGATGCTGACGATGTCTGTCAGGAGGTGATGCTTAAGGTGTTGTATGGCTTGAAGAATTTCGAGGGAAAATCGAAGTTCAAGACCTGGCTCTACAGCATCACCTACAACGAATGCATCACGCAGTATCGAAAGGAGCGGCGAAAGCGTCGGTTGATGGACGCCCTTAGCCTGGATCCTCTGGAGGAGGCGTCGGAAGACAAGACGCCGAAACCCGAAGAGAAGGGTGGGCTCGATCGCTGGCTTGTGCATGTGAACCCGATCGACCGGGAGATTCTGGTGCTTCGATTTGTCGCAGAGCTGGAATTTCAGGAGATCGCAGACATAATGCACATGGGCCTGAGTGCCACGAAAATGCGCTACAAACGGGCACTTGATAAATTACGTGAGAAATTTGCGGGCGTTACCGAAACTTAACTCGGAGCAAATATCTCTAACGGGCAGGCAAGTTCTGATAGACTTGCCGATGAGTTGTCTCTCGATTAGGGGGACTGCTTCACAATCACCAGATGGGGATTTAACGGATGAAACTGAAAAACACCTTGGGCTTGGCCATTGGTACTATTGTTGCCGCAACTTCGTTCGGCGCGCTGGCACAAGGCCAAGGCGCAGTCGAAATCGAAGGCTTCGCCAAGAAAGAACAGTTCGACAGCGCTCGTAATTTCAAAAATAACGGCAACCTGTTCGGCGGTTCTGTTGGCTACTTCCTGACCGACGACGTTGAATTGCGTCTGGGCTACGACGAAGTACACAACGTTCGCAGCGACGACGGTCGTAACATCAAGGGCGCGAACACCGCTCTGGACGCTCTGTACCACTTCAACAACCCGGGCGACATGCTGCGTCCGTACGTCTCGGCTGGTTTCTCCGACCAGAGCATCGGCCAGAACGGCCGTGGCGGTCGTGACCGCTCCACCTTCGCCAACCTGGGCGGCGGTGCCAAGCTGTACTTCACCGACAACTTCTACGCCCGTGCTGGCGTTGAAGCTCAGTACAACATCGACAAGGGCGACACCGAGTGGGCTCCTAGCGTCGGTATCGGTGTGAACTTCGGTGGCGGCTCCAAGAAAGTTGAAGCGGCACCAGCTCCAGTAGCTGAAGTGTGCTCCGACAGCGACAACGACGGCGTCTGCGACAACGTCGACAAGTGCCCTGACACCCCGGCCAACGTTACCGTTGATGCCAACGGTTGCCCGGCTGTTGCTGAAGTCGTACGTGTTGAGCTGGACGTGAAATTCGACTTCGACAAGTCGGTCGTCAAGCCAAACAGCTACGGTGACATCAAGAACCTGGCTGACTTCATGAAGCAGTACCCACAAACCACCACCACTGTTGAAGGTCACACTGACTCCGTCGGTCCTGACGCTTACAACCAGAAACTGTCCGAGCGTCGCGCTAGCGCCGTCAAGCAAGTTCTGGTTAACCAGTACGGTGTTGGCGCTAACCGCGTGAACTCGGTTGGCTACGGCGAAACCCGTCCAGTGGCTGACAACGCTACTGAAGCCGGTCGCGCTGTTAACCGTCGCGTAGAAGCACAAGTCGAAGCTCAAGCTAAGTAATTAGCCCACGCTTTGCGAAAAACCCGGCTCCGGCCGGGTTTTTCTTTTTCTGGATTCGGGTTCTGAACTACCGGGACCATGTCGGATATGTAGCCGTGAGGTATCGGTGAATGTACCGATGAACTGCCTGGTTAGTGGCAATTTAATATTCCTGCGGTCGCCACCAACTTCGGTGAATATCCAGGTGTAATCGACGCCTGTTCAACGCCGGAATAACCAGATCCACAGCACAAGATTCAACAGCAATGACAGCAATGCCACCGTTCTCCAGACCTTGACGGGCTCGCGCTCGAGCAAGGGCCTCGGGCGGATATTCAGCGTGGCAACTTCTCCCTTTTGCAATTGCGAAAGCCAGTGCTCGGCCGTCTCGAATCGCTTGCCGGGATCTGCCTGCAAGGCCTGATCCAGATGCCGTTCGATCCACTCGGGCACGTCCGGACGATAGCGGCTGGCAGGAATGGGCCGGGCGAATCGCCGATGCTGGAACGCCTCGATCTCACCGTAGGGATAATGCCCTGTCAGCAGGTAATACAGGGTGACACTCGCGGCATACAGGTCCAGGGACGCTGCAGGCTCTGCGCCTTCGAAGGCTTCTGGTGCGATGTAGCTCGGTGTGCCGGGAACGTCACCCGACGCCGAAGCCGACAGGCCGGGGCAGAAGGCAAGGCCGAAATCCAGCACGCGTAATTCGCCGTCTTCGTCGATCAACAGGTTTTCCGGCTTGATGTCCCGGTGCACGATGTTGCGTCGATGCAAAAGGCCCAGCGCGCTGAGCAGATCCCGTGCAAGTCTCAGCCAGGGCGTCAGTGCCATCGGGCCTTGCCGTGCGAACGTCTGCGCCAGGGTTTGCCCCGGGTACTCGCGCATGACGTAATACAGGTGCTGACGATCCGCCAATGGATGCACCTCGGGAAAGAAACGCCCCGCGACACGCCGCAGAAACCATTCCTCCAGCAACAGCGCCTGTCCCGCGCTATTGTCGTCATGGCGGGTCTCCGGCAGTGTCTTGAGCAGCCAGGGCTGTTGCTGACCGTCGTAGACCCGATACAGCTGTGACTGGCGTGAGTCGCCAAGGCGGGACTGAACCTTCCAGCCCTCGAAGTGCTGGCCCGGCTTGAGCGGCGGGGGCACTGGCCCTTGCTGCAATTGCAGCAGCGTGTCCCCCAGCGTGTCGCTGCCCAGTTGCAGGACTTCGATCAGCACTGCACTGGCGTTGTCCTGGCTGCCCGCCAAGTGCGCCGACTGCACCAGGGTGCGTACAGCGGCGTCCAGATCGTTCTGCTCATTGAGAGTCGAGCGGATGCGATCGTCGCCCAGCACGGCCCAGACTCCGTCGCTGACCAGCAGCAAGCGTTCGCCCTCACGTAGTTCGGCGTCCCGGTAATCCATGACCACATACTGATCCAGCCCCAGCGCGCGTTTGAGCACGTGCTGCATGTCCGGCTGCTCCCAGACGTGATCCTCGGTGATGCGCTGCAAGGTGCCATCCAGCCAGCGATAGACGCGGCAGTCGCCCACGTGGGCGAGGGTGAAGCGGCGCCCGCGCAAGACCAGCGCGCTGAGGGTGGTCAGCAGGCCATTGGCTTGCAGCCAGCGGTTCTGCGCCAGGAGCAGGCGGTCCAGCGCCTGTGCGATGCCCCAGGTTTCGGGCGTGGAGTAGTAATCCATGGCCAGTGCCTGGAGGGTCGAGCGGGACGCCAAACCCCCATCGACGCACTGACTCACACCGTCGGCCAGCGCAAAGACATAGCCTTTGCTGGCCGCAAGCGCCGGGGCAGGGGTGACCAGGCGGGTGGCGTCCTGGTTTTCCGCCCTGGGGCCACTGGCGCTGAATTCGGCGAAGCGCAGTTGCAGGCCGACCGCAGGCTCGGGTTTCAGCGTCAGTGGCTGGTTCATCGTCAAGCCTCGTTGGCGTCAGACACGTGCTGCGGTCACGGCGGCCGAACCCCAGGTGGTTCTCCAGCGGCGCTTGACGTTCATCAGGCCGAACCACGCCAGCACACCCAGCAGGGCGAACAGCCAGAGTCCCAGTTGGTAGTCGCCGGTGTTCTGTTTGATCGCGCCCAGGCCTGCGGCCAGCAGGAAGCCGCCGATGCCGCCTGCCATGCCGATCAGGCCGGTCATGACGCCGATTTCCTTGCGAAAGCGTTGGGGCACCAACTGGAACACCGCGCCGTTGCCGGCACCCAGGCCAAGCATCGCGGCGACGAACAGTGCCAGGGCAGCCCAGGAACTGGGCAGGTTGAAGCCTACGGCGGCGATGCAGATCGCTGCCACCGCGTACATGCCCGAGAGGGTGCGGATGCCGCCGAAGCGATCGGCCATTGCGCCGCCCAGCGGACGCATCAGGCTGCCGCCGAACACGCACGCAGCGGTGTAGTAGCCGGCGGTCACGGGGCTTAGGCCATATTGATCGTTGAAGTAGCCGGGCAGGGCGCTCGCCAGGCCAATGAAGCCGCCGAAGGTGACGCTGTAGAAGAACATGAACCACCAGCTGTCGCGGTCACCCAGCGCCTTGAAGTAGTCCGCCATGGACTTGGCCTTCGGGCGTTCCGGCGCGTTTTTCGCCATCAGCGAGAAGGCCAGCAGGGTCAACAGCAGCGGCACCACGGCGAAGCCGAACACGTTGTTCCAGCCGAAGCTTGCGGCCAGTAGCGGCGCGATCAGCGCGGCGAATACGGTGCCCGAGTTACCGGCCCCGGCGATCCCCATGGCCTTGCCCTGGTGCTGCGGCGGATACCATTGGGACGCCAGGGGCAGGGCGACGGCGAACGAGGCCCCTGCCATGCCCAGGCCAACGCCCAGCAGCAGCGCCTGTTCATAGCTGTGGATCCCCAGTTGCCAGGCGCAGAACAGCGAGACGATGACGATGACCTGGCCGATGATCCCGGCGGTCTTGGGTGACAACTGATCAGCCAGCATGCCCATCAGGAAGCGCAGGATGGCTCCGGCCAGAATCGGCGTGGCCACCATCAGCCCGCGCTGTTGCGTGGTCAGGTGCAGGTCGGTGGCGATCTGCACCGCCAGAGGGCCCAGCAGGTACCAGACCATGAAACTCAGGTCGAAGTAGAGGAAGGCTGCAAACAGCGTGGGTTTATGGCCGGCTTTCCAAAAGCTTGTATTCATCTAACACCTCATCTGCAGGAATGTGTTGCGCGTGCCGGGTGCGGCGCACCGTCACGGGTCAGGTCTTGCAGGTGAAGCACCAGCCCGGCGCTCCACCCGGCCCGTTTCCGGGACCAGAACGAAAAAACGTCGCAACCCTGTCCGCCCATGGCGAAGGGGTGTGCGACGTCTTTGTCGAAAGTGGGGCAACCGCCGTTGGCTACCTGTGTGGTCTACCTAGCAAAACCTGGGCCAGCGCACCCAGGTCACCCCAATCCCGTAGCAGTCCGGCTTGCCGGCGTCAGCGCCCGCGAAATCGCCCCGCCGGCAAGCCGTGCTGCTACGGTTATGCGGAGTTGCTGCGAGCACCGCTTGGCCCTTATCTGTAGGAGCGCGCTTGCCCGCGACGGCGGCGTGGCAGGCAACATGGAAACGTCAGGCCTTACACCTTCGCGGGCGAGCCCGCTCCCACAGGGGATTGTGTGTATTCCCGGATGTCGTACTCGTCCCAATCCCGTAGCAGTCCGGCTCTGCGAGCACCGCTTGCCCCTTATCTGTAGGAGCGCGCTTGCCCGCGACGGCGGCGTGCCAGGCGACATCGAAGCGTCAGGCCTGACGCCTTCGCGGGCGAGCCCGCTCCCACAGGGATTGTGTGTATTCCCGGATGTTGTACTCGCCCCAATCCCGTAGCGGTCCGGCTTGCCGGCGTCAGCGCCCGCGAAATCGCCCCGCCGGCAAGCCGTGCTGCTACGGTCAGCGGGAGGACGTGGCATCAGGTCTACCCCCAATCCCGTAGCAGCCGGGCTTGCCCGCGGGGAGGCCCTTGAGGTCAGCCCAGCAACTCGCTCATGGCAATGATCTGCTCGGCGACCTGGATCAGCTTCTGCTGTCGACTCATGGCCTGGCGCCGCATCAGGGTGTAGGCCTCTTCTTCGTTGCAGCTCTTCATCTTCATCAACAAACCCTTGGCCGTCTCGATGCGTTTGCGCTCGGCCAGTTGCTGGTCACGGGCGTGCAACTGCGCGCGCAGGTCCTGGTCGCTTTCGAACCGGGCCATGGCCACGTCGAGAATCGGCTGCAGACGCTGGGCGTAAATACCTTCGACGATGTAGGCGCTGACCCCGGACTTGATCGCCTGACGCATCACCCCTGGGTCATGCTCGTCGGTGAACATCACGATCGGGCGGGGCTGGTCGCGGGTGACCAGCACCACCTGCTCCATCACGTCGCGGCTCGGGGATTCGGTGTCGATCAGAATCACGTCCGGGCGCACGGCCTCGACCCGTTTGGGCAGGTCGATGACCAGGCCGGACTCGTCGATCACCTCGAAACCCGCCTCGGTCAGCGCGTTCTTGAGACGCCCGACCTTCTTCGCCGTGTCGTTGATCAACAGGATTCGCAGCATGCAGGCGTCTCCTCAGTGATCAGCGGCGACAGGCGCGCAATCGGCCAGTGCGTGGAGGGTGAAGCTGCGGGCGTACCCGGCCGGATCGCTGCCATCCCAGACCTTGCCGTCGATCAACTGGCTGCTGCGCATGGAATCGCTCGGCACCCGTATATCCATCGCTTCGGCGGCCTGGCGGTACAGCGCCAATTGCTGCACCTGCCGGGCGACGCCCAGGTAATCAGGGTCTTCGCGCAGCAGGCCCCAGCGGCGGAACTGGGTCATGAACCACATGCCGTCCGACAGCCAGGGCATGTTCACCTGGCCCTTGCGATGAAAACTCAAGGCGTGATGATCCTGCCAGTGATTGCCCAGCCCGTCGCTGTATTCGCCCAGCAGGCGTGCCTCGATGTCCTCGACCGGGGCGTTCACATAATCGGCACCGCTGAGCATCTGCGCGGTGCTGCGGCGGTTGTCCAGGCTCTGCTCGATGAAACGGCTCGCGTCGAGCACCGCCATCACCAGCGCACGCGCGGTGTTGGGGTATTGCTGGACGAACTCGCGACTGCAGCCCAGGACCTTCTCCGGATGATCGGGCCAGATGGTCTGGGACGTCGCCAGGGTGAACCCCAGGTTCTGGCTCACAGCCCGCGCACCCCAGGGCTCCCCCACGCAGAAGCCATCGATACGCTGCGCCTCCAGGTGATCGACCATCCGCGCAGGCGGCACCACCACGCTGTCGACGTCCTGCAGCGGGTGAATGCCCTGGCTCGCCAGCCAGTAATACAGCCACATCGCGTGGTTGCCGGTGGGCAGGGTCTGGGCGAAGGTGAGTTTTGTCTCGCTTTGGTGCGTGCGTTGCTCCAGCGCCTCAGGAGTGACCACGCCCTGATCCTTCAGCGCACTGGACAGGTTGATGCTCTGGCCGTTCTGGTTCAGGCCCATGAGCACGGCCATGTCAGTGGCGGGGCCACCGATGCCCAGTTGCGCGGCGTAGATCAGGCCGTAGAGGCTGTGTGCGGCGTGCAGTTCGCGATTGATCAGCTTGTCCCGCAGCGCCGACCACGAAGGCTGGCGCCGCAGGTTGATGTTCAGGCCGTAGGGCTGGGCGAAGCCCTGGGTGGCGGCGACGATCAACGAGGCGCTGTCGGTCAGGGCCATGAAGCCGACATCGATGCTGTTCAGTTCCGGTGCATCGCTGCCGTTGATCCAGGCCAGTGGGCTGTTGAGGCTGTCAGTCATGATTGTCGGTTCCGCCTGAAGGCTGCCTGCCTTCCATAAAAAAACGCCGCATCCTCCGAACGCTGCCCGGACGATCGCGACGCCATTGTCCCGGACAGGACCCGCCGTTGGGTCGCGCCGGCTGTACAGGCTCAAGCAAGCGATATGCCAGCGATGCCGGGCCGGCGCGCAAAGTTGCCGACATGCCTCGCACTCACCCCCGCGCACGTCTATAATCGGCGGCTGACTTCAGCCGCAATCGAGCCGCGCCCGCCCATGTATAACCTGGCCCGCCAGTTACTGTTCAAACTCTCCCCGGAAACCTCCCACGATCTGTCCATCGACCTGATCGGTGCAGGCGGTCGCCTGGGGCTCAATGGCCTGTTCAACAAGGCGCCCGTGCGGTTGCCGGTGACGGTCATGGGCTTGCAGTTCCCGAACCCGGTGGGCCTGGCCGCGGGCCTGGACAAGAACGGCGCGGCCATCGACGGCTTCGCGCAACTGGGTTTCGGTTTCGTCGAGATCGGCACCGTCACGCCGCGTCCGCAGCCGGGCAACCCCAAGCCGCGGATTTTCCGCCTGCCCCATGCCGAGGGCATCATCAATCGCATGGGCTTCAACAACCTGGGCGTCGATAACCTGGTCAGCCGCGTGCAGGCGGCCAAGTACAATGGCGTGCTGGGGATCAACATCGGCAAGAATTTCGACACGCCGGTCGAGCGCGCCGTCGACGACTACCTGATCTGCCTGGACAAGGTCTATGCCCACGCCAGCTACATCACCGTCAATGTCAGTTCGCCCAACACCCCGGGCCTGCGCAGCCTGCAGTTCGGCGATTCGCTCAAGCAACTGCTCGAAGCGCTGCGTGTGCGCCAGGAAGCCCTGACCGGGATCCACGGCAAGCGCGTTCCGTTGGCGATCAAGATCGCCCCGGACATGAGCGACGAGGAAACCGTACTGGTGGCCAGCGCCTTGCTGGAATCGGGTATGGACGCGGTCATCGCCACCAACACCACCCTGAGCCGTGAACGCGTTGAAGGGCTGCCCCATGCCGATGAGGCCGGTGGCCTGTCGGGTGCGCCGGTGCGCGAGAAGAGCACCCATATCGTCAAGGTGCTGGCGGGCGAACTGGGCGGCAAGTTGCCGATCATCGCGGCCGGCGGCATCACCGAAGGCCGTCATGCGGCCGAGAAGATCGCAGCCGGTGCCAGCCTGGTGCAGATCTATTCGGGTTTCATCTACAAGGGGCCGGCGCTGATTCGCGAGTCGGTTGACGCCATCGCGGCGATGTCCCGCTAAGCGCTGTTTTTTCAAGCCCAAAAAAGAGGGGCTCCGCTATGGAGCCCCTCTTTGGGCGCTAGCCCGCCGTCCGGATGGGACGTGCATGGTTATTTGCAAACGAAGCTGATTTTTTCCGATCTCTCTGTTTGAAGAAACCTTGATAAGTCGGGTTGTACCGTCGATTGTTGAGTGTCAGCCGACCGCGTGAAGTTCGTTGAGTCTGTGTATACCCGCAGTGCCGGTCATACCGTCCCAGTTGTCGCCGCGTCCTTCGCGCCAGCCGTTGATCCAGGCTTGACGTACTGACGGTAGAGTAAAGGGGCAAAGCTCACGGGATTTACCAGTTACGCCGTATTGATATCCGCGCGAAAAAGCTCTTTCCAACGGATCACGCTTAAGTCTTCTCATAGGGTGTTGCCCTCGTTTGTTGACTGTAATGTCCCTGGAGACCTCAGGTCGAGGTCGGGCAGAAATCTTCTGCCGTTGAATGCCCGCTGCCGGCGTCGCGGGCCTTGGTGCCATCGTCGTTGCGGCGACGGCCTGTGGTGATTTCTAACCATTGGGCGGGACGTTGTGAATGACCGTTTTGTCATAAGAACGTAACCCTTGAAGCATAAAGGCCATAAGTGCTGAATCGTTTCGAGTGGTTTTTTTCAGCCAAGCGCCCTGAAACGAGGGTCTTGATGAAATTTGCGAGTCGTTCTCATATGCAAATGATGGCGGATTGACGTCAGATTTAAAACGACGAAGGGTCAAGGATGTGACTTTTTATTACTTCCGTTGTCGGGCTGAATAGTGGTTTTTTAATATCAAAATGCGCGCCGGGTGTTTCTGGCGAGCATAAACGCCGCAGACGAAATGTATCGTCGCGGCATTGGCACAACCGGTGTGCCGCGCAGGCGTTCTCCACGAAAGACGCCTGTTGTAAATCGGGCGGGACGATGCGTCGTCCCGCCACTCACAGCCAACAGGCCTGGAATACTCATGTCGGACCGTTTCGAACTTTTTCTCACCTGCCCCAAAGGCCTCGAAGGTCTGCTCGCCGAGGAGGCCACTGCACTTGGCCTGCTCGAAACCCGCGAACACACCTCGACCATCCGTGGCAGTGCCGACATGGAAACCGCCTATCGGCTGTGCCTGTGGTCGCGTCTGGCCAACCGCGTGCTGTTGGTGCTCAAGCGTTTCCCGATGAAGAACGCCGAAGACCTCTACCACGGCGTCAATGACATCGAGTGGGCCGACCACCTGGAACCCGATGGCACCCTGGCCGTTGAATTCAGCGGCCACGGCTCGGGGATCGACAACACCCATTTCGGCGCCTTGAAGGTCAAGGACGCCATCGTCGACAAGCTGCGCACGCCTGAGGGCGACCGGCCTTCGATCGACAAGCTGAACCCGGATCTGCGCGTGCACCTGCGCCTGGACCGTGGCGAGGCGATCCTGTCGCTGGACCTGTCCGGCCACAGCCTGCACCAGCGCGGCTACCGTCTGCAGCAAGGTGCGGCACCGCTGAAGGAAAACCTCGCCGCCGCGGTGTTGATCCGTGCCGGCTGGCCGCGCATTGCCGCCGAGGGTGGCGCGCTGGCGGACCCGATGTGCGGTGTGGGTACGTTCCTCGTCGAAGCTGCGATGATTGCCGCCGATATTGCACCGAACCTCAAGCGCGAGCGTTGGGGCTTCTCGGCCTGGCTGGGCCACGTTCCGGCCCTGTGGCGCAAGTTGCATGACGAAGCGCTGGCCCGTGCCGAGGCCGGTCTTGCCAAACCGCCGCTGTGGATTCGCGGCTACGAAGCCGATCCCCGCCTGATCCAGCCGGGTCGCAATAACGTCGAGCGTGCGGGCCTGTCTGACTGGATCAAGATCTACCAGGGCGAGGTCGGCACCTTCGAGCCGCGCCCGGACCAGAACCAGAAGGGCCTGGTCATCTGCAACCCGCCCTACGGCGAGCGCCTGGGTGACGAAGCGAGCCTGTTGTACCTCTACCAGAACCTGGGCGAGCGCCTGCGTCAGGCCTGCCTGAACTGGGAAGCGGCGGTGTTCACCGGCGCGCCGGACCTGGGCAAGCGCATGGGCATTCGCAGCCACAAACAGTACGCCTTCTGGAACGGCGCCTTGCCGTGCAAGCTGCTGCTCATCAAGGTGTTGCCCGACCAGTTCGTCACCGGCGAGCGCCGCACCCCCGAGGAGCGTCAGGCCGAGCGCGAACAGGCGGCCTACGACCAGACCCCGGACGAGCCGCAGGAGCGCAAGTTCAACAAGAACGGCAACCCGATCAAGCCAGTGCCGGCTCCGGCGCCGGTCATCGAGCAGCCGCGCCTGAGCGAAGGCGGGCAGATGTTCGCCAATCGTCTGCAAAAGAACGTCAAGGCGCTGGGCAAGTGGGTCAAGCGCGAGGGCATCGACTGCTACCGCGTCTACGATGCCGACATGCCCGAGTACGCCATGGCCATCGACCTGTACCACGACTGGGTCCACGTCCAGGAATACGCCGCGCCCAAGTCCATCGACCCGCAGAAGGCGTCGATCCGCATGTTCGATGCGCTGGCGGCCATTCCCCAGGCGCTGAACATCGACAAGAGCCGCGTAGTGGTCAAGCGTCGCGAGCGTCAGAGCGGCACCAAACAGTACGAACGCCAGAGCGCCCAGGGCAAGTTCCAGGAAGTGCAGGAAGGCGGCATCAAGTTGCTGGTCAACCTGACCGACTACCTGGATACAGGCCTGTTCCTGGACCATCGCCCGATGCGCATGCGCATCCAGCGCGAGGCGGCGGGCAAGCGTTTCCTCAACCTGTTCAGCTATACGGCCACCGCCAGCGTGCACGCGGCCAAGGGCGGCGCGCGCAGCACCACCAGCGTCGACCTGTCGAAAACCTATCTGGACTGGGCGCGGCGCAACCTGTCGCTCAACGGTTTCTCCGACAAGAACCGCCTGGAGCAGGGCGACGTCATGGCCTGGCTGGAAGCCAGCCGCGACGAGTACGACCTGATCTTCATCGACCCGCCGACCTTCTCCAACTCCAAGCGCATGGAAGGGGTGTTCGACGTGCAGCGCGATCAGGTGCAACTGATCGACCTGGCCATGGCGCGCCTGGCCAGTGGCGGCGTGCTGTATTTCTCCAACAACTTCCGCAAGTTCCAGCTGGAAGAAAACCTTGCCGAGCGCTATTCGGTCGAGGAAATCACTCAGCAGACCATCGACCCGGATTTCGCCCGCAACGGGAAAATCCACCGCGCCTGGAAAATCACCGCCCGGTGATGCCCATCGATGCGCTGACCGGCCCGGTCAGCGCATCGCAGCTTCCAGACAGAGCGACACACAGCACTAGGCTCCGTACGAAATGTCTTGAGACGAAGGTAAGGCAAGGCGAAAACAGCCGAGGAACGGCCGGGGTCGCGCCCGACTTTACTGGTTGTAAGTGAGCATTCTGAGGCTGTTTTCAACGCAGCATGACCGAGTATCAGGACTTTTCGTACAGAGCCTAGGCAAATTAGTGGCAAATAGCTATAAGTGAACTCTGGCCGCGCGTTGCGGCAGCTCTGTGGCGTCATGAGTTCTGCGTATGTCGTCAAACCAGGCAAGCGCCAAGATCCTAGGTCTGATCAAAGTGGACACCTCGTCCTGGGTGGTGGCTTCGCTTGTGTTTGCAGCCGGCGTGCTGCTCACCGCGATGCTGGCACTGGCCAATGTCCAGGTCTATCAGCACCAGTTGCGCCAACGCTTTGAATGGCTTGCCAGCGAACGGGTCAGCCGCGTGCAGGACCGGCTCGAAGGCCAGATTCGCCGTCTGGATGGTCTGCGACGGTTTTTCGTCTATTCCGATGATGTCTCCGAAGAAGAATTCAACGGTTTCGCCCACCCCTTGCTGATCCTCACTCAGGCCTATTCCTGGGCGCCCAGAGTGATCGATGCTGACCGCCCGCAATTCGAAAGCACTGCGCAGCAATCGGGGCTGCGGGATTTTTCCATCCGCGACCTCGACGACCAGCAGCGCCTGAAGACCGCCCAGCCGCGTCCGGTGTATTTCCCCGTGCGCTACACCCAAAGCCGTAGCACGGTGGCACTGCCATTGGGGTTTGACGTGAACTCCGAAAGCCGGCGCCAGGCCACCCTTGAGCAAGCCATCCGCGCGAACGGCATGGCGGCATCGCCGCGCATGGAGCTGGTCGGGCTGGAAGAGGAAAACCGCAAGGGCGTGCTGTTGGTGGCGCCGGTGATGAGCCGTCCGCACATCGGCGTACCGGGGGCGGGAACCCTGCAAGGGTTTCTGATGGCGGTGATCAGCCTGCGCAAGATGTTGACCGAGGGCCTGCCGACCACCGATCAGGACAATCTGGCCCTGACTCTGGAGGACATTACTGCAGGGCAACCGCCGGACCTCTTGTACGAATCCACCGCCCAGGCCGTGGGCGATGAGCTGCATGTCAGTCAGATGCTGACCTTCGCCGGGCGCGATTATCGGCTGATGATTCGTCCGACCGCGCTGTTCATCGGCACCAACCCCTCATCGAACGACAGCGTGGTGGTGCTCGGCGCGCTGTTGAGCTTCATGCTCAGTGCCTTGCTTTACGCGCTGATCAGCCAGCGTCAGCGTGCCCTGCGCCTGGTGGAGCAGCGCACGCTGATGCTGCGCCAGCGCGAACAGCAACTGCGCAATGCCCACGGCCAGTTGCGCAACGTGCTGGACGCCGCGACCCAGGTGGCGATCATCGCCACGGACCTGGAAGGGGTCATCACCACGTTCAACATTGGCGCCGAGAAGATGCTCGGTTACAGCAGCGCCCATGTGTGCGGGCAGTTGACCCTGCGCCAGTTGCACCTGCCCAGCGAACTGGCCGAGCACGTGTGCGAGTTGAGCCTGCGCTACGGGCGCTCGATCAAGGCCTGCGAGGCGATGCTGGTGGAGGCGGTGGAAGAGCACGGTCATCAGGCTCACGACTGGACCTTCGTGCGGCAGGACGGCAGCAAGCTGCGGGTCAACATGCAGGTCAGTCCGGTGCTGGACGAGCACGATCAGTGGATTGGTTATCTGGCGGTGTGCCTGGACATCACCGAGCGCAAGCGCGTGGAGGAAGAGTTGCGCACCATGTCGGTGACCGATGCGCTGACCGGGGTCTACAACCGCCGTTATTTCCAGGAGCGGCTGCAGGCCGAGCTGCTGCGGGTCGAACGGCATGGTGGGGTGTTCGCGGTGGTGATGCTGGATGTCGATCACTTCAAGCGCATCAACGATCAGTTGGGGCATGCGGTGGGCGACCACGTTCTGCAGGCGATCTGCAAGCGGCTGTGTCACCGGTTGCGGCGCAGTGATGTGTTCTGTCGGTTGGGCGGGGAGGAGTTCATGGTGCTGTGCCCGGATACCGATGGCGATCAGGCTTATGGGCTGGCTTCGGAGCTGTGGGCGGCGTTGCGGGCGGAGCCGGTGGACGGGGTGGGCAGGGTGACGGCCAGTTTCGGGATTGCCAGTTGGCGCAAGGGTGAGGGTGGGGATTCGTTGCTGCTGCGGGCGGATTCGGGGGTATATGCGGCGAAGATGGCGGGGCGTGATAGGATCGAGCCGGAGTTGCTTTGATCGCTGGTGATGATCGTTCCCACGCTCTGCGTGGTAACGGGTTTCTTGACGCTCCGCGTCGCTGGGTGACGTTTGGATCCGGTGTGTATCCGTTGTTTGTGGTGGTGCTGAGGGCGCCTTCCGCCCTTACGGCGGGTCACTTTTGGCATTCGCCCCAAAAGTAACCAAAAGGTCTTCGCGACAGGCTGGGGTCCTTCGGACTTCCCTCGACTCCGGCGCCGTTCCGGGGGCACGCCATGATGGGCCATCCATGGCCCGCACGGCTTTCGCGGCATCCCTGCCGCTCATCCCCCTCCACGACACCTGCGCTCGGCCTGGCGCCTTGACGTCGCGTTCTGCGGCGCCTGTGCCATCGCGCACGAAGATCAAGATCAAAATCTTTGGTTGTACACCGTCCCGTAGCAGCACGGCTTGCCGGCGGGAGCGATCTTGCGGACGCCATCGCGAGCAAGCTCACTCCTACAGGGTTGAGGTGACAAACCCGTAGCAGTCCGGCTTGCCGGCGTCGGCGATCTTGAGGACGCGGTCGCGGGCAAGCGCGCTCCTACGGGGTTGAGGTGCCCACACCCGTAGCAGTCCGGCTTGCCGGCGTCGGCGATCTGGCGGCCGCCCCCGCCGGCAAGACCGGTTTCACGCACTCATGGTCGGCGGCAATTCCATCAATTTGTCCAGGGTGATGGGTAGGTCACGGATTCGTTTGCCGGTGGCGTGGGCCACGGCGTTGGCGACGGCGGCGGCAAGGCCGGTGATGCCGATTTCGCCGATGCCCCGGGCGCCGAATTCGTTGAGTTCGTAATCCGGGTAATCCAGCAGGATTACATCGATCTCCGGCTGGTCCGCATGCACGGGCACCACGTATTCGGCGTAGTTGTTGTTGACCGGCATACCGTCGCGTTCGTCATAGTCCGTGGCTTCGAACAGCGCCATGCCCACGCCCATGACAATCGCCCCCTCGACCTGGTTGAGCGAGGTCTTGTGGTTGATGACCTTGCCGACGTCGATCGCGCTGACCACCCGTGAAACCCGCAGCCGGGAGATGCCCGGATCCCAGCGTACCTCGACGAAGTGCACGCCAAAGGAGCGGAACGAATGCTTGCTGGTGTCGTTCATCCCGGTCTTGGCCTCGCCGAAGGCGCTGGACTGTTTCTGCGCCTTGAGCACGTCGGCGATGGCGAACGATTTCTCGCCGCTCTTCAACTGGCCTTGCTCGAAGCTGATCTGATCGACCTTGGTCCCGGCGAACACGCCCTTGGGTGCGGCGGAAAAGGCTTTCAATTGCTCCACCGCCTGGCGCGTGGCCTCGGCGATGGCCGGCAACACGCTGGCGGTTGCCCATGAGCCGCCTGACACCGGAGCCGGCGGAAACGACGAATTGCCCAGCTCGACTTCGATCTTGTCCAGGGGGATGCCGGTGATGCTGCTGACCACCTGGGCGACGATGGTGTAGGTGCCGGTGCCGATGTCCTGCACGCCGCAGATGGCGTGGGCGGTGCCGTCGGCGCGCAACGAAACCTGGGCCTCGGCCGGGGTGCGATAGGCGTCCCAGTTGCAGGCGGCCATCCCGTAGCCGATGATTTCGTGGCCGTCTTTCATCGAACCCGGCTTTGGATCGCGCTTGCTCCAGCCGAAACGTTTGGCGGCCTGGTCGATGCATTCCTGCAGATGGTTGCTCGACCACGGCAGGTCCTGGCTTTCGTCGCGTTCGGAGACGTTGAGCTTGCGAAAGGCCAGCGGGTCCATGCCGAGCTTGTCGGCCATCTCATCCATCGCCGACTCCAGCGCGAACAGCCCCGGTGCCGCGCCCGGTGCGCGCATGGAAGTGGGCGTGCCGCGATTGACCTCGATGGTCTTGTGGGTCACCTGCACGTTGGCGCAACTGTAGAGGCTCTTGGTCGAGGTGCCGCAGTTTTCCTTGTACGGGTCAGTGAAGGAGGTGGTGTTGATCGACTCATGGCGCACCGAGACCAGCTTGCCCTTGTCGTCAGTCGCCAGGCGCAGGCGCTGTTGCGTCTCGGGCCGGTGCCCTGTGGTGGTAAACATCTGCGGACGCGGCACCACCAGTTGCACAGGGCGCTGGAGCACTCTGGCCGCGCCGCAGGCCGCCACCGAATGGGGCCAGATCCACAGCTTGCTGCCGAATCCCGAGCCGATGAAGGGCGCACGCACTTCGACCTTTTCCGGCACCAGGCCAAAGATCTTCGCCAGCGAATTGCGATGGGCGACCACCCCTTGGCTGGCCTCGTAGACGATCAGCCGGCCATCTTCCCAACTGGCGACGGTGGCGTGCATTTCCATCGGGTTGTGGGTTTCCACCGGGGTGGTGTAGGTCGCATCGATGCTGTGGGCCGCACTGTCGAACGCTGCGCCTGCATCGCCTCGCGTGTGGCCGGGGCTGCCGTCCTGAAGCTTGCCAGCTTTCATGCCCTGGTCCAGGTTGGCCACGGCTGAGGTCTTGCTGTAGCTGACCTTGATCTTGTAGGCCGCAGCGCGGGCGTGCTCGAAAGTGTCGGCCACCACCAGCGCGACGAACTGGCCGGCGTAGTAGACGGTTTCGTCTTCGAACGGCAGGCGGCTTTCATCGGACTTTGCCGCTTTCAGAATCTGCGCGAAGGACATCGGCAACGCCGAGTTGTGGTACAGCTCGGGGAAGTTGCCGTGGTGGAAAACCTCCAGCACGCCCGGGGATTTGCGCGCAGCGTCCAGTTCAAGGCCGGTGATCTTGCCGCTGGCGATAGTGCTGAACACGCCGTAGCCGTAGGCCATGTTCTTGAGGTGATGGTCGGAGGCGTACATCGCGCTGCCCGTGACCTTGCGTCGGCCGTCGATGCGGCGTGGCGCCGAACCTATGATGGGATCAGTCATGTGAAATGCTCCTGTCAGGCGCTCAGGGTGCTGAGGTTGCGCACGATCGCCTGTTGCCCCAGGGCAATCTTGTAGGCGTTGTGGCGGTAGGGTCTGGCACCTTGCAGCGCAAGCGCCGCGGCCTTTTCGATGTTCTGCGGCGTGAGCTTCGCGCCCTTGAGCGAGCGCTCGGCTTCCACTGCTCGCCACGGTTTGGTGCCCACGCCGCCCATGGCGATACGGGCCTCGCGCACGGTGTCACCGTCCATCTGCACGATCACGGCGCTGGACGCCAGGGCGAACTGGTACGAGGCGCGATCGCGAAGCTTCAGGTAGCCCGATTTGCTGCCGGCCAGCGGCGCGTCCAGCACGATGTGGGTAATCAGCTCGTCATCGAGCAGGGCGTGCTCTTTCCACGGCGTGGTACCGGGCAGCAGGTGGAAGTCGAGAAAGTCGATGCTGCGTGAGCCTTTCGCACCCTGCACCTGAACCTTCGCCCCAATTGCCGCCATGGCCACGCACATGTCCGAGGGGTGGGTGGCGATGCACTGTTCGCTGGTACCCAGCACTGCATGCACGCTGCGGTTATGGCCGTCGATGGCGGCGCAACCTGAGCCGGGCTCACGCTTGTTGCAGGCCGAATGGCCGTCACGAAAATAGTTGCAACGCACCCGTTGCATCACGTTGCCGCCGGTGGTGGCCTTGTTGCGCAACTGGGTGGTGGCCCCGGACAGCAACGCCTGGGACAGCACCGGGTAATGCTCGACGATGTAGTCGTGCTGGGCGAGGGCGGTGTTGGTCACCAGCGCGCCAACTCGCACGCTGTCGTCTTTCTGCACTTCGATCTGCTTGAGGGACAGGTGATTGACGTCGATCACCTGGTCGGCGGGCATCACGTCAAGCTTGACCAGGTCCAGCAGGGTGGTGCCGCCTGCAAGGAAAAACGCTGACGGGCTCTTCGAATGGCTGGCAACCGCCTGCTCGACGCTGCTTGCACGGACATAATCAAGGGCTCTCATCAGCTCACCTCCTGCAACTTGATCCGCGCGCTCTGTATCGCCGCCAGGATGTTCTTGTAGGCGCCGCAGCGGCAGATGTTGCCGCTCATGGCTTCGCGCACGCTGTGGTCATCCTTGCCGATGTGCGGGTCTTGCAGCATGGCGACGGCGCTCATTATCTGGCCGCTGGTGCAGTAGCCGCACTGGTAGGCGTCGTGTTCCCAGAAGGCTTCCTGCACCGGGTGCAGCTTGCCGTCCTTGGCCAGACCTTCGATGGTGGTGATTTCGTCGCCTTCGTGCATCGCCGCGAGCGACAGGCACGAGTTGATCGCCGTGCCGTTGACGTGCACGGTGCAGGCGCCGCATTGCCCGTGGTCGCAGCCTTTTTTGGTGCCGGTCAGTTGCAGGCGGTCGCGCAGCACGTCGAGCAGGGCGGCATTGGCGGGCAGGTTGAGGGCGTGGGTCTGGCCATTGACCTTGAGCGTCATGCGTCGCTCGTCTGGCGCGGGCGGGTCGGTGTCGTCGGCCACGGCCGCCTGGGCTTCCAGCGCCTGAGTCCAGATCGGTGCGGTGGCAGCGGCCAGGCTGGTCACGCCGATGGATTTCAGGAAGTTGCGCCGCGAAGGAGCGGTGAACGGCTTGAGGTCGGATTCGTTCGGGTTCGTTTCAGGCTGATCGGTCATGGACAGGTTCCTCGTCAGCATGGAGTCAAACCTGGCACCCGACGGTGGGCGAGTGGGCAGGCGTCTACGGCAGGGGTTGCGTGAAGCGATCAACGATAAACAATCATTGGCCTGCGCATTGATTCGAATATCTGTATGTACTCATGAGCGTTTTTCTCTAATCCACGGCGCGCCTGTGAATGGCGTCTTGGAGTGGGAGGCATGAGCGCAGGGGTAAAGGTTGTGACCCGTGGGGGCGGGGATGGTTGCGGGAAAGTTCCGACCAGTTATCGTGCGAACACGACCCGTAGCAGCACGGCTTGCCGGCGGGATCGATCTTGAGGACGTCCCCGCCGGCAAGCCGTGCTGCTACGGGCCGGATGAAGTTTCTGCGTCAGGCGGCCGACGCTTCTTCCTTGAGGGTCGCCATGTCGATCACGAAGCGGTACTTCACATCGCCCTTGACCATGCGCTCGTAGGCTTCGTTGATGTCTTTCATGTGGATCATTTCGATGTCCGACACAATCCCGTGTTTGGCACAGAAATCCAGCATCTCCTGGGTCTCTTTCACGCCGCCGATCAAGGATCCGGCCAGGCTGCGGCGCTTGAAGATCAGGTTGAACACCGAGGGCGACGGGTGCGGATGGTCCGGCGCGCCGACCAGGGTCATGGTGCCGTCGCGCTTGAGCAGGTTCAGGAACGCATCCAGGTCATGGGGGGCGGCCACGGTGTTGAGGATGAAATCCAGCTTGTTGGTCTGGGTCGCCATCTCCTGCGGATCCTTGGACACCACCACCTCATCGGCGCCCAGGCGCAAGCCGTCTTCGCGCTTGTTGGGCGAGGTGGTGAACAGCACCACGTGGGCGCCCATGGCGTGGGCGATCTTCACCGCCATGTGCCCCAGCCCGCCCAGACCCACCACACCGACCTTCTTGCCTGGGCCGACCTTCCAGTGGTGCAGGGGCGAGTAGGTGGTGATGCCGGCGCACAGCAGCGGAGCGACGGCGGCCAGGTTGTCGCTGTGGGAAATCTTCAGGACGAACTTTTCCTTGACCACGATCTTGTCCGAATAGCCACCGAAGGTGTTCTCGCCACCGAACACTGGCCCGTTGTAGGTGCCGGTAAAGCCGCTCTCGCAATACTGCTCATCGCCTTCGGCGCAGGACGCGCAGTGCTGGCAACTGTCGACCATGCAGCCGACGCCCGCCAGATCGCCGACCTTGAAGTTCTTCACGTTGGCGCCGACGGCCGTGACCTTGCCGACGATTTCATGCCCCGGTACCGACGGGTACAGCGTGTTGTTCCACTCGTTGCGGGCGGTGTGCAGGTCCGAGTGGCAGACGCCGCAGAACAGAATGTCGATCTGCACGTCGTCGGCGCCCGGGTCACGACGTTCGATCTGGAAAGGCGCCAGGCGGTCGGTGGGTTTTTGCGCGGCATAGCTGTAAGTCTTGATCATGTTCGATCATCTCCAGTTGGGCAAAAGGGCTTCGGATATCCGCATCCGCACAGAGGCGCGGTGCGTAAACAGGTCAACAAGGGACAGGGGTCGCAAGTGGCAGTTCAGCTGACAAGCGTGCGTGAAAATTCTTTCATTTCAGTGGTCGTCTGCCGATAACGAAGTAGGGCATTCCATGAAATGTCGTGAAATGCGGATTTTTCGTCGTTTACAGGCAGCAATTACCGATATGGCGCTTGCATCCCTCTGTCAGACCCCATGAAGATAGACCAGTCCCACGCTGGCAATGGAGCGCCTGTGAATTTTCATGTATCGAACCCGCCGCAGCGCTCGCCATCCTCCAATGAACAGGTGGCGCAACAGCCTGGCGATGGGGCCCAACGTCTTGTCTCGCTGAGTGACGAGCAGCCACTCGACGCGTTGCTGCGTGCCGCGCAGGAGGCCGCTCCCGACCTCAGTTGGGCGGCCTATCGCGCCAACCAGCACATGCATTTGCTGGCCCAGGGCGCACAGACCACCGAATGGCCCAGGCTCATCCCCCGTGAAGGCTTCGATGCCTTTTGTCGCGACCACGGCTTGCAGCGCTGGGCGACAGGGCAGGGTGAATCTGCGCTGGGATGGTTGCTGACGCCGGAGCGCGAATCGGGCAATCCGTTCCTGCATGCGCTGGCGAGCAAACTGGGGTTGCGTTTGCAGGCCGACGCGCTGGCCCGGGCCCAGGCGACCCAGCGGGTGCTGTATGAAATCACTTACCTGGCCAGCTCCACGCGGGATCGCTCGGCGTTCCTGCAGGGCGTGCATGAGCAACTGTCGACGCTGATCGACGCGGAAAACTTCTACCTCGCGCTCTACGAGAGCCACAGCGGCAAAATAACCTACCCCTATTACATCGACATTACTGACGTTGACGCCCTTGAGGCCGAGACTCAGGAGTTTCTCGATCCCGAACGCCTGTCCATGACCGGCTACGTGCTGACCACCGAGCAGCCGCTGTTCGTCAACGCTGCGGACATAGAGCGCGCCCAGGCTCAGGAGCGCTTCCATTGCGTGGGGCACCGCCCTGAGTTCTGGATGGGGGCGCCGCTCAAGAACGCGTCCGATGACGTGTTCGGCATGCTGGCGATGCAAGTCTATGACCTGTCGCGGGTCTACAGCGTCGAGGACCAGGAACTGTTTCTGGTGGTTGCACGCCACGTGGCCATGGCGCTGGACCGTATCCTGCACCGGGTGCACCTTGAGGAGACCGTGGTGCGCCGCACGCTGGAACTGTCCCGGCTCAACGACGCACTGCGCAGCGAAGTGGCCGACCGCGAACGGGCCGAGCATCTGCAGAGCGCGCTGTTCCAGATCACCGAGCTGTCCAGCCAGCCGGGGGACATGGCCGACCTGTTCGAACGCCTGCACGGCATTGTCGGCGAGTTGCTGTTCGCGCTGAACTTCTACATCGCCCTGTTCGACGATGACACAGGGGAGGTGACCTTCCCCTATTACGTGGACGAGCGTCTGGTGCGCCGGCCTGACCCGCGGCGGGGCGAGCGGGGCTTTACCGAATACGTGATTCGTCAACGCCGGCCCTGCCTGATCGACAGCGCCGAGGCGCGGCGGCTGGAGACCACCGGTGAAATCACCATCCAGAATGAAATCAACCGGTCCTGTTCCTGGCTGGGTATTCCGTTGTTCGACGGCGACGTCGTGCGCGGCGTGCTGGCGGTGCAGAGTTACTCGCCACATGTCAGCTATTCGCTGCGCGATCAGGACCTGTTGACCTTCGTTTCCCGGCATATCGACACCGCACTGTCCCGCCGCAGCGCGGCCGAAGCCATCCAGACCGCCAACCTGCGACTGGAAGCCCGGGTGCAGGACCGCACCCGCGAGCTGGATTACGCCAACGCCAAGTTGCAGCATGAAAACGCCCACGACTCGCTCACCGGCCTGCCTAACCGCAGCCATCTGCAGCAGAGCCTGCACGGTGCCTGGGGCGAATTCTGCGATCACGGCCAGGAGCTGGCGGTGATGTTCATCGATCTGGACCGCTTCAAGATGGTCAACGACAGCCTGGGCCACCATTCGGGCGATCAGCTGTTGATCCAGGCGGCCGACCGTCTGCGCAGTTGCATGCGCGATTGCGACCTGCTGGCGCGTCTGGGCGGGGACGAGTTTGCGGTGCTGGCTTATCCTGCGCCGCCGGACGTCGCCATTGCCATCGCCGAGCGCATCCTGCTGGCCTTTGACGTGCCGTTCTACATCGACGGGCATGCGGTGTTTTCTTCGTGCAGCATCGGTGTCGTGGCGGCTGACCTGCAATTCCACAGCGAACCGGCTGACTTGTTGCGCGATGCCGACACCGCGATGTACCGGGTCAAGAATGCCGGGCGCGACAGTTACGCGGTGTTCAACCAGGAGGTGCGCCGCGAGGTTTCCGACCAGATGGAGCAGGAGACGGCGCTGCGCAACGCGCTCAAACGTACCGATGAGCTGCTGCCGTACTTCCAGCCGATCATCGACGTGGAGAGCGGCCAGATCCTGGCGCTGGAGGCGCTGATTCGCTGGCGCCAGGCCGATGGCCGGGTGATCGCACCGGGTCAGTTCCTGCCCGCGCTGGAGGGCCTGCGCCTGATTGGCCGGCTGGATTTCTACATGCTCCAGCAGGTGGTGGCCTTGCTCGCCCAGCCCGAGCACGCGCACTGGCCGACGGTGCATGTGAACTGTTCCAGCTACAGCATCAGCCGCCCCGAGTTCGCCAATGAGGTGCTCGGGCTGCTCAGCCAGCACGGCGTGGCGCCATCGCGAATCTGCCTGGAGCTGACAGAAGGCGCACTGGTGGCCGAGCCTGAACTGGCACGCCAGACCATGGAACGCCTGGCCACCAATGGCGTGTCGGTGGTGCTCGATGATTTCGGCGCCGGGTTCTCGTCGCTGAGCTACGTGCACCAGTACCGTTTCAGCGGCTTGAAGATCGACAAGTCCTTCACCCTGGAACTGACCACCAGCTCGCGCAGTCGCGCCATCGTCCGCGCCATCGTGCGCATGGCCGAATCCCTGGGCCTGACAGTGGTGGCCGAGGGCGTGGAAGATGCCGACACTTTGCAACTGCTGCGTGAAATGGGCGCAGGCCAGGCGCAGGGGTACTACTTCTCGATGCCGGTGCCTCAGGAGAAGCTGGATTTGAGCGGGCTGGTCTGAATCCTCCGTAGCAGTCCGGCTTGCCGGCGTCAGCGATCTCAAGGCCGCCCCCGCCGGCAAGCCGTGCTGCTACGGGATTGTGGGATGCCCTCCATCATTGAAGGATCATGATCCGCGGGAGCGGGCTTGCCCGCGAAAGCGGTGGCTCAGGCACCCCCGAGGCGTCAGGCCCGGCGTCTTCGCGGGCAAGCCCGCTCCCACAGGCTATTGGGGCGGACCTCACAATTGTGGACACCACCGGTCCCGTAGCAGCACGGCTTGCCGGCGGGGCGGCCTTGAGATCGCTGACGCCGGCGAGCCGGACTGCTACGGGATTGTGGGATGTCTTCCATCCTTGAAGGGGCATGATCCGTGGGAGCGGGCTTGCCCGCGAAAGCGGTGGCTCAGGCACCCCCGACGCGTCAGGCCCGGCGTCTTCGCGGGCAAGCCCGCTCCCACAGGCTATCGGGGCGGACCTCACAATTGCGGACACCACCGGTCCCGTAGCAGCACGGCTTGCCGGCGGGGCGGCCTTGAGATCGCTTACGCCGGCGAGCCGGACTGCTACGGGATTGTGGGATGTCTTCCATCCTTGAAGGGGCATGATCCGCGGGAGCGGGCTTGCCCGCGAAAGCAGTGATGAGGCACCCCCTAGGCGTCAGGCTCGGCGCCTTCGCGGGCAAGCCCGCTCCCACAGGCTATCGGTGCGGACCTCACACTTGCGGACACCACCGGTCCCGTAGCAGTCCGGCTTGCCGGCGGGGCGGCCTTGAGATCGCTGACGCCGGCGAGCCGGACTGCTACGGGATTGTGGGATGCCTTCCATCATTGATTGCTCAGGATCCGTGGGAGATTCTATGGTTGAGGGCAAAGTTTTTTAGCCCTCTTTCCTGCCTGGTATGCGTCCTTGTTCTGCATCAGGGAAAATGCGACGCGGG
>NZ_JBIVCV010000016.1:0-134183 GCF_044746765.1 Pseudomonas sp. NPDC090203
TCCGGCGCCTCGATGATCGGGTCGGGAACGGTGTCGACCTTGACGTCATGGGCACCGTGATAGGTGAGAGCTCGCATATTGTTTTCTCCGCTGTTGAGTGTGGCCTCTAAAGAGCGGAGCTATGGAGCGTCGGTTAAGTTCATGCCTTCGGATAGCCGCAACCTCGCGAGTAAAATCAGCTGGCTGGTGAAACCATTCGTTTCAGACTGTTCGTCGCTTCAAATGAACATAACGCGAAAGGCTCGGCCCAACATCCGGCGAGTGTTTCAGGGTTCTCAAGGGTCATCCTAACTTTCGCCCTTGGGGGGATGATTAAGAAGGCACATCAGCCATACCTACGACCATGTTGCTCTCCGAAACTGGCTCAGAGGATTAGGTACGGGTGCCCTGGTGGACATATGCCGCCGCTTGATTCACTACGGCTAGAGATCGGGGTGTTCATATCGAACCCCTGTGCTGGTTTACCTCGGTTGGGGCGATGGTCGTTACTGCCCGCAGGAATCCTCGGCTATGCCGATGGTAAGGAACCCGAGCTCCCTACCATCCGCCGCATCGAACTCTGCGATCAAATGGGGCGCATGGGCTCTAGTGCATCCCAGAGTCATTGAGGAACAAACGATGGTGATTGGTGCCGCAGACCTAAACATCGACCTTGCCGAGAAAGCTGAGGAGGCACTGTTCAAGTGGCTCATTGCAAGTTTTCTGATGGGGAAGAGAATTCGAAGTGACGTTGCCGCTCAGGCCTACAGGATCATCGTCGAGAAACACCATCGTGACACGCCTGACAAGCTTGCGGCATGTACGCACGGCCAGTTGGTGAGGATGCTGGGAGAGGGCCGTTACACCCGTTACGACGAATCTACCGCCAACCGACTACTGAAGCTGAGCGAGCGTTTGACGCGCGACTACGGTGGGAAAGTGCTGAACATTCTTGAGGCCAGCAAAGACCGATCTGAGTTTGAGGCAAGGCTCAAAGAATTCGAAGGCATTGGCCCCAAGACGGTTGAGATCTTCATGCGCGACGCACAACAGGTACTGTATTGAAAACCGCAGAAGTTTATGTAGGGTGCGCTGGCTGGAAGCTGGCCCAAGAATTCGCGCCTGAGTTTGAAGGCGAAGGTACGCACCTGCAACGTTACGCACTACGGTTGGGCGCTGCTGAAATCAACAGTTCCTTCTATCGGCCACACAGACCTGCAACCTACGCTAGGTGGGCATCATCGGTAGACAGCGATTTCCGCTTCTCAGTGAAAATGCCCAAGTCGATCAGCCACGAGAGCCGACTCGTGGATTGCTCAGATCTGCTTGATAAATTCTTGTCGGAGGTCACTGCACTGGGTAGCGCGCTCGGCTGCCTGCTGATTCAGCTCCCACCTTCACTCTCATTCGATGCCCGGGTCGCAGCCTGCTTCTTCGACTCGCTGAGAGCTCGCTTTTCAGGGCATGTGGTGATCGAGCCGCGCCATGAGTCTTGGGCAAACGCTAACGGGCTTCTCGTTGATCAACACATAGCACAAGTGGCGGCTGATCCTGTCAGGTTGAGTAATGGTGCGCAGCCGAGTGGTTGGCCGGGAGTTCGCTATTGGCGCCTACACGGGGCACCTAGAATCTACTACAGCGCTTATGACACGCCATGGCTTGAACATCTTGTGAAAAGGATTGAGGCGATGTCGGAGGACGTGCCGACCTGGTGTATTTTCGACAATACAGCTCGTGATGCAGCACTTGGCAACGCGCTGCTCATGCAGCGGTTGTTGAAGATCGGTGGCCGCAATGAGTAAGACCCGGAAAGGCGAGCATTCACCCTGATTATTGAGCCTCGGGTGCCAAGGCAGAGCAACAACGTCCCTGCACAACGTCCCTGCCTTGGTTACCTGAGACTAGGTGCCGCACCCATGTGTGGTTGGTAGCGTCGATAGTAAGGGAGCATGCCTATCCTTTCGTCTTGGCCGGGTCGGCTGATCTAGGGTAGGTGCGTTCTTCTTGAATCGTGCCGTCCTCCTTATGAATTTTCAGTGAGGCGGTTTTACCCTCTAGAAATTCGCTGGCGAGCGAGGTGATCTCGGCTTTGGTCGAAGCGGTTTTAGATGCACGGTCAGCGCCTTGCTTCGTGAGTGCCCAGCCTTTATCGGTTTTGGTGATGTGGTAGTTGTCCATTGTCTTTGTCCTCGTGTTATTCGCTATTTGATGCCTACCCGCCGACGCATGTCGGCGGTGATCGTTTGCCGGGTGGTCGGCAGGTCTGCCCACGGATCGCTGTCAAGCTGCCCCAAGCGTTCATGAAGGTTATGAATGTTCCAGACGTTGGCACCTTTTATCTCAAGCAGCTCCTCGCGAAAGATGGGTACCGATACCGGAAGCCCCTCCCGCGTGCGGACTGAGTAGGCGCTGATCGTCGTGGCCCCCAGGCCATTTCGTAGGTAATCGATAAAGATGCGCCCCACGCGGTTTTTCGGCCCCGAGACGGCTGAGAAACGATCTGGCAGCAGCTTGGCGATGTGTTTGACGATGGCGTGGCTGAAGCCCTTCACAGCCTCCCAGTCGCCCTTGGGGGTAAGCGGCACGACCAGGTGAATGCCTTTGCCGCCACTGGTCTTGAGAAAAGACTTGAGTCCCAGTTCATCGAGCACCGCCAAGGTCAGTTGAGTGGCTTCCACCATGCTCTTCCACGGTAGCGAGGGGTCGGGGTCGAGGTCGAGCACGAAGCGGTCGGGCCGCTCCAGATCTTTGGAAACAGCGTTCCAGGTATGCAGCTCCATCGCGCTCATCTGCACGGCCCCGATCAGGGCTTCAAGATTGTTGATAAGCATGACCGGATGGCCGGTGTACTCCTTGCCCATCGTCTCGATGCCCGGGATTGACAGCCGATCAGCGTTTTTCTGGAAGAACAACTCGCCGGTGATGCCCTCGGGCGCCCTGACTAGCGCAACAGGGCGTTGCGCTAACTGCGGTAGCAACCAATCGGAGACGCTGATGTAGTAGTCCGCCAAGTCACGCTTGGTCGATCCGCTCGTGGGATCAATGATGCGCTCGGGGTGGGTTAAGCGGATCTTTCCTGACGTCGATCCGGCAGCAGACTCTGATTTTTGAGTTGGGGCGACCTTGGCGGTTTTGCTTCGAGAGGTTTTCGCCGCTGGGGCTTTCTCGACGTCGGATGGCGGAGCAGGGCGTTCTTCAGTGATGGACTTGGCCGGCTTGTCCGTGCGCAAGCCGTGGAACACCGCGTGTCTGACTGAGCCATCCTTGGTGATTTCAGCGAACGCCACCTCGGCCAGCAACTGAGGCTTGAGCCAGTGCACACCCTTGGCCTCGAAGCCCGTAGGTGGATTGACCACGGTCGCTTTCTTTACCTCCAGCGGGACGAGCTGATGGAAGATGGTGTTGAGTGTCGCTTCATTAAAGCCTGTCCCGACCTTGCCCGAAAAACGCAGTTCGCCGCTGTCGGCATCGTGAAGCCCCAGCAGCAGCGCGCCGAATTTGCTCCGAGCGCCCTTTGGCTCGGTGTAGCCGACCACCACGAATTCCTGCCGGCGTTTGCATTTCAATTTGATCCAGTCGCCGCTGCGCCGCGACACATAAGTGCTGCCGACGCGTTTGCCGATCAGGCCTTCCATCTTCATCTGACAGGCACTGTTAAGTAGAGCGTCGGGGGCCTCCCCAAAGTCCTCAGAAAAACTGAGTATCTCGTCCTCGCTGGCTTCCAGCGCTTTGGCCAAGGCGGCGCGCCTTTGCTCGACCGGCACCTCGCGTAAATCGATACCGTTGAGGAAGGGCATGTCGAACAGGTAGTAAACGATATTGCCGCTGCGCTCGGATTCGAATGCGTTCTGCAAAGCCTGGAAGTCAGGGACACCGTCCTCGTTGGCGACCACCATCTCGCCGTCCAGCCACGCAGAGGCCAGCCCGAGACTGGCGATGGCTTCGGCCTGGCGCGGGAGCTTGTGCGTCCAGTCATGACCGTTGCGGGTGAACAGTTGCACTTTCCCGTCATCCACCCTGGCCATGACCCGATAGCCGTCGAACTTGATCTCGTAGCGCCAGTCGCCGTCGGGGGCTGACTCCACCAGCGTCGCCAGCTCCGGTTTAAGAGTATCGGGGAGGTCTGCCGCCTGTGCGCCCTCAAGCTTGGCTTTCGCAGGCCTTTTCTTGCGTGCTGGCACCTTCTCGACGGGTTTCGGCTCGGCAGCTTTGCCACCTCTTTTCTTGGCCACGATTGTCCGTTCGCTCAACACGCTGTCGGGCTGTTCCTTAACGATGTCGTAATCCGATTCAGCACGGGCAAACTCGTCCTGATGCTTGATCAGGAACCATTGCTCCTGTTTGCCGGGAATATGGGTCTTCACCAGGTTCCATACGCCGCCAAGCTTCTCGCCCTGCAACTCGAACTTCAGTCGTCCCTTGGCGTAGGCTTCGGCGGGGTCTGACAATGGCTTCCAGACGCCCCGATCCCACACGATGACATCGCCAGCCCCGTAATGGCCCTCGGGGATGCTGCCTTCAAACGTCGCGTAATCGATGGGGTGATCTTCGACATGCACGGCTAAGCGTTTGGCTTTGGGGTCAAGGGACGGGCCTTTGGGTACGGCCCAGCTCTTCAACGTACCATCCAGCTCCAACCGAAAATCATAATGAAGCCGGGATGCATCGTGCTTCTGAATGCAGAACTGAAGCGCTTGATCGGAAGCTTTTTTCTTTGAGCCACGTTTGTGGTCGCTGCCGCCGGCTGGCTCGGACGTGGCGTTGAAGTCACGTTTGCGGTTGTACTCTTCAAGGCTCGATTGGGTTTTGCCGTGAGCTGGCAGCGAGGCAGCGGATTGGCTTTTCTTCCGGGTTTTATTTTCCGGCTTCTGTGGCGCATCCCCGATGCGAATCCAGGTGGGTGCGTGATCGCTCGCGTGCTCTTCGCCGCGCACCCAGGCGTCAACACCCGCATCTTGCAGACGGGGCGCCAGTACTGGGTTCAGCAGGAGGTGATCGATGCGCAGGCCGGAGTTTTTCTGCCAGTGCTGACGAAAGTAATCCCAAAACGTGTATACGCGCTCGTCCGGATACAGGTGCCTAACCGAGTCGATCCAGCCTTGAGCCAGCAGCCGGCTGTAGCATTCGCGACTCTCGGGCTGAAGCAGGGCGTCTTTGAGCCATGAGCGTGGGTTGTAGATGTCTTCGTCAGACGGCACCACATTGAAATCCCCGGCCAGCACGACTGGATGTTCACTGGCCTGCAATGATTCCGCGTGCTCGATCAGGTGTTCGAACCAACGAAGCTTGTAGTCGAATTTCGGGCCGGGCTGAGGGTTGCCGTTGGGCAGGTACAGGCAGGCGACAATGACGCCATGGGCCGCTGCCTCGATGTACCGCGCCTGGGTATCGGCTTCCTCACCTGGCAAGCCCTTGTGGATCAGCAATGGCTCGGAATCCCTCGCCAGAATGGCAACGCCGTTCCAAGAGGTCTGGCCGAGGTGCAGCGAGCCGTAGCCTGCGGCCTTAAGGTCTCGTGCCGGGAACGCTTTGTCCGGTGCCTTGAGTTCTTGTAGGCAGACAATGTCAGGCTGCTCGCGGTCAAGCCATTGCAGCAAATTGGGCAGTCGGGCGCCGATGCCATTCACGTTGTACGTGGCGATCTTCAGGTCTTGCACCGTTGCGTACCTTCCAGCAGTCCGAGCCTACTCATGTGAGGGTTTGCAGGGGGAGGAGTTCGCGATTTATCACGAGGCAATGACCGTTCGAGAACTTCATCGAACGGGAAGCACAAAGCGATTTCGAAATCTGTAGATCGCGACTCTTTCGTGGTCGAGCGAGGTGCTTATGAACAGTTCCGCAATACCCGGTGATGACAGAGATGCCAATGACGCCATCGAGCCATTGGAACCAGGTCGTCCTGACGTGATGCCCAATCCGCCTCCTGGCAGCGACGAGGGCGACTCTAAGGACAACGAACCGGCGCCAATCCTCGATGGCGACATCTTGGTGGACGAGGACATGTCAGACGTAGAAGCCAACGACTCCGTGTCTCAGGAGCATCCACCGCAACGCTGATGGTGAAGGCGTTAATAGTGGTTAAGGGCCGTCTTTCAAAGGCGGCTTTTTTATCAGACTTTGATCGCGATGAAGTGAATCAGCGCTGAGAACCCGCCAAGCAGAATCCACAGAGTGAAAAAGATCCAGGGTGAGCGCATCGAAAACTTCAGTGCATCCCGATACCCACGCTGATTGGATTCCCGTTTAGCGAACAGGGGGGAATCGTCGTACGCATCGCTCATTTTGGGCTGGCTTTGCAACAGATTGCTTTGCTTCAGATACCAGTGGTCGATGATCTCGTACGCAGCTTTTATGCCCGACCAGGCATGCAGAGAGGTGATCAGCCCCAGAACTGACAAAAGAATTGAGACCACCAGCGAGAAAATGTCGCCCCATTGCGGATTGATGTTCGCCATGGAGGAGCAGTAGGCAATCACCAGAAACGACTGCGCCCCCAGATAGGCGTTTGTCCGACTGGAGAGCATGGTCGTTTCGTACTGAATTTCCTTCCGATAGAAGTCCAGCCGATCTTTCAGCGATCCGAACATGATCGCGTCAGAAGCATCCTGGACGTCAGCCTCTGATCGCTGGGTGATGATTTGGCTCATGAGAGCCTGGTCACCGTCAGAACCACCGCCGCAATGCGTTCGGCCTGGGTGTAGTTTTCAGTCTCAAGCTCTTCACCGAAGACGTCAGGGTCAACCTCGCGATACGACCACGTGAAGCCTGGCAGATCCACAATAGGTCGGGCGTGCTCAAGGAACAGATCCACACCATCAATCCAGGGTGCGCCGGTGTAAAGCACGAGACTGCCGCCTGGCGTCAGACGATGTATGGCCTGTTCGACGATGCGGACGGAAAGAGCAGATCCCAGCCGCTCTCCGCCATGCCGGTAGGCTCGTTTCTGGGAGTCCTGCATGTACGGCGGATTGGCGACGATGAGATCGAAATCTCCCGATGCACTGTCGAGCAGATCGCTGTGCCATGCAGAGACGTTCTCTGTCTCAGCCAGTGCCGCATTCACTGCTGTGAACCTCAGGGCCGTGGGATTGATGTCCAATGCCAGTACCTGGGCGTCGTGCCTAGCCTCGGCGATGAGGATGGCGCCTGCACCGCTGCCGCAACCGATATCGACTGCCGTGCGAATGGGATGAGTCGAGGTGCGCAAGTGTTCTTCGATGGCTTGGGCGAACCGATAGGTATCGGGGCCGAAAAATACCGAGTCATGGGCCACGGTTGGAAAGCCTGAGTGGACAAAAAGCGTGTCTCTCAGACTCGACCATCTGACGTCGCTGATCCACAACCCGGCATGAGCCCTGATAACACCGCTGTCAAGCAATGCCTTGAGCTCGGCATCAGGTAGTAGCTGTGATTCAAACGGACGATTCCAGCCGAAAATGCCGCGCAAATCCCGGGCTTGCCGATTGTCTTCACGTTGGTTATTGCGTTGATGGGTCAGCGGCGTGACGGTCGTGAATTGATACCCATCTGCCTGAAGACGCCGGCCCAGTTGTAGCAAGGCTACGTCGTGTGTCTGGTCTTCCAATACGGCGGCAGCGTTTGAGGTTCTGAATGCAGGGGACTGACTCATAGCGCTAACGTTCCTTCGGCGAGTTGGCGAGCGTAGGCTCGGGTGGCGTGCAAACCCTCGGGAGTGCAGTGGTGGGCAGGCGAAAGCAGATCGATCAGACGAGATGTTGAGTGGGTGGCCTGCGCCGCAGGGGTAGTCTCAGCGGCCTCGGCTCGAGGGCGATTGCGAAATCGTGATCGGAATGGATTGGCTGGCTTGGCGGCGCCCGTTTCTTTCCAGTCCCCGGTGATCCAGTCTTGCAACAGCTGCATTTCATACCCGCTGAACACGCCGAACATCACAGCACCGGGCCCATCAATCAATTGCCAGAAACGACTCTGCGACGGGTTTTGATGGCGTTTGATCCAGCCCTTGTTTTCAAGCGCCGCCAGGAATGCCCTGCATTGCCCTGGCTTGGCCAGCCACTCATTGACCGTCAGGCCCTCTAGACGGCAGTAATCGGAGTGCATGTATTGGCCGAAGGAACGTTTGCGCTCCAACATTGCCACCACTTCCTGTTCCAGATTGAAGGAGCCAATGACGGCTTGGGTGCCTTTGCCCAATTCATTTAACAGGTACCCGTTGCGCAGTCGCGCGATGAAGTCTGGTCGAGATTCGTCATTCGGGAGCAGATCGAGCACGGTCTTGACCGCTTTGTGCGCGTGGCCAGTGCTGGCGTTATCGATGGTGACGTGGAGGGTGAAGTAATAGGGGTCGATCCCCAGTTCGTTGAGTTCGAATGCCGTGATCAACAGATGCAACGGCAGCTGCTCATAGCCCAGGTTGTAGCCTAACAACTCAGGCAGAAACTCATCGCCCAGATGCCCCAGCGCTAACTGAATGGCGCCTTGGAGGTAGTACTCATCATCAAGCGTTTCAGTTGGTGCACAGTCATGATCTGCCAATAGTTTGCGGTAGAGCACAACATGATTCAGTGCCGGCTCCCCATCCCCAAGCTCCTCCAGATAGGTGCGAATCAGGTCGCGATAGCGCCAGTCATCAGCGTGCGAAACCGAGCTGTACAGCCAGGCACCGTCTACCAGCTTGGTGGGGGCCACATGCTGCAGGAAGTACAAGGCGTGAGCTTTGTTGCTGAAGAATGTTCGACCGTGGCCTGCGCGCCGACCTTCCAGGTACTCGCGGTACGAAGCTGCCACCTTGTTTGCACTCGCCTCAATCCATTGCGGGAGCCCATTGAGGTCGCCGGGCAACGCATCAGGAAAAGCATTCGCTGATTGCAGCTGCTTCTCCAGAAAAAGACGGAGTTGGGCCGTGTCTGCGCGATGAGGCTCATGCAAGAGCTTGTGATAAACGTCAACAGGTTCGGACGAACCTGCAGGGGTGGCAGTCAGGCGGTCAGCGACACTTCTAAAGGAAGTCATGGGGGCCTACATAGGTCTCTTGGTATGTAGGTGAGAGAGAGGGTTACAGCGATTAATTCAACGTAATTTGTCCGGCATGGACGGGTGACCGCTTCTTCAAGCGAGAAGTTGATCAGCCACCTTTCGTCGCTTCTGTGATTGTCGCGAGCGTTTCCTCCATTTCCGACAGGCAAGCCTCCAGACGCTCGAAGCTAAGGAGCAAGCTCTGTCTTGAATCGACCGTCTGATGTCCCGAAAGCTCATGAATCTGAGACATGCGCAATTTAGCCAAGGCTCGAATCGTACGTCGTAGAGCCTTCAAATGCGTCGCGACTGCCTTTTCAGGGCTCACCTGTATTGTGCTCATATGCCCCCTGCTGATCAACGATCAATTTTCACGCCCTCTCTACCGCCGAAAGATTGAATCAAGACCTTCGCGTTGCAGTCCACCGCTCACATAACAAGGAAATCACCATGGCTATTTCACTGCTCGAATTACGTCACATCATCGAATCGGGTTTCTTGCCTCTTCAGTGTCGGTGTACCTCGCCTTCAGCCAACGAACTCACCATTGAGATTATTGACCGAACCACAGGCGCCAATTTCGTCGTGGGTGGGATTGATGTGGCCACACTGGGCACAAGTCGTGCGATCTCGGAGCTGATTGCGGAGCTGCGAACTGAGTTCGGTGGCCTCTCACAAGGCGATGAGCAGCTTTCTGCCAAGATCGCATGAGGGGATGAGTAGGATTGAAAGGGGAGAGGACACCTTATTGGTCATCAACCTCAAACCTGATCCACCCACCGGTACCATGCTCCAGGTAATCAGTAATCTCTCCCGTCACTGATGGGCCTGCAGACGTGCAAATCTGTACCTGCCTAAACACAGTCGGTCGGTTCAAATGGCCTACGAAGTCCACTACCCCCAACCCTTTGGGATACTCGGCTCTGAGCTTGATAAACGCTATGGTGTGAAGACGGCGGAGGGGGATTTGATCATCGCCTGCGGACACGCAAAGCGACGCGATACCATCGTAGGAAATGACCATGGGCGAAATCCTTTTCTACATTGAGTAAAAGCGCCGCGCATTAAATGGCGGCGCATCTGGTCTCAGTTCGCGGCATCACCACCATGAGCTTTTGCCAATGTCTTGGCATGCTCCAGATGGGCTTTCAACTTCGGTAGGGTCTCGGTGGCGAAGGCTTTGAGATCTGCATCCTTGCCATTGGATGCTTCCTCTTCGAAGAGAGCAATCGTCGCTTCGTGGGCCTTGACCTGATTATTGGCATAGGCCTGGTCGAAAGACTTGGCGCTGCGCAGCTCCAGGATCATCGCCTTAGCTTTGTCGACCAGCTCGGCACTGTCCGAAACTTCAAGGTTTTTCTTGTCAGCAATGGACTTGAGCTTGGAGTTCGCGGCTGTATGGTCTTTGACCATCATGTCCGCGAAGCTTTTGACATCCGCAGCGCTTCCTTTCTCTTGTGCAAGCTTGCCAGCCTCCACCTCAGCCACGCCTTTAGCGGAGGCGTCTTCTACAAAATGATCGTTGTCCTGCGCCGCGAAAGCGCTTTGCGTGCCCAATCCGATCAGCAGGGTCAGTGCGCAAGTATTTAGTACGTTCGCCATTATTATTTTCCTCACCGTTCCATGATGGGCATGAGCGCCCATGCGCTTGTGAGCAATGACCATCACGAACGTTCACCCTATTTCGTCAACGGTGGGTTTATAAGGCACTTTTAACCACCGGTCGGTAACACCTTTAGTTTCCAGAACATCCGGCGTTCGCGTCAGGTCGAGTCATAACAGGGCGCATGATTTACCGCGCCTGCTTTTTCAAACGGGATTCAGTAAGAGGACTTGCTCATGGCTAGAACCACTGTGGATGATCTGTTTATTCATGAACTTTCCGACGTCTATAGCGCGGAAAAGCAGATTACTAAGGCACTCCCACGCTTGGCGCGCGCCTCCACTAACCCAAAGCTCGCAGAAGCCTTCACCTCGCATCTTGAGGAGACTCAAGGTCAGATCGAACGCATTGACCAACTCGTCGAGCAAGCCGGGCTAAAGCTCAAACGCATGAAGTGCGTCGCGATGGAAGGCCTCGTAGAGGATAGTAAGGAATTGCTAGAGGAGATCGAGAAAGGCGAGGTGCTGGACGCCGCACTAATCGGGGCCTGCCAGAAGGTTGAGCACTACGAGATAGCGAGCTACGGCACGCTGATCGCGATGGCCAAACACCTTGGAATGACTGACGCTGCCAATCTCTTGGCCGAAACGCTGGCAGAAGAAAAGGCCGCCGATGAGAAGCTTTCGGCCATTGCTGAGGAGGGTGGTAACCAAGCAGCGACGCTCGCTAAAAAGTGATGGACTGCGTCATCGCCATTTTAGTGTCGCGAACTAACTTTGAGACGGAACCTATACAAAGCTGGAACTATGTATAAGTCGAGCACACTGAGTTTAGTAGCGGCTAAGCAGCTTTAAGTTTGAAGTTGATTCCTGAGTAGTAAACCGTGAGCGATATCGGGCTTCGGCCCGAATTCGCCTAAAAATAGCTAGGGATGGGAGTAACAACATGTTCTTACATAACAAACGTTTGCAATATACCGTGCGCGTCGCTGAGCCTAATCCGGGTTTGGCGAATCTTCTTCTGGAGCAGTTTGGTGGAGCTCAAGGTGAGCTGGCGGCTGCCACTCGCTATTTCACCCAGGCGCTCGCCGAGGAAGACCCAGGTCGCAAGGATCTGCTCTTGGACATCGCCACCGAAGAGTTGAGCCACCTGGAAATCATCGGGTCGATCATCGTCATGCTCAACAAGGGCGCCAAGGGTAAGCTGGCCGAAGGCGTTCAGGCAGAGGGCGAGCTTTACCGCGATATCAATGGTGCTGGCAATGATTCACATATCACCAGCCTCCTATACGGGGGAGGCGCGCCTTTGGTGAACTCGGCAGGCGTTCCTTGGACTGCAGCGTACATCGACACCATCGGTGAACCGACGGCGGATTTCCGTTCCAACATCGCTGCAGAGGCCCGTGCCAAGATCGTCTACGAGCGCTTGATGAACGTCACCACCGATCCGGGAATCAAGGACGCGCTGGGTTTTCTCATGACTCGCGAGATCGCCCACCAGCTCTCTTTCGAGAAAGCGCTGCATTCGATCCAGCCGAACTTTCCGCAAGGCAAGCTCCCCGGCATGCCGGAATTCAGCCGCACCTACTTCAGCATGTCCAATGGCGAGCCGAACGTGCGCGGGCCGTGGAACAGCGATGCGGAATTTGAGTATGTTGAGAATCCCCATCCAGCAGTCGATGGTGGCGATGGGACGGCGACGGTTGAGCTCAGTGAGGATGATTCAGTGACCCTGACAATGCTCAAGGAGCGTACTAAGTCCGATCTGACCTCTGATCCTGTAACAGGTGCAGATCTAGGTTCTGGCTTAGGTCAAGGGTCTGAGAAAGACATCGATCCAGCTTTGTAATACCTGAGAAGGCGGCAACTGTAGCGGTTGCTGCCAGCTTAATGACTGCTTCGATCAGGACAAAATCATGGCCATTGAATCTGGAAGTTCATCAATCAAAAAAACCGGTGTACAAGCACTCATATCCAATGAGCTGAGTCGATGTGCCCGCAGTTTTGAATCTCAGGCCACCGCCAGTGTGCGTGGCTTGCACACCGCTTTGTTTGTACACCGCTTCAAACGAGGATTGCTTGGCCGGTCGTAGCCCGAGCCAGGCGTTTTTGCCCGTGTTTTGCACGGGTTTTTTTGATGGCAAACATCTGTGCCCAGCATTGCCAGTTCAGCCAATTAGCTCCGTTAATGCAGATCTACGCGTTAGAGACGCGTGCTTGCGCTCCGTCTCGTCTCATTTGTTGACCATTTCCTTGATGGTGCCTGTAGGCACACTGATCAAGGCATATTTGCCTTTAATTTGTACCCACTGCTCGTGCTCACCAGGCGCCTTCAAGTGCCGACTTTTCCAGTCTTTGACTTCCATACTTTCACGTTGGTACTCATCAGGTACGGGATCTCCAACCTTGTATTCCCTGTCCCCCGTTCCAGGGCGATCCAGCGTGACGCCGGGATCCTCAGCCGCGTAAGAAACGCTTGAAACTGCGCAAAGTAGGGTGAGGGCTACAGCTGCCATTGGTCGTTTGCACGGCATAGGTTATTCCTTCGGTGGGTAAATTCTGAAGATGTTCGGTCGTGAGCGTCGGTAACCCCGCACTGGAACTGAGGGGAAGGACACGGCAGTAGTTAGCGGTACAAGGTTGACGCGGCCTCGACCGTCAACAGGGTCACGCCGGCGCAGAAAATCACCATTCCCAACATTAGCCTTGGGCGCGAGATGAAGCTGGCCACAGCTTTGGAGTTTTTGAGGTCATCCATGGTTTGCATAATGTGTGCTCCACCTGATCGGATGCAGGGTTATCTGAACGTTGCCAGCAAGTCCTGGTGTTGACTCACTTAATAAAGTTGATCGACCCAGCCCGGTATCGTTCCGAGTAAAAGATCACCGGATCACCGCTACCAGCAGCCCGCGCTTTTCGAAGCAACCTCCTGGCTCTCCACTGACAAAGATGGAACCTTGCCGGGCCAGACTTGCCCATTCCCTGTGTGATCAGTTGAGACTCGACAGGAGAATGAGATGCCCAGCTCAGATGGAAAGATTCGGTATGCCGTTGTGGCAGGTGGTTCAATTTCTCAGGGCGCTTTCATGCCTGGTGTTGGCCAGACTGATAACTCAGTGATGACAGCCCTTGTCACAGGGGATCCGGTCAAGGCACAAGATCTGGCATCGATCTATGACCTGAAGTCTTATTCGTATGCTGAGTATCCCGAGCTTCTGGCTTCCGGTGAAATCGACGCTGTCTACGTAGCGACACCGAATTTCCTGCATACCCAGTATGTGATCCCCGCGCTTAACGCCGGTATCCATGTTCTTTTGGAAAAGCCCATGGCAACCACCGAAGCCGAGTGCCAGGACATGGCCGAAGCTGCAGAACGGACGGGCGCGAAACTCATGGTCGCTTACCGGCTGCATTGTGAGCCCGGGACGCTTGAGATGATTGAACGTGTGCAAAAGGGTGAGTTTGGTGACCCTCGGGTGTTCACTTCGACTTTCGCGCAAGTTGTTAAAGCCAGCAACCACCGCAACAAAAATGGTTTCGCCGCTGGCCCCGTGGCGGACATGGGGCCTTATCCCTTGAACATGGTGAGGAAGCTTTTCAACGCTGAGCCCATTGAGGTCATGGCATTAGGCTCAAGGACGTCAGGCTCCCCGCTTGACTCATGGGACACAGTGACCGTCTCGCTGCGTTTCCCGCAAGAGCGGCTGGCTCACTTCACCGTGAGCTACACGCTGCCGGACACTGAGCGCTTTCAACTCCTCGGCACCAAGGGCGAGATCGAGGCATCGCCATGCTTCGGGTACGGCAAAGGCGTGGCGATCAGTTACCGGGCGACGATCAACGGCGAGACCAGTGAGCATGTGCACCCGGTTGTTGATCAGTTCGCTGGCGAGACCGCGTATTTTTCCAGCTGCATTCTCAATGACCAAGCACCTGAGCCTGATGGCGAAGAAGGATGGCGGGACGTGCGGGTTGTGATGGCGATTGAGCGAGCGCTGGAAACCGGGCTGCCGCAAAAGTTGGAGCCATTAGCGGCAAGACGCTTGCCTCGGAGCACGCAGTGTCGAAAGTTGGCGCTGGCCGACGTGCCTCCCTTCATCAATACCGAATCGCCAACTGAGTGATCGGCGAAGCCGACGAGTGAGGCACAGGTCATCACCCGTCGGCTTACCAATTGATAGTGTTGGACTCCTGGTCTTCGGTGCCCAGATCACGTCTCGGGGGGTGAAGCGATCAGTGATTGAGGCATGGTCTGCAGTTCGCCTACAACAGGTTTGGCAAAGAGGTAGCCCTGCATGAGATCGATCCCCAGCGCGAGCACAGTGTCACGTTCCTCGAGCGTCTCGATGCCTTCCGCCACGACCGTGATTCCCAGCCGCTCAGATACCAGCACGATGCCCTCAACAATGGCGCGTCGTACTCCATCCCGGTCAATACCCCGTGTCAGCGCCATGTCGATCTTGAGAACATTCGGCTGAAACATCGCCAGGAAATTCAGGCCTGAATACCCTGACCCAAAGTCGTCGATTGCGGTAGTGAAACCTTGGCGCTCGTACTCCTGAAAAATAGATTTCAGATGATCAGGGTCATCGACTCGTTCACCTTCGGTTACCTCAAACATCAGACGCTCAACTGGGAAGTCAAACATTCGTGCAGCTTCCAAGGTCGCACGAATGCAGGTTTCGGCCCTGTACACGGCATTGGGAAGGAAGTTGATGCTGAGCTTGCACTCTGGGATGGCGGGTAAGCCCAAGTCCGCTGCAAGCTCAATGGCCCGCACGCGGCATGCCTGGTCAAAGCGGTATCGGTTCTGGTCATTCACCAGTCCCAGAATGCTGGCAGCGGACTCACCATTGAGACCACGAACAAGGGCTTCGTAGGCATATGGCAAGCCTGTCCTGACGTTGAAGATTGGCTGGAAGGCCATGGTGAAGCTAAAACCCAGACTATCAAGGTTTCGACATTCGGCGCACCCAACGGACTTGAATGGGGCCACCGGTATTTGTTCTGCCATAGAGGTTCCTGATTTGACGGTTCGCCGCAGTGCACTTTCGTGTAATAGCCCAGACTCTTACTGTGGTTGACTGCAAGTCTGCCTGTCGCGATCAGGTTGAACGTACGCATTCGCGAGACTTCTAAACCTCAACACTAGGAGGACTCACCATGCAGCCAAAAACTGAAGGCTTTGAAGAGCAAGGCCCTAGCCGCGTCCCATTCATCAATGATCCCCAAAAGCCTTCTTCTAAATCCTCTAACAGGAATGGTGAGTCTGTTGAGGCGGACGACGAGAATGTTGAGCCTGATCCCGATGGCGGAATAGACACTGACCAGTAGAACAACCAATCGGCGTAGTAGGCATGGACTATCTAAGCCGGGTGCTTTTGAGCCCCGCTTGCTGCCGATGGGAACGGCGAAGGTATACGCGTTGCCTGATACCACGCCTAGGAATCGCAGCATGAACGACTCTTTTAATCTCTCGCGATTTGTTGAAGCGCAGCGTCCAGTTATCAGCCGGGTCATGGATGAACTGCGGTCAGGCCGAAAGACGAGCCATTGGATGTGGTTCGTTTTCCCCCAGTTGAAGGGGTTGGGCAGAAGCGAAATCGCGATGCGTTTTGGCATTACCGGTATGGAAGAGGCACGTGCCTATCTCGCCCATCCCGTGCTCGGGCCGCGACTTAATGACTGCGTCCATACGCTGTTAGAGCATGGCAATTTGAGCGCATTCCAGATTTTTGGCACGCCAGATGATCTCAAGCTGCACTCGTGCCTGACATTGTTCAACGAGGTTGCTTCGGAACCCGCCGTGTTTCAGCGAGCGCTCGATCAGTTCTTTGGCGCAGAGCCGGACGACAGAACAATTCATTTGCTTCATGCGTCCCGTGAGTGATCTTGTTGGAACACAACGGTCTTCTTGGATTTATCAGTTATCACTGCGATGCGTCGCGACATTTACCCCACATGAGTCCGGGTCTTCCTGCCGAATCGAGACAGAATCCGGCTGATCAACCCGTTCTACCGCCGCCACCCAAGCGCTTTTGATCTCAACCCGCATTGCTGCCTCTTCCACAGAGGTCACCAGCTTACTCTCCACCAGATGTGACAGCAGGGCAGAGCAGCGTCGGTAGCAGTCAGCAGCCAAATGAGAATCCCGGCTCAGCTGAAGCTTTAGAAGCGCCTGCCGCCATTGGATATTGCTCTGCGCGGGTTCAGCCTTTCGTAAATCTGGTGATGGTTCTGCCAAGTGCCGACTCTGTTGACCAGTCATTTTGGACTTCTCATGGCTACTGCATAATCACTTAACCTGCGCTTTTTCCCTTGGAAGAGAAAGAGAGGCATTAGGCCATACCAATATCCGGCATATCTGTTCTAGGCGCGCACCGCTAGCTCTAGAGGCTCATCCCTGGTTGGGCGATACGTCGGTTCTAGGCGGAGATGGGCGAAGTATTAGCGAATGTCTTACACACTCTTCAGCACATTGGCCGTTTACGGCGAATGGCCTCAGGCATAAATTGGATCCATCAACTGGAGTGCAGGAGTGCTTCAGAGGTCAAGGATGATCTGCCATCGGCCAAGGCGGCCTCTGACAAGATGTTGGGATGGTGTTGATAGAAAAGAACCCGCCTCGGCGGGTTTTTTATTGTTCAAACACTCGGTATTGCATGCTTCTGACCTCGCTCATGTGCAGGTACCGCTAGGCGCCTAGGAGACGAGTTGCATGTAAGTTCAGGCGCTGCCGATTGAGATCCAGTGCAAATCAGGGAGAAACAAATGCCGTTCACGAATCATAGTGTCGCCAAAGCGCTCGAGATTTTCATCAGTCGCAACGAGAAGCTTCAAAGAGAGCTGGCGAACTTGAGCCGGCACCCTGGCGGGTTATATGTCGAAGAGCTTCGCGCGAGGCACGCACAAGCTGCCTACCTAAATGCGGTCGAGGAGCAGGGCACCAATCCCTACGACTTCGCGTTGCGCTTCTTAGCCAGAACCCCGGCTGAACTCGAAGAGATGCGAGAGTCACGCCGCAAGGAGCTTCGTCAAAACGTTCAGTGCGGGCACGTATCCAAGGGTGAAATCCTGCAGGGCAATGCCAACGACAACTTCCAGCCCGCCACATCACAGAGAGCTTTGGGTGCCCGTTGATCTCAATGGTCTGTAGTCGAGCTTTCGCGAATCCCCGACGATTTGACCAGGCAGACAACGAGCCAGGTGATGAGGCTTGGCGCAGAATTATCGCGGCTGCCCTCTTCTAGAAACGACCGCAGGCGTGAACGTTTTGCTGGTCACATTTGGATACCCTAATTCGCCGGTTTGTCTCTGACTCTCTGCTAAAACAAGGTGAGGCGCGTGCGTCAACCAATGAGCCGCGTAGGCTCGCCGCACGCCCCAAAACAATAACAAGGAGTGTTCTTCATGGCTCTATCTGAGCTTGAGCTGCGCCATATCATTGAGCGTGGCTTCTTGCCCCTTCAATGCAAATGCATCATTGACTCGCGCGGCGATCTTTCAGTCGAGTTGCTCGATCAATCGACAGGCCAGAACCTGGTAGCAGGTGGTATTTCCCGGTCTCAGTTCGACTCATGCCGTGGGATCGCCAACTTCATTGCCGAAATGAAAGCGCAACTGGCGATACAGGGTGCAGGAGAGATGGTTTCGCGGAGGGGGTGACCTGTCGTTGAGCGCTCAGCCACGTTCCTTATCGAGTATCTCGTGCAGCTCTGCCCAAGGCATTGCTGCCACCTCGTCCTTGGCCTTACAGTCGTCCTCATGGGTAAATGACTCACCACTTTGAGTTATTGGCTGGCCACGCATGCACCCGGTGCATACGACGACTCCTCCGACCAAAGCCCAGGCCGCTGACCAATGAATCATGCGTTGATTGCTGTCCATGCTGTCGCATCCTTTGCGCCAATGATCAGTCTCAGGCTAAGTCTGTCAGCCGGTTCTGTATACGCTCAAACAGATGAACTCATGCGGGGGCATGGCTGGGCTCGAGGAAGCTAGGTGAAGTTGGCGGTCACCGATTGGACGGCACAAAACTCAAGACACCTACAATCTCGCTGCCGCCACGACTTACTCGGTCGGATGGGTGATTCACTCCATTGTTAACGGGAATCTCCTCAAAATCGAACGGGCTGACACCGTCCAGGCATGAGGCATTGATCCCGAGCTGGTGGGGATCGGATCGTCGCTGGTGGTGGGTGTAGATACCGCATCTGGAGCAAAAAAAGTGCTTCGCGATGTGGGTGTTGAATTGGTAGAGACTTAAAGCTTCCTCGCCAGATATGAGATCGAAGTCTCCTAGTGATGCCGTTACAACGACCGCTCCTCGCATGCGGCAATAGGAGCAATCACAGCGGCGAGCAGTCTTCAGGCCCTCGGAGATTCTTACTTGGAAGCGCACTGTCCCGCAGTGGCATGAGCCTTGAAATTCAGACGGTTCATTGTTCATTTGATCTCCTCCTCAAGTTACACAATGCAGGTTGTGGTGGTAGGGGCAGTCGCCGATATGAGGCCGGAGACCTGAAGCTTGTTCGAAGATTCTAGAGCCATTCAGTTCCGTGATGGCCTTTGCGTTTTATCCTCGCGGGACTAGGATCATGGTGCTGCCACGCGGAGAGGACACGATGCATCCGAAGCTACAGAAGGTTGCCGCCACATTTGGACTGATCATATTCGGAGTGGGTGCGGCGTATTCGACCCAGTTTGTAACCAATGAGGTCAGGTACCTCTATTCCAGGTTTGAGCCTTCTGTCGAAGCGTTTTCTCATGATCAGTTTGCTTCGTGGGCGCCGTCGGACTCGGCATTGAATGTCTCAGCAGATCTTTCACCAGAGGCTATCCGAGAGGCCTTGAACACACGGGCGCCGTCCACGGTTACCTCTCGTTCGATTGCTTCGCAGTGATACGCCAGCCCCCATCGCTCCATGCATAAGTGATCGGACTGCGCTGCGGAACCCAAGGAAACCATTCGTCGGCAATTTCGCTAATGAGAATGGTTTAAAAAATGGATTTCACGTTTTGTTCACTTCTGGTCGACTACGGTGACATCTACTCCTTTTGAATCCCTTTAAGCCCGCCACTCCTGCGGGCTTTTTTCTGCCTGCGATTCCCTCAAATCTATGGTGGGCTATCGGATGGCTCGCAGGACTGCTCGTCTGAGATCTGGCACCCAACCGATCGGAAGGTCACCACTGCTGTCGAATCTCAAGGTTGCCAAGAGGTGGCGACCGATATCATTACCGTGGACGCAGTTGAGGCGCAGAGAGACTTGTCTTAATGCATGCTCAGCTTCACGATCATTCCCGTCCCAGCTTCCTTGGCGTGCCGGCGCACTTTGTCCTCTGCTTCCTGAATCCCTTTCGCTAGGTCTATGAGCACCATTGCCTCAGCATCCTGCCCTGCTTCAGCCAAGCGAACCGCAACTGATAAAAGCGAAGTAGAGGAGCTTTTCAAGGTAACCGCGACCTCACGCATGCTCCGAATCAGTTCTGCGGTTGGTGCATTCGTGTGGCCAAGTTTGTTCACAAGTCTTGATCCCAAGGTGCGTGGAGAATGTGTTGTCAACGATATCGGGGTCTGGCATGGGAGTGGCACTCCTCGTCCCTGACTCGATGAAATGGCAGGGAGACTCTCGGTGAGTCGCCATTATGGCTATGCTCGTTCATGTAAGCAGCATCTGTTGCAGCTGTGGGCTCTTTCCTTACGGTCGGAGTGGCTCTAATCAGAGCGAGATCGTTCAGGAGGTTCAATGAAGCAGCGAGCTACCGTCATCTGTCGTCGAGGGCGCCAGTTACTCTTCGTTCGCCGGGCCGGATCGAGATGGAATCTCCCAGGAGGGCGCCCCATGCGCTCTGAATCTTTGATGAAAGCAGCTTTCAGAGAATTGGAGGAAGAGACAGGTTTAAAGCCCAATGAAATGGTGCTGATTGCGAGATTTGAGACCCTCACCGTCGAGCATTTCATATTCATTGCAGACTTCGACAAGGATTATTTTGCACCGATGCCTTTAAGCGAAATTACCGAATGTCGGTGGAGTACCGATTATTTGACGAGCCTTAAGCTGACAACAGATTCAAAATTGATTATCCGGACATTTCGCAACGACATCAGGTCAATCTGACCGCTACCCTGGGATCATTGGCAACGGTGAAGTGATGGATCGTTTGAACCATCGCAGCCTCTCGGACAAGCCACGCTTAAGCATAAGTAGGAGGCTGAGTTCGCACTCCCCAAACGTGTGATTGTTCAGGCCTTTCCCTCCTTCATTGAGAGGGAGCCCTGCAAGCAAGTGTACGGGGCTGACCTGAATTGCCCCTCATATAAACGGTGATCGGTAATGAGCCTGAGGCTGGACGCCCAAGCGTCTTGCAACTATTTGGGGAGATGTTCCGATAGGCAGTCATGGCAAGTCGTCGTATTTTTGAGAAACTCAGGCTCACCGCGCCTCGAAAAGAGGTTCACCCAGTAGCACCCCTTACATCAACCACATTTTGAATTTACCCACGGAAATTTCTCTGTGGCATTCGTTGGGAGCTCTGCTTGTCGACTGTTTCAGTAGATCAAAACAACGAAGACCGCCTGTCCCATGTGCTCAATGCAAGTGAGCGACTGGTCATGGCACGGTCAGTGGACGAGGTCGTTGACGTGCTGCGCGACACTGCCCGTGCTGCCGTCGGAGCCGAGGGCATCGCCGTTGTCATAGAAGATGAAGGCCGTTGCTCCTATGTCGCCGAAGACGCGGTTTCCCCGCTTTGGCAAGGCCAGACCTTTCAGGCGGACCACTGCATTTCGGGTTGGGTGATGCATCACCGTGAGACCGTTGCGATTCGTGACGTGCGCTTTGATCCACGCATTCCGCAAGATGCTTACGCGCCGACGTTCGTGCGCAGCCTGGTCATGGTGCCCATCGGCAGACCTGTCCCTGTTGCGGCGCTTGGCGCTTACTGGTCAGAGGTTGGCGACCACGGCGGCGACACGATTAAGCGGCTGGAGAGCCTGGCGCGTCTTGCAACCATCGCCATCGAGAATGCGCGGCTGACTCAGGCGCGAAATCGCGCGATCGCCATCGGCGCTGCACAGACCCGCATTCTGGAGTTGGCTGTCGAACAGGCGGCGCTCACCGTGACGCTGGACGCCATTGTCCGCGAAGTGGAAGCGCTGTCATCTGCCCGGTTTCTGGGGAGCATCATGCTGCTGGACGAGGAGGGCCGACATCTGGAGCACTGGGCGGGACCAAGCCTGCCCGGCGCCTATAACAGAGGCGTCAGGGACATCAGCCTGCAAACCCACACCCATGCCTACGCTGCTGCCGTATTGTTCGACGCGCGCACGAATCTGCCCGAGGTATCGAGTGGCCCGCTCTGGCCCGAGCTGCACACGCAGGCGGAGGAACAAGGGCTGCATGTCTGTTGGTCAGTCCCAATCCGCTCGGCGCAGGGCGCACTGCTGGGTGCTTTCGTCATGCACCACCCCGAGAGGCGTGAGCCGTCGCCTGCCGATACGGAAATCATGGACTTCGTCGCGCAAACCGTTGCGCTAGTCGTCCATCGCGCGCGAACGGATACCGCGATCCGGGTCAGCGAGGCCAGATTGCGTCTTGCCGTCGACCACGCCGACGTGGGGTTCTGGGACGTGGATTTCGTGCAGGACACGCTGGTCTGGCCATCGCAAACCAAGGCCATGTTCGGTATATCGGCAGACGTGCCCGTCACGCTGCAGGACTTCTATGACGGCTTGCACCCCGATGACCATGAAGCGACCATCGAGGCCTTTACCGCGGCGGTCGATCCCGAGCGTCGTGCGCTCTACGAGGTCGACTATCGCACGATCGGTCGCGAAGACGGCATCGTTCGCTGGGTGGCGGCAAAAGGCCGGGGCGTGTTCGATGCGGCCGGTCGCTGTCTGCGCGTGACCGGCACTGCAATTGAAATCACCGCCCGCAAGGCTGCCGAAGAGGAGCTGCGCGAGCTCAATGCCAGCCTCGAAGGGCGGATTGCCGAGGCCATTGCCGAGCGGGAAGAAGCTCAAAAGGCCTTGCGTCAGAGCCAGAAGATGGAAGCGATGGGGCAGCTTACCGGCGGCGTCGCCCACGACTTCAACAACCTGCTTACCCCGATTGTCGGTACGCTCGACATGCTTCAGCGGCGGGGCGTGGGCGGCGAGCGCGAGCAACGGCTCATCTCAGGCGCCATGCAGTCGGCAGAACGTGCCACGACGCTGGTGCAGCGGTTGTTGGCTTTCGCCCGCCGTCAGCCGCTGCAGCCGGTCGCGGTGGATGTGGCGAAACTGGTCAACGATATGGGCGAGCTGGTCGCCAGCACGACCGGCCCGCAAATCAAAGTCGTGGTGGATGCCCCGCCCAACCTTCCGGCAGCCATCGCGGATCTGAACCAGCTCGAAATGGCACTCCTGAACCTCTCCGTCAACGCACGCGACGCGATGGTGGAGGGCGGTACGATGCGCATCTCTGCCAGCACCGAATGGGTCGGGCCGGGGCACCGTTCCAGGCTGGCGACAGGCGAGTACCTGTGTCTGTCCGTGGCGGACACCGGGGTCGGCATGGACCCAGCGACACTTGCGCGCGCGGTCGAGCCGTTCTTTTCCACCAAGGGCGTGGGCAAAGGGACCGGCCTGGGCCTTTCGATGGTGCATGGGCTGGCTTCACAGTTGAACGGTGCCCTGACGATTCGCAGCTCGCCAGGGCTTGGGACGAACGTGGAGCTGTGGCTGGCGCGCAGCATGACCGAGCCTGTAGCCCCCTTGCATATCCTCGAGCCTTCGCAGACGCGGCCGGCTCGGGGGATCGCGTTGTTGGTCGATGATGAAGAACTGGTGCGCTCGAGCACCTCGTACATGCTGGCCGAACTCGGGTATCGGGTCATTGAAGCAGCGTCGGGCGAGGAGGCCATGCAACTGCTGGCTGCAGGGGAGCCATTCGATCTGCTGGTCACCGACCACTTGATGCCGGGCATCAGCGGAACCGTGCTGGCTGGGCAGGTCCGTGCCGCCAGGCCCGGAACGGCGATCCTGCTTGTTTCAGGGTACGCCGAACGCGAGGGGCTCGATCCTGACCTTCCGCGACTGGCCAAGCCGTTTCGCAAGGATGAGCTTGCAGCGTGTCTGTCTCGAATCGAGCGATAGTCAGTCATCGATCACTTTGCCCGCCGGAGACCGGCCGGACGAGCCGCCGTCATTCGACGTGAACGTCTGCGTGGTGAACGTCTCTGACCATTATGCGGTGCGATTCAGTACTGCCCATATCGCAAGGAGACAGGCGCGTATGAAAATCCTCATGATCCTCACTTCTCACGACCAGCTGGGTGATACCGGCAAGAAGACGGGCTTCTGGCTGGAGGAATTTGCAGCCCCGTATTACACATTTGCGGATGCCGGCGCTGAAATTACCCTGGCTTCTCCCAAGGGTGGACAGCCGCCGCTGGACCCTAAAAGTGATGAGCCGGACGCCCAGACCGAGCACACTCGACGTTTCCGTGCCGATCGCGAGGCTCAGGGGTTGTTAGCCAATACCGTGCCCTTGGGCGAAGTTGACCCCTATGATTTCGATGCAGTGTTTTACCCTGGTGGCCATGGCCCGCTGTGGGATTTGGCCGAAGACACCGACTCCATCACGCTGATCGAAGCGTTTTATGCAGCCAACAAACCCATCGCCGCCGTGTGCCACGCGCCAGGTGTATTGAAGAACGTCAATGCGCCCGACGGTCACCCTGTGGTGCAGGGCAAGAACGTCACCGGCTTTACGAATTCGGAAGAAGAGGCCGTCGGGCTCACGCAGATCGTGCCTTTCCTCGTCGAAGACATGCTGAAGGCAAAAGGGGGGCACTATTCCAAGGCTGCTGATTGGGCAAGTTACGTGGTCGAGGACGGCCACCTCATCACCGGACAGAACCCCGCGTCATCACAGGCAGTGGCCCAAGCGCTATTGAAGCGGTTAGCCGGCGAAGTACCAGCCTGATTTATGCTGCCCGGCCTGCGGTCAGGGGGGCCGGGCAGTAGTCACTGCTCGTTTACTTATCCGCGACCTATTTTTAACTCCAGTAGCGAATTTCAGGATGGTGTGATTGCTGGAACGGTATCCATGCTTGAAAGCCAAATGAAGAGCGTTTCAGTCGCCAGTATGGTCCCGTCTGTTGTTTTCTTTCATCACATCCCACTCTAAATGGGCCATACGAGCGTCGTCCAAGGTAGCCTGACGCTCGATGGCTCAGTCCCTCTCAGTTGCTGTCGGCAACTTTTCGTTCGATCTCGTCAACGGTCTTTTGAAGCGTCTCGGCGTCCTGTTCTTTGGTGCGGGTAGACGTAGGGGTTATGACCTCATCAATCGCGCGAGTATCGTCGTCACCGTCCTCAAGGTCCCTTTTGACCACGTCGACGGGCTTGCCGGAAGTGTCCACAGACTGCGAGGGGGATGACGGCGGTACTGTTTGTTTTTTAGCGTCATTATTCATATCGATGATCTCCAGTAGTTAAGAATTGGAGGCCGCAATGCCCTCGCGAGTTCGCGTTATTTCAAAGGGATCCGCCGCCTCGTGTGAATGCGATCGGTCAAATGTTGAAGGGATCGCCTGGGAAGCGCTTTCAGGGCCAACCACTTGAGTTCTGCCCTCGCGCCAAAGGAGCGTGTTCATACGAGCTTGCCAGGGGCTATTCATTGACACTCTGTGAGCCTCGATGAGTCGACCAAAGTTCTAAGACCCCCTCTGGCTGTTTGCTGGCCCTCCAAAAGTGCGGCGTAGCGATACAGCTCCCAGGTCCGAGAGTCGAACGCGGTGGTCTGGAACTGATCGACAAAATTGCCATCAACGTCGACGAAGTGCCGCGTCATTCCGTCATGATAATGCGAGCCGGCACCCACTGAGGCTGGCTTAACATCTGGAAACCACGGTGAAGCTTTTCTTGTGGCAAACTCGTCTCGAACAGGTCTACACCCGATTTGTCGGTCTTTTCATCGCCTTGAGGGAAGATGGTCTTTCCGCTCGAAATGATCTTTTTGAACATGGCAAACAGGGCGTGCCAGGCATCTGTCTTTTTGAAGCCAAACTCAATTTGATCGCTCGGAATCGACCCTTGAGGTAGCGACCCAGCAACACGAAGCCGTGGTCGGAATCTGACGGGTACTGTATCAAGACGCCAATGAGGTCTTCGGCCCGGTCGGAAAAAACTCGAGCTCCACACCCATACCAGTAGCGGCTGGGGATCGGGTCCAGGCGATAAAAGCGTTGTACTGCTCGGCGGTCAACCGAACAACGCCACTTTCACCCAGCAGAGCGACTATTCGCTGTGCCTTCGTGCCGCGTCTTCTGGCTTCACCCATATGTTCACCTCCCATCCCTGTAGGTTTGAACGACATGATTTTGATAACACGAGAGCTGCTGACCGCGCTACTTAGGAACAGACCAAGGACAGAAGCCTGAAATCTCAGTTCGCCAGAAGGCGACTGGCTTCGGGCTCTCACCAGATTTTCACTGGCGGAAGAGGGCGGCGCCACGGGGTAGAATGCAGATCTACGTGGTGATCTTTAAATCTGACGATGGGTAAGGGGTCGACGTATTTACTACTGCCAAGTCAAGCTAAACTGATTCTGTTGTCTCAAAAAGGCTGAGCGGGCGCAGCTCAAGTCGTGCAGTATCGATGCTTTCGGCCCACTGGTTTCCTTTTGGAGACCGCAGATGACGATGCCGGTGGAGCGCACTCACAGCGTTTTTAAACGGAGTTTTTGCGCGTGATGTCAGGAAAACCTCAGATACCTGAGTCCTTTCGAGCTGAAGCGGCGCCGCTGCTCGTCATCACCCGAAAGCACAGTTGCTGCTAAACGTAGCCTGGTTGGACGAAACTATTCATTCAATGGAGCCGGGGAGCTGAGACGGGAATGTCAAATCAGTGGATACCCTGAACTTTTTAGCTCCAGCCTCAATGGTGATGCTGAACGGCATGACCATTAGTCGCGCTGGCAAGATGCGTTCTAATTCGCCAGCTGGTTGCTTCTCGCCAAGGCAGCAAGCGTCCATACAGGTACAAGCGATGAACGTCATTGGACTCGTTGAGTACGAGAGCGTCATCAATGTGACGTGCGATGTATGTGGTGCCTCAACGCGCCTGGATGAAGACGAGTACCAGTACGGCGCTGCAGGCACCTTGGGGATATGGCACCAGACATGATGGAGAGCGCTACGAGGTTCATCTCTGTGAGGATTGCTTCTTCCTCGCTTTGGCGAATCTCAAAGAGGAGAGGCGGGTGCAGCACATGTTCAGCGCTGACGCTCCGGAACGCTTCAGTGATCTGGGGCTTCTTGTCAGGAAAGATTTTTTTAGGGTGGTGACCGCTGACAGATCACCTGCTCAAGTGTTAAGGCTCGTGGAGGTGCCTGGGATAGTTCTCAATTTGGTGAGCGAGGTATCTAATGAAAGGGCGTCGTAAGGTCAGAACCGACAAGTGGTGGCTCAAGGAGCAGTTCATCAGAGAAGCTCAAGCCGTCCTGGCGGGTAAGCCGAATCAGGGGGACTTTCTACGAGCAGCGGTCCAAGCAACGCGTGAAGAGCCTACGGGAATACTCGCTGGGAGGCGCCGAGTACAAGATTGACCGTCCGGTGGTCGCCGGAAGAAGCCAAGCCAGTTCGTGGCGCTCACCAGAGCTGGCCTAGAATCTTGCCCATGCAAGCTGAAATCACCAATCAGAGGTTTTTTCAATGAGCACTTTCCAAGCTCTCCAGAAAGGGCTCAAGCCTCAAGACGGCTGTTGGAGCACCGAGCACCGATCTTTTGCCCGAAGGCGTGAGCTGGTTCTAACTGAGGCCGAACGGGTGCTAGGGACCAAAGTAGCCGCAGACCAATGGTTTGTGCATCCTGCCCGCGGCCTCGAGTATCAGCCACCGTGCTCCATGCTGTCGACGTCGCAGGGATATCGGCAAGTCCGCGACCTGCTGGGCCAGATTGAATACGGCGTGTACATTTAATTCAACGAGTACGACCCTTTAGACCATTTGCTAATGTCGCAGGCCGTCTAACTCTGTGGGTAACACACGTTGGTCTTTTCGTCGCAACAATTTCGGAAATTTCGTATTTTCGAAGCGGCCCAGCTCGACCAGAGGTAGTGAGCGCCTTGGGTATATTCTCTGCCTTTCACTCTCTCTTGTTCGTCCACATCTCAAGACCCCCCGCCCCCCACCCTAAGCCTAGCCGTCATCCGCTGAAATCGATTGGTGTTGCTTTGGTGCATTCAATGGTCCATCGATTGCTACCGAGAAGATCTAGACAGTCTGATCTGATGGCGCAGCCAGAAACTGCAAGTGCGTAAACGTGCCCGTGACTGCAGTCGTTCCAAAAGCGCGCGACGTTGCCATTCATGGATCACATTCAGTGCCGGGAGGAGAGCATCTGATTCAGCTCTCGTGTTGACCTACTGGTTGCTCTAGAGAACTAAATTTTCCAAAAAATGCGAAGGTCGGGACTTTCTAGATTTAGTTCACCCCATTTCACACCTTTAGTTCTGAGCGCTCCTTCCTTGCATCTGGCGAACCACGTTCGTCCGGAACTCTGCATCTTAAAAATTGTTTCATTGTGTGTTTGCTGCCTAGGCAGTAATATCTGATCCATTCACTGCCTAGGCAGATAATTGGTGACTATCAATGGCTCATTTCACTCCCGAGACGTTCCAGACCAGCCTGCTTGGCATGCTGATCGGCCGCGCTGACTTGTTGAAGAACCGCATTCTGGACAAGCACCTCGAACCCCACGGCCTGACTGCGCAGCAGTTCAAGGTGCTGGTGATCGTGGCGCTGTATGACGCAGAAACCCCGGCCGACCTGTGCCGGGCGTTGTGTCTGGACAGCGGTTCGATGACGCGCATGCTCGACAGGCTGGAACAGAAAGACCTGCTGGTGCGCACCCGTTCCGAGGCGGACCGCCGCCAGGTGCGGTTGGTGCTGACCGACTCGGGCAAGGAAATTGCCGATCTGCTGTCCGAGATTGGCGCCAAGGCGATGAACGAAATGGTCGGTGTCCTGGAAGACAGCGAGCTGGCCATGCTGGAGAAGCTGCTCACCAAGGTACTGGTGGCTGCAGCCGATCCGATCACTATTGCCCGGATTGCCGCACGATGAACATTGCCCTCAAGCAAGGCACGGCGTTGCGAACGTCGTTGAGCCTGGTATTTGTCGCACTGGTGCTGGCCGGTTGCGCCAATTCCAAAGGCCTGAACACCGAAGGCGTCGGGATCGATGCCAACAGCCTGCAGGCTTCGCAAAGCCTCAAAGGCGTCAACCTGTCGCCGGCCGCCTGGCCACGACGCGACTGGTGGACCAGCCTGGGCGATCCGCAACTCGACGGCATGATTGTCGAGGCCCTGCGCGACAGCCCGGACATGCAGATCGCCGCCGCCCGCACCCACCAGGCCACGGCTGCGGCCTATGGCGCCGACGCCGCGCGCATGCCGACCGTCGATGCCAGCGCCAGCGTAAGCCGCTCGCGCCTGGCCAAGGATCAGGATCCGCTGGGGCAGGGCGGTCGCTACAGCACCCTGCGTAGCCTGGGCGCCAGCTTTAATTACACCTTCGACCTGTGGGGTGGGCAGCGTGCTGCCTGGGAAGCCGCGTTGGGCCAGGCCCGCGCCAGCGAAATCGACCAGCGCGCCGCGCAGTTGACCCTCGCCGCCGATGTCGCCCGCGCCTACAGTGATCTGGGCCAGGCCTACATCGTCCGCGATCTGGCCGCCGAAGACCTCAAGCGTACCCGTCAGTTGCTGGAACTGGGCGCCCGCCGCTTCAAGTCCGGCATCGACAGCGAATACCAGTACCAGCAGACCCAGAGCCTGGAAGCGGGCTCCCGTGAGTCGCTGGTGGATGCGGAAAAACGCCTGCGCTCGGCCAAGATCACCCTGGCCGTGCTGATGGGCAAAGGCCCGGACCGTGGTGAAGAGCTGGCAAGACCTGCGGTACTGAAACCTGCGGTGGTGCAATTGCCATCCGTGGTGCCTGCCGAGTTGCTCGGTCGTCGCCCGGACCTGGTGGCTGCGCGCTGGCGAGTCGAGGCGGCCAGCAAGGACATCGTCGCCAGCAAGACCAACTTCTATCCGAACCTGAACCTCAGTGCATCGGCTGGAGTCGAGTCTCTGCTGGGCGATGCAATGTTCGGTTCGGCCAGCCGCTTCTTCAATGTGGCGCCGACCGTCTCGTTGCCGATCTTCGATGGCGGCCGCCGTCGTGCCGATCTGGATGCGCGGGATGCCGACTACGACCTCGCCGTCGCGCAGTACAACAAGAGTCTGGTGCGTGCCCTGGGCGATGTCAGCGACAACATCGGCCAGCTGCATTCGATCAGCGGTCAGATCGACGCTCGCCAGCAAGCCACCGACGTGATTCAGAAGTCCTATGACACGGTGGTCACGCGCTATTCATCGGGGATCGGCAACTACCTCGATGTGCTGAGCGTCGAGCAGCAACTGCTGCAATCGCAACGCCAACTGGCTGATCTCAACGCGGAACGAATCGATCTTTCGATCCAGTTGATGCAGGCCCTGGGGGGAGGCTTCGAAGAGAGCAAGCCCGGCGAAGACGCCGCCCCAGCTGTCCCGTCAACTGCTTCGCTGACTCATTAAGGTACTCGTCATGGCCACTGCCACTAGCGAAAACAACGCAACAAACGAAGCTTCGGCGCAAAAGGCTGCGCCAGGCCAGCCGCAGAAGAACCCGCGCAAGCGCAAGATCCTGATGTTCGGCCTGCTGATCGTCGTGATTCTGGGCGGTCTTGGTGTCTGGGGCTGGTACGAAGTCTACGGCCAATGGAACGAAAGCACGGACGATGCCTACGTCAACGGCAACGTGGTGGAAATCACCCCGCAAGTGACCGGCACCGTGGTGAGCATTGGCGCCGATGATGGCGATCTGGTCCGTGAAGGCCAGGTGCTGGTGCAGTTCGACCCTAACGACGCCGAAGTCGCGCTGCAAAGCGCCGAGGCCAATCTGGGCAAGGTGGTGCGTCAGGTTCGCGGTCTGTACAGCAGCGTGGACGGCATCAAGGCACAACTGGCGGCCCAGCGCGCCGAAGTGCAGAAGGCCCAGGACAACTACAACCGTCGGCGCAACCTGGCGGCGGGCGGGGCGATTTCCCAGGAAGAACTGTCCCACGCCAAGGATGACCTGACCAGCGCGCAGAACGCCCTGAACAACATCCAGCAGCAATTGGTCACCAGCACGGCATTGATCGATGACACTCAGGTGTCGTCGCACCCGGATGTGAAGGCCGCCGCCGCGCAACTGCGCCAGGCCTACCTGAACAGCGCGCGCAGCACCCTGATCGCGCCGGTCACCGGCTATGTCGCCAAGCGCACCGTGCAACTGGGCCAGCGCGTTCAGCCAGGCACTGCGCTGATGGCGGTGATTCCGCTGGATCAGCTGTGGATCGACGCCAACTTCAAGGAAACCCAGTTGGGCAAGATGCGCATCGGCCAGCCGGTGGACATCGAGGCTGACCTGTATGGCAGCGACGTGAAGTTCAGCGGCACCGTCGACAGCGTCGGCGCCGGTACCGGCAGCGCGTTCGCCCTGCTGCCTGCGCAGAACGCCACGGGTAACTGGATCAAGATCGTGCAGCGTGTGCCGGTGCGGATTCACATCAACGCTGACGAGTTGGCGAAGAATCCGCTGCGAATCGGCCTGTCCACCGTGGTCGATGTGAATCTGCACGACCAGAGCGGCCCGGTGCTGGCGCAACAGCCGCCCAAGCAGGCGTCGTTCACCACTGACGTCTACACCAGGCAACTGGCCGATGCCGACACGCTGATTGCGCGCCTGATCCACGAGAACAGCGCCCAAGCCACCGGCAAGACCGTACAGCGTTAAGTCGCCTGTCCCCTGCGCCGGCCTTCGGGCTGGCGCATCTTTCGAGTGTCAAAGGATTCGCGATGAGTAATAACGCTCCCGCTTCTTTTACGCCGCCAAGCCTGTTGTTGACCACCATCGGCCTGTCGCTGGCGACTTTCATGCAGGTGCTCGACACCACCATTGCCAACGTCGCGCTGCCGACGATTTCCGGCAACCTGGGCGTGAGTTCCGAGCAGGGCACCTGGGTCATCACCTCGTTTGCGGTGAGTAACGCTATCGCCTTGCCGCTGACCGGCTGGCTGAGCCGCCGCTTTGGTGAGGTGAAGTTGTTCATATGGGCCACGGTGCTGTTCGTGCTGGCCTCGTTCCTCTGTGGTATCTCGACCTCGATGCCGGAGCTGGTGGGCTTTCGTGTGCTGCAGGGCGTGGTCGCCGGCCCCCTGTACCCGATGACCCAGACGCTGCTGATTGCCGTCTATCCCCCGGCAAAAAGGGGGATGGCACTGGCACTGCTGGCGATGGTGACGGTTGTGGCGCCGATTGCGGGGCCGATTCTCGGCGGCTGGATCACCGACAGTTACACCTGGCCGTGGATTTTCTTCATCAACGTGCCGATCGGTCTGTTCGCAGCCTTCGTGGTGCGCACGCAAATGGCCGCAAGGCCGGTGACCACCAGCCGCCAACCGATGGACTACGTGGGGCTGATAACGCTGATCATTGGCGTGGGCGCCTTGCAGATCGTGCTCGACAAGGGCAACGACCTGGACTGGTTCTCGTCGAACTTCATCATCATCGGCACGGTGATTTCGGTGATTGGCCTGGCGGCGTTCATCATCTGGGAGATGACCGACGAGCATCCGGTGGTCAACCTGCGCCTGTTCAGCTTCCGCAACTTCAGGGTCGGGACGATCTGTCTGGTGCTGGGCTACGCCGGATTCTTCGGCATCAACCTGATCCTGCCGCAGTGGTTGCAGACGCAGATGGGCTACACGCCGACCTACGCGGGGCTGGCGGTGGCGCCGATCGGGATCCTGCCGGTATTGATGTCGCCGTTCGTCGGTAAATATGCCAACAAGGTCGATCTGCGGCTGCTTGCTGGGCTTGCGTTTCTGGCCATCGGCACGAGTTGTTTCATGCGTTCGAATTTCACCAGTCAGGTGGATTTCGAGCACATCGCGCTGGTGCAGCTGTTCATGGGGGCAGGGGTTGCGCTGTTCTTCATGCCGACCTTGAGCATCCTGCTGTCGGACCTGCCGCCGTCGCAAATCGCCGACGGCTCGGGGCTGGCGACCTTCCTGCGTAACCTCGGGGGCAGTTTCGCGGCCTCGTTGACCACCTGGATCTGGATCCGCCGGGCCAACGTGCACCACGCGTACCTGAGCGAAAACGTCAACACCTATGAGTCCACGACGCGCCAGGCCCTGGACACTCTGGGCGGGGCGAGTACCCAGGCCTATGCCCGGCTCGACAGCATGGTGACCAGCCAGGCCTACATGATGTCCACCGTGGATTATTTCTACATGCTGGGCTGGATGTTCCTGGTGCTGATCCTGATCGTCTGGCTGGCCAAGCCGCCGTTTGCCGCCAAGGCAGGGCCCGGGGCAGGGCATTGATGAACCAGCCATTGTAGGAGAGCGTATACCGCACAATATTCGCCAGCCGCCGACCTTCTGTAGGAGTGAGCTTGCTCGCGATAGCGTTTCGTCACTCACCCTCGATGCGACAGATCCACCGCCATCGCGAGCAAGCTCACTCCTACAGGTGCTGTGGACGCCGCGGAAGGTTGGACTGGCCGTGATCACTGTAGGAGCGCGCTTGCCCGCGACGGCGGTGCCTCAGACGCATCTTTGTTGCAGGCCTGACGCTGTCGCGGGCAAGCGCGCCCCTACAGGTGCTGTGGACGCTGCGGAAGGGCGGTCTGGCCCTGGTCCGCTGTAGGAGCGCGCTTGCCCGCGACGGCGGTGTGTCAGACACATCTTTGTTGCAGGTGACGCTGTCGCGGGCAAGCGCGCTCCTACAGGTGCTGTGGAGGCTGCGGAAGGGCGGTCTGGCCCTGGTCCGCTGTAGGAGCGCGCTTGCCCCGCGACGGCGGTGTGTCAGACACATCGTTGTCGCAGGCCTGACGCTGTCGCGGGCAAGCGCGCTCCTGCAGTGACGTGTGGTCAATCGGGTGTATGTCCGATTGCCACCGGTTGCTCGGGCACAAACCCGAACGAGCCGAGTTGAAAGCCGTGCTCATCGATTTGCAACGCCCAGCCTTCGCGGTCCCAATCCCCCAATACAATTCGTTGCGCAGTGTCGTCGCCGATCTGCAGCTTGTGAATCGCCGGGCGGTGGGTGTGGCCGTGGATCAGGGTTTTCACGCCATGCTCGGACATGATCCGCGGCACTTCTTCAGGCGTGACATCCACGATGTCGTTGGCTTTCATGCGGGTCTGCGCGCGGCTTTCGCTGCGCAGCTTGCGCGCCAGCTTGTGCCGGGTGCTCAAGGGCAGGTGGCGCAGTACCCATAAAGTCAGTGGATTGCGCAGGTAACGGCGCAAACGCATGTAGGCTTCGTCGCGGGTGCACAGGCTGTCGCCGTGCATCAACAACACCGGCTCACCGTTGAACTCGACCACGCTCGGGTCTTTCAACAGGGTGACGCCTGCGGCTTTGCAAAAGGCCTTGCCGATCAGAAAATCGCGATTGCCGTGCATCAGGAACACCTGCGTGCCGCTGTCGCTCAAGGCGCGCAGGGCTTCGCAGATCGAGCGCTGGAAGGGCGACATCGCGTCATCGCCGATCCAGGCTTCGAAAAAATCCCCGAGGATATACAGCGACTGGGCGGCGCGCGCCCGGTCACTCAGCAGATCCAGAAACGCCCGGGTAATGTCCGGGCGTCCTTCTTCCAGATGCAGATCGGAGATCAGCAGTATCACTCAACGATCTCTGCTTTCTCGATGACGACGTCTTCAGCCGGTACGTCCTGGTGGCCAGCCTTGGAGGTGGTGGCAACGCCCTTGATCTTGTCGACCACGTCCGAGCCTTCGACCACTTCACCGAACACGGCGTAGCCCCAGCCCTGAACGGTCTTGCCGCTGTGGTTCAGGAAGCTGTTGTCGGCGACGTTGATGAAGAACTGCGCGGAGGCCGAATGCGGCTCCATGGTGCGGGCCATGGCAACCGAGTACTTCTTGTTCGGCAGGCCGTTGTCGGCTTCGTTCTGGATGCTTGGGCGCTTGTCTTTCTTCTCTTTCATGCCTGGCTCGAAACCGCCGCCCTGGATCATGAAGTTGCCGATGACGCGGTGGAATACGGTGTTGCTGTAGTGGCCAGCGTTAACGTACTCGATGAAGTTGGCGACAGTGATCGGCGCTTTTTCTGCGTTCAGTTGCAGGACGATGTCACCGTGGTTGGTGGAAAGTTTTACTTTGGACATGTTCAAGGTCACTCTTTTGGAATTCGTGGTTTGACGTGCCAATCGCCGCATGCAGCACAAAAAGTGCCGGCGATTTCACCCGGACGCGCAGTCTACAGAGGCTAGCGGAACAAGCAAAAGCTGCCATTGCCTGTAACACTCGCTCACCAATGGGTATCGCGCAGTGCAGTTTTCTCACAGCACGCTGTCAGGGGCTTGACAGGTTCGGCTATGATAAGCGCTTTGATTTATTCGGCCTACCCTGGCCGCGACTGTCAGGTTTTCAAGGATCCTATGAGCAAGCCCACTCAAGACGCTGCTGCCAACACCAAGGCAGGCCCTGCTATCCCTACCAACTTCCTGCGCCCGATCGTGCAGGCAGACCTGGATTCGGGCAAGCACACCAAGATCGTGACCCGTTTCCCGCCGGAGCCCAACGGCTACCTGCACATCGGTCATGCCAAGTCGATCTGCGTCAACTTTGGTCTGGCTCAGGAATTCGGCGGCGTCACGCACCTGCGTTTCGACGACACCAACCCGGCCAAGGAAGACCAGGAATACATCGACGCCATCGAAAGCGACGTCAAATGGCTGGGCTTCCAGTGGTCCGGCGAAGTGCGTTACGCGTCGCAGTATTTCGACCAGCTGTTCGACTGGGCTGTCGAGCTGATCAAGTCCGGCAAGGCCTACGTTGACGACCTGACCCCGGAACAGGCCCGCGAATACCGCGGCACCCTGACCGAGCCTGGCAAGAACAGCCCGTTCCGTGACCGTTCGGTCGAGGAAAACCTGGACCTGTTCAACCGCATGAAGGCCGGCGAGTTCGAAGACGGCGCCCGCGTACTGCGCGCCAAGATCGACATGGCCTCGCCGAACATGAACCTGCGCGACCCGATCCTGTACCGCATTCGCCACGCCCATCACCACCAGACCGGCGACAAGTGGTGCATCTACCCGATCTACGACTTCACCCACGGTCAGTCGGACGCCATCGAAGGCATCACCCACTCGATCTGCACCCTGGAATTCGAAAGCCACCGTCCGCTGTACGACTGGTTCCTCGATAACCTGCCGGTGCCGTGCAAGCCGCGCCAGTACGAGTTCTCGCGCCTGAACCTGAACTACACCATCACCAGCAAGCGCAAGCTCAAGCAACTGGTCGATGAAAAGCACGTCAACGGCTGGGACGATCCGCGCATGTCGACGCTGTCGGGCTTCCGCCGTCGCGGCTACACCCCGGCCTCGATCCGCAACTTCTGCGAAATGATCGGCACCAACCGTTCCGACGGCGTGGTCGATTTCGGCATGCTCGAGTTCAGCATCCGTCAGGACCTGGACGCCAACGCCCCGCGCGCCATGTGCGTGCTGCGCCCGCTCAAGGTAGTGATCACCAACTACCCCGAAGACAAGGTCGACCACCTCGAACTGCCGCGTCATCCGCAGCACGAGCAACTGGGCGTGCGCAAGCTGCCGTTCTCCCGTGAAATCTACATCGACCGCGATGACTTCATGGAAGAGCCGCCAAAAGGCTACAAGCGTCTGGAGCCGGGTGGCGAAGTGCGCCTGCGTGGCAGCTACGTGATCCGTGCCGACGAAGCGATCAAAGACGCCGACGGCAATATCGTCGAATTGCGCTGCTCCTATGACCCGGACACCCTGGGCAAGAACCCTGAAGGCCGCAAGGTCAAGGGCGTTGTGCACTGGGTCCCGGCTGCTGAAAGCATCGAATGCGAAGTGCGTCTGTATGACCGCCTGTTCCTCTCCGCGAACCCGGAGAAGGCAGAAGAGGGCAAGACCTTCCTGGACAACATCAACCCGGGGTCCTTGCAGGTCCTGACCGGTTGTCGGGCCGAACCGTCGTTGGCTGAAGCTGCGCCGGAAGACCGTTTCCAGTTCGAACGCGAAGGTTATTTCTGCGCGGACATCAAGGACTCGAAACCAGGTCGCCCGGTGTTCAACCGGACTGTGACGCTCCGCGATTCGTGGAGCTAAGGTAAGTAACGTGCTCTCTATCTACAACACGCTCACCAAGAGCAAAGAAACCTTCAAGCCGCTGGATGGCAACAAGGTGCGCATGTACGTCTGCGGCATGACCGTGTACGACTACTGCCACCTGGGCCATGGCCGTAGCATGGTGGCCTTCGATCTGGTCACCCGATGGCTGCGTTTCAGCGGCTACGACCTGACCTACGTGCGCAACATCACCGACATCGACGACAAGATCATCAATCGCGCCCGTGAAAACGGCGAAGCGTTCGATACCTTGACCGCGCGCATGATCGACGCGATGCACGAGGACGAAGCGCGCCTGAACATCCTCAAGCCGGACCTTGAGCCGCGTGCCACGGATCACATTCCTGGCATGCTGAGCATGATCCAGACCCTGATCGACAAGGGCTTCGCCTACGCGCCGGGCAATGGAGACGTGTATTACCGCGTCGCCAGGTTCATGGGCTACGGCAAGCTGTCGCGCAAGAAGATCGAAGATTTGCGCATCGGTGCGCGGATCGAGGTCGACGAAGCGAAAGAGGATCCGCTGGATTTCGTGCTGTGGAAAGGCGTCAAGCCGGGCGAGCCGAGCTGGGAATCGCCGTGGGGCGCTGGCCGTCCGGGCTGGCACATCGAGTGCTCGGTGATGTCCACCTGCTGCCTGGGCGAGACCTTCGACATTCATGGTGGCGGTTCCGACCTGGAATTCCCTCACCACGAAAACGAAATCGCCCAGAGCGAGGCGGCCACCGGCAAGACCTACGCCAATGCCTGGATGCATTGCGGCATGATTCGCATCAATGGCGAGAAGATGTCCAAGTCCTTGAACAACTTCTTCACCATCCGCGACGTGCTGGCTAAGTACCATCCGGAAGTGGTGCGTTACCTGCTTGTGTCGAGCCACTACCGCAGCGCAATCAACTATTCCGAAGACAGCCTGAAAGAGTCCAAGGGCGCGCTGGAGCGTTTCTACCACGCACTCAAAGGCCTGCCGTTGTCCGAGCCGGTTGGCGGCGAAGCTTACGTCGAGCGGTTCTCGGCGGCGATGGACGATGACTTCGGCACGCCCGAAGCCTGTGCGGTGCTGTTCGAGATGGTCCGTGAGATCAACCGCCTGCGTGACAGCGATGTCGAGGCAGCGGCGGGGCTGGCGGCGCGCTTGAAGCAACTGGCCAGCGTGCTGGGTGTGTTGCAGCTCGAAGCCGATGACTTCTTGCGTGCTGGTGCCGAAGGTCGTGTGGATGCGGCAGAAGTGGAAGCGCTGATCGCGGCGCGTCTGCAGGCCCGCACCGACAAGAACTGGGCCGAATCGGACCGCATCCGCGACCAGCTCACCGCCATGGGCGTGGTGCTGGAAGACAGCAAGGGCGCAACGACCTGGCGGTTGGCGGATTGATCGCTAGCGCCTGATCTATCGCTATCGCGAGCAAGCTCACTCCTACAGGTTCAATGCGACCCCCTGTAGGAGTGAGCTTGCTCGCGATGACGGTGTATCAGATGCACCTATATCGCAGGCCTGACGCCATCGCGGGCAAGCGCGCTCCTACAAGTGATCGCGTTCAAACTGTAGGAGCGCGCTTGCCCGCGATGGCGTCGGCTCTGGCAACGCAGATCCACAATCAGAAACCCTGTTCGCGCAGCCGCTTGTACAAGGTATTGCGACTCACCCCCAGCCTCTTGGCCAACTGCGAAATATTCCCCCCGGCCGCCTGCAACAGCTCGTTCAACTCTTCCGGCGTATCCAGAACAGCCTTGCGATTGAAGGCCATCTCCGGTTCGCTGCCCGCACTTTCCATCTCCAGATCCGCAAGCTCCAGATCGGCAAAGAAGTCCTCCGGCAGATGCTCGGTGGCAATCGGCAAATCATCCGCCAGCGCCAGCGCCACTTGAATCACGTTGCTCAACTGCCTCAGGTTCCCCGGCCATGGATGACGCTCGAACAGCGCCAGCACTCCAGGCTCGAAGCCGGCGTTCTGCTGCGGCTCACGGTGTTGCTCCCAGATCGCCCGCACCAACTGCGCCTTGTCCGTGCGTTCGCGCAGCGGTGGCAATTCCAGGTTCAAGCCGCTGATGCGGTAGTACAAATCCTGACGAAACAGCCCGCTCTGCACCTGTTCGCGCAACGAGCAGTGCGTGGCGGAGATGACCCGGATATCCACCGGATACTGCTCGCTGCTGCCCAATGGCTGCACGCAACGCTCTTGCAGCACCCGCAGCAGACGCGCCTGAACTGCAAGCGGCATGTCGCCGATTTCGTCGAGGAACAGCGTGCCTTTGTCGGCCTTTCGGATCAGGCCGACGCTGCCCTTATGATGGGCGCCGGTGAACGCTCCCTTTTCGTAGCCGAACAATTCGGCTTCCACCAGCTCCGACGGGATCGCCGCGCAGTTCACCGCGATCAGCGGCTGCTCGGCCCGTGAGCTGGCCTGGTGCAGAGTCTTGACGAACACCTCCTTGCCGGCGCCGGTCTCGCCAAGAATCAACAGCGGGACGTTCTTCTCCAACAGCCGCTGGGCCTGACGCGCAGCCTTGGCCACTTTCTCATCGCCGAAGCTCAGGGCGGCTAGACCTTGGGTGTCCGCAACCTCTGCCTTGGCAGGCGTCGGCACGCTGCGCAGCTTGAGCACCGGCGCTTTCGGCCGCCGCAACAGGCCGTGGAAACGGTTATGCCCGGCGGCCTGTAGCGCGAAGGGCTGGCCTTCCTGCTGGTCGAGCAAATGGGCAATCGGCGCCTTGAACAGGTCCTCGATATTTGCTCGCAGCAGGCTCACGCCCAACAGATTGTCGGCGCGGCGGTTGGCACACAGGATGCGCCCGCTCTCGTCAAACACGAGTAAACCGGCCCACTGGCTGTCGAGGTTGTTCAGGCCCGTGTTGAAGGTCAACTGGAAATAGCCGTGCTGGAACTGGTCGAGGATCAGCCGGTTCTCGATGGTCTGGCTCATCATCTTGACCATCCCCAAGGTGTGGGACGGCGGCAGGAAGCTGTCACTGGACACATCGAGCACCGCGATCATCCGCCGTGAGGCATCGAAGATCGGCGCTGCCGAGCCGGTCATGAAGCGGTTGGCCTTCAGGAAGTGTTCATCGTGCTCAATGTGAACAGCTTGTTCGCAGGCCAGCGCCGTGCCGATGGCATTGGTGCCCACCCCTTGCTCCAGCCAACTGGCCCCGGCGACGAAGCCACGTTGCTGATCGGGTTCGACGAAGCGCTTGGTGCCCCAGGAATTGAGCACCTGGCCTTGCTGGTCGGCCAGCAGGATCAGGCAGTTGGAGTTGCTCAGGATGTTCTCGTAGAACGGCAGGACCTGCTGGTGGGTGGTCTGCACCAGCGAGTGGTGGCGCGCCAGCAGTTGGGAGACCTGCTGTTCAGGCAGTCGGTCGAACGCCGGCCGGGACTGATGATCCAGGCCGAATTCGCGGCAGCGGGCCCAGGAGTCCCGAATGATGGTGTCGTGAGCGGTGGATGCGCCTGTAGCGGCCATGGTCGAGCTCCGTCCTGTTGCTTTTATTGTTTTTGGGGTACGGCTGGGGCCAAGCATCCGTGCTCGAAGCGTTCACCCATTGTTGTTCAGATGTGTTCAAAGTCAATGTTCATTTTGTTCAGGTGTTCAGTCTTTCCTGTTCACTTATGTTCATCAACGAATATGTCCTGACTCGCCGGTTTGTCTCGATCGCTCTAGTTGGCGGGTTGTGGCGCAGGGTTCGCAAGCGAAGGCCGGTTGGCACGATTGTCGCTATCCAACAAACGGTCGCTGAACATTACGACCAACTGCAACACCCCGAACAAGACAAATAAAAAGGGCACGCCATGTCTCTCACGCTTGAGCACGTCAGCCGAGCCGTCGACGGTCAGAACTGGATCATTGATGCGTCGCTTAGCTTTGAACCCGGCTCATTCAACGTATTGCTGGGGCGCACCTTATCAGGCAAGACCAGCCTGATGCGCTTGATGGCCGGTCTGGACAAGCCAGACAGCGGCCGAGTACTGATGAATGGCAAAGATGTCACCCAGGTAGCGGTGCGCCATCGCAACGTCTCCATGGTTTACCAGCAGTTCATCAACTACCCGAGCATGACCGTTTTCGACAACATCGCCTCGCCGCTGCGCCAGGCCAAGATGTCCAAAGACGAAATCGACAGCCGTGTGCGGGAAACCGCGAAGATGCTGCGTATCGAGAAATTCCTCAGCCGCTACCCCCTCGAACTCTCCGGCGGCCAGCAGCAGCGCACGGCCATGGCCCGGGCGCTGGTCAAGGACGCCGAGCTGATCCTGTTCGACGAGCCGCTGGTCAACCTCGACTACAAATTGCGTGAAGAGCTGCGCCAGGAAATGCGTCAGCTGTTCGAGACCCGCAACACCATCGCGGTCTACGCCACCACCGAGCCCAACGAGGCATTGGCCCTAGGCGGGACCACGACGATTCTTCACGAGGGCCGGCTGATCCAGAGCGGCAGGACCCCCGAGGTCTATCACCAGCCGAAAACCGTGCTGGCCGCCGAGCTGTTCTCCGAGCCGCCGATCAACCTGATGCCGGGCCGCATCGACGGCAATGAAGTGAGCTTCGCCAACTTCGTGCATTTCCCGCTCAACGTCGATTTGCGCAACATCGGCGACGGTGAGTACAAGTTCGGCGTTCGCCCCAGCCACCTGAGCCTGGTGCCGTCCAATGACGACGATCTGGAACTGGCGGTGACCGTGGAGCTGGCGGAAATCAGCGGCTCGGAAACCTTTTTGCACGTGCGCAACGAGCATTTCTCGCTGGTGCTGCACCTGCCGGGCGTCCACGAATACGACGTCGATACGCCGATTCGCGTGTACATCCCCACTCACAAACTGTTCGTATTCGATCAGCAGGGCGGCCTTATCCAGGCGCCGGGCCTGCGCATGGCGAGGGTTGCCTGATGGCCGAGATCCGCTTGCAACAACTCGCGCACAGCTACAGCGCCAACCCCGCAGGGCCTGAAGACTATGCCATTCGCGAGATGACCCACATCTGGGAGCAGGGCGGGGCCTATGCCTTGCTCGGCCCGTCCGGCTGCGGCAAGTCGACCCTGCTCAACATCATTTCCGGCCTGCTCAGCCCGTCCGAAGGCAAGGTGATGTTCGACACCACGGTGGTCAACGACATGTCGCCGGAGCAGCGCAACATCGCCCAGGTGTTCCAGTTCCCGGTGGTCTACGACACCATGACGGTGTACGACAACCTCGCTTTTCCCCTGCGAAATCAGGGCATGGCCGAAGCGAAGATTCAGGCCAAGGTGCAGGAAATTGCCGACGTACTGGACCTGCAACCGCTGCTGAAAAAGAAAGCCAAGGGCCTCACCGCCGACGAGAAACAAAAGGTCTCCATGGGCCGCGGGCTGGTGCGCGATGACGTTTCGGCGATCCTGTTCGACGAACCGCTGACCGTGATCGACCCGCACCTGAAGTGGAAACTGCGGCGCAAGCTCAAGCAGATCCACGAGCAATTTAACATCACCATGGTCTACGTCACCCACGATCAACTGGAGGCTTCGACCTTCGCCGACAAGATCGCGGTGATGTACGGCGGCCAGATCGTACAGTTCGGCACCCCGCGCGAGCTGTTCGAAAAACCCCATCACACTTTTGTCGGCTACTTCATCGGCAGTCCGGGGATGAACCTGATCGAGGTCAAGCCCGAGGCAGGCGGTGTGGGCTTCGGCGGCATTCACCTGCCGCTGTCGCAAGCCTTGCAGCAACGTCTGGCTGAAACCAGATGGACCACGCTGAAAGTCGGCATCCGGCCCGAGTTCGTGCACGTCTGGGACGGTCCGTTCGACGATGCCATGTGCGCCGACGTGACCTACGTCGAGGACCTGGGCACCTACAAGATTCTTACCCTGAACCTGGCTGGCCAGTCATTGAAAGTCCGCCTGCAGGAAGACAAGCCGGTGCCGCAAGGCCAGGCCTGGATCAGCTTCCCGGCCCAGTGGCTGATGCTCTACGCCGATGAATTTCTGCTGGAAGCCGCCGAGCACGTGCCGGCCAGCGAGGTGCCCCATGAGTAAGGTGCAGAACAACAAGGCCTGGTGGCTGGTGCTGCCGGTGTTCCTGCTGGTGGCGTTCAGCGCCATCATCCCGATGATGACCGTGGTCAACTATTCGGTGCAGGACATTTTCGATCAGTCCAGCCGCTACTTCGTCGGCGCTGACTGGTTCAAGCAGGTGCTGCAGGACCCGCGTCTGCACGACTCGCTGCTGCGTCAGTTCATCTATTCGGCGTGCGTGCTGCTGATCGAGATCCCGCTGGGTATCGCCATCGCCCTGACCATGCCGACCAAGGGCCGCTGGTCCTCGGTGTGCCTGATCGTGATGACCATTCCGCTGCTGATCCCCTTCAACGTGGTCGGCACCATCTGGCAGATCTTCGGCCGTGGCGACATCGGCCTGCTGGGCTGGTTTCTCAACAACGTGCTGCACATCAGCTACAACTACGCGGCTAATGCCTCGGATGCCTGGGTGACGGTGCTGATCATCGACGTCTGGCACTGGACCTCACTGGTGGCGCTGCTGTGCTACTCGGGCCTGCGTGCCATTCCGGATGTGTACTACCAGGCGGCGCGTATTGATCGGGCCTCCAACTGGGCGGTTTTCCGACACATCCAGTTGCCGAAGATGAAGAGCGTGCTGCTGATCGCCGTCATGCTGCGCTTCATGGACAGCTTCATGATCTACACCGAGCCGTTCGTGCTCACTGGTGGCGGACCGGGCAACTCCACGACCTTCCTCAGCCAGACCCTGACCACCATGGCGCTGGGGCAATTCGACCTGGGCCCGGCGGCGGCATTCTCGCTGGTGTACTTCCTGATCATTCTGTTGGTGTCGTGGGTGTTCTACACCGCCATGACCCACGGCGAAAAAGACTGAGGAGCGGCCCATGAATCTTCGTAAAGTCGTGCCGTTGTGGATCTACCTGCTGTTCCTGCTGGTGCCGATCTACTGGCTGGTGAACATGTCCTTCAAGACAAACACCGAAATCCTCGGCGGTCTGACGCTGTTTCCGCAGGACTTCACACTCGCGAACTACAAGGTGATCTTCACCGACGAGAGCTGGTACAGCGGCTACATCAACTCGCTGTACTACGTTTGCCTGAATACCCTGATATCGCTGAGCGTGGCGCTGCCTGCCGCTTATGCGTTTTCACGCTATCGTTTCCTCGGTGACAAGCACCTGTTCTTCTGGCTGCTGACCAACCGCATGGCGCCACCTGCGGTGTTCCTGCTGCCGTTTTTCCAGTTGTACTCGTCCATCGGCCTGTTCGACACCCACATTGCCGTCGCGTTGGCGCACTGCCTGTTCAACGTGCCATTGGCGGTGTGGATTCTGGAAGGCTTCATGTCCGGTGTTCCGAAGGAGATCGACGAAACGGCCTACATCGACGGGTATAGCTTTCCCAAGTTCTTCGGGAAGATTTTCATCCCGCTGATCGGTTCGGGAATCGGTGTGACGGCGTTTTTCTGCTTCATGTTCTCGTGGGTCGAACTGTTGCTGGCGCGGACCCTGACGTCGGTCAACGCCAAGCCGATTGCGGCGGTGATGACCCGCACGGTGTCGGCATCGGGGATCGACTGGGGCGTGCTGGCGGCAGCGGGGGTGTTGACCATCCTGCCGGGCATGCTGGTGATCTGGTTCGTTCGCAATCACGTGGTCAAGGGTTTTGCCCTTGGTCGTGTCTGAGGAGTCGAAAAAATGGAGTGGATGTCCTGGACACTGCCGACCGCAATCTTCTTCGGTTCCATCGCTGCCATCCTGGTGGCGATGACCGTCTGGGAGCTGCGCTCGGCGAGCATCGAACGTCGCGGTTTCCTGCCGATTGCCACCACCCGTGGCGACCGGCTGTTCATCGGTCTTCTCGGCAGCGCCTACCTGCATCTGCTGGTCATTGGCGCGACCGACTGGAGCATCTGGGTCGCCTCGGGGCTGTCCCTGGTCTGGCTGTTGGTGGTGATGCGTTGGGGTTGAAAGGAAATGAATGAACACTTGTAGGAGCGCGCTTGCCCGCGAATGCGGTGTGTCAGTCGACATATTGTTCGCAGGCAGATCGCATTCGCGGGCAAGCGCGCTCCTACAACGCAAAGGCAAAGCGGGAATACATAAGAATCAACACTGGAGGTGTCTATGTTCAATAAGAAAAACAAGCTGCGACATAGTGTGACGGTAGCGACGATGGTAATGCTCAGCGGCTTGAGCGTGTCGGCCTGGGCGGATCAGTACGAAGACGCGGCCAAGAAGTGGGCGGCCAGCGAGTTCAAGCCGACGACCCTGTCCGACGCTGACCAGCTCAAGGAACTGGAGTGGTTCATCAAGGCCGCCGAGCCGTTCCGTGGCATGGACATCAAGGTGGTTTCCGAAACCTTGACCACCCACGAATACGAGTCGAAAACCCTGGCCAAGGCCTTCACCGAGATCACCGGCATCAAAGTGACCCACGACCTGCTGCAGGAAGGTGACGTCATCGAGAAGCTGCAAACCGCGATGCAGTCGGACAAGAGCATCTACGACGGCTGGGTCAACGACTCCGACCTTATCGGTACTCATTTCCGCTACGGCAAGGCGCTGTCTCTGACAGACCTGATGGCAAGCCCGGAAGGCGCGAAAGTCACTTCTCCTACATTGGATATCAAGGACTTCATCGGCACCTCCTTCACCACCTCGCCTGAGGTGAAGGACGCGTCGGGCAAGGTCATCACCCCGGCCAAGCTGTACCAGCTGCCTGACCAGCAGTTCGCCAACCTGTACTGGTTCCGCGCCGACTGGTTCGAGCGTGCTGACCTCAAAGAGAAGTTCAAGGCCAAGTACGGCTACGAGTTGGGCGTTCCGGTGAACTGGTCGGCCTATGAAGACATCGCCAAATTCTTCAGCGAAGACGTGAAGGAAATCGATGGCAAGAAAGTCTATGGCCACATGGACTACGGCAAGAAAGACCCGTCCCTGGGCTGGCGCTTCACCGACGCCTGGTTCTCCATGGCCGGTAGCGGCGACAAGGGCCTGCCCAACGGTTTGCCAGTGGACGAGTGGGGCATCCGCGTGGAGGCCTGTCATCCAGTCGGCTCCAGCATCACCCGCGGCGGCGACACCAACGGCCCGGCTGCTGTCTACGCGACTCAGAAGTACATCGACTGGCTGAAGGCCTACGCGCCACCGGAAGCGGCGGGCATGACCTTCTCCGAGTCCGGTCCGGTGCCTTCGCAGGGTAACGTTGCGCAACAGATTTTCTGGTACACCGCATTCACCGCTGACATGACCAAACCTGGCCTGCCGGTAATGAATGCCGATGGCACGCCGAAATGGCGGATGGCGCCGTCGCCGAAAGGCCCGTACTGGAAAGAAGGCATGAAGCTGGGCTACCAGGACGTGGGTTCGTGGACCTTCCTCAAGTCTTCCGACGAGAAAAAACGTCTGGCGGCCTGGCTCTATGCCCAGTTCGTGACGTCCAAGTCAGTGTCGCTGAAGAAAACCATCGTCGGCCTGACGCCGATTCGCGAGTCGGACATCAACTCCAAGGAGATGACCGCCCTGGCGCCGAAACTCGGTGGTCTGGTGGAGTTCTACCGCAGCCCGGCCCGCGTGCAGTGGTCGCCGACCGGCACCAACGTTCCGGACTACCCGAAACTGGCGCAGCTGTGGTGGAGCCACGTGGCTGAGGCGGTCACCGGCGAGAAATCCGCGCAAGCGGCGCTGGACGGCCTGGCCAAGGATCAGGACGCGATCATGACCCGGATCGAGCGCTCCAAGGTTCAGGATGCGAGCGGTTGCGCACCGAAGATGAACCCGGAAACCTCGGCTGAAGAGTGGTACACCAAGGCCGAGAAGAGCAACGGCGCCTTCCTGGCACCACAACGCAAACTGGCCAACGAGAAACCGAAGGGCGAAACCATCGCCTACGCGGACCTGTTGAAGAGCTGGGAAGCTGCGAAGAAGTAACCTGTGATGGCATAAAAAACGGCACCTTCGGGTGCCGTTTTTTTATGCGTCGATACCACGTGCCACTCCGGCCCTGTAGGAGCGCGCTTGCCCGCGATCGCGGTGGCATATCCTGAATCACGTTTGGCTGACCCACCGCAATCGCGGGCAGCGCGCTCCTACGTAGGATAAGTACGCCGCAGATCATTCGGCTGGGACAAATCGTTGTAGGAGCGCGCTTGCCCGCGACGGCGTCGTGTCAGTCGGCATTGGGGTGACTGATCACCCGCAATCGCGAGCAAGCTCACTCCTACAGGGGCGAGTTACGACTCAAAAAAAACGGCACCCGAAGGTGCCGTTTTTCATTGCCGTGCCGGTTCGATCAACCGTGCAGCGTTTCCGCCGCATACAAGGTGTTCTCCAGCAGGCACGCACGGGTCATCGGGCCGACGCCACCCGGAACCGGCGTGATCCAGCCGGCGCGGGGCAGGGCGGTCTCGTAGACCACGTCGCCTACCAGCTTGCCGTCGTCCTGGCGGTTGATGCCCACGTCGATGACGATGGCGCCTTCCTTGATCCACTCGCCCTTGACCAGTCCAGGCTTGCCGGCGGCGACCACCACCAGGTCCGCACGGCCGACGTGGCCGGCCAGATCCTGGGTGAAGCGATGGGTCACGGTCACGGTGCAACCGGCCAGCAGCAACTCCATGGCCATTGGACGACCGACGATGTTGGACGCACCCACCACCACCGCATCCTTGCCATACAGATCGACGCCGGTGCTTTCCAGCAGGGTCATGATGCCTTTCGGGGTGCAGGGACGCAGCAGCGGAATGCGCTGGGCCAGGCGGCCGACGTTATAAGGGTGGAAACCGTCGACGTCCTTGTCAGGACGAATCCGCTCCAACAGCGGCGAGGAATCCAGGTGTTCGGGCAGTGGCAATTGCAGCAGGATGCCGTCGATGGCCGGATCGTCGTTCAGACGGTCAATCAGATCGGTTAGTTCTGTCTGGGTGGTTTCGCTGGGCAGGTCGTAGGCTTGCGAAATGAAGCCGACCTCTTCGCAGTCTTTGCGTTTGTGCGAGACGTAAACCTGAGAGGCGGGGTCGCTGCCGACCAGAATCACCGCAAGCCCGGGCGTGCGCAGCCCTTGTTCGCGACGCTCGGCGACTCGTTGGGCGATCTGCTGGCGCAGGTTGGCTGCGATCGCTTTACCGTCTATTAGTTTTGCAGTCATTACGCGTGATTAACCATCGGAAGGGAGGGAAAAAGAGCGCGCATTCTCGCATGACCTGACGCATGGGCAAAGGCGGTTGGTCTGCTTAATAAGCTAAGCCCTTTAATTAACTGAATTTTTTTTAAAAAAGTGTTGACGACCTTCAGGGTCGTCTATAAGATTCGTCGCACTTGTCGGGCACAACCCCACACAGGACAAGCCGCTAGCGGTGAGTCAGGTCGAAAGGTTGATTAAGTCAGGTAGAGTTCAGATCTGCTCAGCGTGATTGAAGACTCTTTATTTGTAGTCGAAAGAGTACAAATAAACCAAGCGCCCGTAGCTCAGCTGGATAGAGCATCCGCCTTCTAAGCGGATGGTCGCAGGTTCGAGTCCTGCCGGGTGCGCCAATCAGGCAGCTTTGGCACAAGTAGGTTACAACGCAATATGGTGGGCGTAGCTCAGTTGGTAGAGCACAGGATTGTGACTCCTGTTGTCGTGGGTTCGATCCCCATCGTCCACCCCATATTCGAAAAGGCGCCAGATGCATAATCTGGCGCCTTTGCTTTAAGCGCTTCAAAACGCGGACGTGGTGGAATTGGTAGACACACTGGATTTAGGTTCCAGCGCCGCGAGGCGTAAGAGTTCGAGTCTCTTCGTCCGCACCAGCTACAAACCTTGAGAAGAGCCAAATGCCTTCCCAAGGCTCGAAAAGCCGCCTTAGTGCGGCTTTTTTTGTTTCAGCGTATTGGTTTCATGCCGATTCCCGCCGCTATCCCGGTCGGCGGCGGGCGTAGGCACAGTGTTTCCAGGGACTGGATCGATATTCGGTCGTGCCTCGCTTCCTTTATATAGAGGGTGCGCAAGGTGCGTTCCAGACCGCTTGCGACGCTGCAAGTCTTCGTCCTTTCGTTCCTGGCAGCATTGCCCTGTATTTACCCTCTTTGAGTAGGGTGACTTCTTGAGTTTGACCCACTAGAATGCTTGCCCTTGATTCTAGGGTCGGACAACGGCCGGCTAACGTCTGTGCAACGAGGAATATCCATGCAAGTTTCTGTTGAAAACACTACTGCTCTCGAGCGCCGCATGAGCATCACCGTGCCGGCTGAGCGTATCGAAAGCCAGGTCAACAAGCGTCTGCAGCAGACTGCCCAGAAGGCCAAGATCCCAGGCTTCCGCCCAGGCAAAGTGCCAATGAGCGTGATCCGTCAGCGTTACGAAGCTGACGCTCGTCAGGAAGCGGTAGGCGATGTCATCCAGTCTTCCTTCTACGAAGCCGTAGTCGAGCAGAAGCTGAACCCGGCTGGCGCACCTTCCGTCGAGCCAAAAACCATCGAGAAAGGCAAGGACCTCGAGTACGTCGCTACTTTCGAAGTGTTCCCTGAATTCTCCGTTGCCGGTTTCGAGTCCATTTCCGTCGAGCGCCTGTCCGCTGACGTCGCCGACTCGGACCTGGACAACATGCTGGAAATCCTGCGCAAGCAGAACGTTCGTTTCGAAGCCGCCGACCGCGCTGCTGCAAATGAAGACCAGCTGAACATCGACTTCGTCGGCAAGATCGACGGCGAAGCCTTCGCTGGCGGCTCGGCTACTGGCACTCAACTGGTACTGGGCTCGGGCCGCATGATCCCTGGCTTCGAAGACGGCCTGGTTGGCGCCAAGGCTGGTGAAGAGCGCGTTCTGAACCTGACCTTCCCAGAGGACTATCAGAACCTGGAACTGGCTGGCAAGACCGCCGAGTTCACCGTCACCGTCAACACCGTGTCGGCACCGACCCTGCCTGAGCTGAACGAAGCGTTCTTCAACCAGTTCGGCATCAAGGAAGCGACCCTGGAAGGTTTCCGCACCGAAGTTCGCAAGAACATGGAGCGCGAGCTGCGTCAGGCCATCAAGTCCAAGGTCAAGAACCAGGTAATGGACGGCCTGCTGGCTGCCAACCCGATCGAAGTGCCAAAAGCCCTGCTGGAAAACGAAGTGAACCGTCTGCGCGTTCAGGCCGTTCAACAGTTCGGTGGCAACATCAAGCCTGATCAACTGCCGGCCGAGCTGTTCGAAGAACAAGCCAAGCGTCGCGTCGAGCTGGGCCTGATCGTCGCTGAAGTGGTCAAGCAGTTCGACCTCAAGCCTGACGAAGCTCGCGTTCGCGAACTGATCCAGGAAATGGCTTCCGCCTACCAGGAGCCAGAGCAGGTCGTGGCCTGGTACTACAAAAACGAACAGCAGATGAACGAAGTGCGTTCGGTTGTGCTGGAAGAGCAAGTTGTGGATACTGTTTTGCAGAAAGCGAGCGTGACCGACAAAGCGGTCTCGTACGAAGAAGCAGTCAAGCCGGTAGAAGCTCCAAAAGCCGACTGATTTCCTCTCTCGTTCGAAAACACCATAAGCCAGCCTTCGTGCTGGCTTATGCGTATTCAAGACATGACTATTTGGGAGTGAATGCGAGACATGTCCCGCAATTCTTATATTCAGCAGAACTCTGACATCCAGGCCGCTGGCGGCCTGGTCCCGATGGTTATCGAGCAGTCCGCCCGTGGCGAACGCGCCTATGACATCTACTCCCGCCTGCTCAAGGAACGCGTGATCTTCCTGGTAGGTCCGGTTGAAGACTACATGGCCAACCTGATCTCGGCGCAATTGCTGTTCCTGGAAGCCGAGAACCCGGACAAGGATATCCATCTCTACATCAACTCCCCAGGTGGTTCGGTGACCGCTGGCATGGCGATCTACGACACCATGCAGTTCATCAAGCCCGACGTGTCGACCACCGTCATGGGGCAGGCCTGCAGCATGGGCGCGTTCCTGCTGGCAGGTGGTGCGAAGGGCAAGCGTTTTGCCCTGCCCAATTCCCGCGTGATGATTCACCAGCCACTGGGCGGTTTCCAGGGCCAGGCGTCGGACATCGACATTCACGCCAAGGAAATTCTGTACATTCGCCAGCGCCTGAACGAACTGCTGGCGCACCACACCGGTCAATCGCTTGAAGCCATCGAGCGTGACACCAACCGCGACAACTTCATGAGCGCCGAGCGCGCTGCTGAATACGGTCTGGTGGACTCGGTGCTCGACAAGCGTCAAATGATCAAATGATTGCTTGATAGGCAGTAAATCCCGGGTGGCGTGCACGTGCGTGCCACCTGCGGACTTGAAAAAGCCCGCAATTGCCTTCATCTTGTGTTGCAAGCCTACCGGATTGGATCGATCGAATGACTGACACCCGCAACGGCGAGGACAACGGCAAACTGCTTTATTGCTCCTTCTGCGGCAAAAGCCAGCATGAAGTGCGCAAATTGATTGCCGGCCCCTCGGTATTTATCTGTGACGAGTGCGTCGACCTGTGCAATGACATCATCCGCGAGGAGGTGCAGGAAGCACAGGCAGAAAGCAGCGCGCATAAATTGCCATCGCCTAAAGAAATCAGCGGCATCCTTGACCAGTACGTCATCGGTCAGGAGCGTGCCAAGAAGGTTCTCGCAGTAGCGGTGTACAACCACTACAAGCGCCTGAACCAGCGCGACAAGAAAAATGACGACGTTGAACTGGGCAAGAGCAACATCCTCCTGATCGGGCCTACCGGCTCGGGCAAGACCCTGCTCGCGGAAACGCTGGCACGTTTGCTCAACGTACCGTTCACCATCGCCGACGCCACCACCCTGACCGAAGCCGGTTATGTGGGTGAGGACGTGGAAAACATCATCCAGAAGCTGTTGCAGAAATGCGATTACGATGTCGAGAAGGCCCAGATGGGTATTGTCTACATCGACGAAATCGACAAGATTTCGCGCAAATCCGACAACCCTTCGATTACCCGCGACGTGTCCGGCGAAGGCGTGCAACAGGCCTTGCTGAAACTGATCGAGGGTACCGTGGCTTCGGTTCCGCCCCAGGGCGGTCGCAAGCACCCACAGCAGGAATTCCTGCAAGTGGACACGCGCAACATCCTGTTCATCTGCGGCGGTGCGTTCTCGGGCCTTGAAAAGGTCATCCAGAACCGCTCCACCAAAGGCGGCATCGGTTTCAACGCCGAAGTGCGCAGCAAGGAAGAGGGCAAGAAGGTTGGCGAATCCCTGCGTGAAGTCGAGCCTGACGATCTGGTCAAGTTCGGTCTGATCCCGGAATTCGTGGGCCGTCTGCCAGTACTGGCAACGCTCGACGAGCTGGACGAAGCTGCGCTGATGCAGATTCTGACCGAGCCGAAGAACGCGCTGACCAAGCAGTACGCCAAGTTGTTCGAAATGGAAGGCGTGGACCTTGAGTTCCGCACCGATGCGCTGAAATCGGTTGCCCGTCGCGCGCTGGAGCGCAAGACCGGTGCCCGTGGCCTGCGTTCCATCCTCGAGGGCGTGTTGCTCGACACCATGTATGAAATCCCGTCGCAGACCGACGTGAGCAAAGTGGTGATCGACGAAAGCGTGATCGAAGGGACTTCCAAGCCGCTGTTGATCTACGAAAACAGCGAGCCACCTGCCAAGGCGGCTCCCGACGCGTAACCCTCTGGGCTGCGCACCGGGCGACTGGAACAGAAAAGGGGCCCTCGGGCCCCTTTTTGCATTTGGGCCTCTCTTTCTCATTAACTAAAAGCGAAGCTTGTTTTTTTGGGGCAGTGCCCCCATCTTGGTTTTCAGCTTATTTCTATCTGTCCATGGCCTTATGGCCGCCGTAGAGGCGAAATCATGAAGACGACCATTGAATTGCCTCTTTTGCCATTGCGTGATGTCGTGGTGTATCCGCATATGGTTATCCCACTGTTCGTGGGGCGCGAGAAGTCCATCGAGGCCCTTGAGGCCGCGATGACCGGCGACAAGCAGATCCTGCTTCTGGCGCAAAGAAACCCCGCAGACGATGATCCCGGTGAGGACGCTCTTTATAGCGTGGGTACCGTTGCAACCGTATTGCAGCTGCTGAAACTGCCGGATGGCACCGTCAAGGTGCTGGTCGAAGGCGAGCAGCGTGGTTCCGTCGAGCGCTTCATGGAAGTGGACGGCCACTGCCGTGCCGAAGTAGCGCTGATCGACGAAGCCGATGCCCCTGACCGCGAATCCGAAGTGTTCGTGCGCAGCCTGCTGGCGCAGTTCGAACAATATGTACAGCTGGGCAAGAAGGTCCCGGCTGAAGTCCTGTCCTCGCTGAACAGCATCGATGAGCCTGGGCGTCTGGTCGACACCATGGCCGCGCACATGGCGCTGAAGATCGAGCAGAAGCAGGAAATCCTCGAGATCATCGATCTGCCAGCCCGTGTCGAGCACGTACTGGCGCTGCTGGATGCCGAAATCGACCTGCTGCAGGTGGAGAAGCGCATCCGTGGTCGCGTGAAGAAACAAATGGAGCGCAGCCAGCGCGAGTACTACCTGAATGAGCAGATGAAGGCCATTCAGAAAGAACTCGGCGACAGCGACGAAGGCCATAACGAAATCGAAGAGCTGAAAAAGCGCATCGATGCCGCTGGCCTGCCTAAGGACGCCATGACCAAGGCCACTGCCGAGCTGAACAAGCTCAAGCAGATGTCGCCAATGTCTGCCGAGGCGACCGTGGTGCGCTCGTACATCGACTGGCTGGTCCAGGTGCCGTGGAAGGCCCAGAGCAAGGTACGTCTGGACCTGGCGCGCGCCGAAGACATCCTCGATGCCGACCACTACGGTCTGGAAGAAGTCAAAGAGCGGATCCTCGAATACCTTGCCGTGCAGAAGCGCGTGAAGAAGATTCGTGGCCCTGTGCTGTGCCTGGTCGGTCCTCCTGGTGTGGGTAAAACCTCGCTGGCCGAGTCGATTGCCCACGCCACCAACCGCAAATTCGTACGCATGGCCCTGGGCGGCGTGCGTGACGAGGCTGAAATCCGTGGTCACCGTCGTACCTACATCGGTTCGATGCCAGGTCGCCTGATCCAGAAAATGACCAAGGTGGGCGTACGCAACCCGCTGTTCCTGCTCGATGAAATCGACAAGATGGGCAGCGACATGCGCGGCGATCCGGCCTCGGCACTCCTTGAGGTGCTCGACCCCGAGCAGAACCACAACTTCAATGATCACTATCTGGAAGTCGACTACGACCTGTCCGATGTGATGTTCCTCTGCACCGCCAACTCGATGAACATTCCGGCGGCCCTCCTGGACCGTATGGAAGTGATCCGTCTGCCGGGCTACACCGAAGACGAGAAGATCAACATCGCCACCAAGTACCTCTCGCCCAAGCAGATCGCTGCCAACGGCCTGAAGAAAGGTGAAATCGAGTTCGAAGAAGAGGCCATACGCGACATTATCCGGTACTACACGCGTGAAGCGGGTGTGCGTAGCCTGGAGCGTCAGATTGCCAAGGTCTGCCGCAAGGCGGTCAAGGAGCACGCCGGCGAGAAGCGTTTCACCGTCGTGGTCACGGCCGCGATGCTGGAAAATTTCCTGGGCGTGCGCAAATTCCGCTACGGCCTGGCCGAACAGCAGGACCAGATCGGTCAGGTGACGGGCCTTGCGTGGACTCAGGTGGGTGGCGAATTGCTGACCATCGAAGCCGCCGTGGTACCGGGCAAGGGCCAGTTGATCAAGACCGGTTCCCTGGGTGACGTGATGGTCGAATCCATCACCGCCGCGTTGACCGTGGTGCGCAGCCGCGCCAAGAGCCTGGGCATTCCCCTGGACTTCCACGAGAAGCGCGACACCCACATCCATATGCCGGAAGGGGCAACGCCCAAAGACGGCCCCAGCGCGGGCGTAGGCATGTGCACGGCGCTGGTATCGGCGCTGACACAGATCCCGGTACGCGCCGATGTGGCAATGACCGGCGAAATTACCCTGCGCGGGCAAGTTCTGGCGATCGGCGGTTTGAAGGAAAAACTGCTGGCGGCTCACCGCGGCGGAATTAAAACGGTGATCATTCCGGAAGAAAACGTACGTGATCTGAAGGAAATCCCCGACAATATCAAGGCCGACCTGCAAATCAAACCTGTTAAATGGATTGACGAAGTCCTGCAAATTGCGCTGCAATACGCGCCGGAGCCCTTGCCGGATGTGGCTCCGGAGATGGTTGCAAAGGATGAAAAACGCGAGTCTGACTCTAAGGAAAGAATTAGCACGCATTAGTCTGGGGGGCTTCCTTGACAGCTTTTTAGAGCCCTTGTTATAAAGCGGCTCTTTGAAGCCCATGCAGTCAATGCAGCGGGGCCACACAGCGTTCGTTTAGTGACATCAAAAAACTTAGAAAATATACTCAATATAGATATAAGGGGACTTAGAGTGAACAAGTCGGAACTGATTGATGCTATCGCCGCATCCGCTGACATCCCGAAAGCTGCTGCTGGCCGTGCGCTGGACGCAGTAATCGAATCCGTCACTGGCGCTCTTAAGGCTGGCGACTCTGTTGTACTGGTTGGTTTCGGCACTTTCTCCGTAACTGATCGTCCTGCCCGTACTGGCCGCAACCCGCAGACCGGCAAGACTCTGGAAATCCCAGCGGCCAAGAAGCCAGGCTTCAAAGCCGGTAAAGCTCTGAAAGAAGCGGTCAACTAAGTTTCTTTTTTACCTTTGCCCAGCCAGGACAGCGTTACCTCTGTCCTGGTCGCGAAGCGGCAAGTGCGGTTGGTCAAGCGCTGGCCTGTCACCCCAGGGGACGCACATTCGAACCCTGTCCGCTTAGCACGTTACGGGAAGGCGCATCCTCGGATGCGCCTTTCTTCTATCCGGAATACACCCACGCTCCGCTCCGTGTGTCGCAGCTTGGTGAGTTGAGTACAACCCTCTGGGGGACGCATGCTGCAGAATATCAGGGACAATTCACAAGGCTGGATTGCCAAGACCATCATCGGCGTTGTCATGGCGCTGATGGCACTGACCGGCTTCGATGCCATTTTCAGGGCCACCAGCCACAGCCAGGATGCCGCCAAGGTCAATGGTGATGAAATCACCCAGACCGAACTGGGCCAGGCCGTAGAGATGCAACGCCGCCAGCTCATGCAACAGCTGGGCAAGGATTTCGATCCTGCCATGCTCAACGAGAAGATGCTGCGCGACTCGGCCCTCAAGGGCCTGATCGATCGCAAGCTGCTGCTGCAAGGCGCAGCCGACGCCAAGTTCAGCTTCTCGGAAGCCGCGCTGGACCAGCAGATCCTGCTCACGCCTGAATTCCAGGTCGACGGCAAGTTCAACGCCGACCGTTTCGACCAGGTGGTTCGTCAGCTCGGTTACAGCCGGATGCAATTTCGCCAGATCCTCGGTCAGGAAATGCTGATCGGCCAGATCCGTGCGGGCATTGCCGGCAGTGCCTTCATTACCGATGCCCAGGTTGATGCGTTCGCCCGTCTGGAAAAACAGACCCGCGACTTCGCCACCCTGACGCTGCCTGCCGATCCGTCCAACGTGAAAGTCACCGACGACGAAATCAAGGCCCACTACGATCAGCACGCCAAGGAATTCCTGAGCCCTGAGCAAGTGGTGCTGGACTACATCGAACTGAAGAAATCCTCGTTCTTCGACAAGGTTTCGGTGAAGGATGCAGACCTGCAAGCCGCTTACCAGAAGGAAATCGCCAACCTGGCCGAGCAGCGTCGCGCTGCGCACATCCTGATCGAAGTCAACGACAAGACCACCGATGCCCAGGCCAAGGCGAAGATCGAAGAGATCCAGCAGCGCCTGGCCAAGGGCGAAGACTTCGCGGCGCTGGCCAAGGAGTTCTCCCAGGATCCGGGTTCGTCCGCCAAGGGCGGTGACCTGGGCTACGCAGGCAAGGGCGTTTACGACCCGGCCTTCGAAGACGCGCTGTATGCGTTGAACAAGGACCAGGTATCGACCCCGGTCAAGAGCCAGTTCGGCTGGCACCTGATCAAGCTGCTGGGCGTCGAGGCACCGGTGGTTCCGACCTTCGCCAGTCTGAAAGACAAGCTGACCCACGACCTCAAGTCGCAGCAGGTCGAGCAGAGCTACGTGGACGCAAGCAAGAAACTGCAGGACGCCGCATATGAAGCCTCCGACCTGGCTCAGCCTGCCCAGGACCTGGGCCTGAAGGTGCAGACCACCCCGGCGTTCGGTCGTGAAGGCGGCGAAGGCATCGCGGCCAACCGTGCCGTGATCCAGGCGGCGTTCAGCCCGGAAGTGATGGAAGAGGGCTCCAACAGCTCGGCCATCGAGCTGGATCCTGAAACCACCATCGTGGTGCGCGTCAAAGAGCATCGCCAGCCTGAGCAATTGCCTCTGGAAGCGGTCTCTGATGCGATTCGTGCGCAACTGACCAAGGACCATGCAAGCGAGGCCATCAAGGCCAAGGGCGACACGCTGCTGGCTGGTCTGCGCGATGGCAAGGTGCCGTACACCGCCACCCAGCAGGAAGGTCAGAACTGGAAAGTCGTGGAAGCGGCATCGCGCGGCCAGGAGGGTGTCGACCCTCAGGTGCTGCAGGCGCTGTTCCGCATGACCAAGCCGCAAGGCAAGGACAAACCGGTCTACGGCAGCCTCACCGCCGCCGACGGCAGCTTCGTGATCGTGCGCCTCAACGGCGTGAATCAGGCAGCTCCGGCGACCGACGCCGAGAAGACGCAGTACCGTCGCTTCCTCGCCTCCCGCGAGGGCCGTCAGGACTTCGAATCGTTCCAGGCGCAGCTGCAATCGGCAGCGAAGATCGAGAAATACTGATCCTCGCAACACGCTGAAACAAAAAGCCCCGGCTCGAAAGAGTCGGGGCTTTTTTGTTGTGTGGCGTTTATTACGTAGCAGCACGGCTTGCTGGCGGGGGCGATCATGAGGACGCCGTCGCGGGCAAGCGCGCTCCTACAGGTAACAGCCCGTAGCCGTCCGGCCTGCCGGCGAAGGCACTCGGTCGGGTAACGCAGTGTCGTTTGCCCCGACGCTTTCGCGGGCGAGCCCGCTCCCAAACAAAAAGCCCCGGCTCGTGAGAGTCGGGGCTTCTTTTGGCAGCACGCTATCGCTGTAGGAGCGCGCTTGCCCGCGATGACGTCGTGTCAGGCACCACCAAGGTCACTGGCCGATGGCTGTCGCGGGCAAGCGCGCTCCTACAAAAAGCGCGTCAAGCCCTTGTGAATCAGTCCTGCAGATCACCCATCGCAGTGGTGTTGAAACCACCGTCAACGTACATGATCTCACCGCTCACACCCGACGCCAGGTCCGAGCACAGGAATGCGCCGGCGTTGCCGACTTCGTCGATGGTCACGTTGCGACGGAGCGGAGTCTGAGCCTCGTTGGCGTCCAGCATCTTGCGGAAGTTCTTGATACCCGAAGCTGCCAGGGTACGGATCGGACCTGCCGATACCGCGTTCACGCGGGTGCCGTCCGGGCCCAGGCTGCGGGCCAGGTAACGTACGCCGGCTTCAAGGCTGGCCTTGGCCATGCCCATCACGTTGTAGTTGGGCATGGTGCGCTCGGCGCCCAGGTACGACAGGGTCAGCAGGCTGCCGTTGCGGCCTTGCATCATTTCACGGCCAGCCTTGGCCAGTGCCACGAAGCTGTAGGCGCTGATGTCGTGGGCGATGCGGAAACCGTCACGGGTGGTGGCTTGGGTGAAGTCGCCGTCCAATTGGTCGCCCGGGGCGAAACCTACGGAGTGAACGATGCAGTCCAGGCCGTCCCACTTCTTGCTCAGTGCTTCGAAGACCTTGGCGATTTCTTCATCGCTGGCCACGTCGCAAGGGAAGCACAGGTCGGCGCTCGAACCCCAGCCAGCGGCGAATTCTTCGACGCGGCCTTTGAGTTTTTCGTTCTGGTAGGTGAAGGCAAGCTCAGCACCCTCGCGATGCATGGCGGCAGCGATACCGGATGCGATGGACAGTTTGCTGGCGACACCGACGATCAGGACGCGCTTACCGGCGAGAAAACCCATGGTTTTTTCCTCTTCAGGTTAATCGACAGTTGCTGGTGCCAGAAAAGCGGCTTCCAGCAACTGCTGTGTATAAGGATGTTGCGGTGCGGCGAAGATATCTTCTGCCACACCCTGTTCGACCACTTGGCCTTGCTTGACCACCATCAACTGGTGGCTCAGCGCTTTGACTACCGCCAGGTCATGGCTGATAAACAAATACGTCAGGTTGTACTTCGCTTGCAGGGAGCGCAAAAGCTCCACCACCTGGCGCTGAACGGTCCGGTCGAGGGCCGAAGTGGGCTCGTCCAGTAAAATCAGCGCAGGTTTTAACACTAATGCCCGTGCGATGGCGATCCTTTGCCGCTGTCCGCCGGAAAACTCATGGGGGTAGCGGTGCCGGGTTGCCGGGTCCAGGCCTACCTCCTTGAGCGCTTCGATCACCGCCGTTTCCTGCTCGGCGGGGGTTCCTATCTTGTGAATCCGCAGGCCCTCGCCAACGATGTCGCACACCGACATGCGCGGGCTGAGGCTGCCGAACGGGTCCTGAAACACCACCTGCATCTGCCGGCGCAGGGGCCTGACCTGATCCTGCTTGAGGCAGGCCAGCGACTGGCCCTGAAAGCGTATCTCGCCTTCGCTGCGAATCAACCTGAGAATCGCCAGGCCCAACGTCGATTTGCCCGAGCCGCTTTCACCGACGATCCCCAGCGTCTGACCCTTGGGCAGACTGAAGTGGATGCCGTCCACGGCCTTGATGTGATCGACGGTACGCTTGAACACGCCTTTCTTGATCGGAAACCAGACTTTGAGGTCTTCGACTTCCAGCATCGGCGCGCCCGGCGCATTGTCTGCCGGCCCCCCTTTGGGCTCGGCACTGAGCAATTCTTTGGTGTACGGATGCTGCGGTGCACGGAACAGTTCTTCGCACGATGCCTGTTCGACGATGCAACCGCGCTGCATGACACATACTCGGTTGGCTATTTGTCGAACCACGTTCAAATCATGGCTGATCAGCAGCAGCGCCATGCCCAGCCGGGCCTGCAATTCCTTGAGCAGTTCGAGGATTTTCAACTGCACTGTGACGTCCAGCGCGGTGGTCGGCTCGTCAGCAATCAGCAGTTCCGGCTCGTTCGCCAGGGCCATGGCGATCATCACCCGCTGACGCTGCCCGCCCGAGAGCTCGTGGGGCAGGGCCTTGAGGCGCTTGAGCGGTTCGGGGATGCCGACCAGCTCCAGCAACTCCAGGGTGCGGCGTGTGGCCGCCTTGCCGGTCAGACCCTTGTGCAGGCCGAGCACCTCGTTGATCTGCTTTTCCACCGATTGCAGCGGATTGAGCGAGGTCATCGGCTCCTGGAAGATCATGGCGATGCGGTTGCCACGGATGGCGCGCATGCGTTTTTCGCTGACCGTCAGCAGCTCGTTCCCGGCGTACTGGATGGTACCCGTCGGGTGGCGCGCCAGCGGGTAGGGCAGAAGGCGCAGGATCGAATGCGCAGTGACCGACTTGCCCGAGCCGCTTTCCCCGACCAGCGCCAAGGTCTCGCCCTTGCGGATGTCGAAGCTGATGCCCTCGACCACGCGCTGTGTTTTCTGGCCGGTGACGAACTCGACCGACAGGTTGCGGATTTCGATCAGATTGTCCTGATTCATCTCATTTCCTCGGGTCGAATGCGTCACGGGCGGATTCGCCGATGAACACCAGCAAACTCAACATCAGTGCCAGCACGGCAAAGGCACTGATGCCCAGCCATGGCGCCTGCAGGTTGGATTTGCCCTGCGCGACCAGTTCGCCCAGCGACGGCGAGCCTGCGGGCAGGCCGAAGCCCAGGAAGTCCAGCGCGGTCAGGGTGCCGATGGCGCCGGTGAGGATGAACGGCATGAAGGTCATGGTCGAGACCATGGCGTTGGGCAGGATGTGACGGAACATGATCCCGCCGTTCTGCATGCCCAGCGCCCGGGCGGCGCGCACGTATTCCAGGTTGCGGCCGCGCAGGAATTCGGCCCGCACCACGTCCACCAGGCTCATCCACGAGAACAGCAGCATGATGCCCAGCAGCCACCAGAAGTTGGGCTGCACGAAGCTGGCGAGGATGATCAGCAGGTACAGCACCGGCAGCCCCGACCAGATTTCCAGAAAGCGCTGGCCGACCAGATCGACCCACCCGCCATAGAAGCCCTGCAGGGCGCCGGCGATGACGCCGATGATCGAGCTGAGCACGGTCAGGGTCAGGGCGAACAGTACCGACACCCGGAAGCCGTAGATCACCCGGGCCAGCACATCGCGGCCCTGGTCATCGGTGCCCAGCAGGTTGTCCCGCGAGGGCGGGGCAGGGGCGGGGACCTTCAGGTCGTAGTTGATGCTCTGGTAGCTGAAGGGGATCGGCGCCCAAAGCGTCCAGCCATCCTTGCTGGCGATCAGCTCCTTGATGTAGGGGCTCTTGTAGTTGGCTTCCAGCGGGAATTCGCCGCCGAAGGTGGTCTCCGGGTAGCGCTCGAACACCGGGAAATACCACTGGCCGTCGTATTTGACGATCAGCGGCTTGTCATTGGCGATCAGTTCGGCGCCAAGGCTTGCAACGAACAGGATCAGGAACAGCCACAACGACCACCAGCCACGCTTGTTGGCCTTGAAGCGTTCGAAACGGCGTCGATTGAGAGGGGACAACGTCATGTCAATGATCCCTGCGGTCGAAGTCGATACGTGGGTCAACCAGCGTGTAGGTCAGGTCGCCGATCAGTTTCACCACCAGCCCCAGCAGGGTGAAGATGAACAGGGTGCCGAACACCACGGGGTAGTCGCGGTTGATCGCCGCCTCGAAACTCATCAGGCCCAGGCCGTCGAGGGAGAAGATCACTTCGACCAGCAGGGAACCTGTGAAGAAAATGCCAATGAATGCCGACGGGAAGCCCGCGATCACCAGCAGCATGGCGTTGCGGAACACGTGACCGTAGAGCACCCGGCGCTGGGTCAGACCCTTGGCCTTGGCGGTAATGACGTACTGCTTGCCGATTTCGTCCAGAAAGCTGTTCTTGGTCAGCAGGGTCATGGTGGCAAAGTTGCCGATGACCAGCGCGGTGATCGGCAACATCAGGTGCCAGAAGTAATCACCGACCTTGCCCAGCCAGCTCAATTCGTCGAAGTTGCTGGAGGTCAGGCCGCGAAGCGGGAACCAATCGAAATAGCTGCCGCCGGCGAACACCACGATCAGCAGGATGGCGAACAGGAACGCCGGGATGGCATAGCCGACGATGATCGCCGAACTGGTCCAGACGTCGAACTGGCTGCCGTGGCGCGTGGCCTTGGCGATCCCCAGCGGGATCGATACCAGGTACATGATGAGCGTGCTCCACAGCCCCAGCGAGATCGACACCGGCATCTTCTCGGCGATCAGGTCGATGACCTTGGCGTCGCGAAAGAAGCTGTCGCCGAAATCCAGCTTCGAGTAGTTCTTGACCATGATCCACAGGCGTTCCGGGGCCGACTTGTCGAACCCGTACATGTGCTCGATTTCCTTGATCAGGGCCGGGTCCAGGCCCTGGGCACCACGGTAGTTCGAGCCGGCCACCGAGACCTCGGCGCCGCCACCGGCGATGCGGCTGGTGGCGCCTTCGAAGCCTTCGAGCTTGGCGATCATCTGTTCCACCGGGCCGCCTGGTGCGGCCTGGATAATCACGAAGTTGATCAGCAGGATGCCGAACAGGGTCGGCACGATCAGCAGCAAGCGCCGCAGAATGTACGCCAGCATGTTATTGCTCGTCCTTGGATGGGGCCGCTTCAGGCTCGGCGCCGTCTTGCGCCGGTTGCACCGAAATGGCTGGCGTGGTGTCGGGCTTGACCCACCAGGTCATGGTGCCGATGTCGTACAGCGGCGATTTCTTCGGATGGCCCAGATGGTCCCAGTACGCCAGGCGCCAGGTCTTGATGTGCCAGTTGGGAATCACGTAGTAGCCCCACAGCAGCGCACGGTCCAGCGCACGAGTATGGTCGATCAGGCTCTGGCGCGAGTCGGCGTTGATCAGGCCGCTGACCAGTGCATCCACCGCCGGGTCCTTGAGGCCGATGAGGTTGTAGCTGCCCGGCTTGTCGGCGGCCGACGAGTCCCAGTATTCGCGCTGTTCGTTACCTGGCGAGCTGGACTGCGGGAAGCTGCCGACGATCATGTCGTAGTCCCGCGAGCGGCGCCGGGTGACGTACTGCGAGACATCGACCCGGCGAATCTCCAGGTTGATACCGATGTCGGCCAGATTGCGCTTGAACGGCAGCAATACCCGTTCGAACTCGGTCTGGGCCAGCAGGAATTCGATGCTCACAGGCTTGCCCTGGGTATCGACCATCTTGTCGCCGACGATCTTCCAGCCGGCTTCCTTGAGCAGGGCAAAGGCCTTGCGCTGCTGTTCGCGGATGATGCCGCTGCCATCGGTGATCGGCAGCTTGAACTCCTCGGTGAATACCTGCGGCGGCAGTTGTGCGCGCAGCGGTTCGAGGATTTTCAGCTCGGCTTCAGACGGCAGGCCGCGCGAGCCCATGTCCGAGTTGTCGAAGTAGCTCTTGGTGCGCGTGTAGCTGCTGAAGAACAGCTGCTTGTTGGTCCATTCGAAGTCCAGCAGCAGGCTGATCGCCTGGCGCACGCGGGCGTCCTGGAACATAGGCTTGCGCAGGTTGAAGATGAAACCCTGCATGCCTTGCGGGTTGCCGTTGGCGATTTCTTCCTTGACCAGCCGGCCCTGCCTGACAGCCGGGACGTCATAGGCGGTGGCCCAGTTCTTGGCGGTCATTTCCTGCCAGTAGTCGAACGCACCGGCCTTGAGGCCTTCCAGCGCAACCGTGTTGTCGCGGTAATAGTCGGTGGAGAGGCGGTCGAAGTTGTAGAAGCCCTTGTTCACCGGCAGATCCTTGCCCCAGTAATCCTTGACCCGCTCGTAGCGGATCGAGCGGCCGGCCTTGACCTCCGACACCTTGTACGGCCCGCTGCCCAGCGGGATTTCCAGGTTGCCCTTGTTGAAGTCCCGGGTGGCCCACCAATGCTTGGGCAGCACCGGCAGTTGCCCGATGATCAACGGCAATTCACGATTATTGGTGTGCTTGAACTTGAACAGCACGGTGAGCGGGTCTTCGGCCACGACCTGATCGACGTCGGCGTAGTAGCTGCGATACAGCGGCGAGCCGTCCTTGATCAGGGTGTCGAAGCTGAACACCACGTCTTCGGCGCGCACCGGGTGGCCGTCGTTGAATTTCGCCTCGGGGCGCAGGTAGAAGCGCACCCAGCTATTGTCCGGGGCCTTTTCGATCTTGCCGGCGATCAGGCCGTATTCGGTGAACGGCTCATCCAGGCCCTGGCGCATCAGGGTGTCGTAGATCAGGCCGATGTCATCGGCGGGCACGCCCTTGCTGATGAACGGGTTGAGGCTGTCGAAGCCGCCGAAACTGGCGCTGCGCAGGATCCCGCCCTTGGGCGCGTCCGGGTTCACGTAGTCAAAGTGCTTGTAGTCGGCAGGGTACTTGGGGGCTTCGCCGTACAGGGTAATGGCATGCTGCGGGGCGGCGTGCACGGAGCAGGCCAGCCCGAACAGGAACAGGCCGCCAGCCCGCGTCAGTGAGCGCAGTGCGGTCATTGGGTTTTCTCCGAAGGCTTGAGCCACCACGCACGCAGGCCCAGGGTGTAGGGCGGGGTGGTGACCATGGCGAAACGACTGCGGTACGCCAGACGATGATTGCTGAGGTACCAGTTGGGAATCATGTAGTGCTGCCAGAGCAGGACGCGGTCCAGGGCCTTGGTGGCCGCGACCTGGTCGTCACGGGTTTTCGCGGCCAGCAGCTGGTTCAGGAGGTTGTCCACCACCGGGCTTGCGACACCTGCATAGTTCTTGCTGCCCCGGATACCGGCCTGGCTTGAGTGGAAATACTGCCACTGTTCGAGGCCGGGGCTGAGCGTCTGGTTCAGGGTCATCAGAATCATGTCGAAATCGAACTGGTCCAGACGCTGTTTGTATTGGGCGCGATCCACCGTGCGCAGGCGCGCGTCGATGCCGATCCGCGTGAGGTCTTCGATGTACGGTTGCAGAATGCGTTCGAGGTTCGGGTTGACCAGCAGTATCTCGAATCGCAACGGCTGCCCGGCACTGTTGGCAAGGCCGCGGTCAGTGTATTTCCAGCCGGCCTCGGCGAGCAGCCCCAGAGCTTTACGAATCGTGTCGCGAGGCACGCCGCCACCGTCGGTTTTCGACACGGTGAAGGGCTGGGTGAAGAGTTTTGCCGGCAGTTGATCGCGGTACGGCGACAATGCCAGAAATTCACGTCCGGCCGGCAGGTCCGTCGCCGAGAACTCGCTGTTGGGGTAGTAGCTGACCGAACGGCTGTACGCGTTGTTGAACAGCGTGCGGTTGGTCCACTCGAAATTGAACATCAACCCCAGCGCCTCGCGCACCTTGATGTCGGCGAAGGTGCTGCGGCGGGTGTTCATGAACAGGCCCTGGGTCTGCGTGGGGATCTGGTGCGGGATCTGCGCCTTGATCACGCTGCCGTTGGCCACGGCAGGGAAGTCGTAGCCGGTGAACCAGTTCTTGGCCTGATGCTCGATGTAGATGTCGAACTCGCCGGCCTTGAAGGCTTCGAAGGCCACATCGGCATCACGGTAGAACTCCACCTGCACGCGGTTGAAGTTGTACTTGCCGCGATTGACCGGCAAATCCTTGCCCCAGTAATCCTTGACCCGCTCGAACACCAGGCTGCGCCCCGGGCGCACCTGGGTGATGCGATACGGGCCGCTGCCCAGCGGCGGTTCGAAGGTCGTGGCCTTGAAGTCGCGGTTCTTCCAGTAGTGCTGCGGCAGCACGGGCAATTCGCCGAGACGCAGAATCAGTAATGGGTTGCCGGACCGCTTGAGCACGAAGCGGATGCGGTGACGGTTGAGGATGTCCACCCGCTGCACTTCCTGCAATGCGGTACGGTACTGCGGGTGGCCGTCACGCAGCAGCGTCCTGTAGGAAAACGCCACATCGTAGGCAGTAATCGGCTTGCCGTCGTGAAAGCGCGCTTCCGGGCGCAGGTTGAACACCACCCAGCTGCGGTCCTCGCTGTACTCCACCGACTTGGCAATCAGGCCATAGCTTGAGGTTGGTTCGTCACCGGACGGGTCGTATTGCCCGGTGCCGACCATCAACGGCTCGTTCAGCTCGCTGACGCCGTACTGGCCGAAATTGGGCGTGGAAATCGGGCTGCTGCCCTTGAAGGTGTAGGGGTTGAGGGTGTCAAAGGTGCCGAATGCCATGATCCTCAAGGTGCCAGCCTTCGGCGCCTCGGGGTTGACCCAGTCGAAATGGGTGAAACTGGCCGGATACTTGAGGACACCGAACTGGGCGTAACCATGGCTTTCGCTGATGGTCGCGGTGGCTGTCGTGCTCAAGACCAGGCTGGAAAACAGCAGCAGAAGGCGTATCAAGTCGGCTTCGATCCAGGCAGCGGTCGGTCACAGTAACAGCTTGTATGGGCTGGAAAAAGGGTGGGGTGGAGGGCGCGTGAGCGTTGCATAGGCCTGTAGGAGCGCGCTTGCCCGCGATTGCGGTGTGTCAGCGAATAATACGGCGACAGGCAAAACGCAATCGCGGGCAAGCGCGCTCCTACAGGTGAATAGGTGCTGGCTGGATCAATGCGGCAAATAAACCGTCAACGTCTGCCCCGGCTTGAGCGCCTGGCCGCTGCGCGGGTTCCAGCGCTTGAGGTGCTGCATCTCGACGTTGAAACGTTTGGCCACCAGGTACAGCGAGTCGCCTTTCTGGATCTTGTACTGCGTGGCCTTGCCTTCGGCGTCCTTCGCTTTGCTGTCGTTTTTGGCGACGGCGCGGGAACTGGTCTTGGCCGGCTTGCTGTTGTCCTGCATCACCAGGGTCTGGCCGACCTTGAGGTTGTAGCCGGACAGCTTGTTCCAGTGCTGCAGATCGTGCACTTCAACCTTGTTGATGCGGGCGATCTGGCCCAGGTTGTCGCCTTTCTTGACCTTGTAGGTGCGGGTGCGGGCCGGTTTCTCGTCGACTTCGGCCACTTCCTCGAACACCGGCATCGCGTATTTCATGCCGGGCTGTACCGGAATGGTCAGCGCCTGGCCGCGCTTGAGGTGGTTGCCCGACAGCTTGTTCAGATCCTTGAGCGTGCTGGTCGACACCTTGTAGCGGCTGGCGATGCTGGCCAGGCTGTCACCCGGACGCACGCGGTATTGCTGCCAGTCCACCAGTTCCTCGGGTTTCATGTTCGAGAGGCTGGTGGTCAGCAGTTGCGATTTGGAAGTCGGCACCAGCAGGTGCTGCGGTCCGTCGATGGTCAGGCGCTTCTTGAAAGCCGGGTTGAGCTGGATCAGCTCGTCCTCGTCGATGTTGGCCATCTGCGCGACCTTGGTCAGGTCCATGCGCTGGTTCAGCTCGACCACTTCGAAGTAGGGCTTGTTGTCGATGGGGTTCAGGTTCACGCCGTACGCTTGCGGCGACATGACCACCTGCGACAGGGCCAGCAGTTTCGGCACGTAGTCGCGGGTTTCCTGCGGCAGTGGCAGGTTCCAGTAGTCGGTCGGCAGGTTGAGCTTTTCGTTGCGCTCGATGGCGCGGCTGACCGTGCCTTCGCCGGCGTTGTAGGCGGCAAGCGCCAGCAGCCAGTCGCCGTTGAACATGTCGTGCAGCTTGGTCAGGTAGTCCAGTGCCGCGGTGGTGGAGGCCGTGATGTCACGACGCCCGTCATAGAAGCTGGTCTGGCGCAGGTTGAAGTAGCGCCCCGTGGACGGGATGAACTGCCAGATGCCAGCAGCATCGCTGCGCGAAAGAGCCATCGGGTTGTAGGCGCTTTCGATCACTGGCAGCAGCGCCAGCTCCAGCGGCATGTTGCGCTCTTCGAGGCGCTCGACGATGTAGTGCATATAAAGGCTGCCGCGCTCACCGGCCGTTTCCAGGAACGACGGGTTGTTGGCGAACCAGAGGCGCTGCTGGTCGATACGCGGGTTGAGGTCATTGCCATCCTGCAACTGGAAGCCCTGGCGCATGCGCTCCCAGACATCATGGGGCGGGGCCAGTGGAACCGGCTTGCGGGCGATGAAAACCTGCTTTGGCTTGACGGAAGCGGGGGGATGAGCGGCACTCGTCGCGTTGCTGGATTCCAGGCTACCGGTAGTCTGGCAGCCTGCCAACGTAGCGCTCGCGACCACCGCGATTGCCTGTGCCAACCGAGTCAATGCGTCGGAATTAAAGGTTTTGCGTATAGATGACGACATTGGCTGGGAGATAGTTCCAGTCGAAAATGTCGGGCGATTCTAGAAAGCGTCTTGGGAACGGTCAACCTTTCAGAATTTTTGTACCAAAGCCATGCACCTTTAGAACGTGTCTTTCCACGCTCGCAACGCTGCAAAAACCGCCGCAGGCGAGCTGTTGTCTGTACCAGTCCGTTCGTCTGCTTTTTGTTTGACAGAACGTTGCGAAACTCGCAGAAACGGATTGGTCCGGTGTTCCAGCTCGATACTCGACGGCAGGCTGATGCGGTTTTGCTCGCGCAGGCGGGTGACTTCCTCGAAGCGTGCCCGCACATCCTGGTTTTCCGGCTCGACCGCCACGGCAAAGCGCAGGTTGCTCAGGGTGTATTCGTGGGCGCAATAGACTTGCGTGTTGCCGGGCAGGGCGGCCAGGCGCGAGAGCGACGCGTGCATCTGTTGCGGCGTGCCTTCGAACAGGCGACCGCAACCGGCGGCGAACAGCGTGTCGCCACTGAACAGCAGGGGCCGTTGCGCATCCTCATGGTAAAAGGCGATGTGGCCCAGGGTGTGGCCGGCGACCGCATGCACGGTGAAGGTCAGGCCCAGGGCGGTGACCTCATCACCATCGGACAGGGCGACGTCCCGTGCCGGGATATTCTCGTTGCCCGGGCCGTAGACCCTGGCCTGCGTGATACTTTTAAGCTCTGCCACGCCACCGGTATGATCGGCATGATGGTGAGTGACCAGAATGTCGCTCAACTGCCAGCCCGGATTACGCTCCAGCCAGGCCAGCACAGGCTTGGCATCGCCCGGATCGACCACCGCGCAGCGTTTGCTGGCATTGTCTTGTAACAACCAGATGTAGTTGTCAGAGAAAGCGGGCAGGGCATCGATCTGTATCATGGCGCGATTCGCTTTTGTGAAAACAAAGAAGCATCTTAGAGTCTGAACCGTTTCTGTGCGAGCCAGTCGCATGAGGGACCCCTCCAGGAGACCGGAAATGACCGATGAAGCGTTCGCCCAGGCCGACCCCGAATGGCTTGAGTTGATCAGCTCTGCCCGAGAGTGGTTGTCCGGGCCCTTGGGCCAGTTACTGTTGGAAGAGGAGCGCCGGGTACTCGAAGAGGAGCTGGAGCGCTTTTTTGGTGGCTATCTGGTGCACTACGGCCCGTCCGCGCAAACCCCGCCGGCGGCCAAGCAGGTGCAGCGCAATGTACGCCTCGGCGCGCCGCTGCCCGGCGTCGAGATCGTCTGTGAAGAGCAGGCCTGGCCCTTGAGCGAGCACGCCGCCGATGTGGTGGTGATGCAGCACGGCCTGGATTTCTGCCTCTCGCCCCACGGCCTGTTGCGCGAGGCGGCCAGCAGCGTGCGGCCTGGTGGCCATTTGCTGATTATCGGAATCAATCCCTGGAGCACCTGGGGCATTCGTCATTTCTTCACCAACGACGCCTTGCGCCGGGCCCGCTGCATCTCGCCCTCACGGGTCGGGGACTGGCTCAACCTGCTGGGCTTCGCGCTGGAGAAACGCAGGTTCGGGTGCTATCGTCCGCCCCTTGCCTCACCTGTGTGGCAGCAACGCCTGTCGGGCCTTGAGCGTCTGGGCGACGGCTGGCAGAGCCCGGGTGGCGGCTTCTATTTATTGGTGGCGCGCAAACTGGTGGTCGGATTGCGGCCTGTGCGCATGCCGCGGCGCGAACCGATGGGCAAACTGTTGCCCCTGCCGATGGCCAAGGTCAACCGGCGTACCCCCGAGCCTTGATCGGCAATGGCCGAAACAAGCCTTCTGAATTCTGGAAAGAGTCGTAATGAGCGATACCGTAGAACTGTTCTCCGATGGTGCCTGCAAAGGCAATCCCGGCCCTGGCGGCTGGGGCGCGTTGTTGGTGTGCAAGGGTGTGGAAAAGGAACTCTGGGGCGGTGAAGCCAACACCACCAACAACCGCATGGAGCTTCTGGGCGCGATTCGCGGCCTGGAAGAGTTGAAGCGCCCGTGCGAGGTGATTCTGGTCACGGACTCGCAGTATGTGATGAAGGGCATCACCGAGTGGATGGTCAACTGGAAGAAGCGCGGCTGGAAGACGGCGGCCAAGGAGCCGGTCAAGAACGCTGACCTGTGGAAACAGCTCGACGAGCAGGTCAACCGCCACACCGTTACCTGGAAATGGGTACGCGGCCACATTGGTCATCCGGGCAACGAACGGGCGGACCAACTCGCCAACCGCGGCGTAGATGAAGTGCGCGGGATCAAGCACGGCTGAATGCCTTGGTTCGGTCACGTGGTGCGGCACGGTGGTAGAGAGATCGGTGGGTATATCCGTTGGCGAGGGTGACGCGGATTCACCGTTCCGCCCTTACGGCGGGTCACTTTTTCCAAGAGCTGAAAAAGTAACCAAAAAAGCCCTGCGACAGGCTGGGCCTCGACTTCGTCTCGGTTCCCTCACTCCGGCGCCGCTCCGTGGGTCCGCCGTGATGGGCCGTCCCTGGCCCGCACGGCTTTCGCGGCATCCTTGCCGCTCAACCCACTATGCAACGCCTGCGTTCGGCCTGGCGCCTTAACGTCGCGTTCGGCGGCGCCTGTGCCATCGCGCACCAAGATCAAGATCAAAAGCACGCCACCGCCCCGTAGCAGCACGGCTTGCCGGCGGGGGCGAACTTGAGGACGCCATCGTCCGAATGCGGCCCAGACCAAGCGCGCTCCTACAGATGAGAGCACCGACCCGTAGCAGTCCGGCTTGCCGGCGTCGGCGATTTTGGGGGCGCCGACGCCGGCAAGCCGGACTGCTACGGGATGGTGGTGTGTTTTAGATGTTGATTTTGATCTTCTTACGCGATGGTGCAGGCGACACAGGGCGCGACGTCAAGGCGCCAGGCCGAGCGCAGGTGTCGTGGAGGGGGATGAGCGGCATGGATGCCGCGAAAGCCGTGCGGGCCAGGGACGGCCCATCATGGCGCGCCCCCGGAACGGCGCCGGAGTCGAGGGAAGTCCGAAGGACCCCAGCCTGTCGCAATGGCTTTGCTTACTTTCCCCGTAAGGAAAGTCAGTCGCCCGTAAGGGGCGAAACCCTAAACGCCAACCACCGCGAAAACGGATATACACCCAATCCCAGCGTCACCCCAAGACGCGGAGCGTCGCACAGTGCATTCCCACGCAGAGCGTGGGAACGATCATAGAAAAAGCGAGGGAGCGCGAAGGGCGCACGCCCAAAACTCCCGTGGTAATATCCGCGCCTGAAGCTGAGGCGTAGGTTATGACTGCAGAAAACAACATCACAGAACGAAGAATCGTACTCGATACCGAAACCACCGGTATGCCCGTCACCGACGGCCACCGGGTGATCGAGATCGGTTGTGTGGAAGTGATCGGGCGCCGGTTGACCGGGCGGCACTTTCACGTCTACCTGCAACCGGACCGTTCCAGTGATGAAGGCGCGATTGGCGTCCACGGCATCACCGACCAGTTCCTGATCGGCAAGCCACGCTTTGCCGAAGTGGCCGATGAGTTCTACGAATTCATCAAGGGCGCCCAGCTCATCATCCACAACGCGGCGTTCGACGTCGGCTTCCTCAACAACGAGTTCGCCCTGATCGGCCAGACCGACCGCGCGGACATCGCCAGCTTCTGCACGGTGCTCGACACCCTGGCCATGGCCCGCGAGCGTCATCCGGGGCAGCGCAACAGCCTCGACGCGCTGTGCAAACGCTACGACGTCGACAACTCCAACCGCGAGCTGCACGGCGCCTTGCTCGACTCCGAGATTCTGGCGGACGTCTACCTGGCGATGACCGGCGGCCAGACGACCCTGTCCCTGGCCGGTAACAGCGACGGTGAAGGCGGGGCCGAGCGGCCGTCGGAAGTGCGCCGTATCGCCAACCGCACGCCGGGCCGGGTGATTGTCGCCAGCGAAGCGGAGCTGGCCGACCACGCTGCCCGCCTGGCAGTGATCGCCAAGTCGGCCGGTGCGCCGGCATTGTGGACGCAGTTATCAGAGAGCGAGGCCCAGGCCTGACGTCAGGGGGCGGTCCTGTGAACGAACGAGCGTGCCGCGACGAGTTGAACCTGAGCATTCGGGTCGCCGACGAGTGCTTCGAGGATTACATCCTCAACAGCGAATTCACCTTCACGGTCACTGGCTACGCCCAGGTGCAGATCGGCGTACCGGTTGCGCAATGGCCCATCGACGCGGTCGAGCCTTATCTGAAGAACTACGGGATCGATTCTGAAGAGTTCTGCCATTACCGCGATGCGGCCGATGGCACGGTGCTGGTGGCCTGGCTGGACGAAGATCCGGTGGGGCACATCGTCATCAGCAAGCACTGGAACGGTTTCGCTCATATCGACGAGTTGGCGGTGGACACGGCCATGCGGCGCAGCGGTGTGGCGGGCAAGCTGCTGGACGTGGCGCGCTTCTGGGCGCGCAAGCACGAGTTGCCGGGGATCATGCTGGAAACCCAGAACAACAACCTGGCGGCATGCCGGCTGTATGAACGCTACGGGTTCGTGGTGGGCGGGGTGGATCACCTGCGCTATCGCGCGATCGACCCGAGCACTCGGGAATCCGCGATTTTCTGGTATCTGTTCTTTGAAGACACCGCCCCGTAGCAGTCCGGCTTGCCGGCGACAGCGATCTCAAGGGTGCCACGCCGGCAAGCCGGACTGCTACGGCACTGCGGGGTTCAACTGACGCGCGTCAACTTGATCCCCGACTGAATCAGTTCGAACTCGTCACCGCCCAGATGATTCACACGGTCGCCGATGACCAGGCGATAGGTGATGACCTGCTTCATCTCGCCTGTCTCGTCTGGCTTTAAATCATGGAATTCCCGCACGGGGTAGATGCGACCCTCTGCATCTCGTGCATGAAATTGTGCGACATGATCGTTTGAAGCCATTTGCTTTGTAACCTCTGGAAATAACTGCTCGTTTCGCCTGCATCGTACCACCGCAGGCCGTGAATCCGTGTCCGCTTGTAAGACCGTTCCCTGGGTTGCGAAGGGGCTTTCCCCGCTCAAGGCTTTCAGACCGCCGTTTTACGGGGTAGTTTTCGAATGAGGAAAAAATAGTCGCGACCAACGGTAGGCTCACGGAGCGAAGTTTTGCGTTGCAGATCGGCTGGTTCGATCAAAGAGAACGAAAAAACTGCGCTGACCAATTCGTCGCCTTGATCTATAACTGTCACTCCTCCATCAGAAGAAGGTCAGGTTCATGAGCCAGGTTCATACGATTGCAGTGATCGTCGGCAGCTTGAGAAAAGAGTCCCTCAACCGCAAGGTCGCCAAGGCGCTGGCGGAGCTGGCACCTTCGAGCCTTGCGCTGAAAATCGTCGAAATCGGCGATCTGCCCCTGTACAACGAAGACATCGACCTCGATTCGCCACCTGCGGCCTACACCGCGTTTCGTCAGGCCCTGCAAGGCGCTGACGGTTTCCTGTTCGTCACCCCGGAATACAACCGCTCGGTGCCGGGTGTGCTGAAAAACGCCATCGACGTGGGTTCGCGCCCGTATGGCAAGAGCTCCTGGGGCAAGGCCAAGCCTGCGGCGGTGGTCAGCGTTTCGCCCGGCGCCATCGGCGGCTTCGGGGCGAACCAGCACTTGCGTCAGTCGTTCGTGTTCCTGGATGTGCTGTGCATGCAGCAGCCCGAGGCGTATCTGGGCGGTGCCGGGAGTTTCTTCGATGAGCAAGGCAAGCTGAACGAGAAGACCCGCCCGTTCCTGCAGAGCATCATCGATGCGTTTGCCGGGCATGTTGAGCGGACTCTAAAGGCCTGATTGGCAACGCTCTTCGTAGGAGCGCGCTTGCCCGCGATGGCGGTGTGTCAGCCAAATCAACGCCGGCTGACACACCGCGGTCGCGGGCAAGCGCGCTCCCACGGTTCAGGCGCTTTGCGGCATCTCGCCCTTGGCCAGGCGCCGGTTGATATCGGCGATCACCTCGGGCAATTCGTTGATCGTGTCCACCAGGTAATGCGGACGTGAGCCTTCGAACAGGGCGTGGATGCGTTTGCGTTCGGTGTCCAGCTTCTCCGGCGCCAGGGCCTGATACTGCTCGTAGGTCAGGCCCAGCGCGTTACCCGAGCAGACCAGCGCCACCGTCCACATCCCGGCGCGACGCCCTTCGAGAATCCCCGGCACGGTGTCATCGACCTTGACGCACGCCGCCACATCATCGATCCCCAGGGCAATCACGTTGGCCAGCGCTTGAGCAGGCCACGGGCGGCCATTGGGCACCTCATCGGTGGCCACCACGTGATCGGCGACATAGCCGTTTTTCGCCGCCAGTTCGACCACCTTCTTCATCACCACCGCCGGGTAGCCCGAGCATGAGCCGATCTTCAGCCCTTGCTGGCGCAGGCCGGTGAGGGTATCCAGCGCACCCGGAATCAACGCCGAGTGGGTGGCGATCTTCTCGATCTGCAGCGGCATGAAGCGCTCGTAGATGGCGGTGACATCATCGTCGGTCGGCGTGCGGCCGAAGGCCTTGCAATAGCGCTCGGCGATCTGCGGCTGGTCGCACAGCGTGCGGATGTGGTCCCACTTGCCCATGCCCATCGGGCCGCGGGCTTCTTCGATGGACACCTGCACGTCGAACTCGCCAAAGGCTTCGACGAAGATCTGCGTCGGGGCGAAGGAGCCGAAATCGACGACGGTGCCAGCCCAGTCGAGAATCGCAGCTTGCAGTTGGGTCGGGTTGCTGTAGTTCATGGGTCAATCCTCAAATTCGTAGCGAAGTCAGGGTGTCAGATCAGGGTTTCAAACAGGTGGCGAGGTTCAGATGTCCAGCACTTCCATTTCCCGCAGCACTTCGCCGATGGCGTCCACGGCGGCCTGCATGCCCTTGGCGTCCACGTGGCCGATGCAGCCGACGCGGAAGGTTTCGACCTGGGTCAGCTTGCCGGGATAAAGGATGAAACCCTTGGCCTTGACCCGCTCGTAGAAGTCCTTGAACTGGTAGCGCGCATCGCGCGGGGCGTGGAAGGTAACGATGATCGGCGCCTGGATCGCGGCAGGCAGGAAGCTGCGCAGGCCCAGTTCGGCCATGCCATCGAGCAGCGCCTTGCAGTTGTCGACATAACGGGCGTTGCGCGCAGGGAGGCCGCCTTCTTCCTTGTATTGCAGCAGCGCCTCGTGCAGCGCGGCGACCACGTGAGTCGGCGGGGTGAAACGCCACTGGCCGGTCTTGGCCATGTAGGTGTACTGGTCGTGCAGGTCCATGGCCAGCGAGTGCGGATTGCCGGCAGCGGCGTCCAGCGCCTCTTTGCGGGCGAAGACGAAGCCCATGCCCGGCACGCCTTCCAGGCATTTGCCGGACGCTGCGATCAGGGCGTCGAACGGGACTTTCGCAGCGTCCACCGGCAGCGCGCCGAAGGAACTCATGGCATCGATGATCAGGCGCTTGCCGGCCCGGGCGATGACCTCGGCGATTTCCGGCAGCGGGTTGAGGATGCCGGTGCTGGTCTCGCAATGAATCAGCGCGACGTGGGTGATGCGTGGATCGGTCTGCAGCATCGTTTCGACGTCGGCAGCGGTGGTCGGCTGGTCTTCGGCAGTTTCAAACGTGCAGAAGTCGCGGCCCAGCACCTCGCAGATTTTCGCCAGGCGTTTGCCGTAGGCGCCGTTGATCAGCACCAGCACTTTGCCGTCGCGGGGCACCAGGGTGCCGATGGCCGCTTCCACGGCGAAGGTGCCGCTGCCTTGCAGGGGGACGCAACGGTGGGTTTCGTGGCCGTTGATGATGTCCAGCAACTGCCAGCACAGGCTGGCGGTCAGCTTGTTGAAACGGTCGTCCCATGAGCCCCAGTCGACCATCATCGCCTGACGGGTGCGGGCAGAAGTGGTCAGCGGGCCGGGAGTCAGCAGGATCGGTTGCGCAATGCTCATGGGCGTGTCCTCGAAGCGTCAGGGGATCGGAAGCGACGGGCATACGTTGACCGCAGGCGAACTATCAATCAAATTGCTTGTTGTTATCCGAACTATAAGTCAGGTCGATTCATGAACCTCTTCCAATTGCGTGCCTTCGACGCCGTCGCCCGGGAAGGCAGCTTCACCCGCGCCGCGGCACGCCTGTTCATCAGCCAGCCAGCGGTCACCGGGCATGTGAAGGCCCTGGAGGATCACTACCAGATCACCCTGCTGCGACGAACGGCGCGGCGGGTCGAGCTGACCGACGAGGGCATCAAGCTGGCAGCGATCACCCGGGCGATGTTCGGCATGGCCGAAGAGGCCCAGGCAATGCTCGAAGCCAACCGGCAACTGCTTACCGGGCGGCTGGAAGTCGCGGCGGACGGGCCGCACATGGTGATGCCCATGCTGGCCCGGCTGCGCGCGAAGTTTCCGGGGATCACGGTCAATCTGCGTTTGGGTAACGCTCAGGAAACCCTGGCAGCACTGGTGTCGGAACATGCGGATGTCGCGGTGCTCACGGAGGTGGAGTCGCGCAAGGGCATGCATCTGCAGAGCCTCGCGCAGTCGCGAATCTGCGCCTTGCTGCCTGCGCGGCATGAGTGGGCAGGCGAGGGCGAGATTGCGCTTGAGCGGCTGGATCAGCAGATCATGGTACTGCGCGAACCGAGTTCGATCACCCGCCGCACCTTCGATGAGGCCTGCTCGCTGGCCGTGGTCGGGCCGCGGGTGCTGCTGGAGCTGGACAGTCGCGAGGCGGTGACCGAAGCGGTGGCGGCGGATCTGGGCATCGGTATCGTGTCATCGGTGGAGGTCAGCCACGATCCCAGGGTGGTGGCCTTGCCGCTTGCGGGGGAGGGACTGCTCAATCAGCATTTCATCGGCTGCCTGGAGCGGCGTCGGGAGCTGCGCTTGATCAAGGCGTTTTTCGATTTGGCGGTTATTTGAATCAGCCCCGGTCCTGTAGGAGTGAGCTTGCTCGCGATGGCGTAGTGTCAGTCAGCGAGTCCGGGGCAGACGGATCGCAGTCGCGGGCAAGCGCGCTCCTACAGGGATGAGGATGCCAATCCTTCATTCACCATCTCCAGAAAAGTCGCCACCACCCGCCGCGAGCTCTGCTCGGGCAGACACACCAGCGTCTCGGTCATGCGCCGGGTGCAGTCCAGAATCGGCAGGGCGATCACCCGTGAATCGGCGCCGAACTCCGCGGCCGACACCACCCCCACGCCGATCCCCACCACCACTGCCTCGCGGGCCGCTTCACGCCCCTCGACCTGAATCGCCGGACGGATCTTAAGGCCCAGGCGGTTCATTTCTTCTTCGACGATCTGCCGCGTGACCGAACCCGGCTCACGCAGCACCAACGGCGTGTCGTGCAAGTCCGCCAGGGTGATCGAGCCGCGGCTCGCCCAAGGATGACTCAGCGCGACGAACGCCACGAACGGGTCGCTGCGCAGCGGAATCGACAGCAGCCGGTCATCGCTCACATCCCGCCCGAGCAAGGCCAGGTCGGCCTGATAGTTGAACAGCCGGTGCAGCGATTCATCGGTGTTGCCGGTTTCGATCTTCACCGTAATGCCGGGGTAACGCTCGCAGAACCGGGCGATCTGCGGCAGCACGTGCACGGGCGCGTCCACCGCCAGGGTCAGGCTGCCGGTTTGCAGGGCCTGGGAATCCTGTAGCAGTTCCTGCGCTTCCATTTCCACGGCGAACAAGCGTTGAGTGATGCCCAGAAGGCGTTCGCCCAGGTCGGTGAGCTTCACCGAGCGCTTGTTGCGATGAAACAGCATCACCCCGTAACGCTCTTCGAGTTTGCGCACCTGATCGGAAATCGCCGGCTGGGTCAGGAACAGCTTTTGCGCGGCAACGGTGAAGCTGCCGTGCTGGGCGACGGCGTGGAAGGCTTTCAACTGCGCGTGGGACACCGACATGCAATCACCTGTTACAAGCTGAACTTATATTTGAAATACGATAAATCGATTTCACTTATTAGTCTGCACTTGCTTTGATCCCCTCCAGCCCAAAGGCCAGTCGTGAGACGACTGGCCGGTCGAGGCCATGAGCGACCACCGGGTGTTGTGTGCACGCGGCACACCGTTGGCGACTCATCTGACCATTCGCAACCCATCAAAAGGCGGCGAATGCCGTGCTTACACCAATAAGAACACAGGCGTTATTCCTTAGATTTCTGCCGGCACACTCAACCCCGAGGTCAGATCCAATGAACCATACCGTCGCAACGATAAAGCGCTGGCGCGTGCAGATCTTCGCCATCACCTGGCTTGCCTACGCTGCTTTCTATTTCACCCGCAAAGCCTTTTCGGTGGCCAAGCTGGGCATCGCCGAAGACCCGACGTTTCACCTGGACAAGATGGCCATGGCGAACATGGACGCCATCTACCTGGCTGCATATGCCGTGGGCCAGTTCACCTGGGGCATGCTCGCCGACCGCTTCGGCCCGCGGGTGGTGGTGCTCGGCGGCTTGCTGATTTCCGCCGCAGCCGCGGTGGTCATGGGTAGCTTCGCCACGCTGCCGATCTTTGCCACCTGCATGCTGATCCAGGGCCTGGCGCAGTCCACCGGCTGGTCAGGGCTGTGCAAGAACATCGGCGCGTTTTTCCCGGCCATCCAGCGCGGGCGGGTGCTGGGGCTGTGGAGTTCCTGCTACGCCTTTGGCGGCCTGGTGGCCTCGCCGTTTGCCGGCTGGTGGGCCTATGACCTGATTGGCACCTGGCACGCGGCGTTCTTTTCCAGCGCAGCGGTGGTGGCTTTTGTGGCGTTGCTGTTTTTCATCTTTCAGCGCAACACGCCCCAGGATGTCGGCCTGCCAGCCGTGGAGCCCGAACCCGAGTTGAGTGCGGCGCAACTCGATGCGCAGAAGGGCATGAGCGTCTGGACGCCGCTCAAGGAGATCCTGCGCAATCGCACGGTGCTGACGTTGGGCCTTGCGTACTTCCTGCTCAAGCCGGCGCGTTACGCGATTCTGCTGTGGGGCCCGGTGATCGTCTTCGAGCAGATGCCGAATGTCGGCAAGGTCGGCGCCGCCATCGTGCCGACTGCATTCGAACTGGCCGGGCTGCTGGGACCGATCATGATTGGCCTTGCCTCGGACAAACTGTTCGGCGCCCGGCGTATGCCGGCCTGTGTCTTGAGCCTGGTGGCGCTGACCGTTGCGCTGGGCCTGTTCATGGGCGCGATGCACACCGGCAGCGTGCTGTTGGTGGTGGCGCTGTTGTTCGTCATGGGCCTGACGCTGTACGGGCCGGATTCGATGATCAGCAGCACTGCCGCCATCGATTTCGGCACCGCCAGAGCCGCCGCGACCGCCTCGGGTTTCGTCAACGGTTGCGGCTCGGTGGGGGCGATTCTCGGTGGTTTGCTGCCAGGTTATTTCGACACCGTGACGGTTTTCATCGTCTTCGCTGCCTGCGCGCTGGTCTCGGCACTGGTGCTGATCCCGCACTGGAATAGCCGCCCGGCCATGGTCGAACTGCCTGAAGCACAAAACCCGGCGCAGGAATTGAAGGCACTGCGTACCTGATCCATTGAATCGCAAATGTCGACGCGCATGTACAGCATTATGTAGCGCAGGCGGTACGACGTTTCTCCATACGCTCCTGTCATGAATGCCCGCCCGCTCCGGGCGGGCACAATGACCAGGAGCAGACATGCCCGACATTACACCCGAGTTTTTCCAGCGCGAGGCGCTCAAGCGTCGCTACATCGATGAACTGGCCGCTGCGCGTCAGAAGAAACTGTTCAGCCCCACCGAACACACCTGGCTGCTGGGGCCGGCACGGCCTGCGGTCGAGAACGATCCAGACCCGGTGCGCGTCGACCGGCTGATGCGTGGCGACGGCTCGGCCAACCCGTTCGAGCTGTCGGCCGCGCTGTTGTTGAGCCACACCGATACCGCCAGGCCTCAGGTCTACCTGTTCAGCCTGAGCAGGGGAGTAGAGGCTTACGCCGATCGTCATGCCTTGCTGGCCATGTTGCGCGACCGGTTCGCCAAGGATGACCCCAACGCCCTCTTCGAATTCGAGCGCCTCGAGGGTGACCCGTTCAAGGCCCAGGCGCTGACGTGTATCGATCATCAGGTCGAACAGATGGGGCGAATGAGCGCTGAGTTGTGCAAGATGCCCAGCCTGTACGATGCCTCGACGGCCTCATTGAAGCGGCAACTGGAAGTGGTATTCCCGCAGCTTGCGATCGACCCGTATACGCACCTGCTGCGCATCGTCATCGACAAGGGCACCAACGCCGACAAGATCATCATGACTCAGACTCTGGCCGAGGCGGTGTTTGACCAGTATCGCGGTGCCACTGTGGTCAAGGGCTGCAGACGGCAGTTTCTCGACCTGCAAGGGGCAATCGTCGGCACCGCCGATGCCTTGCTGTACACCCAGGCAATGGCTGATGCGGTTACAGGGGTCAACGAACACTACGCCAAGCTGCTCGACAACTACTGGTTGGCACCGGTGAGCGCCGATCACATCCACACCCGCAAGGACATGGCCAATGACTGCTTCAGCGCGAGCTTGCTCCGTCATCTGGACGTGCGCGCTCGCGATGCCAACCTGACACCGGCTACGTTGAGGGCACTGAGGTCGGTGTTGCGCTGGGCAATGGACAATACCACCGAGCAGGCCGCCACCCCGTGCTGGAAGTTGACGCTGCAGGCCGGAGAAGGCGCGCCGTTGCCTCTGGCGAGCACCTTTGTGGTTCAGCCACGTATGGACGGCGATCAATCGTTGATATGGTTCGCGCCGGATCAGCAATTGACGGTATTTGCCGATTGGGCGGCGCTGACTGCTCATCTTACCTCGGTCCAGGGGTTGGAGCAGCTTCGTCCTGCCCTCGCGCTGGATGATCTGCGAGCCCTGCCGGCAGAAGCAGTCATGCGGGTCGAGCAGCACGAGATCCTGACACCCCTGATCGCCGAGCGGGTGGCTTCGATCATCGCAATGCAGGCGCGCAACCTGGAGTACGTGACGCAGTTGTCCACCACGGGTGATGCCTGGGTAGCGATGATCGATGATGCATTGGACGTCCGTCAGTTGCTTGATCCCGGACAGCAGGTCCTTGGAGCACGACGCTGGCATTCAGAAGCCCGTGACTTCCTGCGTACCTGGCACACGCCTGCGCCTGACCCGGTCCCACCACCTGGGCCGCTGCCACAGATCGACGAAGACGCTGAGCAGGCGGTGGATCCGGAGTCCGGGCTCGACGAGTTCCAGATGCCCACCTGGGTCGAGCAGACGCACCTGCTCGAAAGCCTGTCGATCTCCCTGCGCCAGACCAGTAACGTGCTGCTGGATTACGCCTCCCAGGTCTTGCAGCCCTACCTCTGCGTGCTGTTCGGGCCACAGGCGCGGGCCGAGGACCTGTACGTGAGCTGGAGCACCAAGGCCGCCGAGGGCGACTCGACGCAGTTGGTCAGCTTCGATGTGAGGACCTTGCTGCTGGATCGGGTGAGTGGCCATCGGAGCTCGCCATTGCCTGTCGATGCGCAGATCGTGCAGGGACGCGGGACCACGTTCCATAGTCCGCCCGCCGAGGTCATCGACCACATGCTGGGCAAGGTAGCGACAGGTTTTGCCTCGGCGTATATCCAGGCGTTCCAACAGTCCAGAAGCGGGTTGCTGCGCCATGAGGACCAGGCGATTCAGCCTGCGCGAACGGCGATCAGCCTGCGCCAGGACTGCATGCGTCTGGACCTTGCACTGAGCAAGCGTCAGGGCTGGACGGACCCGCTGGCGTTCGACATGGTCACTCAGGTTCTGGATTATCCGGCCCTTTCGTTGCGCCCCCGCACGGCAATGATGGTGCAGGCGTTCACCCTGTCGCTGGTCTTCGCCAAGTCAAACGCCATGCTGACCGACACCCTGGTGGTGATGCGGCCGGACGATCCCGACAGCGCCGTGATGTTCTGGAGCGGCGCGGGCGGCTGGCAGCAATTCACCTCGATCCAACGCTTGAAAGATGCGCTGCTGCGCAAGTTGCGCAGTGAGGATCGGGACGGCTGGTTACAGCGCCTTGGCGACGGTGACAGCGCCGACCTGCGTCAGCACCTGAACGCCTCCGCCACCAACGGGGCGCAGGTGCACCTGCATATGGTAACCCAGGACATCGCCCAGGCACTGACGCAGCATGCACTGGCCCGCCAGCAGCAGGATCTGCAACAGCTCTGCAAGCGTGTCGAGCGCTGCGCACTTGAGGCGCAACTGTTTGCCCGGCTGGCGGGGGCGGCCGAAGTCGATGGGCAATTGATCGAAACCCTCGACGGATTGTGGACGCGAGTCAGCACCACCTTGTTCGAAGAGATGCTGCCCGAGTGGTTGACGAAGGTGCCGCTGGAAGACCTCAAGGTGTTCCGCGACATGGTCCGCCGCTATTACGCAGCAACCGACGGCGGCAAGAAGTTTCTGGTGGATCTTCCGACGGTGCACGATTACGCCGCGAACCAGTTGAAGGCTCAACTTGCGCTGGACTTCCCCGGTCACACGATCGACCCTGACAGGGTAACCGTGACCGCGCGGCGCTACCTGAGTGCATTGCCGCCGCCGGGACAGATGCCATCGATGGTCCCTGCCGCGACCCTCAAGAAAAGCGAATCGCTGACACGCTACGCCATCAACCGTTTCAGGCACGAGCAGGAATCAGCGCTCAGTGTCGAGTCCGCAGACCCTGAGGTCGTGCGCCTGCTGACGCCTGACCACCTGCGCAATATGGTCAGGACACTGGATGTCGGCAGCGGTTATCTGGCACTCCTGCGCAAGTCACTGGGTGCTGCGGACCCGGGATATTCCGAGCGCAAGCGCCTGTTCACCGACCAGTTGCCGGCCATGCTGCTTTCGCTGGCGCTGGAGCAGAAATTCAAGGGCCAACTGAGCGACAAGGCCTACCAGTACGTCTTCCAGGTGTTCGAGATGCCTGACGGCATCGCCCGTGAGCCGATCGACAAGGTCGATGTGATTATCAGCCCGCTTCAACTGGTGCCTGACGCTGGCATGTCGCCCGATACCGTGTGCGGTATGTACCTGATCTGTGCGGCCGGAGCCGAGCAGGGGCCGCTGGTGTTGTTCACCCTGCTGCATCCCACGCTCATGTTCCGCGAGTTCAGTGACATGGCTGCGCTACTTGCTGCCATGCGTACCGAGCTGCCTCTGCAAAAGGTTCTGCTTGACCGGGTAGCCTCTGCCGCTCACTCACGCTATGACCATGGCGGGTTCGTCGAACCGCACCTGCCGTTCAGCGTTGAAACCGACGACGTACCCGTGCGTGCCCCGGGCCCCGTAACCCTGGACGTGGCGCCCGTCAAAGGCAATGTGGTGCAGTTGATGTTCCAGGACACCATCATGCTGCTGGATGAAAACAGCGTGGCCGCCATCGTGACCAATGCACAGGAAGACCAGGCAGGGCGCGAGTTTCTGGGGTTGCTGGGGCTTGAGCAACTGCTCATGCTACTGCCGGGCCGCTTGGCCACTCTGGTGGCGCTCTGGCAGAGCACCGGGCTGTTTCAGGCTTCTGCTGTTTCGGCATTAGGGCATCGGTGGGGCGAGGCACTCTCGGAGTTCTGTGCCGCGTTGGGAGTCCTGGTTTCGGCCCGTGAGCAAAAGATCAAGCAGGATGTTCTGCATGATCGACATGGCAACCGCCTGGAGTCGGTCAGCGAGGAACCGGAAAGCAAACCCGGATCAGGGTGGAGTCATGAAGGGCTGACGGTTGAACAGGTTCACCGGCTCAGCTCGCTGGAGGCCAGGAATGTGGCCCTCAAGGACATGGATCACGATGCCCTGTTGAACATTTACAAGAGCCGAACCGGCGAGGTGCCCTATGCCGTTGTGAGCGGCAGGGTGTATCAGGTCGCACATATTGCCGAGGAAGGTTACTGGCAGATCGTCGGTGCCGATGGCTCCCCCGGGCCCAGGCTCAAGTCCGACAGCCACCAGCATTGGCTAGTGGATCTGCAAATGCGCCTGCGAGGAGGAGGCGGGTTCACCAGCCGGTTCCGTGAGTCACGGATCATCAGCAGCGTCGAGAACACCATCACCATCGAAGCCAGTGGGATGCCTGAAATCAGGACGCTATACCGCGACCGCGCCAGACGGATCGGCCAGGCGCATCTTCACACCATGCGGATGCTGGAAACCTGCCTGGATAACCTGCAGGCACCCAAGGCCGGGCAGCCACACAATCCACAGGTCATGCGGATCATACAGGCGTTTTTCGGGGTGACCGATGTACTGCCCAGCTTGCTCGCCACAACCGAAAACACGATAAGGACGCTGTTCGCTGCGGTGATGGATCCTTCGATGTCGCCTTTCAGTTCGCCGCGTTACGTCGTGGGCACCACGCGTCCTGGCTTCGAGACAGTGACGGCGTTCGTGATGAAGAGTGATCCGCAGCGACGGGTGTTCCTGACTGAAAAATTCTTCCATCCGATGCTGTCAGCACTCAATGCAACTGCGGCATCGGAAGGTTTCAACGAGGGTGTCCACCACAGGGCGGCGAACCTGATCCATGAGCTGAGCCATCTGGTGCTCGACACCGAGGATATCGCTTATCTGGATTCTATGCTGCCGTATCCGGACTTGCTGGCGCAGGAAACTCCAGCGCAAATCTCCTTTCAGCGAAGAGTGACGCTGCTGCGTGAACGACGCCTGTCGGCTCAGACGCCCAGGGATAGCCTGTTCATGATCTCTACCGGCGGGGTCAGGCGCGCCCTGCAGGCTGACGACGGCCCGGCGTACTTTGCGATCCTGAGGCTGACCGGGGCTCGCGACCTGGTGCAGGCTCGTCAGCGGTTTCTCGCTGATGAGGACGTCAGGATAAGGGTCCTGATGGGCAACGCCGACTCGGTGACATTGCTGGTGCTGCTGTTGGGGCGTAACAGACTGGTGCCGCCAAGCCCCTGACAGCGTCACCGACTAGAGGCTGTAATGACGCAGCTCGCGGGCGATCAGCAAGCGCTGGATTTCGCTGGAGCCTTCGTAGATCTGGGTGATGCGCGCATCCCGGTAGTATTTTTCCACCGGGTAGTCTTCCAGATAGCCGTAGCCGCCGTGGATCTGCACCGCCTTGGAGCAGACCCACTCGGCCATCTCCGAGGCGAACAGCTTGGCCTGTGAAGCCTCCGACAGACAGGGCCTGCCCGCCGTGCGCAAGCGTGCGGCGTGCAGGACCATCAGGCGCGAGGCGTTGATCCGCGTGTGCATGTCGGCCAGCAGATTGGCAATGCTCTGGTGTTCGATGATCGGCTTGTCGAACTGCACACGCTCGCGTGCGTAAACCAGCGCCGCTTCAAACGCGGCGCGGGCGATGCCCAAGGCCTGCGCGGCAATGCCGATGCGCCCGCCTTCAAGGTTGGACAGGGCAATCGCCAGGCCCTTGCCGCGCTCGCCCAACAGGTTTGCTGCCGGGATGCGGCAGTCGCTCAAGGTCACCGCGCAGGTGTCCGAGGCGCGAATGCCCATCTTGTGTTCCATGCGATCGACTTTGTAACCGGGGTTGTCGGTGGGCACCAGAAACGCCGACAGGCCCTTCTTGCCAAGCTCGGGGTCAGTCACCGCAAACACGATGGCCAGTTGCGCACGCTTGCCGTTGCTGACGAACTGCTTGGCGCCGTTGAGCACCCATTCCCCGTCCTTGAGTTCGGCCCTGGTGCGCAGGTTATGAGCTTCGGAACCGGCCTGTGGCTCGGTCAGGCAGAAGCAGCCGATGGCCGCGCCTGTGGCGAGTTTCTCCAGCCACCGGGTTTTCTGATCTTCACTGCCGTAATTGAGAATCGGCCCGCAGCCCACCGAACTGTGGACGCTCATCAGCGTGCCGGTGGCGGCGTCGCCTGCGGAGATTTCTTCGACTGCCAGCGCATAGGCCACGTAATCGATGTAGGTACCGCCCCATTGCTCGGGGACGATCATGCCCAAGAGGCCCAGCTCGCCGAGCTTGGCCACCACGGCATCGTCGATCCAGCCGGCGGTTTCCCAATCTCTGGCGTGAGGGGCGATTTCATGGCGGGCGAACTCACGCGCCATGTCGCGGATCATGATCTGTTCTTCGGTCAGTTCAAGGTCTTGCATGGTCAGGCCTCATGACCGCTGAAGAAGCTCGCCACGTGTTCAGGGTTCAAGGCCTGGACTGAGGACGGGCTCCATTGCGGTTTCTTGTCTTTGTCTACGATCAGGGCGCGAACGCCTTCGATCAGGTCGCCTCGTTCAAACCACTGGCGGTCCAGGTGCAGTTCAAGGCTGAAGCAGCTCTCGAGCGGCAGGTGGCGCCCGCGACGCAACAGCTCAAGCGTCACGGCCATGGCCAGCGGGGAACGGGTTTTCATCAGGTTGGCGGTGTCGACGGCCCAGCGGTGGGTATCGACGACCGTGACTTCCAGCAGTTGTTCGATGATGCTCGGGATGTCCGGCAGGGCAAAGAAGTGGTCGATGGCCGGGCGTAGTTTTTCCAGCGGCGGGTCCGGCAGTTGTTGCACCGCGACCTTGGCCAGCGCGCCCTGTAGATCCTTGAGCGGGGTCAGTGCCCACTTCAGGTTGTCGAACTGACGGTCCAGGTCATCGAGCCGGGCGCTTTGCAGGTACCAGTCGGCCAGGCCGCAATACAACGCGTCGGCGGCCTGGATCTGCACGCCGGTCACGCCCAGGTAGATCCCCAGCTCGCCCTGGACCCGGGGCAGGAAATAGCTGCCGCCGACGTCGGGGAAATAGCCGATGGCCACTTCCGGCATCGCCAGGCGGCTGCGTTCCGTGACCACCCGCAGGTCCACGCCCTGCGCCAGCCCCATGCCACCGCCCAGCACGAAGCCGTCCATCAGGGCCACGACGGGTTTGCGGTACTGATGCAGGGTCAGGTCCAGGGCATATTCTTCGACGAAGAATTGCTGATGGTGGGGCAGGTTTTGCTTGTAGCTGTCGTACAGCGCACGGATATCACCGCCGGCGCAAAAGGCCTTTTCGCCGGCGCCGCGCAGGACTACGGCGTAGACCTTGTCATCGTTTGCCCAGTGGTCGAGTTGTTGCTGCAGCTGGCGGACCATGTCCAGGTCGATGGCGTTGAGCCCTTGCGGGCGATTGAGGGTGATGTGCCCGATGTGGTTGCGTACTTCGGACAGAACGGCGTCGCAGGCCGGTTCCTGACCTGAAGAGTGGGCCGATACTACCTGTGCCGTCATTGCAGACTCCCTGTTGCTTCTTGTTCTCGTTCAGGCGGCCAAAAACCAGCCGCGCTCCATGAAGTTCGTCAGGGATGCTAACAGTGCAAATTTGCATATGACAATGACGAATAGTTGCAGGGTGGGCGGGCAACTTTGCCTGTCAGGATGCTGGCGAAGAGACACACCGCCGTCGCGGGCAAGCGCGCTCCTACAGCGTCCATGTTGAGGTCGCGGCGTTTTCAATATCGCTCCCGCGGGCAAGCCCGGCTGCTACGGGGTTGTGTGAATTCCGTAGCAGCACGGCTTGCCCGCGGGGCTGTTCAGGCCTGCAGGCTGAACAGCGCCACTTCAGGCGCGTCGCTGACCCAGTGCTCGGTCACCATCCAGCCCGCTTGCGCGGCGAGGGCGGTGAAGGATTGCACGGTGAACTTGTGCGAGTTTTCCGTGTGCAACCGCTCATCGGCGGCGAAATGGAAACGCTGCCCGGCGACTTCGACCACCTGATCCATCTGGCTGACCAGATGCATTTCCATGCACGCCTGGTCGGCATTCCACACCGCCAGATGGCGGAAAGCGTCGACGTTGAAGTTCGCCCCCAGCTCACGGTTGATCCGCGTCAGCAGATTCTTGTTGAAGCGCGCTGTCACACCTTCGGCATCGTCATAGGCCGCCACCAGCGTGTGCTCGTCCTTGACCATGTCCACGCCGACGATGAAATGCGCGTTCCTGCCCAGTACATCGTGGGCCGAGTGCAGAAACTCCACGGCCTGTTCATGGGTGAAATTGCCGATGGTGGACCCGGGGAAAAATCCGACGCGAGTGTGGCCGTTGGCTTCCTTGGGCAAGGTCAGCACACGGGTAAAATCATCCACCTGGGGCGCCACCACGAGCGATGGATAACGCTGGCGCAAGGCCTTGGCCGCCTTGTTCAACGCCGTGGCACTGATGTCGATCGGCACATACACCGCGATGTGCGGCGCGGCGTCGAGTAGCAGACGGGTTTTCTCGCTGGCCCCACTGCCGAACTCCACCAGTGCGGCACCTTCGGGGATGGTCGCGGCAATCTGCCCGACGACATCCGTCAACAGCCCGGTTTCGGCGCGGGTGGGGTAGTACTCGGCGGTTTCGCAGATGGCCTCGAACAGGTCCGAACCCTTGGCGTCGTAGAAATACTTGGGCGACAGGGTCTTGACCGGCGCCGACAGACCGGCGACCACGTCGCGGGCAAATTCGCTGTCGTGGGGGTTGACCACACCGGGCTGGCGCGCATCACGGGCCAGGCGCAGGCCCGACACCATCCAGCGTTTTTCGGCATGGAAGAAATTGCGATAGGTCACTCGGCAATGCTCGGGCGAGGTCACGCTGGCGCCACCGCGCAAGACCATCTGGTTGACCATGAACTTGCCGTTGTACTCGCCCACCGCACCCACCGAAGGCTTGAAGCCGGGGTAGGCGTTGTAGGCGGTCTGGGTCCACTGCCAGGCCACGTCGTCAACCTGTTCGAGCAAGCCTGCCCGGGCGGCGGCTTCCCATTCAGCCTCGGTGGGCAGGCGTGCGCCGGCCCAGTTGGCGAAGGCCGCCGCTTCGTAATAACTGATGTGGGTGACCGGGGCATTCGGATCGATGGCTTCAAGGCCGCGCAGGCTCATGCGTTTCCAGCCGTTGTCGTCATGTTGCCAATACAGTGGCGCATTCCAGCCAGCTTCCTGCACCAGCGTCCAGCCTTCGGACAGCCACAATGCAGCGGTGTGATAGCCGCCATCGGCGATGAAACTCAGCCACTGGCCGTTGGTGACAAGCCGGTCGCTGATCTCGAACGCCTGCAGGTAGGTGGTGTGGCGCGGGCCTTCGTTATCGAAGGCAAAACCCTCGCCGCCATGGCCGATCTGCGTGAGGCCGGCGTTGAGCGGCTTGAAACGCCCGCGGCGGCCGGAGGTATCCTTGGGCCAGCGCGGATCATAGGCGGGCTTGAGCGAGGACAGGCTGAACAGGTGCAGGATGTCCATCAGCAGCAGTTCCTGATGCTGCTCTTCATGGGCCAGGCCCAGTTCGATCAGGCTGCAGGTTTGGGTCGAAAGGCTGCCGGCAAAAAGCCGGGCCATCTGTTCGTCGACATGGGCGCGGTAGGCGCGCACCTGATCGACACCGGGGCGGGTCATCAGACCCCGTTGCGGGCGCGGATGGCGTGGGCCGACGGCTTCGTAATAGGAGTTGAAGAGGTAACAGAAGGCGGGATCGAACGGCGTGTAGTCGGGGATGTTCGGAGCCAGCAGGAAGGTCTCGAAGAACCAGGTGGTGTGCGCCATGTGCCATTTGGCGGGGCTGGCGTCGGGCATCGATTGCACCACCATGTCTTCGGGGCTCAGCGGTGCGACCAGTTGTTCGGTACGGCTGCGAACGCTCTGATAACGCTTGTACAGTGCAGTGGCGGCAGGTGTTTCACGTAGCTGACGGGAGTGGCGCGTCATCGGGGCTTTCTCCGGTGTTTGCCTGCGCATTGCTGCGCCGGTTTGAGCATCAGTGGACTTCGATCGTCACCTTGTCTGGATAGAACGCGACGTGCCCGGCGATCTCCTTGACCGCAGGGAAGGGCTGCTCATAGCTCCAGACGGCATTTTCAGCGGACTCGCCATTGGCCTTGAGGCTGAAATAGCTGGCATCCCCTTTGTAGGGGCAATGTGTTCGATGGTCGGTTATTTCGTAATGTTCCATGGAAATATCCGAACGGGGCACATAGATGACCGCCGGGTACTGTGCTTCCTTCAATTCCAGCGCCTTGTCGCTTTGCGCGACACGCACGCCCTTGAATTGCACGGTGACCCGGCCTTTGAGCGGGGCGATGGTGATGGGGTGATCCGGACCTGAGGTTTTCATGGCGCGTCATCCTGTCTGATCGAGGGAGATGGCAAACCAGGCGTGAGGCAGTCGGGCCGCCAAGGGAGGAAGGGCAGTGTAGTTGCCCTCCCGGCAGGTGACCGTGGTTTTTGCTTGCAGGTTCCTTGTCGAGCCGATGAACGGGCGACCCCTCAGTGCTGGGTATCCACCGAGCCGTCGACAGGATCTGGCGGCACCGGGCCGTCCTGGCTGGTGTCGATGCTCACCACCACCGACATCCCCGGGCGTAGCCGTTCAACACCGTCCTGATCGTCGTCCACGGTGATCCGCACCGGGATCCGCTGGGCGATCTTCACGAAGTTGCCCGTGGCGTTGTCCGCCGGCAACAGGCTGAATTCCGAACCTGCCGCTGGCGAGATCCGCTGCACCCGCCCGCGCATCTTGCGGTTTTCCAGGGCATCGACGGTGAAGGTTACCGGCTGTCCCAGGCGCACATTGGCCATCTGGGTTTCCTTCATGTTAGCGATGATCCAGCGCGGCTTGGGCACCAGCGCCATCAGTTGCGCGCCAGAGTTGACATAGGCGCCCAGGCGGGTGCCGATCTGGCCGAGCTGGCCGTCTCGAGGCGCCGTGATGCGGGTGTTGCTCAGGTCGATGCGCGCCAGCTCGATGGAGGCTTCGGCGTTCTGCACCGAGGCTTCGAGGGAGCCTCGGTTGACGATCACCGTCTGCAAATCCTGACGGGCGATTTCCAGCGTGGCCTTGGCCTCGGCCAGGGCGGCACGGGCCTGGGCATCGGCGGCGCGGGTCACGTCCAGTTCGCTTTTCGAGATCGAGCCATCGGTCACCAGTGCCGTGCTGCGGCGCAGGTCCGCGGCGGCCTTCTCGCTCTGGGCTTGGGCGTTGGCGACCGTTGCCTGGCGTTGGACGATGGTCGCTTCAGCACTGCGCCGCTGTTGCAGGTTGTTGTCCAGCGCGGCTTTCTGAATGCCCAATTGCGCGAGGCCCTGATCCAGATGCTGCTGGTAGATGCGGTCATCGATGCGCACCAGCAGATCGCCTGTTTTGACCCACTGGAAATCCTGCACCGGCACTTCATACACGTAGCCGCTCAGCTGCGGCCCGATGATCGTGGTCTGCCCGCGTACCTGGGCGTTTTCGGTGCTTTCGATGGGGCTGCTGAACGGCGGCAGTTGCCAGGCGTACAGCACCACCAGCACCCCGGCCAGCGCGACACCGCCGAACAGGATCGACGACACCAGGCGAATCTTCGCCGAACGCGGCTGGCTGGTGGCGGGCATCGCTGCCGGTGCCGGGGCGGGGCTTGCCGAAGGTGCCGGGGCGGCCTGGGTGGGCGGTGGGGTGCCGGAAGGCTTGCTCGGTTCTGTCATGAAGGTTGTACGCCGCTGGGTTGAACGGAAGAGGGTGTCGAAGGGGATGGCGTGAACGGCGCGACCGGTTCGGTGGTGATCCACAGCCAGGTCGCGCGGCTGGTGATCCAGATCATGGTCAGGATCGCGATCAGGGCGATCAGCATGAACACATCGTTATAGGCCAGGGTATTGGCCTCCCGGGTCGCGGCGGTGGCCAGGGCGCGAATGCCCTGGTTGGTGCGCGCCGAAGGGTCGGCGATGGCCGAGAGGTACGAGGCGCTGGAACTCTGCAAGCGCGCCTGCACCTGCGGGTCGAGCAGGGTCACGTGCTCGACGATGTGCGCCGAATGAAACTTCTCGCGCCAGACCTGAAAGGTGCCCAGCAACGCCGAGCCGATCAGGCTGCCGACGTTCTGTGCGATCCCGAACAGCACCGAAAAACTGACCATGTTGCGCGGGTTGCTCAACACGCCGCTCATGCCCAGCACCAGCGTTGGCCCCAGAAAGAACGTGCCACCGAACGCCAGCAGGAACTGGCTGAAATACATTTGCGGGCCACGGGTCAGGCTGGTGGAGAAGCTGTCCATGATCGAACCTGTGGCCATCAGCGCCAGGGAGATGATGAGCGGCTTGAACAGGTGCTGCGGGTGAATTGTCATCGCACTGACCACCAGCCCCGCGACACTGCCCAGCAGCATGAAGAAATACAGGGTGTGCAACTGTTCGGTGCCCTGATTCATCCCCTGCAGAAAACCCACGGCGCCGGTGGCCTGTTCCGACAGCACGATACGGGTGAGCAGCACGCCCATGGCGAAGCGGATCATCCGCCCACTGCCCAGCCAGCGGGTGATCAGCAAGGGGCGAGTGCGGTTGTGCTCGATACAGATGCCCATCACGATCAAGGCGATGGAGGAGGCCAGGGCCACGCCGATCCACGGCTCCTCCAGCCACCATTCGATGCGCCCCAGCGACAGCGCCGCGCACAGGGCAGCGAAGCCGGTGGCGAGTAGGATGAAGGTCAGGAAGTCGAGCTTTTCAAAAGCCTTGAAGCGATCACCTGGCGGCAGCTTGAGGATCAACACGCAGCCCAGGGACAGCAGGCACATTCCCAGCTCGAACAGGTACAACCCGCGCCATTCGGCGATCTGCAGCAGGTCTTCGGACACCAGCCGCGCCAGCGGTGTGGCCAGCTGTGCCGTGCCCAGGCCCAGCACCAGCGCTTTCATGCGCCACTTCTGCGGGAAGGCCTGGATCATGTAGTAAAGGCCCAGGGAGCTGAGCGCCGCGCCGACCATGCCGTGGGCGGCGCGCACGGCGATGGCCGATTCGATGTCGTTGACGAACAGATGGGCGAAGGTCACCAGCGCGTAGAGCACCAGGAACACTTCGGTAAACGCCCGCAGGCCGAACTGCTGGCGAAACTTCACCAGCAGCAGGTTGATCGAGACGTTGGTCATCACATAGGCGGCGGGCAGCCAGGCAATCTCAGCCTGGGTCGCGCCCAGCGCACCTTGCAGGTATTGCAGGTTGGCGACCACCAGCGCATTCCCAAGTCCGCCGGTGAGGGCAACGATCACCCCGACAATCGCAAACGCCCAGCGCTTGGGCGCGGAATGCAAAGGTGTAGACGGCGATCCGGGAATCGTCGGCCGCTCGTGGGGTGCCCAGTTGTGGGGTGTGTACTTGTCGTTCATCGAGCAGACCTGAAGGATGCTGTCCTGAGACCGTGGCTGCAGCGATATTACTCACCAGATGCCCGTGGCGTATGACGATTGTGCGTGAGAGGAGTTTAGATGCTCTGGATTGGATTGGAGGTGGGTCAGCAATTTATGTCTACGGCAGCACGGCTTGCTGATGCGGGCGATCTTGAAGACGCCGTCGCGGGCAAGCGCGCTCCTACAGATGCGAGCACCGATCCGTAGCAGCACAGCTTGCCGGCGGGGGCGATCTCGAGGGCGCCGTCGCGAGCAAGCTCACTCCTACAGGGTCGAGTCAACCCGCCCGTAGCAGTCCGGCTTGCCGGCGTCGGCGATCGTGAGGCCGCCATCGCGGGCAAGCGCGCTCCTACAGATGCGAACACCGATCCGTAGCAGCACGGCTTGCCGGCGGGGGCGATTTTGGGGGCGCCGACGCCGGCAAGCCGGACTGCTACGGGGCGGGGGTGTGTTTTTGATTTTGATCTTCATACGCGGTGGTGCAGGCGCCGCCTAACGCGACGTTAAGGCGCCAGGCCGAGCGCAGGTGTCGTGTAGGGGGATGAGCGGCATGGATGCCGCGAAAGCCGTGCGGGCCAGGGACGGCCCATCACGGCGTGCCCCCGGAGCGGCGCCGGAGTCGAGGGAAGTCCGAAGGACCCCAGCCTGTCGCAATGGCTTTGCTTACTTTCCCCGTAAGGAAAGTCAGTCGCCCGTAAGGGGCGAAACCCTAGGCCAAAACCACCACGAAAATGGATATTCACACGACCTAGAAGTCACCCGCAGACGCGGAGCGTCACACAAGCCGTTACCACGCGGAGCGTGGGAACGATCATTTAGCAGGGGAACGCCCACGCGGATTTGTATCCCACTGTATCCACACCCCCCATAGACACTTACCGATGAAATAGCCCCGCCCCCCCGACACATCCGCGATACCTCCAGACCGTTCAATAGGCTCCAACGAAACACACAACCTTGAACACATTGAAAACCCTTGGAGATCGCCATGAACTGGAAAAACCTCTCAATCGCCACCCTGTTCGCCGCCCTGAGCCTGGGCGCCCTGTCTGCCCAGGCCCAGGACCTGGCCAAACCACAGGCCTACAAATACGGCGACCACCTGGACATCCAGAAAGTCATCTCCTCCCACGAAGGCACCACCCCGGTCTGCGGCGTCGTCACCTCGCAACTGACCTACCTGGACTCAATGAACCAGACCCACGTGCTCGACTACAAGAGCTTCTCCGGCGGCTGCCACGACAACTGATCAGGCTGGTACTCCCTATGTTGCTCATCGCATTCCTGGGCGGGATCGTCACCGTTCTCAGCCCCTGCATCCTCCCCGTGGTGCCGTTTCTGTTCGCCCGCGCCGACCGCTCGGTGTCCTCGGTGCTGCTGACGCTGCTCGGCCTGAGCCTGACCTTCGCCCTGGTTTCAAGCCTTGCGGTGGTGAGCAGTGATTGGGTAGTGACCGCCAACGGCATTGGCCGGCAGGTGGCGCTGGTGATCCTGGTGCTGTTCGCCCTGTCGCTGTTATCGGCCAGGATCGGCCACTGGCTGACCTGGCCGCTGGTGACACTGGGCAATCGCCTGGACCCGGCCACCCGCCGGCTGTCCGGCCCTTCGGCTTCATTGCTGATCGGCGTGGCCACCGGGCTGTTGTGGGCGCCCTGCGCCGGGCCGATCCTGGGGATCATCCTGACCGGCGCCATGCTGCAAGGCCCGAGCGCACAGACCAGCCTCTTGCTGTTGGCCTATGGCCTAGGCAGCGCAGTGTCGCTGGGGGCGCTGATCTTCGCCGGGCGCGGCCTGGTGGCGAAGATGAAACTGTCGTTGCCGGTCACTTCCTGGTTGCGTCGCGGGGCGGGCCTTGCGGCGCTGGTGGTGGCGGTGACCATCGCCAGCGGTTCGCAGAATCAGTTGCTGGCCGGCACCTCATCCCAGGGCGCGGCGGCGGTGGAGCAGGGCCTGCTGAGTGGCGTGCCGAAGGTCATCGATTACCTGGTCAGCAGCGTCAAGGCAGCCTCGGCACCTGATGTCAGTGCCAAGGGTGAAATGCCGTCGCTGTCCGGAGCCGTGCAATGGCTGAACTCACCCTCGCTGAGCAAGGAGTCGCTGCGGGGCAAGGTGGTGCTGGTGGATTTCTGGACCTTCGACTGCATCAACTGCCAGCACAGCATTCCCTATGTGAACGAGTGGGCGAAGAAGTACGAGAAGGACGGCCTGGTGGTGATCGGCGTCCACACCCCTGAATACCCTTACGAGCGGGTGGTGGACAACGTGCGCAAGAACGTCGCCAAGCTGGGCCTGAACTACCCGATTGCCATCGACAATGACTACGCCATCTGGCGCGCATTCGGCAATCAGTACTGGCCTGCGCACTACATCATCGACGCCCAGGGCCAGATCCGCTACACCCACTTCGGCGAAGGCGGCTACGACACCCAGGAGCAGGTGATCCAGCAACTCCTCGCCGAGGCCCGCGCCAAAGGCTGATCGAGCGGGTTACACCATGCGGCGCACGGTATTGTCCTTGCGCACGAAGTGATGCCAGAGGGCTGCAATCACATGCAGCCCGATGACGTAGTAGAAGATCGTCCCCAGCAGCACGTGGTAATGCTCCAGTGTTTCGGCGGTGTCCTTGGCAATGGCGAACGGAGCAGGAATGCTCAGCGACGTCAGCGGAATCGGCAACGCACCGCGTTCCAGCAACACGGTGAACAGGCCCAGCAGCGGCTGCGCGAACAGGAAGGCATACAGCGCGTAGTGCGACAGGGTCGCGGCCAGACGCAGGGCACCCTCCAGTGGCGGGGTGATGCCCGGGGGCGTGTGGCGGTGACGCTCGGCGATGCGAAACCAAGCCATGATGAACACCACGATCCCCACCCAGAAATGACTCTGGACCACCAGCGCGCGCAGATCGGTGCCCTTGGCGAACTGGCTGCGGCTGAGAATCAGCGCGTAGGCCAGCACGATCAGCACGGCCATCACCCAGTGAAACCAGCGGGCCTTGTAGCTGTAGCGTTCGGTATTGATAGGTGTACTCACGGTCGGGTCCCTCGGTTCCTGGTTTTTTTTCGCAGGCAGTTTGCCTTGCCTTTATGAACGCTGTCAGCGCCACAGGTTTCGATCAAGCGCTGTGATGGCTTTCAAATGGCGTGCCGGTTTTACCAGCGCAGCCCCATGCCTTGAAACGTTGCAAAACGCTGATCGGAAGAATGTTGCATATCACGGTCCTTAGAATGTTTTGCATCCATAACCGTAAAAGTGTGTGGTTTACATTCATGTCCAACAAATAGGCGCCAAATAAATAACTTGTCAGTAATAAGTAATACTATTTGTTAAAGAGTTAATTCGAATGATGTTATTCAAATGAGGGTATGGCTCGATATTGAAGTTATTTTGTTTTTAAGATCTATCAATTGCTCTGTTTATAATTATTCATAATTAGCAATCCATCGAAACGAGTTTGACAGGTAATCCACTTGGATCCATCTTTATCACCGACGGTTCAGCGTCCCTGACTATCGGTCTGACCAGACTGGCATTTTGCCCAGCTCCACTGGGGCCTTCACCACCATTCATGGATATTTGCACACAGGACTCTGCACATGGACGTCCCCGGATTCGCTCGCCTGTTGAAACAGCAAAACATGGACTCCGAAGTGTGGTGGGATTCGTCCCCCACAGAGTGCGCCCTCTTTAAAAGGCGCATGTTGTCGCTTTATCCCGATATGTCGGATTACATCGCTCATTTATTGCCCGAAGTCTTTTCGCGACAAGCTGGCGATATCAGCGGTGCCACCACTAATCCGAGCCTGATCAGCCGCACCGTACTGGAAAACAGCGCTAAATGGCGCGACTACCTCGCCAGCCTGTCCCTGAGCCTGCCCAGTGCCGAAAAGGCCCGCAGGGTTTACGACCAAGCCATTGTCGAAGGCGCGAATGTGCTTTATCCCTCGTGGGTGGGTTCTGCCAGGCGCCATGGCTGGCTGTCGGCGCAGATCGATGGCGGCGAGCGCATGGGCGAGGGGATGCTGGTGGCCCGGGGGCTGCAACTGGCGAGCCTGGCGCCGAATGTCATGGTCAAGGTGCCGGGCAGCGAGCAGGGCTATCGCGCCATCGAACAGTTGGTGGCCGAGGGCTGTTCGGTCAACAACACCTTCTGCTTTACGGTGTCGCAGGTGGCCGCCTGCCTCAAGGCCATCCACAACGGACGCCTGCGTGCACAGGTTCAGGGCGTGAATACCGATCATGCACGCTATGTCATCAGTTTCATGATCGGACGGCTGGGCGCCGAGCCCGAGTTCGAAGGCCAGGCCCGGCAACGCCGTCTGCACCTGACCGCAGCCGACCGGCGCTGGGCCGAGCTTGCGGTCTATCAGGCGATGCAGGCGCTGCTGCGCCGCTGGCAGACACCGGCGCGGCTGTTGCTGTGCAGCCTGAAGATCGACACCGACGTGCGCGGCCGCGAGCATTGCTGGCACCTGCAGCGGACCGGGGCAGATGCCACGCTCTATACCATGACGCCGCAGATCCTCGAGTTTCTCATCCGCCGCCAGCAGCAAGGCCAGCCGATCGTGCCCGCCCGGGACTGGGTGCAGGTGCCCAAGCGGGTGCTGAACCGGCTGATGGCGATTCCCTATTTCAACCAGGCGTACTTCGAAGGCGATCTGGCGCCGTCCGAATTTTCCCGTCATCCGGCGTTCATCACCGCCAGCCGCGATGCACGCGATGGCCAGGAGCGCTTGCTGGCGTTCGTCAAGAATGCGCACGGCGCGCCTGTGAATGGCATGCCCATGGAGCGTGCCTCATGAACCGCATGATCGCGCTGTGGGCGCACCCGCGTTCACGCTCGACGGTGCTTGAGCGGGTGTTCATCGAACGCGGCGATTTCGAGGTGTTCCATGAACCCTTCGCGCACATGGCGTTCGACGAGCAGTCGGCCATCCCCCACGACGATCTGGATTGCGGCTTGCCGCGCAGCTACGAAGCGATCAAGGCGTTGCTGCGCGACACCCGCCAGGCCCGCAACGTGTTTCACAAGGACATGTGCTACCACTGCCTGGACGAGCTCAAGGCCGACCCCGAGTTTCTGCTGGAGCAGCAGAACGTGTTCATCATTCGCGAGCCGGGCCGGGCCATCCTGTCCCACCACGCGATGTTCGCGCAGATGCCGCTGGCGGCCATCGGGCACAAGGCACTGTACGAAATCTTCTGCGAGGTGACGCGGCTCACCGGAAAGATTCCCTACGTGGTCAATGGCGATGACCTGGCCAGGCAGCCGGAGCAGACCCTGCGCAGGCTCTGTGACCACTTGCAGCTGGACTTCCTGCCCGAGGCGCTCAGTTGGGAGGCCGGTTGCCCTGCGCAATGGATGGCCTGGCGCAGTTGGCACAAGGAGGCGGAGAGCAGCACCCGGATCGTCGCGCCGGAAACCGGATTCGACGAACGCCAGCTCACTGAATCCCCCCATCTGATGGCGTATTACCAGGTCCATCGGCCGTTCTACGAGCGCATGAATCACTTCGTGCAACAGGGACATCCATGAAAAAGATCGTTATCACCGGCGCCGCCAACGGCATTGGCAGGGCCACCGCGATGGCCTGTGTGGAGGCGGGGTTCTTCGTGATCGCTGCCGACAAGGATCGCCTCGGCTTGCAGGCCCTGCAACGCGACCTGCCACCCCACAGGCTGGAAACCCACCTGGTCGATTTCGCCCAGGCATCGGTCTACCAGTCGTTCATCGGCAATCTCTACGAGGTTCACAAGCACCGCAGCCTGCACGGGCTGGTCAACAACGCAGGCGTCTACAACGGCAAGAGCGTGTACGACTACAGCGACGGGGACATGGAGGAAATGTGGGCGGTAAACCTCAAGTCGCTGGTCTACCTGTCCAAGGATTTCGCCCGGCACGAACCCCAGGCGCAGCATTCGCGAAGCATCATCAACATCACCTCGGTGGCCGGCGAGGTGGGCAGCATGGACGCTCTCTACGGCGCCACCAAGGCGGGCGTCATCGGCCTGACCAAGGCCAACGCCTGGAATTTCGCTCCTCGGGTGCGGGTCAACGCCGTGTCTCCGGCGCTGGTGCGCAATACCTCCATCCATGACCGCATACCCGAGCATCGGCGCAAGGAGTACGAACGACAGGAAATCCTCGACGAGCCCATCGAACCCCAGGGCGTGGCCGATGTGATCATGTTTCTGCTGTCTGACCAGAGCCGCCACCTGACCGGGAAAGTCATCGCAGTCGACAACGGCGCCTACCCGCGCTGACGCGACCGGGCGAGGGACGCTAACAAGGAGAACACGACATGCAACGCAAAAAGTTGTTGATCGTTGGCGGCGGCAATCTGTGCCTGCAGATCCTGCAGATTCTGGCCGGACGCAATCAGTTCGAATTTCACGTGGCCAGCCGCAACCTGGAACAGGCCACGCGGCTGTGCAACCTGGTGCGGCTGGCGGCCTTGCAGCGGGACGTGCAGGTCAGTATCCAGCCCTGGGAGATGGACCTGACCGAGGCCACCATCGAGCGCAACGCCTACACCCTCGCCAAGATCAAGCCCGACATCATTCTCAACTGCGCTTCGCTGCAGTCCTGGCGCATCATCACCCAGCTTCCCAAGGTGACCTTCGACGCGCTGGACGAGGCGCAACTGGGGCCCTGGCTGCCGATGCACCTGGCGCCGGCCTATGCCTTGATGCGGGCGATCAAGCAGTCCTGCCCCAGAAGGCTGGTGGTCAACGCCGCGTACCCCGATGCGGTCAATGCGGTGCTGTTCAAGGCCGGCCTGGCGCCGGACGTGGGCGTGGGCAACATCGCCAATCTGGTGCCGGCCACCCGCTGCGCCATCGCCCGGCTGGCGCACTGCGAGCCGCTTCAGGTCGGGGTCAAGCTGATCGGCCAGCATTACTTCAGTCATTACGTGCCGCGGCGTGGCTTGCCGGCCCAGGCCCATTTCAACCTGAGTTACTGGATTGACGGCCGCGAACGCACCGACGAATTCCCTGCCCAGGCCATCTTTGCCAGCGTCGCTGAACACTTCCGCCGGCTGGGCGGCATCGATGGCCAGTACCTGACCGCCATGTCGGCGATCCGGGTGCTGGAAAACCTGTTCGCCGAAGACGAAGTGCACGTCCATGCCCCCGGCCCCCACGGCCTGCCGGGTGGGTATCCGGTCAAGGTCGGCATGGGCCAGGTGCTGCTCGGGCTGCCGTATGGCGTCACCCGCGAGGAGGCGATCACGCTCAACGAGGCCGGGCAGCGCCAGGACGGCATCGAGTCGATCCTGGCCGATGGCACGGTGGTGTTCGGCCGCGCGCAGATGGGCGTGATGGAACAGATGCTGGGTTATTTCATGCCGCAGATGAAGGTATCGGAAGCGGCGCATTGTGCAGAGGAGCTGGGGCGTAAATACCGGGCGTTCGCCAGCGACATTCATCAGCAGGGAGTCAGCAGCCATGTCAGTCAGCAACCCGCTATCACCCGCCGCGCCAGTTGATCTTGACGATCAGGATTACGCCCAACAGTACAGCGCCGATTTCGTCGCCCGCTGGGATGAATTGATCGACTGGGACAAACGCGCCGCGGGGGAGGGGTCGTTCTTCACCGATCAACTGCTTGCGGCCGGCGCCTGTCGAGTGCTCGACGCTTCCACCGGCACCGGCTTTCACGCGGTGCAACTGCGCCGGGCCGGGTTCGATGTGGTGGCCTGCGATGGCAGCCCGAGCATGTTCGAACGGGCCAAGGTCAACTTCGCCCGGCGCAGCCTCGACATCCCGTTGCTGTGCCTGGACTGGCATCGTCTTGACCCCAGGCTGCTCGGCACCTTCGATGCAGTGGTGTGCCTGGGCAGCTCGCTGTGCCACCTCTTCGAGCAGGACGAGCGGGTCGAAGTGCTCAAGCGCTTTCGCAGCGTGCTCAAGCCCGGCGGGCTGCTGTTGATCGATCAGCGCAATTTCCAGGCGATCCTCAGTGGGCATTTTTCGTCGTCGGGGCGCTATTACTACTGTGGCAAGAGCGCGAAGGTCACGCTGGGCGAGCTCAACCGCTCCCTGTGCGAGTTCATCTACACCTTCAGCGATGGCGCCTGTTTCCGGCTGCGGGTGTACCCCGTATTGCCCGCGCAACTGAGAGGCGAGCTGGCGCTGGCCGGGTTTGAAGTCGGCAAGAGCGTGGGCGATTTCAAGCATGTCTATGACCCGATGCGCGCCGACTTCATCATCCACCAGGCCTTCGCCTGAAAACAAAGCCAGGGAGGCTTTAGCATGAACATCCAGAGTGCCCCTTCGGGCTCGACCCACAACCTGTTCGCCTATTCATTCACCCGCAAGGCCCCGGGCGAAGGGCAGCCTGCACCCCATGTCATCTGGCTGACCGGGCTGTCCGCGGCCGGCAAGTCCACCATCGTCGACGGCCTCAAACCGGTATTGCAGGGGCGCGGGCTCAGGACCTGCATCCTCGACGGAGACTCGGTGCGCAGCGGCCTGTGCCGCGACCTCGGGTTCAGCGACCATGACCGCGAAGAAAACGTGCGCCGGGTGGCGGAGGTGGCGGCGTTGATGGCCGATGCCGGGCTGACCGTCATGGTGGCGCTGATTTCGCCGACCTATGCCTGCCGCCATTACGCGCGTTCGATCATCGGCACCGAGCGGTTCGTCGAAGTCTTTGTCGATGCGCCGCTGGCGGTGGCCGAGGCGCGGGATCCCAAGGGGCTTTACCGGCGTGCCCGCCAGGGTGAAATTCGCGGCTTCACCGGCATCGATTCGGCGTATGAACCGCCGGTGTGCCCTGAGCTGCACATCCACAGCGACCGGACCAGCGTCGCCGAGGCGGTGGGCATGATCGACGACTGGCTGCGCCGTTCCAGAGGCGAATGACCGTTCATCCCCCTCGTTTGAAGGGGCAGTCGTCAGAAATTCCCTCGAATTCGCCCGTCTCTGCCATTATTCAGCAGTGAGCCACTGCTGGGGACGGGCGATGTCTATCGGTCAGTTGAAGGTCAATGCCATCCGCCTGGTCGGCGGCATGGGCGTGCTCGACTTCCTCAATACCTGCGATGGCCGCAGGCCCGGCACAGGGCTTGATGAGGTGATCGACAAGTTGTCGAATCTCGAAGACGTCGTGCACTGGTTTCATCACGCTGGCCTGATCGGTTCGGATGAGCATGAGCGGCTGGTGCACCTGGTGCATGATGCGTCCTGGCACAGCATCACGGCGTTCAGCCAGCTGATTGCGTTGCGCGAGTCGCTGTACCGGCTGTTCCTGGCCTTGGCGCTGGGCGAAGCCGCAGATCCTGTGGCCATGGACGAGCTGAACGCGGCCCTGGCCCAGACCGCTGCGCAGCGTCAGGTGGTAGCGGTGCCGGGCGGGTTCATCTGGCGCTGGTTGCCGGCCAACTCCCTGGAAGCCATGACCGCAGGTTTCATCGGCCGCATGGCGGTACAGGCTGCGGCGCTGCTGACATCCCCCGACCTCTCCAGGCTCAAGGCCTGCGCGACACCTGACTGCGACTGGCTGTTCATCGACACCTCGAAAAACGGCCGGCGCCGCTGGTGTCAGATGAATGTCTGTGGCGCGCGCGAGAAGGCTCGCAGGGCGGTAGGGCACTTCTAGGCCAGCCAATCCCTGCAAAAAACTACGGAACCTGGCCACCTCTCAAGCTTCATATCCTTTTGAAGGCGCTCACGGCACGGGCCGTGGCGGGAAGCACAGAGAGCACTTGCATGGGCGATATCCGTATCGGCATCTCGGGCTGGCGCTATGTGCCGTGGCGCGGTGATTTCTACCCGGAAGGCCTGGCTCAGAAAAACGAACTCAAATTCGCGTCCAGAGCGGTGAACAGCATTGAAATCAATGGCTCGTTCTACTCTCTGCAGTCGCCGGATCTCTACGCCCGCTGGTATGCCGACACGCCCAAGGGCTTCGTTTTCAGCCTCAAGGCGCCGCGTTACATCACCCACGTCAAGCGTCTGAAGGACATCGACGAAGCCCTGGCCAACTTCTTTGCCTCGGGGCTGTTTCAGTTGAAGGACAAGCTGGGGCCGATCCTCTGGCAATTCCCGCCAAGCTTCAAATTCGACGCTGAACGCTTCGAGCATTTCCTGCAGCAGTTGCCCCACGATGGCAAGGCCGCCAAAACCTGCGCCCAGGGCTGCGCGCCGCGCATGGAGAAACCGGGCTATCTCGACATTCCGGCCAGGGCGCGCCTGCGTCATGCCGTGGAAATTCGCCATGAAAGCTTTGCCGCCGCCGAATTCATCGCCCTGTTGCGCAAGTACAAGGTGGCGCTGGTAACCGCCGACACGGCCGGCAAGTGGCCGTATCTGGAAGACCTTACCTGCGACTTCATCTACCTGCGCCTGCACGGCGACGAAAAACTCTACGCCAGTGGCTACACAAAGCCTGCGCTCAAGCGCTGGGGCGACCGCATCGATGCATGGCGCCAGGGCGAGCAACCCGCTGACGCGCACCTGGCCAGTGCCAAGGCCATGCGGGCGCGCAAGTCGCGGGATGTCTTCTGTTACTTCGACAACGACATCAAGGTGCGCGCGCCCTATGACGCACGGGCCTTGCTTGCGCGTTTCAAGCTGACCGACGCGCTGCAAGTCGCGCCCGGCGATCTGCAAGGAGTTGAGTTTTGAGCAGCATTTCCAGTAGCGTCCTCGCCCCCCAGGACACCGGCCGCCGACGACCGCCGGCGTCGACCCGCATCACCCTGCACGTGCTGACCATGAACATGCACATGGGCTTCGGTTTTCTCAACCGGCGCTTCATCCTGCCCGAACTGCGCGATGCGGTGCGCAGCGTGTCGGCCGATGTGGTGTTTCTGCAAGAGGTGCACGGCGAGCATCAGAGCCATGCGCAGAAGGTCAAGAACTGGCCGACCATTTCGCAGTACGAATTCCTCGCCGACAGCATGTGGCAGGACTTCGCCTACGGTCGCAACGCGGTGTATCCCCATGGCCACCACGGCAACGCGCTGCTGTCCAAGTACCCGATCGTGCGCCATGAGAACCTCGACATTTCGATCCTCGGCACCGAAGAGCGCGGCCTGCTGCATTGTGTGTTGCAGGTGCCGGACTGTGGCGAGGTCCACGCCGTGTGCGTGCACCTGGGCCTCAAGGAAATTCATCGCCAGCAGCAACTGGCGCTGATGGCCGACCTGGTTGCGCGGCTGCCGGCCGATGCACCGGTCATCATCGCCGGAGACTTCAACGACTGGCGCCAGAAGGCCGATGCGGCGCTGGCCTCGACCGGCTTGCGCGAGGTGTTCGTCGAAACCTTCGGCGCCCCGGCCAAGAGCTTTCCGGCGCGTTTTCCCCTGTTGCGGCTGGACCGCATCTACGTGCGCAACGTCAGCATCGCCAAACCCCAGGTCCTGTCCAACCGGCCCTGGTCACACCTGTCCGATCACGCGCCACTGGCCGTGGAGGTGATCCTGTGAAGACATTCAACGATCGATGCGGCATCTGGCAGGACGGCAACTCGGTGGAGTTGCTGATCAATGGCGAGGACTATTTCAGCAAGGTCTTCGCCTGTATTCGTGCGGCCCGGCAAGAGGTGTTGCTGGAAACCTTCATCATCTTCGAAGACCGCATCGGCGAAGGCCTGCAACAGGCGGTGATCGAGGCGGCCAGCCGTGGCGTGCGGGTGGTGATCACCGTGGACGACTATGGCACCTGTGATCTGAGTTCGGCGTTCGTGGCGAAGATGATCGAGGCCGGTGTGCAGATCCAGCTGTTCGATCCGCAGCCGCGGCTCATGGGCATGCGCACCAACCTGTTCCGCCGCCTGCACCGCAAGGTGGTGGTGATCGATGGCGAGCTGGCGTTCATGGGCGGCATCAACTACAGCGTCGATCACATGGCGGACACCGGCATCACCGCCAAGCAGGATTATGCGGTGCTGGTGCGCGGCCCTATCGTGGCCGACATCCATCGCTCGACCCTGAACATGCTAAGCCCCGCGTTGCGCAAGACCTTTGCGCCACTCAAACCTGTAACCCGCCAGGCGGGCCCTGCGCGCATGTTGCTGGCCGAGCGCGACAACCGCCAGCACACCACCGACATCGAAGAGCAATACCTGCTCGCGATGCGCAGCGCCCAACAACGCATCACCATCGCCAATGCGTACTTCTTCCCCAGTTACCGCTTCCTGCGTGAACTGCGCAACGCCGCGCGTCGGGGGGTGAAGGTCACCCTGATCCTGCAAGGCAAGCCGGACATGCCGTTCGTGCGCATGTGTTCGCGCCTGACCTACACCTGGCTGCTGCGCGAAGGGGTGGTGATCCACGAATACAAGCAACGTGCGCTGCACGGCAAGGTGGCGCTGATTGACCACGAATGGTCGACCGTGGGCTCCAGCAACCTCGACCCGTTGAGCCTTGCGCTGAACCTTGAGGCCAATCTGTTCATCCGCGACCGGGCGCTGAACGAGCAGCTGCATCAGCACTTGCAGGACCTGGCGGCCGCCCACAGCAAGCAGGCCAACCTCAAAGGGCTGGCGAAAGGGCAGTGGTGGCGGGCGCCGATGATCTTCCTGAGCTTCCACTTTCTGCGGCATTTCCCTGCCATCGCCGGCCTGTTTCCGGTCCACGGTCCGCGGCTCAAGCCCATGCGCGCCGCCGACGGGCTGCCAGAGGCCCAGGTGCTCAAGCATGAATTGGCGCCTGAACAGGAGAAGTCGTCATGAGCGGTCTGTCGCGGACAACCGGGCACCCAGGGACGGAGCAGGTCACTGGCAAACACGGCCCTTGGCTTAAATGGGCCAAGCGCCTGTTTACGCTGTTTTTCTTCGTCGCCGTGCCGGTGCTGCTGTTTCTGCTGGTGAGAAACCTGGACTGGAACGAGGTGACCCACGCGCTGGAATCCTACAAGGCCAGCACCCTGGCGCTGGGCTTTGTGGTGGCGGCGGGCAGTTACCTGACCTATTGCGGATTCGATGTGCTGGCGCGGCGCTACACCGAGCACAAGCTGTCGGTAAAGCAGATCGTGCCGGTGACCTTCGTCTGTTATGCCTTCAACCTCAACCTGAGTTCCTGGGTCGGCGGCATCGCCCTGCGTTACCGTTTGTATTCGCGGCTGGGGCTGGATGTGCCGACCATCACACGCATTCTCAGCCTGAGCCTGGTGACCAACTGGCTGGGCTACATGCTGCTGGCCGGGTTCGTGTTCGCCGGGGATTTCATTGACCTGCCCGAAGGCTGGAAGATCGGCGACACGACGCTGCAGTTGATCGGCTTTGTGCTGCTGGCGGTGTGTTACGGGTACTTTCTGGCGTGCCGCTTTTCTCGTCGGCGCACCTGGACCATTCGCAAGCAGAAGCTGGTCTTGCCGTCGTTGAACCAGGCGTTGCGCCAAGCCTGTCTAGGGGCGCTGAACTGGGGGCTGATGGCGCTGCTGATCTACATACTGCTGCCGGAAAAAGCCTTCTATCCGGCGGTGCTGGGGATTTTGCTGATCAGCAGCATCGCCGGGGTCATCGCTCATATCCCGGCGGGGCTTGGGGTGCTGGAAACGGTGTTCATTACGCTGATGCAGCATCAGTTCAGCAAGGGGCAGTTGCTGGCGGCGCTGATTGGGTATCGGGTGATTTATTTCCTGATTCCGCTGATGCTGGCGGTGGTGGTGTATCTGGTGTTGGAGAAACGGGCCAAGGGCATGCGCAGGCGTAACGAAGCGCGGGATCTCTGATTTTTGTATTGATGATCGTTCCCACGCTCTGCGTGGTAACGGCGTGTTTGACGCTCTGCGTCTTCTTGCGACGCTGAAGTCGTGTGTATATCCGTCTTCGCGGTGGTTGAGGCATTCACCACCGCGCACCAAGATCAAATTCTAAAACACACCCCCGACCCGTAGCAGCACGGCTTGCCGGCGGGGACGTCCGCAAGACCGCCCCCGCCGGCAAGCCGTGCTGCTACGGGGGGAGTTGCATCTGTAGGAGCGCGCTTGCCCGCGATGGCGGTGGTGCATCCGACACCTCTCCATCGAATGTACCGCCCATTCGCGGGCAAGCGCGCTCCTACGATTTTGGGTATGGCAAAGAATACGGAACTGATGGCGTCCGCAAGATCGACCCCGCCGTAAGGGCGGGAGGCTGAGTCCCCGTCACCACAACTAACGGATCAGCCTCCAATCAAAAGCCAAAAACACCTCAATCCTCAAACCCCACCTGCTCCGAAATCTCATCCACCTTCAATTCCAACCGATACGCCACAGCGATAAACAACGCCTGACACAAACACAGCGTCGCACTCAATGAACGAAACGCAAACGAGCTCCCCTCATTGACCAACAACACCGCATTGGCCCGCTTGGCCAGCGGCGACAGGTTGCTGTCGGTAATGATCAACGTCTTGGCCTGATGATGCTGGGCAATACGCAGGCAGTGTTGCGTCTCCTTGCCATAGGGCGTGAAGCTGATCGCGATCACCAGGTCATTGGCGCGCACGCTGCGCATCTGCTCGCGATAGCTGCCGCCAAGGCCCGACACCAGATGGATGCGCTTGTTGGTGTGCTGCAGGTTGTAGACCAGATAATCGGCCACCGCGAACGAGCGGCGCACGCCGACCACGTAGATGTTGTCGGCGTTGACCACCAGATCCACAGCCTTTTCGAACGATTCGTCGTCCAGCTCCAGCGCAAGCCGCTCAAGCCCGGACAGCGTGGCGTTCACGCATTCGCGCGCCAAGTCGCCGCCGCTGGCTTTCTGCGATTTGTTGGCGATCATGCTGCGGATGCGTTGCTGGTAGTTCTGCACCGGCGTGGCCTTGTGGGTGTAGGCCTCGCGAAACAGCGCCTGCATTTCACTGAAGCCACTGAAACCGAACCGCTGGGAAAACCGCACGATGGCCGACGGGTGCACTTCACACTCGCGGGCGATGTCGCTGATGCGGTCGACCATGATCCGGTCGCTCTGCTGGCTCATGTAGCTGGCGATGCGCTTGAGCTGGCGCGGCAGGCTTTCGTATTCGGCGGTGATCAGCTTGAGCAGGGCATCAGCGGTTTCCGGCGCGGTGATGGACGACGCGGGGCTGTCGTCGGTGTCGGGCAGGGACGGCTGATCAGTGCTGGACATACGTTCGGATCCTCAAGCTTTTCTTATCGCCCCAGTTTACAGGGCTTCACATTTATATCCTGCCTGTTTAGCACGATCTGCCAGCATTTGCGCAAAATAGAAAAAAAGTTCCACATGAAAATAATTTAGAAAAAATCATTGATCCGGACGCGATGCCGTTCTAGTCTGCATTCACGAACGCGGCCTGCACCTCTCACGCAGGCCTGGCTGATAACAATAAATATGAGGAGCCGGCATGGGCCAGACTCGTTTTGCCAGTGGACGTCAGTTGGATGTGGTGTGCCTTGGGCGTCTGGGCGTGGACCTGTACGCGCAGCAGATCGGCGCGCGGCTGGAAGATGTCTCAAGTTTCGCCAAGTACCTGGGCGGGTCCTCCGCCAACATCGCGTTTGGCACGGCGCGCCTCGGGGTGAAGTCGGCCATGCTGACCCGCGTCGGTGACGATCACATGGGGCGTTTCCTGGTGGAATCCCTGGCCCGCGAAGGCTGCGATGTCAGTGGCATCAAGGTCGATGCCGAACGCCTGACGGCCATGGTGCTGCTGGGCATCAAGGATCGCGAAACCTTCCCGCTGGTGTTCTACCGGGAAAACTGCGCCGACATGGCCCTGGCCGCCGAAGACATCGATGAGGCGCAGATCGCGTCGAGCAAGGCGCTGTTGATCACCGGCACCCATTTCTCCACCGACCAGGTGTTCAAGGCCAGCAGCCAGGCGCTCGATTACGCCGAAAAGCACAACGTCAAGCGCGTGCTGGACATCGACTATCGCCCGGTGCTCTGGGGCCTGACCGGCAAGGCCGATGGCCAGACCCGCTTTGTCGCCAACCAGAGTGTCAGCCAGCATGTGCAACGCATTCTGCCGCGCTTCGACCTGATCGTCGGCACCGAAGAAGAATTTCTCATCGCCGGCGGCTCGACCGACCTGCTCGGCGCCCTGCGTAACGTGCGCGAGCTGACCGCCGCTACCCTTGTCGTCAAGCTCGGGCCACAAGGCTGCACGGTGATCCATGGAGCGATTCCTGCGCGGCTCGAAGACGGCGCGATCTACCCCGGCGTGCGTGTCGAGGTACTGAACGTGCTGGGCGCAGGCGACGCGTTCATGTCCGGTTTTCTGAAAGGCTGGCTCAACGACGAAAGCGACGAGCGCTGCTGCCAGTTGGCCAATGCCTGCGGCGGGCTGGTGGTGTCGCGCCATGCCTGTGCCCCGGCCATGCCGACGCTGGCGGAACTGGACTACCTGTTCCAGAGCCCGGTGCCAATCACCCGGCCCGACCAGGACGTCACGCTGCAGCGCCTGCATCAGGTCAGCGTGCCGCGCCGGGAATGGAAGCAGCTGTTCATTTTCGCCTTCGATCATCGCGGGCAACTGGTGGAACTGGCGCAGAAGGCCGGGCGTGACCTGGCCTGCATCGGTCAGCTCAAGCAGTTGTTCATTCAGGCGGTGGAGCGGGTCGAGGCCGACTTGGCCCGGCGCGGAATCGCCGCCGATGTCGGGCTGCTGGCCGATCAACGCTTCGGCCAGGATTCGCTGAACGCTGCCACCGGCCGCGACTGGTGGATCGCCCGGCCGGTCGAAGTGCAGGGCTCGCGACCGCTGGCGTTTGAGCATGGCCGTTCCATCGGCAGCAACCTGATGGCCTGGCCCAAGGAGCAGATCATCAAATGCCTGGTGCAATACCATCCCGATGACGAACCCATGCTGCGCCTGGAACAGGAAGCGCAACTGATGGGGCTGTATCAGGCGTCCCAGGCCAGCGGTCATGAATTGTTGCTGGAGGTCATTCCGCCCAAGGATCACCCCAGCACTCACCCCGAGGTGATCTATCGCTCCCTCAAACGCCTCTACAATCTGGGGATTTACCCTGCGTGGTGGAAGATCGAAACCCAGCCGGCGCACGTCTGGGAACAGCTCGATGCACTGATTCAGGAGCGCGACCCTTACTGCCGTGGCGTCGTGTTGCTGGGCCTGAACGCACCGGCCGAAGCCTTGGCCGCAGGTTTTCGCGAAGCGAGCCGCAGTTCGACCTGCCGCGGGTTTGCCGTGGGCCGCACGATTTTCCACGAACCCAGCCGCGCCTGGCTGGAAGGGGAAATCGACGACGCCGGGCTCATCAGCCGGGTGCAGAGCACCTTCGGTTTCCTGATCGAATCCTGGCGCGAGGCGCGGGGCTGAGCACCTGACCTGATCCGCTGCAATCCCATGTTCAACGCGAAAAAAACAACAAAGGTCCAGCCATGCACGCTTCTGCAATCCGAATTGGCATCAACCCGATTTCCTGGAGCAACGACGACCTGCCGGCCCTGGGCGGCGAAACCCCACTGAGCACCGCCTTGAGCGAGGGCCGGGAAATCGGTTACGAAGGCTTCGAACTCAACGGCAAGTTCCCCAAGGACGCCAAGGGTGTTGCCGATGTGCTCAAGCCCTATGACCTGGCGCTGGTGTCGGGCTGGTACTCCAGCCGCCTGGCCAGCCGCTCGGTGGCCGAAGAGATCGAAGCCATCGCCAGACACGTCGAGCTGCTCAAGCACAACGGCGCCAAGGTGCTGGTCTACGGTGAGGTGGCCGACTCGATCCAGGGCCAGCGCATTCGTCTGGTGGAGCGTCCGCGCTTTCACAGCGAGGCGGCGTGGCAGCAATACGCGGACAAACTCACGGAGCTTGCGCGTTTCACCTTGTCACAAGGCGTGCGCCTGGCGTATCACCACCACATGGGCGCCTATGTCGAATCCCCTGAAGACATCGACAAACTGATGGCGCTGACCGGCAGTGAAGTGGGCCTGCTGTTCGATTCGGGCCATTGCTACATGGGCGGTGGCGAGCCGCTTGCAGTGCTGCGCAAACACATCGACCGGGTGTGCCATGTGCACTTCAAGGACGTGCGCAAACCTGTGGTGCAACTGGCGCGCAATAATTTGTGGAGCTTTCCGGATTGCATCGTCAATGGCACCTTCACCGTGCCGGGCGATGGCGACATTGATTTCGCAGCCCTGCTCGATGTGCTGATAAAGGCGCGCTACGAGGGCTGGCTGGTGGTCGAGGCCGAGCAGGATCCTGCCGTCGCACCCAGCTATGTCTATGCGAAGAAAGGCTACGACACCCTGCGCAGCCTGCTGGCCGCTGCGCAAAAGCAAGGGAGTTTGTGAACATGAATCTTCTGGTCAAGAGCAAGGCTGAAGGGCGCGATGTGGTGGCCCTGGGTGAGGGCGTGCTGGAGTACGTCGGGTTTGCTGCCCATCGCCTGACAGTGGGCGAGCGTCTGCCGGTCAGCGCGGGCGACAAGGAGCTGTGCCTGGTGCTGCTCAGCGGGCGCGTCAGTGTCAGCGGCGAAGCGCCGGGGCAGGGCGCCTTCAACTGGGAAAACATCGGCGACCGACAATCGGTGTTCGAAGACAAATCGCCCTTCGCCGTGTACCTGCCGCCCGGCAGCCAGGCGCAGGTGGTGGCCTTGAGCGCTGTGCAGATCGCGGTGTGTGCGGCGCCCGGCAATCCGGAAGGGGATCTGCCTGCACGCTTGATCAAGCCCGACACCATGAAGCGCAGCGTGCGCGGCAAGGCGGCCAACACCCGTTATGTGTGCGACATCCTGCCGGATTCGGAGCCTGCCCATTCGCTGCTGGTGGTGGAAGTGCGCACGCCGTCGGGTCATTCATCCAGCTACCCGCCGCACAAGCACGACAAGGACGACCTGCCTCACGAGAGTTTTCTGGAGGAGACCTACTACCACCAGATCAACCCGCCACAGGGCTTCATCTTCCAGCGCGTCTACACCGACGATCGCAGCATCGACCAGGCCATGGCCGTGGAAAACAACGACCTGGTCACGGTGCCCAAGGGCTACCACCCGGTCAGCGTGCCCTACGGCTACGAGTCCTACTACCTGAACGTGATGGCCGGCCCCAAACGCGCCTGGCAATTTCACAACGATCCGCAGCATCAGTGGCTGCTGGATCTCTGAACCTCACACATACCCCGTAGCAGCACGGCTTGCCGGCGGGAGCGGTGGATCAGCAACATCATGGTCGCCTGACACACCGCACCCGCCGGCAAGCCGTGCTGCTACGTAGGTACACTCTTCAAGGAGCCCCGCAATGAGCAATGCCCCGATCATCGGCCACTGCATCAATGGCCAGGTACAGGACGCCAGCGAGCGATTCAGCGATGTGTTCAACCCCGCCACCGGCGAGGTCCAGGCTCGGGTGGCGCTGGCCGAACTTGCAACCGTCGACCAGGCGGTAGCCGCTGCCAAGGCCGCGTTCCCCGCCTGGGCTGACCAGTCCTCCCTGCGTCGCGCACGGGTGATGTTCAAGTTCAAGGAACTGCTGGACCAGCACCACGACGAACTGGCCGAAATCATCTGCCGCGAACACGGCAAGGTGTTTTCCGATGCCAAGGGCGAAGTGGTGCGCGGCATCGAGATCGTCGAGTTCGCCTGTGGCGCGCCGAGCCTGTTGAAAAGCGATTTCAGCGACAACATCGGCGGCGGCATCGACAACTGGAACCTGCGCCAGCCCCTGGGCGTGTGCGCGGGTATCACCCCGTTCAACTTCCCGGTCATGGTGCCGCTGTGGATGATTCCCATGGCACTGGTGACCGGCAACTGCTTCATCCTCAAGCCTTCGGAGCGGGACCCTTCGGCCAGCCTGCTGATGGCCCGCCTGCTCAAGCAGGCCGGGTTGCCGGACGGCGTGTTCAACGTGGTCCAGGGCGACAAACTGGCGGTCGATGCGCTGCTTCAACACAAGGATGTCGAGGCGATTTCCTTCGTGGGCTCGACGCCGATTGCCGAGTACATCTACCAGCAAGGCACTGCCAACGGCAAACGGGTACAGGCGCTGGGCGGTGCCAAGAACCACATGATCGTGATGCCCGATGCCGACCTGGACCAGGCCGCCGACGCCTTGATTGGCGCCGCCTACGGTTCGGCGGGCGAGCGCTGCATGGCGATTTCCATCGCCGTGGTGGTCGGCGATGTAGGCCAGAAGCTGATCGACAAATTGCTGCCGCGCATCGACTCCCTCAAGGTCGGCAACGGCATGAACAAGGATTCGGACATGGGCCCGCTGGTCACGGCGGTGCACAAGGCCAAGGTCGAGGGCTACATCGAACAGGGCGTGAAGGAAGGCGCGAAACTGATCGTCGATGGCCGCAACTTCAAGGTGCCGGGCGCCGAGAACGGTTTCTTCGTGGGTGCGACGCTGTTCGATGACGTCACCCCTGAGATGACCATCTATAAGGAAGAGATTTTCGGGCCGGTGCTGGGCATCGTTCACGTGGCGGATTTCGCCGCAGCGGTGGAGCTGATCAACGCCCATGAGTTTGGCAACGGTGTGTCGTGCTTCACCAGTGACGGCGGCATCGCCCGCGCGTTCGCCCGCAGCATCAAGGTGGGTATGGTCGGGATCAATGTGCCGATTCCGGTGCCAATGGCCTGGCATTCGTTCGGCGGCTGGAAGCGCTCGCTGTTCGGCGACCACCACGCCTACGGCGAAGAGGGCTTGCGTTTCTTCAGCCGCTACAAGAGCGTGATGCAGCGCTGGCCGGACAGCATCGCCAAGGGCGCGGAGTTCAGCATGCCGACGGCGAAGTAACGCATACGCCGAACTCTGTAGGAGCGCGCTTGCCCGCGACGACGCAGGTACATCCAACGCATATCTTGCGTTCGAACGATTGCCGTCGCGGGCAAGCGCGCTCCTACAGGGTGTTTCATGTACCTCCAATGTAAAATAACAAGGTGCAAGCATGACCACGACACGATTGACCATGGCCCAGGCCCTGGTGAAGTTTCTCGATAACCAGTACGTCGAAGTCGACGGCGTGCAGAGCAAATTCGTCGCCGGGGTGTTCACCATTTTCGGCCACGGCAACGTGCTGGGCCTGGGCCAGGCCCTCGAGCAGGACAGCGGCGAACTGGTGGTGCATCAGGGCCGCAATGAACAAGGCATGTGCCACGCGGCGATGGGCTTTGCCAAGCAACACCTGCGCCGCAAGATCTACGCCTGCACCTCATCGGTGGGGCCGGGCGCGGCAAACATGATCACGGCGGCGGCCACTGCGTCGGCCAACCGCATCCCGCTGTTGCTGCTGCCGGGGGATGTGTATGCCAGCCGTCAGCCGGACCCGGTGCTGCAACAGATCGAGCAATTCCACGACCTGAGCATCAGCACCAACGACGCCTTCAAGGCCGTGAGTAAATACTGGGACCGCATCAACCGTCCCGAGCAGTTGATGAGCGCCGCGCTCAATGCCATGCGCGTGCTCACCGATCCCGCCGAAACCGGCGCGGTCACCCTGGCCCTGCCTCAGGATGTGCAGGGTGAGGCCTACGACTACCCCGACGCTTTCCTGCAAAAACGCGTGCACCGTATCGACCGTCGCCCGCCGACCCAGGTCATGCTCAAGGACGCCTTGGCGTTGCTCAAGGGCAAGCGCAAACCGCTGCTGATCTGCGGCGGGGGCGTTCGGTATTCCGGTGCGGCGGCGCAGTTGCAGGCCTTCGCCGAGCGCTTCGACATTCCCTTCAGCGAGACCCAGGCCGGCAAGAGCGCCATCGTCTCGGCCCATCCGCTGAACATGGGCGGTATCGGCGAAACCGGCTCGCTGGCCGCCAACACCCTGGCCCGCGAGGCGGATCTGATCATCGGAGTCGGTACCCGCTACAGCGACTTCACCACCGGTTCCAAGTCGCTGTTCCAGAACCCGGATGTGCAGTTTCTCAACCTCAACGTCGGCGCCTTCGACGTGCAAAAGCTCGATGGCGTGCAGGTGCTGGCCGACGCGCAACTGGCGTTGCAGGAGCTGGCGAACGGGCTGGGTGACTACCGCGCGCAATGGGGTGACGCACCTCGCCAGGCCCGTGCGGCGCTGGATGCCGAAGTCGATCGCCTGTACGCGGTGCAATACCAGACCCAGGATTTCGAACCGGAAGTGGCCGGGCACCTTGATCCGCAGGTACTCCGGGATTTCATCGAGATGACGGGCTCGTGCCTCACCCAAAGTCGTGTCCTGGGGGTGCTGAATCAACAGCTGCCGGAAGATGCGGTGATTGTTGCCGCCGCGGGCAGCCTGCCTGGGGATCTGCAACGGGCCTGGCGCAGCACCAGTGTCGACAGCTACCACGTCGAGTATGGCTATTCGTGCATGGGCTACGAGGTCAACGCCGCGCTGGGGGCGAAGATGGCCGCGCCCGAGCGCGAGGTGTATGCGCTGGTGGGTGACGGCTCGTACATGATGCTGCACTCGGAACTGGCCACCTCGATTCAGGAACGGCGCAAGATCAACGTGGTGCTGCTGGACAACATGGCCTTCGGTTGCATCAACAACCTGCAGATGGGCAACGGCATGGGCAGTTTTGGCACCGAATTTCGATATCGCAACCCCGAAACGGGGCAGCTCGACGGCGACTTCGTGCCGGTGGATTTCGCCATGAGCGCGGCGGCCTATGGCTGCAAGACCTACAAGGTGAAGACCGTCGAGGAGCTTGAAGCGGCGCTGGCCGATGCACGCAAGCAGACGGTGTCGACGCTGATCGATATCAAGGTGCTGCCCAAGACCATGATCCACGGCTACCTGTCGTGGTGGCGCGTGGGCGTGGCCGAGGTGTCGACCAGTGGCAAGACCGCCGAGGCGTACGAACGGCAGAAAACGATGCTGGCCAAGGCCCGCAAGTATTGATTCACATCGCACCTGTAGGAGCGCGCTTGCTCTGGGCCGCATTCGGACGACCGCGGTGTGTCATTGAAACAATATTTGCCTGACACACCGCCGTCGCGGGCAAGCGCGCTCCTACAAGTCAAGGAGAAACCCATGAAAATCGGACTCATCGGCTACGGCAAGGGCGGGCGCTTCTTTCATGCGCCGCTCCTGGCCAGCCTGCACGGCGCAACCTTCGCCGGCGTGGTGACGCGCTCCCCGGAGCGACGCCAGGAACTGCAACAGGACCATCCAAAAGTACCGGCTTTCGACAGCCTGGCCGATCTGGTCGCCTCGGGCGTCGATGCCGTGGTGATTTCCACGCCGCTGGCCTCGCGTCGGGCGCTGATTCTGGAAGCCATCGAACTGGGCGTGCCGGTGGTCAGCGACAAACCCTTCGCCCCTGATGCAACGCATGCTCAGGAACTGGTAGACGCCGCCGAGCGTCGCGGCGTGCTGCTGGGGGTTTACCAGAACCGGCGCTGGGATTCGGATTTTCTCACCGTGCGCAAACTCATCGACCAGGGCGTGCTGGGGCAGATCACCCGGTTCGAATCCCGGGTCGAGCGCTACTCGCCGTCGTCGGTGGGCAAGGAATCGGGCGGCGGCATCTTGCGCGATCTGGGCAGCCATCTGGTGGACCAGGCGCTGCTGCTGTTCGGACCGGTGAAGCGGGTCTACGCCGAGCTCGAATTCGCCACGCCTGAACAAAAGGTCGATCACGGGTTTTTCGTGTCGCTGATTCATGCCAGTGGCGTGACCTCGCATTTATGGGGCAACTGCCTGCAAAACGCTCAAGGACCACGTTTTCGCGTCAACGGCGCTCAGGGCTGCTATACCGTTGAGGGCCTGGACGGTCAGGAGGCCGCCGCTTTGGCCGGGCAGTCTCCCAAGTCCGAGGGCGAGCGCTGGGGCGTCGAGGAACACCGACGCTGGGGCTGGTTCGAGCAGGGGGAACACCGCGAGCGAGTGCCCTCCGAACGAGGCTGCTGGACCGAGTTCTATCGCCAGTTGCAGGAAGCGGTGATGAACCAGGGCAAGAACCCGGTGGACGCACGCGATGCAGTGGCTTCGGCCAAGGTGCTGGATGCCGCGCGGATCAGCGCCCGGGAAGGGCGGGTGGTCACTCTGTAAGAGGTGGTCACTCGTAGGAGCGCGCTTGCCCGCGACGGCGGTGTGTCAGGCAAAGGTTGTTTCAATGACACTCCGCGGTCGCGGGCAAGCGCGCTCCTACAGGGGGGAATCGTGGAAAACGCTGTAGAAAAATGAAATAGAAATAAATTCTAAAATCAGTTGAAGTAGAAATTATTTTCCAATAAAGTCATTTCCAGGTTGCCGAATCTCGACGTCCACCCCTGTATCGGACCTTTCCTACACAGGGCTGGGCGGACGAAACAAAAAACAAGAACGCCAAAAAAGACAGGTACCGTCGATGAATATCCTCAAACGCGCCGTTCAGGCCTGCAGGACCGTATCACGCTCTCTTGTTGCTTCCCGCGCTGTCTCTGCCCTCAAGCCATCCCTTGCCGCCGCGCTCGACAAAACCCTCGAAACCGCCGCCCGCGTGCTCTGTGTGCAAAGCCACGGGGTGATGGTCTGCGGCTCGTCGGCGGCGTCGGTGGCGCACTTCTGCAATCCACATTTTTCAAGCTCCAGCGGCACAGTCTGAACATCCGCAGTCGTTAGCCAATTCACTACAACAACAAGAATTTGGAGAAAGACCGTTCATGAACACCAAAGCCCGTTTTACCTCCCTGGCACTGGCCCTGATGCTCGGCAGCGGCGCGACCCTGGCAGCCGACCTGAAAATCGGCGTGGCCATGTCGCAGTTCGATGACACCTACCTGACCTACATGCGCGAAGACATGGGCAAGAAGGCCAAGGACATGGGCGGCGTCGATCTGCAATTCGTCGATGGCCGCAACGATGTGAACAAGCAGCTCGACCAGGTGCAGGAGCTGATCGGCAAGAAAGTCGATGCACTGATCGTCAACCCGGTCGACACCGCCGCCACCGGTCGCATCACCAAGGCGGCCACCGCTGCCGGGATCCCGCTGGTCTACGTCAACCGTCGCCCGGATGACCCCAAACTGCCAGCCGGCGTTGCATCGGTCACCTCCGATGACAAGGAAGCGGGCCGCATGCAGATGGAATACCTGGCCAAGAAGATGGATGGCAAGGGCACCGTGGTGATCCTGCTGGGTGAGCTGTCGAACAACTCGACCCGTGACCGCACCGAAGGCGTCAAGGAAGTCCTGAAAAAATACCCCGGCATCAAGATCGCCGAGGAACAGGAAGGGGCCTGGGGCCGGCAGAAAGGCATGGACATCACCAACAACTGGCTGACCCAGGGCCGCGATTTCAGCGCAGTGGTTTCCAACAATGACGAGATGGCCATCGGCGCCGCCATGGCCTTGAAACAGGCCGGCAAAAAGCAGGGCGATGTGCTGGTCGCAGGCGTCGATGGCACGCCCGACGGGCTGAGCGCGGTGAAGAAAGGCGATCTTACGGTCTCGGTGTTCCAGGACGCCAAGGGGCAGGGCGAAGGCTCCATCGACGCCGCAGTGAAACTGGCGAAAAAGGAATCGTTACCTGAACAGGCGATCGTGATTCCGTTCAAGCTCATCACTCCGGAAAACGTCAGCACCTTCTAATAACGTTCACATCACGACAACTGACAGGGCCCGGTGGCTGAAGCCTCCGCCGCCCATGTCAGGTGAGGAGCCTGTGACCATGTTCGCTTCCGCTACTGCGACCCCTGTCCAACCCGAGCTTGCCGGCACTGGCGCCGAACACCCTTATCTTCTGGAAATCACCAACATCAGCAAGGGTTTCCCCGGTGTGGTGGCGCTGGACAACGTGGAACTGCGCGTGCGGCCCGGCAGTGTACTGGCCCTGATGGGCGAGAACGGTGCAGGCAAGTCCACCCTGATGAAAATCATTGCCGGGATCTACCAGCCCGACACCGGCGAAATCCGCCTGCGCGGCAAGCCGGTGGTGTTCGAGACGCCGCTTGCGGCGCTGCAATCGGGCATCGCGATGATTCACCAGGAACTCAACCTGATGCCGCACATGAGCATCGCCGAGAACATCTGGATCGGCCGCGAACAGCTGAACGGGCTGCATATGGTCGATCACCGCGCCATGCACCGTTGCACCCAGGACCTGCTGGACCGGCTGCGCATCAACCTTGACCCCGAAGAACACGTCGGCAACCTGAGCATCGCCGAACGGCAGATGGTCGAGATCGCCAAGGCGGTGTCCTACGACTCCGACGTGCTGATCATGGACGAACCCACCTCGGCCATCACCGAGAAGGAAGTGGCCCACCTGTTTTCGATCATTGCCGACCTGCGTGCGCAGGGTAAGGGCATCATCTACATCACCCACAAGATGAACGAAGTGTTTGCCATCGCCGACGAAGTGGCGGTGTTTCGCGACGGCGCCTACATCGGCCTGCAGCGCGCCGACAGCATGGACGGCGACAGCCTGATCTCGATGATGGTCGGCCGTGAACTGACACAGTTGTTCCCGGAGCGGGACAGGCCGGTGGGCGATCTGCTGCTCTCGGTGCGCGACCTGGCCCTGGACGGTGTTTTCGAGGGCGTTTCCTTCGACCTGCACGCCGGCGAAGTGCTGGGCATTGCAGGGCTGATGGGGTCCGGTCGCACCAATGTCGCCGAAACCATCTTTGGCATCACGCCCTGCAGCCGAGGCGAGATTGTGCTCGACGGTGCGCCGATCAAGGTCACCGATCCGCATTTCGCCATCGAGAAGGGCTTTGCCCTGCTGACCGAGGACCGCAAGCTCAGCGGGCTGTTTCCTTGTCTGTCGGTGCTGGAAAACATGGAGATGGCGGTCCTGCCTCATTACGTGGGCAACGGCTTCGTGCATCAGAAGGCCCTGCGCGGCCTCTGCGAGGACATGTGCAAGAAGCTGCGGGTCAAGACGCCGTCGCTTGAGCAGTGCATCGACACTCTCTCGGGCGGCAACCAGCAGAAGGCCCTGATCGCCCGCTGGCTGATGACCAACCCGCGCATATTGATTCTCGACGAGCCGACACGCGGCATCGACGTCGGCGCCAAGGCCGAGATTTACCGGCTGATTTCCATGCTCGCCAGCGAAGGCATGGCGGTGATCATGATTTCTTCGGAGCTGCCGGAAGTGCTGGGCATGAGCGACCGGGTCATGGTCATGCACGAGGGCGAAATGATGGGCACCCTGGATCGCGCCGATGCGACTCAGGAGCGGGTCATGCATCTGGCGTCGGGCCATTCGGTCCATTGACGGCGGTTTGCCAAAGGCCCGTTTCGGGTCAGAACAAGAACAAGAGGCACCTATGAAAATGAACGCGATACTGGACAACAAACCGGCGCTGGCCCCGAACAAGCACAAGCGCCGCCTGCCGACCGAACTGAGCATCTTTCTGGTGCTGATCGGCATCGGCCTGATTTTCGAGCTGTTTGGCTGGATCGTGCGCGACCAGAGCTTTCTGCTCAACTCCCAGCGGCTGGTGCTGATGATCCTGCAGGTCTCGATCATCGGTCTTCTGGCCATCGGCGTGACGCAGGTCATCATCACCACCGGCATCGACCTCTCATCCGGCTCGGTGCTTGCGTTATCGGCGATGATCGCAGCCAGTCTCGCGCAATCGTCGGATTACACCCGGGCGGTATTTCCTTCGTTGACCGATTTGCCGGTCTGGGCGCCGGTCATCGCGGGCCTTGGGGTCGGGCTGCTGGCGGGTGCGATCAACGGCAGCATCATCGCCATCACCGGCATCCCGCCCTTCATCGCCACCCTGGGCATGATGGTGTCGGCCCGTGGCCTGGCGCGCTTCTACACCGGCGGCCAGCCTGTGAGCATGCTTAACGATTCCTACACGGCCATCGGCCAGGGCGCGATGCCGGTGCTGATCTTTCTGGTGGTGGCGGTGATCTTCCACATCGCCCTGCGCTACACCAAATACGGCAAGTACACCTACGCCATCGGCGGCAACATGCAGGCGGCCCGTACCTCGGGGATCAACGTCAAGCGCCACCTGGTGATCGTCTACAGCATCGCGGGCCTGCTGGCCGGGCTTGCCGGTGTGGTGGCCTCGGCACGGGCGGCGACGGGGCAGGCGGGGATGGGCGTTTCCTACGAACTGGATGCCATTGCGGCGGCGGTGATCGGCGGCACCAGCCTTGCGGGCGGCGTCGGCCGGATCACCGGTACCGTGATCGGCGCGCTGATTCTCGGGGTGATGGCCAGCGGATTTACCTTCGTAGGCGTCGATGCCTATGTACAAGACATCATCAAAGGGTTGATTATTGTGGTGGCGGTGGTCATCGACCAGTACCGCAACAAACGCAAGCTCAAACGCTGATGTCTTGATGCCAGCTGTTTGATCAACGTTGAAAAGGGCCCGGACAGGGGCCCTTTTCGTTTTTCTGCCGGTTTGAACCGAACGGCCGATGGCCTGTCAGACAGCGTCCATACGCATTTGCACTGCACTGTAGGAGCGCGCTTGCCCGCGACCGCGGTATGTCAGGCGGTGCAGTGGTGTCGGTCATGACGTCTTCGCGGGCAAGCGCGCTCCTACAGGCGATACGCGTACCTGCTGGAGTGAGCGTGTCACGGCAGACACAGGTTGAAACACCGGTTTGGCTCAACGCCACCGGGGTTTTGGGGGGTTGTTGGGCGATTCTTGTTCAATTATGTTGCCGAGTACGAAACCCGGCCTTAGACTGCCGCCCCTCGTAAATTGAGTGCCAGGTGGCGCTTGGAGACCATGGCGCTTTTACGATGACGCAGAGGCGCTTCACTAAATCGCCTTAATGCACGTTTTTTTATAGAGAAATCAATGACCAAGGACAAGTTGCTGGCGATGCCGGCCGATGACTACATGAACGCGGAGCAACACGCCTTCTTCATCGAGCTGCTGCAAGCCATGAAAGTGGAAATCCACGAGCGTATCGAGCAGAGCCGTATCGCGATCGAAAGCCTGGATACCCCGGCTGACCCCGCCGACGCCGCTTCCGTCGAAGAAGAGCGCCACTGGCTGGTCAACGTGATCGACCGCGACCAGCGCATGCTGCCCCAGCTGGAAATGGCGCTGACCCGTATCGCCGAAGACACCTTCGGCTGGTGCGATGACAGCGGTGAGCCTATCGGCCTCAAGCGCCTGCTCATCAGCCCGACGACCAAATACTGCATCGAAGCGCAAGAGCGCCACGAGCAGATCGATCGCCACCAGCGTCAGGCCTGATCGCCGTTCCTGACCGCCAGGCCATGGCGCAGGAACCCGTCGCCCGAGGCATTAGCCTCGGGCGATTTTCGTTGTGGGTAATATTTAATTATTGTTCTGTTGATTTAATTCTGTTTAAGTTTTCTGAATATTTTAGGAAATCTGCTGCCTGCTTGTAAGACGAAAGTGCGGGCGGTTTTTTATTGTCTGATTTTTAAGTGGGAAGTTTCTGAAGTCATATTTACCCCATTGACGCTGTCGTGGGGGTGAGCATTCTGTGAGGTATATGTCCGGATATGTAAATAACTGTTCCGGATTGTGTCGACACTTACAGGAGTTTGAATATGACGATGCTTCGCTGTTTCAAGGGATCGACGTCCACGCCCGCCTCGCTGGGCGTCACAGTGCGCATTGGTGTGTTCTTCGACGGCACGGGGAACAACCGGATCAACAGCCAGATCGGCGCGGACTGCCAGGCCATGGCGGGCGTGTACCACAATGCCCATATCAAGGAATGCGGGGGGCGGCATTCCGATCCCGCCAGCAGTTACAGTAACGATTTCACCAATATTGCCCGGCTGGCCGATCTTTACCGCCAACAGTTCGTGGCCACTAACGACGGTAATGGATTGCGGGTGACTCAGCCGATTTATATCAGTGGAGTGGGGACTACATCAGGCGGGCGCGATTCAATACCGGGGCAGGGGTTCGGACGAGGTCATACTGGCGTAGTTGCCAAAGTCTGCAAGTGCGTGGAAAAACTCAAGAGCGTTCTGCATACCTTTGGCAGGCATAACCCCGGCTGTGTCATTGCCGCGCTAGAACTTGATGTGTTCGGGTTCAGTCGCGGCGCCGCATCGGCCCGGCATTTCGCCAATGAGGTGCTCAAGCAGGAGCGGGGTGCATTAGGCCCGGTGCTCGATGGTCAGAAGTTGCCGCTGGCTGCCGACTTCAATTGGCGTAACGGCAGCGTGCGGCTGAAGGTGATCGGCCTGTTCGACACGGTTGCCGCCGTGGGAGGCATTTCCGACCTGGGAAGCGTGGGCGATGACGTCAATAGACGGGTCAACCTGTTCCTGCCGCCGGGTTGCGCGCAGCAGGTGATCCATCTGGTGGCGGCTGACGAGCATCGACGCAATTTCTCGCTCAACAGCGTGGCGCCCGGTTGGCTGCGGGAGATTGTGCTGCCCGGCTCACACTCGGACATCGGTGGCGGCTATCACCCGTACATGGTCGAGAAAGTGGCGCTGACCCGGCCCCGCCGCAGCCTGGTCGGCATCCAGACGCCCTATGACGCGACCCCGGCCTGGCAGCAGACCCACCAGGAAATGGACACGCTGGATGTGCAGCGCTGGATCGACCCGCGAGACGACACTGCCCGCATCACGGTGGATTGCGTGGAGCGGGGGCGCAAGAAAGGCCAGGGCCTGAAAAGTGTCATCGCCAGTGTCATGCTTGAGCGCGGAGTATTCGGGCACCTGTCGCGGGTCTATCTGCGTGTCATGCACGGACTGGCGTGTGACGAGGGCGTGCCGTTCATGCCGGTGCCGGACCTGCCGGATCTCGTGTTGCCACCTGAGTTGCGGGGTGTTGCGGGCAAGCTGCTGGCGCGCGCCCGGGGCGAAGAGCAGCCACTGACCGCGGCAGAAATGCAGATGTTGTACCGGCGGTATATCCACTGTTCCGCCCATTGGAACAGCACTTTGACCAGCAGTAACTCGCTGATCGACGGTTTGTTCGTCCATGCTCCGGCGAAAGAGGGACGCTCACGCTTCCCCAATCTGGGCCAGCCGGGCTACCCCTATTGACGGTGGCGGCCTCCAGGGGCCGCCACCTTTTCAGCGGCCTGCTGCTACTTTGCCGGATGCAGCAGTTCGTTGAGTTCGTCCACCACCGGTGCCCATTCGGCATCGGTCAGCAGTTCCTCTTTGAGAAAGCGCGCCTGCTGGGGCGTCCAGAACTCGGCGTCGACCAGTTTCACATCGTCGCCGAGCCGATGCTGGCTGACAAAGGCGTCGATGCTGGCCTGATCCGACTCAAGCCCCAATTGTTCGAACAGTGTCGCAAGCGTCGGTGTGGTGAGTTCCATGTTGTTTCCCTCTGGGAAGTGGACGGTGATTGACCTTGTGATGCATGTGAGTGCAGAGCGGCCCCAAGAGTTTCCAGACAATAGCGTTATCGATTCAGCCATCGCCGAAGCGCTTTTCGGCTTCAATTGGACACAGGCCAATGGCCATATTCGTGTACAAAACAGTAAACAATGCGGACGAAAGGCATATATCCCGTATAGACTCTAAGCCGGTAGAATCCAGTTTTTTGCCAGCGTCCGGCATCCGCGGCGCACCGTTTTCTTGTCTTTTCCTTGCCTGGCCCTGCGGTCGGGCAAGTTCATATCAGGTTGGGAGTTTGTACATTGGCAGTAAGTAATCTGGATACCCACGCGTTATTCGTGCTTGGTGATTTGCGCGCGAAGTTGGTGAAGCTGTTCCAGGCGCGTTTCGTCTATGTCATCGAACAGTCCCCCGAAGGCATCTACATGTCTGAAATCGACACCGAATCCGCACTGGTGGTCGATGACAAGCCGCGTCTGGAGCTCAAGGTCGGCGATCATTTTCGCGCCGCCGTATTGCCCAGCCGCGAAGGTGGCAAGTTCGAACTCAAGTTCCGCGACATCAAGATGACGATCTACGGCCTGGGCGAATACGCCTTTGTCGAGGTGCCTGAAGGCCAGGGTATCGTGTTCAAGGAATCCCACACGGTGTTCATGGTGTTCGCTGCCCACGAACAGATCCAGCTGGGCCTTGGCAAAGTGCTCAAGGCCGCAACCGCCAAGGCCGCCAAGTGGCGCAAGGGCGAACTGGTGTTCAAGGCCAGCGAGTGATTCGCCGGCCCTGTGTTGCCTGCGTCTAGAAACGAGTCTGTACCGCCAGCTCGAATGTGCGGGGCTCACCCAGGTAGTAGGCCGGTGATACGTGGGCGAATCGCGCATAGACCTCGTCTGTCAGGTTGCGCACCCGACCGGTGATCGATGTGTGCTGGTCCAGCTTGAAGGTCAGAAAACTGCCGTACAGCGTGTACGACGGCACCCTTTGCGTATTGGCATTGTCGGCATACACCGACGCCACGTAGCGGGCGTCTACCCCTGCTTGCCAGGCCGGCGTGAAGTCATAGGTCAGCCACAGATTGCCGACGCGGTCAGGTACGTTGGTCGGTGTGTTGCCCTTGCGCGAGACCACGATGCCCGCCGAATTCTTTTCACTGAATTCATCGTATTGCGCATCCACCCAGGCGACGTTGCCCTCCAGCAGCAAGTCGGGGGTGATGCGCAAGGAACTCGCCAGCTCGATCCCCTTCGATGACTGCTGGCCCACCGGAACCGTGTTGGTGGGGTCCTGCGGGTCGGTGATGGCGAAGTCCTTGCGCTCGATGGTGTAGGCGGCAACGGTGGCCGAACCCCGGCCTTGCAGGTAGTCGAACTTGCTGCCGATCTCCCACTGCTTGCCGGTCGAAACGTCGAAGTTCTGCGTGCCACTGGGCTGCTCGGCGGCGGTGCTGTATTGCAGGTAGACGTTGGCGCAGGGCAGGAACTGCCAGGTCAGGCCTGCGCGGCCGGTCACCGGCTGCCAGTCACGGCGCAGGTGGCGGGGATTGCTGGCGGTGATTGCACGATGGTTGGTCACGTCCAGGTCGATGTCGTCGTAGCGCAGGCCGGTCACCAGCGACCACTGCTCGCTCAGCGCCAGATGGTTTTCCACGAACAGCGCCTTGGTGGTCACCTCATTGGTCTTGTCCTTGACGAAGCCTTGGCGGGTGCCGGGCAGTGCGTAGAAATGCCCTGGGTCGAAATGATCCGGATCCACCGTGTTGTTCGCCGGCACGTTCCACGGGTTGTTGGTGGTCGAGTTGACCTTGTACTCGAAGCCACCCGCCCAGGTAGTGGCCATCCCCAGCAGGCTGCTGTCGTGGCGCAATTCGAACTGGTTGCCCTGCTGCCAGCCCTGATGGCGCACCAGATAAGCGGTGGAGCGGTTGATGGCGCTGTTGCTCGCGTTGTACTGGTAGGTTTCCAGGTTGCGGTAGTCGCGCTGGCTGTCCAGGCGATACAACGTGTTGCGCAGGCTGGTGGCGTCGTCCAGGCGGTAGTCGATGATCGAGCGCACCCAGCGCGTGCGCTGTTCGTACAGGCCATCCTCGACGTTGTAGTTGCGAAAGCGGTTGTGCTTGTCGATCTTGAGCTCGCCCGCCTTGGGGTTGAGCACCGGGGTGCCCCAGTAGGGGCTGTCTTCGTGCTCGTCCTGATATTCCAGGGCCAGGGTGTGGGAAAGGTCCGGGGTGATGTCGCTCAACAGGGAAAACGCCGCGCTCCACGCGTCGTTCTCCTGACGATCGATATAGCCGTTGCTGCTGGTGTGGCTGACGTCCAGCCGGGCGTAGTGCTGTATGTCTGCGGTGGGGTCGCTCAGGCGATGGTTGACGCCAAAGGCGGTTTGCGTGGTGTCGAAGCTGCCGTAGCTGACCCGGCCTTCGGCGGCCTGATCTTCCCGGTTTGCCAGCTTGGTGACGTAGTTCAACGAGCCACCCACCGATCCTGCGCCATTCATCAGTGACGACGGACCGCCGAGCACTTCGACGCGATCATAGATCCAGCTATTGACCGGCCGCGCCAGCCCGGTGGCGACGTTGATGCCGTTGAACATCTGCGTGACCTGGCTGCTGGTGAAGCCCCGATAGGAAATGAACCCGCCAAAGCCGGGCGGGGCGCTGGCGTTGACGCCGGGCAAGGTGTTGGCGACGTCCTGAAAGTTCTGTGCGCCTCGGCGCTCGATGTCTGCCCGGTTGGCGACGGCAATCGAGGCGGGCGTCTGGCGCAGGCTCAAGCCCAGGCGGGTGGCGCTGGCGGCTTGTTGTTCCAGGTCCAGGCCTTGGGTGGGTTGTTCATCGCCATTGACCGTGATGGGGGCCAGGTCGAGGGCGGTTTGTGCGTGGGCGAAAGCGGGCAGGCTGCCGATCAGGCCGGCGAGCAGGGGGATGCGTTTCATGGTGAAAACCTGATATGAGGTCGAGCGCAAAACCGTTTTTCAGCACTGTTGCCGCGATACCCCGTAGCAGCACGGCTTGCCGGCGGGGGCGGTGTGTCAGTGACGCATTCATTGCCTGACACACCGTTCCCGCTGGCAAGCCATGCTGCTACGGGGCCGGCGTCATTCTGTCAGGCACGGGCTGGCCGCAGACAACAGCATCTGAAAAACAGGTCAGTGAGTTTTCGAAGTCAGATCAGGGCGAACGGCGGGGCGCGGGGGTTGGCCGTGGGCCAATGCAAAGCGGCGGGGATATCGTAGGAAGCGACGACAGCAGGTGGCGGGCTGTGCTGTTCGGGCAGGATCGCCAGGGTCAGGCTGGAATTGAGCGCCGGGCCCATTCCGCCGGTTGAGCACAGGGGGCAGCCGAAGGCGGCGGACAGGGTGGGCAGCTTCTGCTCGCCGGGCTTGAATTGATCGACCGTGGTCAGCGCCCGGCCGTCGGTGGAACAGAACTCGCCGCCAATGCCGTTGAGTTGCATGCCGACCATCTGGCCGTGACCGATGCTGCAGGCGAACACGTTGAACAGGACGCAGCAATAGAGCATCCATGCAATCAGGTGTCGGTCGGATCGGGCCAGTTTCATGGGCGGCAAAGGTATCAGAACTGGGGCGACGAGCGGGGTGCGGCAAAATGGCGCGGGGGTGCGCCTGGCCTCACTTACCCTCGTGCCGCCCCTCGCTGACCTCTGGCGGCACGTCGTCATCGCCTGCCATGCGCTTGCGGAACAACCCGGTGCGAGCCAGCAACAGCGTCGTCACGGGCACGGTGATCGCCAGCAGGATCGGGATCAGCCAGGCGTGCAGCACCGGCCCTTGCTTGAGCGCGGAAAAGTAGATGATCGAGGCCAGGGCGACGCACCACGCACCGAGGGTCGAGGCCAGGGCCGGTGGGTGCATGCGCTGGAAGAAGTCCTTCATGCGCAGCAGCCCCATCGCGCCGGTCAGGGCAAACAGGCCGCTCAATACCAGCAAAACCGCGGTCAGGGTCTCAACCCACACCGGCAACTCCTGTAACGCATTCATTCGATCACCTCGCCACGCAGCAGGAACTTGGCCAGGGCGAAGGATCCGACAAAGCCGAACAGCGCAATCAACAATGCCGCCTCGAAATAGGTGTCGCTGGCGTAGCGAATACCCAGCACCAGCATCATCAGCATCGCCAGCAGGTACAGGTAGTCCAGCGCCAGAACCCGGTCCTGGGCCGACGGACCCTTGAACAGGCGGATCAGGGTCATGACCATGGCGACGGTGAACAGCCCCAGGGTGAGCAGGATCGCATTGGTGAGCAGCGGGCTCATTGGAAAATCTCCATCAGCGGGCGTTCGTAGGTGCGCTTGAAATGCTCGATGAAGCGCCCCTCGTCGTCCAGGTCGAACACATGCATCAGCAGCACGCTGCGATCCAGGGCCAGCTCCGACCACACGGTGCCCGGCACCACGGTGCAGATCATCGCCAGCGCCGCCAGGCCATGGGCGTCATGCAGGTCCAGCGGCACTTTGACGAATGCCGAACGCGGCGGACGGCTGCGGGCGCGCCACACTTGCAGCGCCACCTGCACGTTGGACACCAGCACATCACGCCCCACCACGAAGAACAGCCTGAAGGCCACGCCCGGCCTGCGGATGCGTGCAGGCAAGGGGCGCAACGGTGCGAACATGATTGGCGCCAGCAACCCCAGCAGCGCGCCGAACAGCAGGTTTCCGGCGCTCAGGGACAGGTTCAGCAGCAGCCACAATGCCCACAGCGACAGCGACAACAACGGTGCAGGGAACAGGCGCTTCATGGCTGCACCTCTGCCAGGTCACTCGGGCTGGGGACGGGTTTGGCGGCCATCACCGACAGGATGTATTGCTGCGGATCATGCAGCGCCTGTGCCGTGTCCTGGGTGTAGCGCAGCAGCGCCTGAGCCTTGAAGGTGAGGGCGATGCACAGCCCCAGCAGCAGCACGATAGGAATGCATTCATAACGGCGCAGCAGCGGTGACGGGCGCTCCTGTGGTGTCCAGAAGCGCTTGATGCCGACCCGCACGAAAGCGAACAGCGAGGCCAGCCCCGAGACGATCAGCAGCGCCACCAGCGTCCAGCTATCGGCGCGGATCGCTTCGTCCTTGGCCACGTCCAGACCCAATGGGTTGAGCAGGGCGCTGATCAGCGTGAGCTTGCCGAGAAACCCGGACAGCGGCGGCATGCCGATGATCAGCAAGGCGCAGATGATGAAACTCAGGCCCAGGAACGCCATGGTCCAGGGAATCACCTGGCCGACCACCGCTTTCTGTTCATCGTCCAGGTTGGTGCCCGGCACCGGGTGCAAGGCTTCCAGCGGCTTGGGCAACTGATCGGCGTCGTCTTCCAGCGGGATTTCATTGGCCGAGCGCGAGCGCTCCACCAGTTCGGCCAGCAGGAACAATGCGCTCAAGGCCAGCGTGGAGCTGACCAGGTAGAACAGCGCGCCGGCGGTCAGGCTCGGCTGGCCGAAGCCGATGGACGACAGCAGAATCCCCGCCGACACCAGAATGCACAGGCTGGCCATGCGCTCCAGACGCTGGGCGGCGACGATGGAAATGGCCGCCACCGCCAGCGTCGCCATGCCGCCCCAGATCATCCAGTCACCGCCGAAGAATGCCGAGTCACCGGCCTGGCCCGAGAACAGCAGCGTCCACAGGCGCAGCAGGGTGTAGGCACCGACCTTGGTCATCAGGGCGAAGATCGCGGCCACCGGCGCGCTGGCGGCCGAGTAGGCCGGCACCAGCCAGAAGTTCAGCGGCCACATGCCCGCCTTGGCCAGGAACGCCACCGCCAGGATCGCCGCGCCTGCATGCAACAGGCCGATGTCGGCTTCGGATACCTGTGGGATCTTGACCGCCAGATCCGCCAGATTCAGGGTGCCGGTGACGCCGTAGATCAGCGCAGCGCCAATCAGGAACAGCGAAGAAGCCAGCAGATTGATGGTGATGTAATGCAGGCCCGCCGAGACCCGCGCCCGCCCCGAGCCATGCAGCATCAGGCCATAGGACGCCGCCAGCAGCACCTCGAAGAACACGAACAGGTTGAACAGATCGGCCGTAAGGAAGGCGCCATACAAGCCCATCAGCTGAATCTGGAACAGGGCGTGGAAGCTCGCACCGGCCCGGTCCCAGCGCGCCAGGGCGAACAGCAGGGCGCAGAAGGCGACGATACCGGTCAACACCAGCATCATCGCCGACAGGTGATCGACCACCAGCACGATGCCGAACGGCGATGACCAGTTGCCGGGCAGGTAGACGCCGATGGAGCCGGTGGTGCCGGTCTTCTGCACCCACATCATCAGGGTGATGGCGATCCCCAGGCCCAGCGCCGTGGACAGCAGGTTGATCCGCGCCTTCAACGGGCGATGGCGTTCACCCAGCCACAGCATCAGCGCGGCGGTCAGCACCGGCAGCAGGATCGGCGCGACGATCAGTTGGTTCATCAGACTCATTCACTGCTCTCCCGGCCGTCCACATGGTCGTTGCCAGTCAGGCCACGGGAGGCCAGCAGCACCACCAGGAACAGCGCGGTCATGGCGAAACTGATGACAATTGCAGTCAGCACCAGCGCCTGGGGCAAGGGGTCTGTGTAGTTGAGCAGGTCCTGCGGCACGCCGTCCTTGATGATCGGCTCCTTGCCGATGAACAGGCTGCCCATGCTGAAGATGAACAGGTTGACGCCGTAGGACAGCAGGCACAGGCCCATGACCACCTGGAAGGTCCGTGGGCGCAGGATCAGCCACACGCCGGAGGCTGCGAGCACGCCGATGGCAATGGCGATGACTTCTTCCATCACAAGGCTCCTTGGGTAGGGGTGGCCGAGGCCGGCTGGATCGGCTGCGGCAGCGACGTCGGACGATGGCTGCGCACCGACTGGTGAGCCAGGGCGGTCAGGATCAGCAGCGTCGAACCCACCACCACGGCGTACACGCCGATGTCGAAAAACAGCGCGCTGGCCAGGTGCACGTCACCGAGCAGTGGCAGATGCAGGTGCGCGGTGTGGGTGGTCATGAACGGATAGCCCAGCGCCATCGACCCCAGCCCCGTCGCCAGGGCGAAGAACAGGCCGGCGCCCATCCAGCGCAGGGGGCGCAGGCTCATGTGCGCCTCGACCCACTGGGTGCCGGCGACCATGTACTGCAGAATGAACGCCACCGACATCACCAGCCCGGCGACGAAACCGCCGCCGGGCTGGTTGTGGCCGCGCATGAACAGGTACATCGAGACCACGAAGGCCACCGGCAGCAGCAGACGCACCAGCACCGCTGGCACCATCATGAAGCCCAGCGCGGTGTCGGTGGCGTGGCGCGGGTTGACCAGATCGGTCACCACATCACGCGCCAGCAAGCGTTGCTGGGCGGGTAGGGCGATGCTTTCTTTCGGTGGGCGGAAACGGCGCAGCAGGGCGAACACGGTCAGGGCGACCACCGCCAGCACGGTGATTTCGCCGAAGGTGTCGAAGCCGCGGAAGTCCACCAGCATGACGTTGACCGCGTTGGTTCCGCCGCCCTGGCTCAGGGCACGGCCCAGGTAGAACTCGGAGATGGTGTTGGGCGTCGGGCGGGTCAGCATCGCATAGGACAGCAGCGCCATGCCGCCACCGACCGCCACGGACAGGATGAAGTCCCGCACGCGACGGGCCTTGGCGCGGTTGCGCGACCGGGACGGCGGGGCGACGTTTTCGTTACGCCGTGGCAGCCAGCGCAGGCCCAGCAGGATCAGCACGGTGGTCACCACTTCTACCGCCAGTTGGGTCAGGGCCAGGTCCGGCGCGGAGAACCAGACAAAGGTCACGCAGGTCATCAGGCCGCAGACGCTGACCATGGTGACGGCCGCAAGACGGTGATACTTGGCCTGCCACGCGGCACCGACGGCGCAGGCAATCGCGATCAGCCAGAGCATGACGAAGACCCCGGAGCCGGCGATCTTCGGCCGGTCGCCCCAAGTCAGGCCGCTCTCGTACATCGGCACGAAACCCACCACCAGCGAGACAAACACCATCAGGAACAACTGCGCCTGCAAGCGGCGCGTGGTCAGCAGGCCTTCAAGCTTGCGCGCGACGATCAGCTTGGTCACCAGCACCCGTTCGAACAGGCGCTTGCCGTTGAGGCGCCAGATCAACGGCGGCCCGACAAAGCGGTCACGCTTGAAAGAGCCGCGCAGCAGCAGGTAGAGGAGGATGCCCGCGCCCATGGCGACCAGGCTCATGATCATCGGCGCATTCAGGCCGTGCCAGATGGCCAGGCTGTACTCGGGCAAGGTCCCGCCTACTACAGGCTGTGCGGCAGCGGCCAGCAACGGACCGACCGATTGTGCCGGGAAAATCCCGACGATCAGGCACGCCAGCACCAGCAGTTCGACCGGTACCCGCATCCAGCGTGGCGGCTCGTGGGGCGTGTGGGGCAGGTCAGTGGCTTTGGGACCGAAGAACACATCCACCGTGAAGCGCAGCGAATAGGCAACGCTGAACGTCCCGGCCACCGTGGCGATCACCGGCAGCGCCATCTCGACCCAGGCCGTTGAGGTGATGAACACGGTTTCGGCGAAGAACATCTCTTTAGACAGAAAACCGTTGAGCAGGGGCACGCCGGCCATGGCGGCGCTGGCGACCATGGCCAGGGTGGCCGTGTACGGCATCAGCTTGACCAGGCCGCTGAGCTTGCGGATGTCGCGGGTGCCGCTTTCATGGTCGATGATGCCAGCCGCCATGAACAGCGAGGCTTTGAAGGTGGCGTGGTTGAGAATGTGGAACACCGCAGCGACGGCGGCCAGCGGGCTGTTCAGGCCCAGCAGCAGGGTGATCAGGCCCAGGTGGCTGATGGTGGAATAGGCCAGCAGGCCCTTCAGATCCGTCTGGAAAATCGCCGAATAGGCGCCGATCACCAGGGTGCAGGCCCCCGCGCCGCTGACGATCCAGAACCACTGCTCGCTGCCCGACAAGGCCGGCCACAGGCGCGCCAGCAGAAACACCCCGGCCTTGACCATGGTCGCCGAGTGCAGGTACGCCGACACCGGCGTCGGCGCGGCCATGGCGTGGGGCAGCCAGAAATGGAAGGGAAACTGCGCGCTCTTGCTCAGGGCGCCGATCAGGATCAGCGTCAACAAAACCGGGTACAGGGCATGGGCGCGTATGGCGTCACCTGCGGCCAGCACCCGATCCAGATCGTAACTGCCGACCACATGCCCCAGCAGCATCACACCCACCAGCAAGGCCAGCCCGCCTGCGCCGGTGACCATCAACGCCATGTAGGCGCCGCGCCTGGCATCTGCGCGATGGTGCCAGTAACCGATCAGCAGGAAGGAGAAAACGCTGGTCAGCTCCCAGAAGAACACGATCTGGATCAGGTTCCCGGACATCACCAGGCCCAGCATCGCCCCCATGAACGCCAGAAAGAACGAGAAAAACCGTGGCACCGGATCGTTCGGTGACATGTAGTAACGGGCGTAGAGCGACACCAGTGTGCCGATCCCCAGGACCAGCATCGAGAACAGCCAGGCAAAGCCGTCCAGGCGCAACACGAAGTTGAGTCCCAGGCTCGGAACCCAGAAATATTCTTCGCGAATGACCCCGCCATGGGCGATCTGCGGGTACCAGAGAGCAACCTGCACAGCGCCGATCAGAGCGATCACGCCTGCAAGAAAAGATTCGGTGTTACGCGCGTTGTGCGGCAACAAGGCCGCCAGACAACTGCCGATGAAAGGCAGAAGAAGTAGAACTATCAGGGACATAGGCTTCTAATCTGCGAATGAATGTCAAGGATCATACGTGCCGGGTCGTGGATCACCAACCGCCAAGATGTCGCAGAATCCTACAAAGTTTGTAGGCAGCAGCGTAGTTGATACGTTTCCAAATACGATTTCAGAGTGATTTCGGCATGGCTTGTGTATGTGGCGCAAGCAAGCGCTCCTACAGATGCGAACACCGAACCGTAGCAGCACGGCTTGCCGGCGGGGGCGATCTCAAGGACGCCGTCGCGGGCAAGCGCGCTCCTACAGGTGCGAACACCGAACCGTAGCAGCACGGCTTGCCGGCGGGGGCGATCTCAAGGACGCCGTCGCGGGCAAGCGCGCTCCTACAGGTGCGAACACCGACCCGTAGCAGCACGGCTTGCCGGCGGGGGCGATTTCAAGGACGCCGTCGCGGGCAAGCGCGCTCCTACAGGTGCGAACACCGA
>NZ_JBIVCV010000017.1:0-131118 GCF_044746765.1 Pseudomonas sp. NPDC090203
GAAAACGAAGCATTCTTTATCGGCGCTTTGGTGGAAGGGGTGGGGACGATTTCTCCCACGGTCTGTACTGCGGCTAACAGTCAGAAGCTGGCTTTAGTCCCACCCACCCCTTCGAGTCCTACCATACAAGCGGGCTCGCCCGCGAAGGCGTCATTACCGACACCACCGCAGCGCCTGACTCACCGCCATCGCGGGCAAGCGCGCTCCTACAGCGATCGTGCCGCCCACCCCGCCGGCAAGCCGTGCTGCTACGCAGGCAGTTATTCTTCGCCCACAAAAAAGCCAGCCACCGTCTCCGATGGCTGGCTTGATCCAGGGCTACACCTCTCAGCCAAACAGCTTCTGCACGTTACTCATTGCGTCATCGGCAAACCCCTGCAGGAATGCCTCGAACTCGTCTGCGCTCATCGTATTACCCACAGCAGGCTCAGCGATGATGGTCCAGGTGGCAATGCTGCCAGCATCCCCTGCAGGCACCACCGTCATCGAGGCCCAGAGGTTGCCGACGCCCAGGTTGTTGTGGATGGTGGTCCAGGTCATCGACAGGGCGCTGTCGTCACGCGAGTTCAACTGCTCGACCACCTCCAGCCCGCCTTCCCTGAATTTCTTGTGACGGACCGAGCCCACCCCATTGCCGATCACTTCAATGCTGGCCAGCGCCGGGATGAAACGGGTAAAGCCACCGAAATCGCCGACCACCTTCCACACGTCCTTGGCCGGCGCCGCGACCTTGACCGATGACACCACCGGCGTACCCGCAGGGTTGCTCACCAGGGTGTCGGGTTTGAGCGGCTGGATCTGGTTGATTGCGTTCATGTCGTTCTCCATTACGTAGGTGGGTATTGCGTTGGGTAAAGTCAGATGAAGTCGATTTCCCGGAGGTAGTCGCAGCCCTTGCGCAGCAGCGCAGGGGTTTTCTGCGGGTAGCGCTCGCCCATGCGCTCAACGCCAGCCAGGGCGTTCTGGTAGGCGATCATCGAGATGTCGCCGATGTCTTCCTCGAAGCCGTCCAGGTAGAAGCCGAGCACGCCGAACAACGCGTTCTGGCTGTCGACCCGGTTGAGCTGGGTCTGCCAGTGCGCCACGCTAACCATCTCGAACTCGCGCCCCGCTTCACGGAACGCGTCGACGTAACCGCTCCAGCTCAGAGGCTCTGGGTTATGCAGGTTGAAAACCGCGCGGGCAGGGTGATAGCGGCTGCTGTGAAAGCCGATGAAGCGCGCCAGGAAGTCCACCGGCATCAGGTCGAAGGTCATCGAGAAGTCCGGCACCTGGCCCAGTTGCATCGAGCCCTTGAGCATCAGCATCAGTCGGTTCTTGTGCGGCTGGCAGACGCCGGTGACGCTGTTGAACGCGATGTTGCCGGGGCGATAGATGTTCACCCACGCCCCAAGCTCCCGTGCCTGCTGCAGGATGCGCTCGGCGACCCACTTGGACAGGTTGTAGCCGTTCTTGATGTAGATCGGCGGCGTCTCGGCTGCAGGGGCTTCCAGCACGCTGCCATCGGCGGCCACCGCACTCGAGGCCGACAGCGTCGAGACAAAGTTGAAGACCTTCTTGCTGCGCCCCTCGCACAGGCGCAGGCATTCGAAGATCGGCGCCACGTTGTCCTTGGCGAGCGTCTCGTAGTCCTGCACGTGATTGACGTTGGCTGCGTTATGTACCAGCGCACCGAACTCGCGATCCAGGCGCTCGTACACCTCATCGGCAAGCCCCAGCTGAGGCCGTGTCACGTCAGCGGCGTACACGCGCACCCGGCTGAGGTCCAGGTGTTCCAGGCGGTTCTCGCGCAGCGCATCGATGAAGCGGTCGCGGGCCGTCATTCCGCCGCCTTCACGCACCAGACACGCCACTTCGGTTGCGCCCCACGCCAGCAACGCCTGGACGATATGCACGCCGAGAAATCCGTTGGCGCCGGTGACAATCACCTTGTGCACATCGCCCAGCTTGCCCACTGGCAGGATCGGCAAATCGAGCGGCCTGGTGGCGTCCTTGATCGCCTGTGGGCTGACGGTCCAGCTGGATGCCCCGTCGCTTTCAATCAGCGACGCCAGGTTGATCAGCGTCGGCGCTTCGATGAAGCGGTTGATGGGGATGCTGCGCCCGAACTGCTCGCGAATCCCCAGCAGCATCTGCGACAGCAGGATCGAGTGGCCACCCAGATTGAAGAAGCTTTCGTCGGTGGAGATATCCCCCGGCGGCAGCTCCAACAGTTCGGCCCACAAGGCCAGCAGCTGCCGCTCGTTGTCGGTGGCGGGTTCACGACGCGGTGCCTGCTCGATCATGTTCACTGGCAATTGCAGCAGTGCCTTGCGATCGATCTTGCCGTTCTGGGCGAAGGGCATCTTCGCCAGTTCCGTATAGGCGGCAGGGCGCATGTAGTCCGGCAGTAGCCGTTCGACGTGGGCCTTGAGCAGATGCCGCGCCGCATCCGGCTCGACCCCGTGAGGTTGCGCCAGAAACGCCAGGATGCGCCGATGCTCGTCGACCACCACCGCCACCTGCCGGTACAACTGGCTGTCGCGCAGGCAGTGTTCGATCTCTTCGGGTTCAACGCGAAAGCCGCGGATCTTCACCTGATTGTCTCGCCGTCCCGACAGCTCGACACCCTCGTCGGTCCACTTGCCGATATCACCGGTGCGGTAGGCACGCAGGGTTTCGCCGTCACCCAAGGCAATGTGCACATAGCGCTCATCGGTCAATGTCGGGTTATGGATATACCCCAGGCACACCCCAGGCCCTGCGATGTACAGCTCGCCCGGCGTCTGTTCGGCTACCGGCTGCATCTGCTCGTCGAGAATCAACAGCTGGCTGTTGGCAATCGGACGGCCCAGGTTGCGGTTGCTACTGCCGGGCTTGAATTGGCCGGCGGTGATCAGCACCGTGGCCTCGGTCGGGCCGTACAGGTTGTGGAACCGGCATTGCGCGGCCAGGCGCTCGATGACGTAGGGCTCGCAGACATCGCCACCGGTCATCAAATGCCCGAGACGCAGCGGCTGCTCCATCGGCAGAATGCTGAGCAAGGCGGGCGGCAGGAAGGCGTGGGTCAGGTTGTCGTCGAGCAGATCGCGCAGCTGTAGCGGATCGCGACGCTGATCCTCGCTGGCGACCACCAGCTCGGCACCGCTGAGCAGGGTCGGGAAGATGTCGATCACCGAAGAGTCGAAACTCAGGGTCGAGAACTGCAACACCCGGCTGTGCTCCGACAGCCCCACATATTCGGCGTACCAGGCCGTGAAGTGGCTCAGGTTGCGCTGGCTGAGCATCACGCCCTTGGGATGCCCAGTGGTGCCCGAGGTGTACAGCGCCATGCACGGCGCGTGGCTGTCGGGGCGCTGAGTCATCAGCGGTTCAGTGCCGGGCGTGGCCTTGATGGCGCTGATGTCCAGCCCCGGCACACAGCCCCCCGCCAGTGGATGCTGGCCGTCGTGCAGCAACAACACCGCTGCACTGTTTTCCAGGATGTACTGCTGACGTGGCAGTGGCTGGCTGGGGTCAAGAGGCAGGTACACCGCTCCCAGACCCAGGATGGCGAGAATCCCTGCGAACAAAGCCGTCGATTTGGGCAGGCAAATGCCGATCACGACCGGTTCATTTGACGCCCCCAGCAGCGGCCTGATCTGCGCCTTAATCGCCACGCTGTGCGCGCGCAATGCGTCGTAGCTGATGCGCTGCCCGTCGATGTTCAGCGCACACCGTTCGCCGAAGGCGCTGAAGCTGGCGTCGAGTCGGGCCGTCAGCGGCACCTGGGCGATGCTCAGCAGATGGGACTGCGCGGTATGATTGAAGCGGTGCTCGAAGGCCAGGCGGTCCAGTTGCTGCAACCCTTCCTGCCATTCGCTCTGCGGCGGCAGAGCCGATTCGGCCCGGGTGAAATGCTCGCCGTCGCGAGAGAACCGGCTGACCATCAGCGCAACGCTGTCGATCAGCGCGGCCACCGCAGCGTCACGCAGCACGCGACCATTACCCGACGGCTCGGCTGGCATGGCTTCGCGCAGTATCAACCGCTGCGCCGTCGCGCTGCCATACCAGCACAGCAATTCCAGCCGTGGCAGGCCCTGGGCCAGATCAGGCGTCAGGCCGACCCGCAAACCCAGATGCACGCGGCTGCTGAAGGCCTGCAGGCGGGTGCTGTTGAGGTCCAGCGTGCCGTCTTCGATCAGCATAGAAGGGCTTTGCAACGCGCTGTCATCAAGTGCCTGCGCGTCGGCAAGGTGGTGTATCAAATGGCCGTGGCTGTCGAGCTCGGCGCTGAGTTCGCTCAAGGCCCTGCTATGGCCGATGAGCACGATCTCCAGGCGTTTCATAGCGCGCCTCCTGCTGGCAGATAGTCAGCCAGCGCCTGTTGCACACAGGAGGACTCGAGCATCGAGCTGGTCTTGAAAAAGCGCACGATGTTGCCCACCAGCGGGTGATGGCGGTTGATCGGGAAGCACATCGCTTGGGTTTCATCACGCAGCGCCTGCCTGATGGGCTCGGAGACCGCGAGATGATCGATCAGCACGAAGTCGAAGGACTTCTGGATGTCGTTGGTCAAATATTGAGCAATGAACACCGGCATGATCTGCGCGATGGTTGCGCGGTCTTCCTCGGATGCGGCGTGCCAGTAGATGCGCACCAGCCGCGCCCAGAAGCCTGAATGCCGGCCTTCGTCGAGCAAATGGTCGGCCATCAGCCCCTTGATCGACTGCTTGACCGTGTCGTCCTTGGCGAACGCCGCCACATCGTTGGTGACAGTGTTCTCGGCAATGGCCACGCAGATCAGCTCGACGGCGCTGCGCAGGTGCTCGGGCGCCAGGGCCAGTGCGGCAGGGATGGCGCGGCTCAGCTCGATTTCAAGGGGCAGATGGATGGGCTCGATGCCGGTCAGGGCGATGGTCTGCTGCATGAAGTCCATGGCCACCAGCGCGTGGTAATCCTCGTCCACCACCACCGTCATCGCGTCGTAGCGGCAAGCGAAGGGGAAGCGGATCGCGAAGTTGTCCTTGGCGATGCTACGGGCGGTCTTGTCGACGATCTCGGTCTCGAAAATCACCACATCGTTGATGAACTTGTACAGGCTCTGGATCAGCGCGAAATCACGCAGGTGCGGGCATTCGCGGGTGAAGGTTTCACTGAGCACCAGCGGTTGGCGACTCAAGGGGTAGATGAGTTTTTCGTCGTTCTCGACGATGCGGCGCGGGCGGGTGCGGATCGTGGCACGGCCTTCCCAGGCGTCGACGAAAGACAGGTAGTCTTCGGCTTTCATGGTCTTGTCCCTGTGCGGTGAGCGGAAGAGGGGGGCGCCGGTGGGCGGCTCATGCGCTGGCTTCCAGTGCGGGCGTGCGCATGCTTACGCGCAGGGCATCCCACAGCGCGATGCGGCTTTCCACGGCGGCGATGGCGGCGGCGTAGACCTCGTGCTCACGCTGCTCGTCGCCATCGACCAGGCGCGCCAGCAGCGACTCGGCGGCTGGCCCGTGATCCTCGGAGTCGACTTCGATGTGGCGTTGCAGGTAGTAACGAAAGGTCGGTGCCTGATGGGCGGTAATGCCCCAGTCGTCGAGAATGCTCTGGAACATCAGCGGGATGACGCTCTCGCGGCCATGCAGGAACGCGGCCGCCACGCTGTGGGCCGGGGCCTCGAGCGCTGTCGCCAGGGTGTCGCGAACGAAGCGGATTGCCGCCCGGTCGGCGTCGACGCTGTCCAGCGCGGTGTCGACATGCACACCCTCCTGCTGCAACGCGATGAAGCGTTCGATATTGGCGGTGCTCGCGCCGACTTCACGCATGGCGTCCAGGTACAACTCGAAATGGCTGTAGTGGCCGTGATCGACGCGGTCGTCTGACTCCTCCCCCAGCACGATTTCATTGATCAGGCGCGCAGCCTTGGGGTCCTTGGGCGGCAGCCAGGGCAAGCGGGTGCAGGTCAGCTCCTGTTGCAGGCGCTTGGTCAGTGACATGAAGTCCCAGACGGCAAACACATGGGCCTCCATGAAGCGCCGCAATACCGCCAGAGAGTCGATTTCGGAAAAGATCGGATGAGCGCTTAGTTCAGACTTCTTACGGTTCAATAGTTGTTGTTGGGTCTGCATGTTATGGCGTCCTTGATGTGGGAAAGTTCTGTGCGGTCCAGACGTCGGTGTGGCCTGCTTCATAGAGTGCTTGCGCAAGTTTCATTAAAGACAGGCGAGCGCAGGCCGCGAACAGATACTTCGTCAAATGGTCAGTGGGATGATCAGCCAAATGCCCGTGGCATAGGCGTCGCGTGGCTGCCAGGCGCTGGATGCCGTTGAAATTCCGGCGCCTGGCAGTTGGCGACGAGAAAACGTTAAATCACTTTTTAATAACTTATCAAATAGTTTTTTACTTATTTTAAAGTGTATGAAAACACGGCGCGAAGTGGGCTGATAAAACTATTGAAATAAGTTTTATTGGGATGAGCGCAACCCTTCCAACTCACTGGAGTCAGAATTGATAACAATGAACGAATGCCTCGTTCAGCATTGCGCGTTAACTGAATAATCGAATAAGAAGGAATTTTGTGTGGGCGGCGTTGTTAGGCATCCCGATACGACCGCACCCGTTGTACTGCTCCTTTTATTGCTCCATGAAAGTGACCTGTTGCGCGCCTGACTGCAGGCGGGTCCGTTTGGCGAGTGTGCCTGAAACACAGGAATGCGCAGGCTTAACGCTGGCAGAAATCACAGGGGGTGCAATGGGCGGGACGGTCGCAGGAGGGGGTGAATCGGCAGAGGGCGCTCACCGCCGGGGCTCAGACGTCGAGCAGCCCCAGGTGAGTGTTGATGATGTGCAGCAGGCGAGTGCGCTGCGAGGTGAGGAAGTCATGGTTGCCGAGCACTTCGATCAGCTCGAATTCGCGGCGGGTGAACTCGCGCCAATTCATCATGCTGGCGGCGGTGTCGCGTGCGTCGTCGCTGCCGTAGAGCGCGGTCAACGGAATGTTCAGCCCTTCGTCCGGGCGATGGGACCACAGCTCGGAGAGTTTCAGGTCGCTGCGCATGACCGGTTCGAACAGGCGCATGAGCTTGCTGTCATGCAGCACCGATTCGGGAACGATGCCGAGCCTGGTCAGCGCCTGGATGAAATCGTCCTTGGGCAGCGTGTGCAGGTAAGGCCGGGCTTGCTGGCTGTCGGGGCTGCGGCAGCCGGAGATGAACAGATGGCGGGTCAGGCCCGGGGAGTGGGCTTGCGCCAGGCGCGCCATCTCGTAGGCGATACGGCCGCCGAAACTGTGGCCGTAAAAGGCGTGGGGTTCGTTCAGGTAGGGTTCGAGAGCCGGAAAGGCGTCCTCGAGCAGCGGCGCCCACTGATCGTAAGGCGTTTCCTTGAGGCGGCTGCCATGCCCGGGCAGGCGCAGTGTCACAAGCTCGATGTGATCGGCCAGGCCCCGTGACCAGTCACGAAACAGCTCGGGATCGGCCCCGGCATCCGGAAAACAGATCAGGCGCGTGCGGATAGGCTGTCCGGAACTGACCACCATCAGCCATTTGCTTTTCGCGGCGTACACTCGCAATCCCCGGGCCTGCGACGGCAAGCCAGCTACTACCGTGGGGCCGGGTCCTTCGGCGCTGGCACCGCAACAGGCGATGCCGTATCAGCCCCATGCCCAATCCGGTCAATGACCGCGAGCAGAGGCGCGAATGCTGGACCGTGAACAGTCGCCGTTCACGGTCGTTGAACCCTCACTGGGCGAGGGCGCGCTTCCTTGACGCCGAGGCGGGTCTGGCGACTTCCGCTGGACGGCTTTTCAGATAGTTGTTGATGGCTTCCACACCGCGGTTCAAGTGGTGGGTGAGGGCGCTTACCGTCGATTCGGCGGCGCCGGCTTCGGCCATCTGCAGCAGTTCGTAGTGGTCGTGCTGGGAGAGCTTGCCCAGGCCCATGTGCTTGAGATTGAAGCGCAGGAAGCGCTCTTCTTCGTTCAGACCGTCTTCGACCAGCTTGAGCAGGCGCTTGTTTGGCGCACGGCTGTAGAGCGCCATGTGAAACAGGCGGTTGAGCGTGCCCATCTTGGCGTAGTCGGTTTCGATCTCCAGTTGCTCGATGTAGCCGCGGGCACGGGCGATGTCTTCGGCGGTCAGCAGCGGGATCGACTGACGCAGGGCTTCGGATTCCAGCAGGATGCGCAGGGCATAGGCGTCGGTGGCGTCTTCATTGATCAGGGGAGCGACGACCGCGCCCTTGTGGGTTTCGACCCGCAACAGCGACTGGGCTTCAAGCTGGCGCAGGGCCTCGCGCACGGGCATGCGGCTGACGCCAAACAGCGTGGCCAGCTCCTGCTGACGCAATGCCATGCCCGCCGACAGTCGGCCGTCGAGGATTGCGCTGCGCAGTTTTTCCTCGATCACGGCGCGTGCCAGATGTGCAGGAGGCTGTTCGTCCCCCAGGATTTCCCGCAGAAATTGCTCTCTCTCAGTCCTGCGCATCGATTACTTCTTCTTCATTGTTCAAATATTGGATCCAATGGAACACTAGAAGCCCCGGCTTACCTTGTCAAACTTTGTAACATCCTCGGCCCTGTCGCGGCAGACCGCATTCTACAAGGCTTTGTGGCGAGAATGTGCGCACCGTGTTCTATCCTTTGAACGATACGAGGCGTCGGAAAACGGTCGCCTGGACGTGGCATTTTTACGTTCACTCCGGCAGACATTCGAAGTCATTGAATTGCAAGCCAATGATCGCCAGATGCCATTATTGTCCTCGGTTGGAGGCTCGCTATCGAGTACCTCCGGTCGATCCCATGGATAGAGAACTTTGGCGACCCGCTGCGCTTTCGACCGGCTTGCACGCAGGTGCTGTCAGTTATTGCTGACGGGCGTCGTGCTGGCCGGTTTTGCCTACGCCGACTGGGACTTTTCCCTGATTGTGCGGCGGGCCAGCGCACTGTACGGGCCATCGGTGGAGGGGCGGCACCGTGTCGATGAATGGAAAGCGATGCTCGGCGGGAGTAAACCGGCCGGTGATCTGGAAATGCTGGAGCGCGTGAACCGGTTCTTCAATGGCGAACTGCGGTATGTGGAGGATATCGATCTGTGGCACATGGACGATTACTGGGCCACGCCCGTCCAGGCGCTGTGGAGGGGCGCAGGCGACTGTGAAGATTTCGCCATCGCCAAGTATTTCAGCCTGCGGCAATGGGGAATGCCCGCAGACAAGCTGCTGATTACCTACGTCAAGGTGCTCAATCCGGAGCGGGCACACATGGTGCTGACGTACTACCCCGACGCAGATGGCGAGCCGCTGGTGCTCGACAGTCTGGTCGACACCATTGAACCTGCCGATGCGCGCAAGGACCTGTTGCCGGTGTACGCCTTCAACGGGGAGGGCGTGTGGTTGCCGGATGCGACGGACAGCACCATTGGCAGTAACAGCATTGCGGGGGATATCAAACAGCTGTCCCGCTGGCAGGACGTGTTGAACAAGATGAAAGCCGAAGGTTTTCCGGTCGAGGGCAATACGCCCTGACCCATCCGACAGAACAAGGATTGACCCATGACCCTGTTCAAACAGCTGTTGATCGCCATTTGCCTGTTCATGCTGGTCGCCTTCAGCGGCGGCTTCATGGTCAGCCTGGAGAGCTCACGTAACCAGTACGTCAATCAGCTGCGCTCCCACGCCCAGGATGCGGCCACCGCGCTAGCCCTGTCGCTGACGCCTTCGGTGGACGACCCGACCATGATGGAACTGATGGTCAGTTCGATCTTCGACAGTGGCTACTACGCGCGCATTCGCGTGGTGAACCCTGCAACGGGCAAAGTTTTGGTCGAGCGCAGCGCCATGCCTGCCGCCACGGCACCGGACTGGTTCATCAAGCTGATCGCGCTGGAGCCGGCCGGGGCCAGTGCGATCATCAGCCGCGGCTGGCGCCCGGCAGCGCGGGTCGAAGTCGTCAGCCACCCGATGTTCGCCATCGGCAAGCTGTGGCAAGGCGCCCTGGGCAATCTGGGCTGGCTGGTGCTGTGCGGGGCGATCAGTTTCCTGCTGGGCGCCTGGCTGTTGCGGCGCCAGCTCAGGCCGCTGGACTACATGGTCGAGCAGTCCCAGGCGATTGGCCGACGGGAATTTCTCAGCTTGCAGGAGCTTCCCGCCACCCCCGAGCTCAGGCGGGTGGTACAGGCCATGAACCAGATGGTCGACAAGCTCAAGGCGCTGTTTCATGAGCATGCCGAGCGCACCGAAAAACTGCGGATCGAATCCTACGAAGACAGCCTGACCGGCCTTGCCAACCGGCGCTACTTCGACATGCGCCTGGATCAGCATGTCAGCCAGGTCGAGGACGCCCGCTCGGGTTACCTGCTGTTGATGAGGGTCAACGACCTGACCGGCCTGAATGAGCGGCTGGGGGGAAAGAAAGCCGACGCATTGCTGGTGGCCGTCAGCGATGTGCTGGTGCGCCAGTGCTTCAACCATGCCGAGGCGCGGCACCTGATCAGCCGGATTCGCGGCGGCGAGTTCGCCGTGCTGGCGCCCGGACTGGTCAAGGAAGAAGCGCTGCAACTGGCCCGCGAGCTGGAAACAGCGTTGAAAAGCCTGCGTGGCACCGGCGCTTCGGACGTCAGCCCGGCAGCCTATATCGGCCTTGCGCCCTACACCCCCGGTGATTCGGCGCAAACCCTCATGGGCCTGGCCGACCAGGCCATTTCCCAGGCCGAAACCCAGACCGGGCAAATCTGGCACTGCATTGAGCACGGCGCGGTGAGTAGCCTTGAGGACGATCACCACGCCTGGTACGAGCTGCTCGACCAGGCCCTGACCGAGCGCCGCTTCCAGCTGTTTTTCCAACCGGTCATGGATGCCCGCGATGAAAGCCGGGTGCTGCATTTCAAGGTGCTGTCACGGGTGATCGATGAGGAATCACAAACCCTGCCCGCTGGCCGTTTCCTGCCCTGGATCGAACGCTTCGGCTGGTCGGCGCGGCATGATTTGCTGATGCTGGAAACCGTCTTCGAGCAACTGCCCCGGCACGACCAGATGCTGGCGCTGAACCTGTCGGCGGCGACCCTCTCCGATCCCGGTGCGCTGAACGAGGTGATGGAGGTGTTGAAGCGCAACGGACATCTGGCCCACCGGCTGATTCTGGAAATCGGCGAAGAGCAGGTGCCGGATCAACAGGAGCTCGAAGACCTGACCCGACGCCTCAAGGACCTGGGTTACTCACTGGCCCTGCAGCATTTTGGCGGGCGCTTCAGCATGATCGGCAACCTGTCGAGCCTGGGCCTGGCGTACCTGAAGATCGAAGGCAGCTACATCCGCGCCATCGACCAGCAGCGGCACAAGCGGCTGTTCATCGAAGCCATCCAGCGCGCGGCGCACAGCATTGATTTGCCGCTTATTGCCGAGCGGGTGGAGACGCAAGGGGAGTTTGTGGTGTTGCGGGAGATGGGGATTGCGGGGGTTCAAGGGCAACTCTTTGGCGACCCCGCGCCGTGGGAGTAAACCTTGTAGGAGCGCGCTTGCCCGCGATGGCGGTGTGTCAGCCAAATGAAATGGCACAGACAGATCGCAATCGCGGGCAAGCGCGCTCCTACAGCGCGTTTATTAGAGATAGCGCCCTGTCACAAAATGCTGCACATCATTGAAGCCCGGCGTCGAGGCGTGGCCCGGGGTCACCAGGGAATCGATGAACGCCTCGTCTTCGGCGGTGATCTTCACGCTCAGCGCCTTGGTGTAGCTGTCCCACTGCTCTTCGGTGCGCGGGCCGACGATGGCCGAGGTCACGGCCTGGTTGTTGAGCACCCAGGCGATGGCGAATTCCACCAGGCCGACGCCCTTGTCCTTGGTGTACTGCTGCAGTTTCTGCGCAATGTGCAGCGACTCGGTGCGCCATTCGGTTTCCAGAATCCGCTTGTCCTGTCGCCCTGCGCGGGTGCTGCTGTCAGGCGTGACATCCGGTGCGTATTTGCCGCTGAGCACGCCACGGGCCAGCGGGCTGTAAGGCACCACGCCCAGGCCGTAGAACTTCGCCGCAGTGATCTGCTCAAGCTCGGCCTGGCGGTTGACGATGTTGTACAGCGGCTGGCTGATGACCGGCTTGTCCACGCCCAGGCGCTGGGCGACGTTGACCACTTCAGCGATGCGCCAGCCACGGAAGTTCGACACGCCCCAGTAGCGGATCTTGCCTTCGCGAATCAGATCGCCAATGGCCGAAACCGTCACCTCCAGCGGCGTGCTGTGGTCTTCCTTGTGCAGGTAATGGATGTCGATGTAGTCGGTGTCCAGACGACGCAGGCTGGACTCGATCTCATTGAAGATGTGCTTGCGGTTCAGGCCGCTGGTGTTGGGCGCGGTGTTGCCCGAGCTGCTGCCGACCTTGGTGGCCAGCACCCACTCGCTGCGGCGCGAGGCGATGGCTTCGCCGACGATTTCTTCCGAACGGCCGGCGTTGTAGACGTTGGCGGTGTCGATGAAATTCACACCTTCATCCCAGGCCTTGTCGATGATGCGCAGGGATTCTTCGGTGCTGGTCTGCACCCCGAACATCATGGAGCCCAGGGTCAGCGTGGAAACCTTCAGGCCGGACTGGCCCAGCGTACGGTAGATCATTGCTCGATATCCTTTTCGTCAGGGAAGTGGAAATCAGGACAGCTCTAGACCGGACATACTCGCCTGTTCGAGACGGATTTGAAAAGTGACAAATTCAAACAGGTTTCACCGGACCTGTAGGAGTGAGCTTGCTCGCGATTGCGGTGTGTCAGGCAAATGAAATGGCACAGACAGACTGCTATCGCGAGCAAGCTCACTCCTACAAGGTTTCGGCGGGGATCAGATGGGGAGGTCAGGATGCGTGAGCTTTGCACGCCGCCCCGCGAGAAAGCACAGCGTCCCTCCCACCGCCGTGAGCCCCGCCAACACATAAAACATCGTTGGTGCTGGCGAATTGATCAATAAATAACCGCAGATCACCGGGCTCATGGCGCCGCCGAATGCCGCCAGGTTCTGCGCGCCCAGGTAGCTGCCGCGCAGATGCTCGGGGGCGATGGTGTCGACGAACAGGTACTCGGCCGGATAGATGATCATCTCGCCCAGGGTGAACACGAACATCGCCGCGCACCAGGCCAGGGTGGTCTGGGCGAAACTGAAGCCGAACAGGCCGAGGGCGAACAGCGCAGTGCCCAGGCAGATCCAGTACGGCAACTGCTCGCGCTTGAGAAAACGGCCGATCTGGTACTGCATCAGAATCACCGTGATCGCGTTGCACGCCAGCACGGCGGAGAGGATTTTCAGTGCCTGTTCCGAGGTGTGGGTGACCAACAGGAACTGCGACAGGTACAGCGTGTAACGCCCATGCACGATGGTACTGAGCAGGCTGCCTCCGGTGAACAGAATCAGCGTGCGGTCGTTCTTCAACGTGGCGAGGGTGTCGAGAAAGCTGCGCGGCTGGTTCTCGTTGTCCGCCACGGTCGGCGGAATGCCGATCATCAGGAACACGCTGCCGAACGCGATGGCGGCGGCGATGAAAAAGGGCGCCAAGGGCAGTTGCCCGGCAATCAGTACGCCGAGCATCGGGCCGGTGGCGTAGCCGATGTTGGTCAGGGTGTAGCGCAGGGAAAATACCTTGGCCCGCTGACCGATGGGCAGGTTCTCACTGATGATGGCTTTGGAGCCGATGAGAAAGAGTGCCGACGCGGTTTCGGTGATGACCAGGGTCAAGGTGGTCAGGTAGACGTTGCTGGCAAAGGTCAGCAGCGTGAAGCCGATGGAGCTGGAGAGCATCGCTAGAATCAGCAGCTTGCGCTTTTCCAGACGGTCGATGACGTAGCCGCCATACAGCCCCAGCAGCGTCGCGAGAAACACCGCGATGCCCATCAACAGCCCGACGTCCTGCTGGTTCAGGCCCAGCTTTGTGCTCAGGAATAGCGTGAGCAAGGGACTGGTCATCGCCCGGCTCATGACGATGGTCAGCGAACAGACCATCAGGCGACGGATGACGAGGGAGTAGGTGGCCACTGTTGTTCTTATGTCCTGTGTTCGGTGTCACCGTGTAGGAGCGCGCTTGCCCGCGATCGCGGTGTGTCAGAGACATCAACGTTGGCTGACACACCGTTGTCGTCCGAATGCGGCCCAGACCAAGCGCGCTCCTACAAGATCGGAATCGCGAAATCGTCCGCGCGAGCGATCACTGCCCCTGATTCATCCCCACCTTGCTCACCGCACCCTGCTCAAGCTCCCACTTCTTGAGGATCTTGCCGTAGGTGCCGTCGTCGACCATCGCCTGCATCGCTTCGGCTATAGCCTGGGCCAGCTCAGGGTTGGACTTGTTCACGCCAAGCCCGGTGAACTGCTTGGAAATCGCCAGGCCGATCGGCTTGTAGGTGTCCTTTTCCTGGGACATCAGGTACGGAATGGTTTCGCTGCCTTGCATGGCGGCGTCCAGACGGCCCTGGCGCAATTGAGCGCGAGCGTCGGCCGAACCTTCGGAGCCGCTGACGACGATGGCCGGTTTGCCTTTGGCCTCGCAGTTTTCCTTGCTCCACGCAGCGATTTCAGCCGGCCAGGTGGTGCGCCGGCTGGTGCCGACTTTCTTGCCGCACAGGTCTTCAGGCTGATTGAGTTCGGTATTCTTGGTCAGCGTGTACAGCTGCGGGCCGCTGGAGAAGTAGTCGATGAAGGTCACCGACTTCTGGCGCTCGGCGGTGTCGGTCATGCCCGACAGGATGATGTCGAAGCGCTTGGTCACCAGGCCGCTGACCATCTGCTCGAAGGCGGTTTCCTGCCATTTGATCTTCACGCCCAGACGTTCGGCCAGGGCGTTGCCCAGGTCCACATCGAGCCCGGTCAGGGTGTTGGTGGCGGTGTCCTTGAAGTCCATCGGCGGGTAGTTCGGCACGATGGCGGCGGTGATTTCGCCTTTGTCCTTGATGCTGGCGGGCAGCTCGGCGAAGGCCGCAGTGGAAGCCATCAGGCCGGCGAGCAGAGTCGGGAGGATCAGTTTTTTCATGGTCGTTCTCGTTTGTTCTGGTTTAGGTGCGAACGGCAGAAATGAAGCTTTGGGTTCGTGGGTTTTGTGGGCTTATTAGAATGTCTTCGGGGCTACCGGCCTCCACAATCTGGCCGCCGTCCATGAACACCATGCGGTTGGACACTTCGCGAGCGAAGCCCAGCTCATGGGTCACGACGATCATGGTCATGCCGCTGTGCGCCAGATCGCGCATCACCGACAACACTTCGCCAACCAGCTCCGGATCGAGGGCGGAAGTGGGCTCGTCGAACAGCATCAGCTTGGGCCGCATGGCCAGCGCGCGGGCAATCGCCACGCGCTGTTGCTGCCCGCCCGACAGTTCGACGGGATAGGAATGGCGCTTGTCCGCAAGCCCGACGCGAGCCAGCAATTCGATGGCTTCTTCGTTGGCTTCCTTGGGCGAGCGCTTGAGCACCTGGATCGGGCCTTCGATGACGTTCTGCAGCGCCGTCATGTGCGGAAACAGGTTGAAACGCTGGAACACCATGCCGGTGCTCAGGCGCTGGCGGGCGACTTGCGCGTCAGTCAGTTCATGCAGCTTGTTGCCGACCACGCGATAACCGACCAGCTCGCCATCGACCCACAGGCCGCCCTTGTCGATCTTTTCCAGCTGGTTCACGCAGCGCAGCAGGGTGCTCTTACCCGAGCCCGAAGGCCCGATGATGCACAGCACTTCGCCTTGTTCGACCTCGATGCTGACGTCCTTGAGGGCGTGGAACTGGTCGTAGTATTTGTTCAGGCCGACGGCTTTGACGATGCTTCTCATGCTTGTTCTCCAGGGCCTGACTTACGAACGCTTGCCGGCGCCGCGAGCGAAACGCAGCTCCAGACGGCTTTGACCGAACGACAACACCGTGACCACGGCCAGGTACCAGATGCCGGCGACGATCAGCAGCTCCATCACGCGGGCGTTGGCGTAGTAGATGTTCTGCGCGTTGTGCAGCAGTTCGGAGTACTGGATCACGCTGGCCAGGCTGGTCATCTTCACCATGCTGATGAATTCGTTGCCCACCGGCGGAATGATCACGCGCATGGCCTGGGGCAGGATCACCCGGCGCAGCGCCTGCAGGCGCGGCATGCCGATGGATTTGGCCGCTTCATACTGGCCGGTGTCCACTGACAGCAGGCCGGCGCGCACCACCTCGGCGGTGTACGCGCCCTGGTTGATCGACAGGCCCAGCAGTGCGGCCACGAACGGCGTCATCAGGCTGACCGTGTCGAGCTGGAACACGCCGGGAATGCCGATCACCGGGAAGATCAGCGCCAGGTTGAACCACAGCAGCAGTTGCAGGATCAGCGGCGTGCCGCGAAACAGCCAGGTGTAGGTGATGGCCACATAGCGCAGGATCGGGTTGGCCGACATGCGCATGATCGCGGTAATCACGCCGATCACCACGCCCAGGATCATCGCCAGAATCGACATGACGATGGTGTTCACCAGGCCCCACAGAATGGCTTCGGAAGTCAGGAACTGGGCGATGTAGCCCCACTCGATCTGCCCGTTGGCAAATGCCCGGGCCAGGCCCGCCAGGGCAATGACGATCAGTGTGGCGAAGAAGATCCGGCCGTAATAGCGACGCGGGACATGTTCGTACTGGGTGATGTCGAACTCGTTCTCGGTCTTCTTGCGTTCGGCTTGCAGACGCTCTGCCTGGTTCTGGTTCATGGTGTGTCTCCGAAGCGTGTGCTGGCCGTGCGTATTCGATTTCAGCGAGTCATCGTCGGGCCGGTCAGTGTGTTCGGGCACGCTTTCGAGGCTGGGTGTTCGCTGAGAGTGAGGGGCAGTCTTGCGTTAAAAGTCCTGATCGAAGTGTCAGGTTTCATGGGGCTTAGATCAGCGGCCGGGTCATTGATCCGGGCGTCGAGTCGATGGTTGCCAATCGCCATTTTCTGTGGTCATTATTGTCATTCGGGCATGTTTTTGTTGTGGGTCAAAGCCTGTTGAATATGACGGGCGAGGTAAATCAGCATTATGGAAACTCCACTTTCCACTTCTGGAAACGTGCCACCTCAACCGGGCTATCGCCCACCCATTTCCCTCAGCGGGATGGACTTCAAACTGCTGCGAGTGTTTCAGGCGGTGGTCGAGGCCGGCGGCTTCAGCGCCGCGCAGAACGAGCTGAACGTGGGGCTTGCCGCGATCAGCAAGCAGATCTCGGACCTGGAAATCCGCATCGGCATGCGACTGTGTACCCGGGGCCGGGAAGGGTTTCATCTGACCGAAGAAGGCAAGCTGGTCTATCAGGCGGCCATCGAACTATTTGCCTCGGTGGACACTTTCCGCGACCGCATAAGTTCGGCGCAGAACGAACTGATCGGAGACTTGAGTATCGGCGTTATCGACAACACGATGTCCGATAAAAGTTCGCCCTTAATAACATCGCTTCGAACAATGCACGATGAAGCGCCCAAAGTAAGACTGCGCCTGCATGCTTCGCAACTTGATGAAATCGAACGCGGGGTGGTCGAAGGCCGACTGACCGTCGGGATCGTGCCGGTCTACCAGCGCCGCGAAGAGTTCGACTATTTCGAGCTGTACGAAGAACACGCCCACGCCTACTGCGCCGAGGGCCATCCGCTGTTCGACGCCGACGACCAGGCGCTAGACGTCGACAGCCTGCGCCACCATCAGGTCATCAACCACCGTTACGCGATCCATCGGGACAAGGCCAGTTTCGTCAACTACGACAGCCAGTCGGCGTCCGCTTCACAGGTCGAAGCCGTGGCGATCCTGATCCTGACAGGACGCTTCATCGGCTTCCTCCCGGAGCACTATGCCCGCAACCTGGTTCGCGACGGCCAACTGCGCGCCCTGCGCCCGGACCTCATCCACCTGCGCACCCCCTTCAACCTCATCCTGCGCCACAACGCCCCACGCAGCCCGCTGGTCAAAGCGTTCGCACAGGCGTTGGGGGTGGATTTGAAGCGGGAGGTGTAGGCGCGGTCGAGTTCGCTCGCTGTGCGGGAGCTTGCCCGCAAAGCGTCGGCAATCAGGCGATAGCTGCAAATGTCAGCCCGGTCGCGTGGACAACCCGGCGCATTGTTTTCAAGGTGGGATTGCCGCTTGGGGCGAGTGCCCGACGCAGGCTTTCACGGGAGAGCCCGGTTTTCTCTGCTATCACGGCCAGGCCGCCGCGTGCTTCAACCACATGCCTCAAGGCTGACAGAAAGGCAGACTCACCGCCTTCCTGGTCCAACTCCTCGAACGCGATCCGCAGATATTCCGCCGCGAATTGTGGATCATCCCGAATCATCGCAATGACTGTATCGTCGTGATCACGTGATCTGGTCATGGCTTTCTCCGCTGGGTGAGGTGGTTGGTACATCCCAGGTTTACCCGCTGGATGTGAATTGATCGGACGCTATGACCGATAGCCGACCGCAGCCAAAAAATGGGTTGCCTATGCCCGTAGCAGTCCGGCTTGCCGGCGACGGCGTTTGCGAAGTCGCTATCGCCGGCAAGCCGGACTGCTACCTCTGAATTTCGCAAGTCTTAGCGGCCATACCCCGGCAGGCCCCAGTCTTCCAGCGGAAACTCAGCCAGGGACCCCAGCATCAGGTCGGCGTGGGCGTACTGTTCGGCGGGCATGTTCGAGTCCGGCACGGCTACGGCGTACATCCCGGCTGTCTTGGCGGCTGTCACGCCGAAGGGCGAGTCCTCGAACACCAGGCAATCGGCAGGATCTACGCCCAGATTGCGCGCGGCGACCAGGAAGATGTCCGGCGCAGGCTTGGCGGCGGTCACGTCCTGGTGGTCAGCCGTCACCACGTGCCTGAACAGCTCGAACCAGGAACGGTGGTTGCTCGTCTTCACGTGGAAGTAGTGCAGCGAGGAACTGGTGCCCACGGCAATCGGAATGTTGTGCTCGGCCAGATGACGCACCAGCGCTTCGGCGCCGTGCATCGGCTGGGCGTGAGGGAAGCGCTCGTCGAGCATGGGCTGGCGCACGGTGAGGAATTCGTCGGCGGACATTGGCAGCTCAAGCGCACCGATCACGTATTCTGCGAAGTCCTGCGAGCCGCGGCCGATGGAGTGCTGTTTGACGGACCAGTCGAAGGTCTTGCCGTGCCAGTTGGCGATGGTGTTGGTCACTTCGGTGTAGATGCCCTCGGTGTCCAGCAGCAGGCCGTCCATGTCGAAGATCACCGCCTTGATCGGTCCCTTGGGCTTGCGCGTGTCGCTCATCTCATCGATCCCTTATCGCAGGTTGAAACCCAGCCTAACGCCGGTGCAAGGGCCATGGCTAGGCGCAACGACTGCAAAATACCCTCGGCAGGTGCTAACCTCGGCGCAGTTCTCGCCGCCCTTCGGGGTCAGGGAAGACACGATTTCTTTTCAAGAACGGACATCTTCGAGCCAATACATGAATAAATCAGCCAAATTTGCCGTAGGCATCGTCGTGGTTGCAGGCGCTGTCATCACCGCAGGCGCCTGGTACACAGGGACGCGTCTTGAGGGCGTGCTCGGTGATGCCGTTGCCCAGGCCAATCAGCAGATGCAGGCTGCGCTTGTCGGCCACCAGGGCAGCGGGAGCGTGCAACTGGTTTCCCTCGAACGCCACTTCTTCACCAGCACCGCGCATTACAAGCTCACTTTCCAGACGCCAAAACTCAACGACGGCCAGCCGGTCGAGTTGCTGTTCGTGGATAACATCGAGCACGGCCCGTTTCCATGGAGCCGCGTGAAATCCCTGCAACTGGTGCCGGCAATGGCCGCCAGCAACACGCAGTTGGAGAAGAACCTCTACGCCGAAAAATGGTTCGCCATGACGGGCGACCAGCCGCCGCTGACCGGGCATTTCAGCATGGGCTACGACCGGGCCACCAAAGGCCGCGTCGAGGTGCGACCGTTCCAGTTCAGCAATCAGCAAGGCTCGTTCAGCTTCTCTGGCTTTACCCTCAATGCCACTGGCAGCGCCGATGGCGAGAAGCTCGAAGCCAACGGCTTGTTGGGTAGCCTGGACGTGACCGCCACCTCCGAAGAGGGCCCGGTCAAACTGAGCCTGCGCGATCTGACGTTCAACACCGGTGGCACCAAAGGCAAGTCCGGCTTCTATCTGGGCCACAGCGATGCGAAGGCAAGCTCGGCGATGTTCGAAGCTGCCGGTCGCCCGCCGATCGAGTTCAAGAACTTCGTCAACACCAGCCTGTTGCAGGAAGTCGAAGGCAACCTCAACGCCCAGGTGAGCTACGACATCGGCACGATCAACGTCGATGGCAAGGAGATCGGCTCTGCGCGGATGCTCTGGAAATTCGCCAACTTCGACATCGACTCAACCAAGGCCCTGCTGAAGATCTACCAGGAAAAAGTCCAGCCGCAGGCCCAGGCCGCAGCGGCGATGGGCGAATCCTATACGCCACATTTGAGCGCAGCGGACCAGGCGCTGGTGCAGGCTGAAGTCGGCAAGCTGCTGACCGCCAAACCCCATATCGAGCTGGAAAAGCTGTCCCTCAAGACCGCAAGCGGCGAAAGCCATTTCAGCCTGGCGATGGACTTGGCCAACCCGACTTCCCTCGACCAGCCTGGCGCGCAACTGCTCAAGCAACTGCTGACCCAACTGGACGCCAGGCTGGTGCTGTCCAAGCCGATGATTCAGGACCTGGCCGCGCTGCAGGCCAAATCTGCCGGCCAGACCGACCCCGCCGCCATCGCACAGCACGCCCAAGGCACGGCCGAATCGGTCGGTGGCATGGCGGTGATGCTGCAAGTGGGCAAGGTCGAAGGCGACAACATCGTCTCCAATCTGCACTACGCCGATGATGTGGTGGACTTCAACGGCGTGAAGATGAGCGCCCAGCAATTTGCCGCCGCGATGATGGGTAAAGTGGTCATGCTCAACGGCGGGCAATGAACCACCGCTATCTTGCCAGCGCGTGTGACCCGGTGAACGCGCGGTAAGCACCTGGCGGCCGGGTTTCGAGCAGTTGCGCAAGCAGTTGGTCGATGAACTGGTCGCCGTTTTCCACGCTGGTATCGACTACGTACTCCGGCTCGATCGGCGGCTCGTAAGGGCTGTCGATGCCGGTGAAGTTGCGGATCCGTCCTTCGCGCACAGCCTTGTACAGCCCCTTCGCATCGCGGCGCATGCATTCGCTCAGCGGCGTGTTGACGTGCACCTCGATGAACTGCCCCTCGGCGAAATGCTGGCGACAGGCATCGCGGTCTTCGCGATACGGCGAAATCGCCGAAACGATCACGATCAGCCCCGCGTCCACCATGAGCTTCGCGACCTCGCCGATGCGCCGGACATTTTCCCGACGGCTCTGCTCGCACATGCCCAGATCCTGGCACAGGCCCCGACGCAGGCGATCTCCGTCAAGCAGGTAACTGTGCAGGCCGTGGGCGACGAGTGTCTGGTCCAGCCGGTTTCCCAGGGTGGTCTTGCCGGCCCCGGACAGCCCCGTGAACCAGATGCAGCAGGCGCGCTGGCGCTTGAGCGATTCACGCTCGTCCTGGCCCACGGACAGGGGCGAGGCGATGATGGTCGGACGTGGCTCAATCATAGGAAAACAACTCGTAGTCTCGGGCGTAGACCTCGCGGATTCGCTTGCGCGAGGCGTCGGAACACAGGCCGGCGGTCTGATAGCGCGGGCCGGGCGAGCGGTTGAGGTGGCGCAGTTGAGCGCTGATATCCAGGTGCTCGCAGAGGGCGGCGAAATCCGACTCCAGGTGTTCCTGGCGGCCAATGAAATCGACGGCGATCTGGCCCATGCTGTTTTGCAGAAAATGATATTGCGGCGCGAAATGTATTTGTTTCGATACGTTTTCCGGATGCAGCCAGCCATCCACGAATGCGTCGAAGCGCGAATAACGGCTGACCAACTCGTAAGCCGCTCTATCCCGGGGCTGCGGATTTTGCAGTAAGTAACGATAAGCCGACAGTGCTCGATGTAATGGATCGCGTACAAAGCCAAACTTGAAGTATTGCTCATAGCGGTCTTTGAACTGCTTCTCATACCAGTACAACGGCAGATGACCGGTGGGCGTGTCGCCAAATATCGACATCGCCACGCTGCTGCCAGCGCACTTGGGGACGTGGATGAAGATGCATTCGAAATGGTCGAAAGCCTCGGGAAACCGGGCCTTGCGCGACAGCGTCTTGTTGACCACCTGGCGGTCGACGACAGAAAGCCGCTCCAGCAGAAACTCGCGGTGGCTCTTTGGAAACAACTTCCAGAGTAGGTGATTCATGAGGGGTGACCTGTAACGAGGTATGTAGCGAATTTCAGGTTACAGGCAGTTATAACGGGCGGGGCGAACTTTGCAAATACTTTACGTAAGTGGCAAGTTCAACTGATAAATGTATAGTTTGTATGGTTGTTGTTACATGTTCCTGTTTTGGATTTTGTAACATGCACTAACTGGCTGTTTTCCTTGCTGTCAAAAAGTATCTATTTTGTGAATCACCGCTCACCTTGTAGGAGCGCGCTTGCCCGCGACCGCGATCTGCCTGTGCCAAATGTGTTGAATGACACGACGCAATCGCGGGTAAGCGCGCTCCTACAGGCTTACCGGGCGAACCAGACCTGAAACTCCGGGTAGGTCAGCGCCTTGTACGCCGTAAACACCAGCACCACCGCGGCAAATATCAGCGGCCCGCGTTTCACCCTGGCAAACCGCTCACCGATCTTCTCGCGCAGCGCCGCATATGCCTTCGGATAGCGTCCGGGCGAGGCAAATATCCACAGCAGCATAAGCACGGCAAAACACCCCGATTCCCACGCCCCCACTTGCGAACCCATGTAGCTCGCAAGCGCCAGCGGCACGCCGTGACGCATCACCAGCGCCTGGCACCCGGGCCAGCTCAGCCAATCCGGCAGCAACCGCCTGCTCAGCCACTCGTCCTGAGCTCGCAGGGCGGTCGCGACCGGCCCCCAGATGCGCATGACGAACATGCACACCGCAGTCATCAGCACCGGGTACACACCCAAGAGTGCCGCGACATCCGCAAACGAGGTCGGCCGCGACAGCATGTGCTGCGGCAGGGTGCAGGTCAGCGCCATGAGCATCCAGCCAATCCACAGCCAGCGGCGCACGTGAACCGGGCGCGTGTGCAATTCACGCCAGCCTTGCAGGTCGGCATTGGGGAAATGCTCCAGCAGGTCCGGGAAGCGATGGGTCAACTTGCTGCACAACAGCTCGCAGGTTTCCCACAGATCGGCATTGCCGTTGCGCACCAGGTGCACACGCTCGGCATTGCTGGCGGGTGGGTCGAGCACCAGTACGGCGGCCTGCTCATCGGTGCGGGTCGAGCCACGGATCAGGCTGCGCTGAAGCTGCTTGAGGTACTCCTGTTTCTCGCAACGCTCGATCAGGCCGTGCCAGATGAAATCGGGCTGCGGTGTCGTGCGGCTGTTGATGTCCCAGCCGAACAAGGTGCAGATCCGGTCGAACAGCGATGGCGACCAGCCCTGGGTGTTGTGCAGAAACACCAGCATCCAGCGATACAACTGCTGGCGGCGCTCCAGGGCATTGAGCCACGGCTGGCGGCTCAAGGTTTCTATGGCACCGAACAGACCACGCTCGTCGCCCTTGGCCAGCGACGCCTCGAAGCCCTCGCGCTGGTCGTCCAGCAAGGCTTCGGTCAGCCAGCCTTCCTGATCGGGGTTGATGGGCGTGGTTTGCCAGGGCGTCAGCCAGTGCAGGTGCGCAATACCCGCCTGCAACAGGGGAATATTGGCCTTGGGGTCCTGCAGGCAACGGTTGAGCAACGCCTGCTGGAACGGTGCCGCGCAGCCTTGCTCCTGGGCTTGCAGATACTGTTGCTGCAGGTTGCTGTCGGTCGTGTGGCTGGCCAGCTCCAGTGCCAGCTTGGCGGCGAGCTCCGAAGACGTCGGGCCCCAATCGGTCAGCGCGGGCTGCTCGGCACTCATCTGCTGCGGCGCGATTTCAGGCTCGTCGCTGATCGAGGAAGTCTCGACCTCAACGTACTCTTCCTCGTCTTCGTACTCGCGCATCCGCGCCCAGTTCAGCGCATGTTCATAGGCTTCGCGCAGGCGCTGAAACGCCTGCGGATCGTCGTCCGGACGATTGACCTTCAAAAGCCTGGCGTACTGACGCTTGATGCTGCGTTCGTCAGCATCGCGGTCCAGTTCAAGAACGCTCCAATGATCCATCTGGCTTACCACTCCCCGCGTTCGAACCGGTCCACCTGCTCGACCAGACGCTTGCGCACCTCGCCGATCTGGCGTTCATCCTGAGTCTCCAGCACCTGCTGGAACTGGCTGGCCCACATGCCGATCAACTCGCGGGCATCACCCAGGTATTCCTGATAAAGCCGCTCCAGACGCGCCACCATGTGGGTGTTCACCTGCTGCTCGCGCGGATGGATCTTCAAGGACTCCAGCGCCTTGAGCCGCTCCTGTATCTCGGCGGCAGACAGCACGCCGGGGTTGTTCTCGATGACCAGCGTGTGCGCCTCGCCGGTCATGGGGATGCGCACGTCGGCTTCCAGGATGCCGTTGCTGTCGTAGGTGAAACGCACGTCGATCTCGACCTCGCCCGCCTTGTGCGGCGGCACCTGGATTTCCAGTTCGCCCAGCGCGATGTTGTCCTTCACCAGCCGGCTTTCACCCTGGAAAATATTCACGATCACGTGGCGCTGGTTGTCCTGCAGGGTGTTCACCGTTTTCACCCGGCTCACCGGCACCACGCTGTTGCGCTCGATGATCGGCAGGTAATGGCCTGCCTCCTGAACCTTGCCCATGGTGCGCGACACTTCGATGCCCAGCGTGTAAGGGCAGACATCCGTCAGCACCACTTCTTCCAGCGCCGAATCCCGAGCCTTGAGCGCCGCCTGAATCGCCGCGCCCTGGGCCACCACCTCGTCGGGGTTGAGGGTGATGGACGGGAAGCGGCCAAACAGACTGGCCGTCAGCTTACGAATCAGCGGCATGCGCGTGGTGCCGCCCACCAGCAGGATTTCGTCCAGATCCGCGACGCGAATACGCGCATCCCGCAACGCACGCTCGATGGGCGCGCGCAGGCGGTCGAGCAGCGGCGTGTAGAGCTTGATCAACTGGTCCTGAGTGATGCTCTGGCGCCATTCGCGGTCAGCGTGACGCAGCACGAAATCGACGCTCGCCTCCTGGCCCAGCGCCTTGCGCACCCGCTCCGCCTCGCGGCGCAGCGCCTGCTTGACCGAGTGAATGGTCGGGAACGCCGTCTCGCCCTTGTGCAGCGAAACGAAATGCTCCATCAGCAACTGATCGAAATCCTCGCCGCCCAGGAAGTTATCCCCCGCGCTGGCGCGCACCTCCATCACACCCTCGAACAACTCCAGAATCGACACGTCGAACGTGCCGCCGCCCAGGTCGAACACCAGAAAGGACGTCTCGCCTTCCTTCTGATGCAGCCCGTAGGCCAGGGCCGCCGCCGTGGGTTCGTTGATCAGCTTGTCGACCTTCAGCCCCGCCAGCTCACCGGCCACCCGCGTCGCCTTGCGCTGCGCATCGCTGAAATACGCCGGCACACTGATGACCGCCTCCGTCACCGGTTCGCCAAAGGCGCGCTCCACGTCCGACTTCAGACTCTTGAGCACCAGCGCCGACAACTCCTCCGGCCGATAACTGCGCGCACCCAGCTTCACCTCATGAGCACTGCCCATGTGCCGCTTGAACAGCGCCGTAGTCGTACCCGGATGCGTCTGCAAACGCTCGCGAGCGGCTTTGCCCACCAGCACATGCCCCTCGTCATCCAGCCCGACGACACTGGGCGTCAACAACTCCCCCAGCGCATTGCTGACCAGTTGCGTGGCGCCATCGCGCCAGACGGCGACCAGGCTGTTGGTGGTACCAAGATCTATACCGACGATCATGCCGAACGTGCTCCTTGCGGGACTGCTGTGTCTGTATCAGGTAGACGAAAAAGACAGGGTGGTGATTAGAGGTTATCGGCGGGGAGGGGGTGGGCTTGAGATTGGGGTGCGTTCTGAGCCCTGGCCACGAAGCCGTGCTGCACAAACTCCCTCAGTGTCGGCCAAACTTAATATCTACTTTAGTGAGTGTTAAGTCAGATAATGTTTATTCTGGCAAACATTAAATAGCCGTAGTCCATCTTTTAAAGCGTGCTAAAGTCGATATTATCTAGCCTAACGCTCAATTCAGTGAACATTATGGAAGCCTTCTTCCCCGTCGCCTGCGCCGATAGCCTCAGCAAAATCGGACTTCTCGTCAAGGCCAGGCGCCTGGCCCTGGGCTTGCGTCAGTCCGACATCACCCAAGCCATCGGCATCTCCGCCCATACGCTTCGCAAGATCGAAGGCGGCTCCGAACGCATAGACCTACGGTCTTTCATGCTCGTGCTCTGGCGCCTGGGCCTCACCGAACAAGTCTTCGCCTCGCTGGACGGGATCGAGCAGTCGTCGCAGATCAGCCGATATGTCCAGGACGACGACACCTACCAAAGCCTCGCGTCCCGGCGGGTAAGACTGGTCAAACCCAAGCCGGAGGACTTCTGATGTCTCGTGCCTATATCTACATGGAGCATCCGCAGACTGAAGAGTTGCTGACGCTGGGGAGGCTGACGCTGAAGGGGGCGGTGGGTGAGTTTGTCTATGCGCCAGACTACGTCGCGCGGGGAGGGTGGGTGCCTGATCCCGTCAACTATCCCCTGCGCGGCGAGGCGTATACCGGTATCAGCAAGAATCGCGGTATTCCGGGGTTCATCAACGACGCGATGCCGGACGGCTGGGGAGAGCGGTTGCTGCATCGCACCTATGGCCAGGAGTTGGCATCGATCGATTATTTGCTCAAGTCACCGAACAGCGATCGGATTGGCAACCTCATGGCCGGCACTACCCCTGAGCCAACCGCAGGTTTGGGAGACAGCCCGATGCCCACACTCAAAGGCCTGGCAAAATTCGTCGAGGCGTGCGAGGCCGTGTACGACAATCAACTGGACGAACATGCGATCAGGGCGCTCGCCATCCGCCAGCAGCGTTCCTCACTCGGAGGCGCGCGACCGAAGCGAACGCTGCAGGACAAAGGGATGCTGATCCTGGCAAAACCCCGGGACCGCTACGACGATTACGATTTACCCGCGATTGAATTTGCCTGCATGACCTTTGCCGCCTCAAAGGGCATGAACGTGGCCAAAACCGCCTTACATGCAGAAAAACCAGCGACCTTGCTGATCGAACGTTTTGACCGCACGCCTCTCGCCGAGGGGGCAAGACGAATCCCCATGCTCAGCGCACTGACCTTGCTGGACTCGGAATGGAACGACCAACACCACCACGACTGGCGATACGCGGCAGTCGCCGATGAAATGCGTAGGCGTGGTGTGCCGGACGAGGACCTGCAAGAGCTGTTTAAGCGCATGTGCTACAACGCGCTGGTCGGTAACGGTGATGACCATCCGCGCAATCATGCAATCATCTGGCTGGAGGGCCAATGGCGTCTTTCACCCATGTACGACGTGCTGCCGATCCTCGGCGAGGGCCCCGCGCAAACGCTGGCCATGGCGGTTGGAAAAGAAGGCCGGAAAGTGAGCCGTGCAAACCTGCTCAGCCATCACGCGCACTTCGCGCTGTCCCTCGACGACGCCCGCAATGTGCTGGACGAGGTGGCGAGCTGGGAAGACGCGTTGAAAGCGCATTACGGCAGCTGGTTGGCGGGTACCGATCTTGATATGGCGTGTGAGGCGGTGAATTCGTCGCGTATGCGGGGGTAGATACGTGGTGGGCGACGTTATGCAAATCCCAAGTACTGCAAACGTTTCGGAAACCCCCTACAGCCTCTCTAGGCTTGTGCCTGCATCGTCCCTTCCCCGTAACTGGCATAAAACGGCCCTGTAAGAGGGCGGATCGTCACAGTCTCGACATGTCTGGACATTGATGCGTTCTCGCACCTCATCCACACGTGCAGGGAACGCCTCGCCGATGACGCCCTATCGAATTCAAGAAGCCGATCTCGAAGTCCCTCAGTCCTGGCAGGACCAAAGCATCAACATCTTCAAATTGCCCGCTGTGGGCGGGGCGAAGGAGGCGAGTTTCGTAATCAGTCGTGATGCCGGTCAAGGTGACGAGACGTTCGCTGATTACATTGCCAATCAGTTGAAGAGTGCGGAACAGCAGTTGCCTGGGTTCACACTCGTCCAGACCTGGGACTTCGTTCTTCATGGCCACCCTGCGTCACTGCTGGACTACACATGGCAGCGCGAAGGCCGGGACCTGTTCCTGCGGCAGGTGTTCATTGAGCACAAGCCTGCCGTGCTGATAACCACCCTTACCACACATCCCGGCGATCTCATTCACCACGAGGCTGCCTGGAAAAAGGTGATGGCCACGCTGACTCCCAGGCCGACATTAACCGAGGCATCCACCAGCCCAGGAAGCTGACGGCTAATGGATGCGCAGGCCGCAGCACGTCTGGGCGACGAAATAGCTCACGGTTTTGGTGTTGCCGCGATGATCGGCGGAGCCGTGGCCGGCGCGTTGATCGGGGCGGCAGTAGTCGCTGCCGCAGTCGCCACGGGAGGTGTAGCGCTCGCGATCATGGCCGGGTCGATTGCGGCAGGCGGTTTGTCGATGTACCAGGTTGTCAAAGGTCTGAGCGCAATTTTCAACCTGCCAGAGCCCGCCACCGGGACCCTGATCCAAGGCAGTTTCGACGTCTTCATCAACAACCGCAACGCCATGCGAGCTGGCGAGGATCCATCTGCATCCTGCAGTGGCTTGCCACTCAGTCATCCGATGTGGCCGTTTTCGGTGCTCATCGCCGAAGGTAGCGCGACGGTTTACATCAACGGCAAACCTGCCGCGCGCTTGCACAGCAAGATGGTGTGTGGGGCGCACATCAAGAGCGGTAGTGAGAATACGTTTATAGGAGGGCCGACGGAGTCGGTGGCGTTTGTCCTCAACATCGAGAGCTGGATGCACACCGGCCTCGAAGCGCTGGGTTTTATCGCCGCAGGGGCGGGACTTGTGCTGGCTGCCATGGCTGGCGTCACTGCACTGGTGGGTGTCGTGGTGGTCGGCGGAGCGGTCATCGGTGGGTTGGCTTTACTGGGAGAACTAGGTGATCGGCTCGGGCCAGGTTGTCGTGATCTGTTCCAAGGAATAGCAGGCATGGCATTGCTTGGCCTCGGGCCGAGAATGGCGAAGCTGGCCAAGCCCACCGACCCTCCAGCCAACAAGTTCAAACCCGGCTTCACCGAAGCTGACATTCTGGCCATGCCCAAGGGGTCAAGGCCGGAAGCGATAGAGTATCTCGAGGCTAAGTATGTTGCCGAGCATCTGAGCCTATTCGACAAGGGAGCATCGCGCTTCATGACTCAGTCTAACCTGGAGAAGTACGGTATAGCGCAGCGCGATGGAACGTCCTTCATAATGCCCAAGTATGAAGCGGACCAACTCTGGGTTAGTACGAACGGTGACAAGCGCGCAATAGAAAAAGCGCTTGGACTGCCAAAAGATTTTCTTGAAAACAATACCCTGATGCGGGTTGATATACCGACACCAAGAGACCTTAACTTACGTATTCCTTCAGGAAACGAGGCTGGAGCAAACGAATTGTGGATTCCCGGAGGCAAACTACCCGGTGGCAATAGTGAAGCGGTCATCGATGCCGGAGCTATCGCTGCAGGTGCGATCACTCACTTCCCATTGCACTTTTAGGAAAATCATGAAGTTCAAAGATATCCTTGTCAGCGCTGAGCATATGTTCTCCTTGGGAGTCGAGGAAACTACAGGTCGATTTTATGTGTCATTTCCGGTCAGTAACGGGATGGTCGACTACGAGGAGTATTATGTGATCGATCGCCCTACCTTAGAGCTTTTCCAAAAGGATGTTGAGGCAGCTGTGTGTTTTGTGACGCGCTGCAGGCGAAGAGAGCTTGATGCGCTCCTGATGATTCAGCCCGGGGCGAACAGAGGCACTGCACTCTGATGTGCGGCGTTGCCAGCACTCGGTTGTGCCGCGCTAAGGCAGGTCAGATAACCTAGAAGCGGTTTGAAAAAGGCTCGCCTGCAATGGATGAGTTTTCCGCCGCCCGCTCAGAGCAAACACACCCACCGCCGAAAGCGGGCGCGATGTATTACGACGAGGTGAGAGGTGGTCTTGGGAATCAACAATATGAGTAGTCTCGAAAACGCTATCGCGCTGGAGTGCTTGGCAAGAAAGGTCAAGATGGCCGACGACATCCGGGACGACCTCGACCTGACCCGGCTCCCTACCGTCACTGATAAAGATCAGCAGAGGGGCGCCGAATACCATCGTGCTCTGACCAGCTTATTGGGTGTTGAGTGAGCAATCACCTGCCTCTACGCCTGACACTTTAGAGGACATGATGAGATAGCGAGGGAACTGCTTGAGGACAGATTCCCGGCGGGGATTGATTATTCGGTCGTCGCCTTCCCCGAAAAAAACGCCTCCACCGCCGAGTCAATTGTCGCTTTGATGCCCTCACCTCTGGCATCCACCTCACCAGCACCGCCCGAATTCAGATCCAGCCGGCCTCCGGTATCGATATCACCTTTGCCGCTTGCGTAGATCTTGAACGATGAGCCCGAGATGTTGATTTCGCCACTGGCGTTCAGCTCCATGACGCTTTGCCCACAAACGAGGCGAATCCGGGAGCCAGCTTCAATCAGGTATTCGGTGCTCACGCTGTCGGATTTGGCACCGCCTACCTTCAGCGTGTCGTTGCGCCGGACCGCGCGCAGTCGATCCTGGCCAATGGTGACGGTCTCATCGTTGCCAATGCTTTTTGCCCGGTCATGTCCCACGGAGTGGCTTTCATCCACTTCCACGACGATGTCCTGATTGCGCTCGGCATGGATGTACAACTGCTCGGCGCCTTTCTTGTCTTCCATGCGGATTTCGTTGAAGTTCGCTGGCGTGCCGCCTTTGCTCGACCGGCTTTTCATGCCGCTCTGCGTTGCGTTGGCGGGCAGATCGTAGGGCACGGTCTGTTCTGCGTTGTAGACGCGGCCGGTGATGATCGGGCGGTTGGGGTCGCCTTCCAGGAAGCTGACGATGACTTCCTGTCCGATGCGCGGAATCTGCATCGATCCCCAGTTCTTGCCGGCCCAGGCTTGTGAAACGCGGATCCAGCAGGAGCTGTTTTCGTTGAACTGATCGTGGCGATCCCAATGGAAATGCACCTTCACCTGGCCGTACTGGTTGGTGAAGATTTCCTCTTGTTCGGGGCCGACGACCACTGCGGTCTGTGGGCCCCGGACGATGGGACACGGGGTGTCGGCGGGCGAACGAAAGCTCTGGTGGGCGTCGATGCAAACCAGGGTGCTCTGAAATTGCGGGCCTGAAGAGCTGATGCCCGATTCCAGGCGTTCTTGGGTGATGCCGTATGTCGCACCGACGATCAGGTACTCGCGATTTTGATCCCGGCGGCTAAAGCCGCTCATGCTGAACAGATGCCCAGCGCCTAGCCCACGGGCGTTGCTGCTCAGGTCGATGCGTTCGTGCTGGCCCTGGATCGCCTCGATACGTGTCCGGGCGTAGTGTTCGCCGTCGTCACTCTGGACGTAGGTGCCGGGGTAATCGAACAGCGGATAGCCCCCCGCTGCATGGGGACGAGGCATGGCCGAACGCACGTCAATGTGTGCGCTGGGTCGCTGGAAGTCATAGTCGTTGAGCTCCAGGGAGCCGGGTTGCACCTGTTGCGCCATGCGCCAATCGCTGATGTGGTCGCGTTCGCGGTGTTGGCCGTCTGGAGGATAGAAGGGGACCGTCTCGTAGCCGGGCTCGGGCTGATGTGCGCCGTACGCATCGGCGAGCACCATGACGTGGCGATCTTTTTCATGGCGGAAGAAATAGTAGATGCCTTCCTGCTCCATCAGGCGGCTGACGAAGTTGAAGCTGGTTTCGCGGTACTGGACGCAGTATTCCCACTCGCGATAGGGGCGGCTTAGAGCATCTTGGAAATCGGAAAAGCCCAGATCGCGGAACACTTGCTTGATGATCTGCGCAACGGTCATGTGCTGGAAAATCCGGCAGTCCGAGGTGCGGGTCAGTAGCCACAGCCAGGGTCGCAGAACGACCTGATAGCTTGCGAACTGACCGTCATCGACACCCTGGCTGCAGCTTGCGACCAGGCCGTGAAAATACCGGGTGCGCCCCGCACTCATTTGCAACGCCACACTCATGGGTTTGCCCAGTAACTGGTTCAGGTCAATGGCATCGTCACTGGAGGTCAGCTGTAACCTGAATTCGAACAGGCGCCCCAGATCATCGCCGCCGGTCATCTGGCTGAGTAACAGGATGTCCGGCCCCAGGGGACTGCTGACTTGGGCGAAGCGAGTGAGCTGCATGAATTGCATGGACTGATCCGCTGATATATTCATTTTGACGACCTGTAGTAGCGCGGCTTGGCGGCGATAGCATCCCGCCGGCAAACCCTGCTGCTAAAAATTCATGTTTCGTCGTTGCTGAACCGGTACTCGAACTGGTTATCCCGCGCACGGACGCTCACATTCGCCATCGGCCTGGCTTCCAGTAGGCGCGTGAGGAATTCGCGGCTCATGTCCGGCAGCAGGGTGTTGGTCAGGAGGGTATCGATCATCCGTCCGCCACTCTCGGTTTCGCCGCAGCGCGAGACGATCAGATCGATGACCCCGTCGTCGTAGTCGAATTGCACATTGTGCGTGTTCTCGACCCGTTTCTTGATGCGGTCCAGCTGCAGGCCAGTGATCGTTCTGAGCATGCTGTCGCTGAGTGGGTAGTAAGGGATGGTCACCAGGCGACCGAGCAGCGCGGGCGGAAAAATTTCGAGTAGTGGCTGGCGCAGCGCCTGCGCGATGTCTTGGGGAGGGGGCATGTGTTGCGCGTTCTGACACAGACGCGAAATCAATTCGGTGCCCGCGTTCGTGGTCAGCAGGATCAGGGTGTTCTTGAAGTCGATGACTCGACCTTCGCCATCCTCCATCACGCCTTTGTCGAACACCTGGAAGAAGATCTCGTGAACATCCGGATGCGCTTTTTCCACCTCGTCGAGCAGTACGACGCTATAAGGTTTGCGCCGTACCGCTTCAGTCAGCACGCCTCCTTCGCCGTAGCCGATATAGCCCGGTGGCGCCCCCTTCAGGGTAGATACCGTGTGGGGCTCCTGGAATTCGCTCATGTTGATGGTGATGAGGTTCTGTTCGCCGCCATACATGGCTTCCGCCAAAGCCAGCGCAGTTTCGGTCTTGCCCACGCCTGAGGTACCCGCCAGCATGAACACGCCGATGGGTTTGCTCGGGTTGTCCAGGCCCGCGCGAGAGGTTTGAATACGTTTGGCGATCATCTGGAGCGCGTGGTCCTGACCAATGATGCGCTTTTTCAGGTGGTAATCGAGGTTCAGCACGGTTTCCAGCTCGTTGCGCGCCATGCGCCCCACGGGGATGCCGGTCCAGTCCGCCACCACCGAGGCTACGGCCTGATAGTCCACAGTGGGCAGAATCAACGGGTTTTCACATTGCACAGCGCTGAGTTGCGCCTGCAATTCGGCCAGTCGATCACGCATGCGATCAGACTGTGCGGTATCCGTCACAGGATTCGCTGTGCCGGTGATCTCGTGTAACTCGGCGCGGGTCGCCAGCAGCTCATCGACCAGCGACCTTTCCTCCTTCCAACGCTGCTCCAGCTGTACGAGCCGCTCACGCTCGATCCCTGAAAGGATTTCGTTGCTGAGGCGTCGAGCACTGGTGTCGATACCAATGGAGTGCTCACGGGCGATGATCTGAAGCTCGGTTTCCAGCGCCTGGATGCGTCTGCGACTGTCGTCTACCTCGGCCGGCACTGCATGCAGGCTGACCGCAACCCGTGCACAGGCAGTGTCGAGCAGGCTGACGGATTTATCCGGCAACTGCCGCGCCGGAATGTAGCGGTGGGACAGTTTCACCGAGGCTTCCAGTGCTTCGTCGAGGATCTGCACCTGATGATGCTGTTCCATGGTTGAGGCCACGCCGCGCATCATCATCAGCGCCTTGTCTTCGCAGGGCTCGTCCACCTGCACCACCTGAAAGCGCCGTGTGAGGGCAGGGTCTTTCTCGATGTGTTTCTTGTATTCGGCCCATGTCGTGGCGGCAACGGTGCGCAGAGTTCCCCGCGCCAGTGCCGGCTTGAGCAGGTTAGCCGCATCACCGGTCCCGGACGCCCCTCCGGCACCGACCAGCGTATGAGCTTCGTCTATGAACAGAATGATCGGCTTGGGCGAGGCTTGAACCTCCTCGATGACGTGACGCAAACGCTGTTCGAACTCGCCCTTCATGCTTGCGCCAGCTTGCAGCAGACCCAGGTCCAGGCTGCGCAACTCGACGTCCTTGAGTGCGGGCGGTACGTCGCCGGCGACGATTCGCAGGGCCAGTCCCTCGACAACAGCGGTTTTGCCGACACCTGCTTCACCGGTGAGGATCGGGTTGTTCTGCCTGCGGCGCATGAGGATGTCGACCATCTGCCGAATCTCTACGTCGCGGCCGACAATCGGGTCCAGTTCGCCGCTGCGTGCCTGTTCGGTCATATCGACCGTAAACCGTCCCAGTGCTTCCTGCTTGCCCATGGCGCTGGGGGCGATGGCTCCGCTGGCTTCGCCTGGCGTTGCACCCGTGGCCAAACCATCCCTGACGTTTTCCGGGGAATCGCCAATGTATTCACAGAAGCGTTCGGACAGGGATTCGACCTTGACCTTTTCAAACTCGGACGACAGGGCGAGCAGCCCGTTGCGCAGGCTTGCTGTCTTGAGAATTCCGATCAGCAGATGACCGGTGCGTACCTGGCGCTCACCGAACATCAGGCTTGCATACACCCAGCCCCGCTCAACGGCCTCCTCGACATGGGACGACAGGTCGGTAACCGAGGTCGAGCCGCGGGGCAGGTGATCCAGCGAATCGGTAAGGTCTCGGGCCAGATGTGCGGGCTCGATACTGAACTGGCGAATGATGCGGTGCAGGTCGCAGTCCTGTAGCTGCAACAACTGATGAAACCAGTGGGCCAGTTCCACATACGGATTGCCTCGCAGTTTGCAGAACACGGTGGCAGCTTCGATGGCCTTGTATCCGGTGCTGTTGAGTTTGCCGAACAGTGCGGCGCGACTGATCTCACCCATGTTCCATGCTCCTTGCTGATTGGTGTGGATGAATGCCTGATGCTGTACCCGCAGTGCGGGGCGGATCCGCGTATTGATGGGCCAGGATCAGATCGTCGGCGTCTGTCGAAGGGCTTCCCAACCATGTGTTGTAGCCCAGGCGAAACTCGCCATTGAGCTGGAGTTTCGGGACCTGCCGCTGGTGCAGCACCAGGTTCAGGTCCCAATCCAGCTCGTGACCCTGGTACTCGATGACCCACGCCGCCAGATGCCGGAATGGCTCGCCGCCGGGCAGCATTTCCATGTACTCATCCAGCGTGAGTGGGCCCAGGCGAATGCGGAATTTGTGCTGGCGATCCCATACGTGGCTACCCAGGCAAAAATCGATACCCAACTGATTGGCGCAGGCGCCGAGGCCGCTTCGCTCGGGTAGTTCCAGCCACTGGCCGACAAACTCCACGATCTGGACCGGTAGGGCGAAGTAGTCCTCGATAATGGCTTTCAGGCCGTCGGGGTAGCGGGTCTTTGCAGAAAGATGCCCGCTGAAATGCAGCTTGGCGGGGCCTGGAATCGGCCCGTGGTCCAGAAGGCGCGACGTGCCGCGACCACTGAATGCGGCCAGCCGTGCAGACCAGTAGTCATCATCTGGCCGGTCATGGCTGACGGTGGGCCGCGCCTCTGCCCAGGCCCGATAGAACAGGCTCAACAGGCGGTGATGAAAGATGTCGAGGAAGCGTTTGCTGCTATCGTCGGCATTGTTGCGCTGGCGCTCGCGTACGTACTCGGTCAGGTGCAGAGGTAGCGGCCCGTTAGGTCCGCCAAGACCGAAGAAAAATTGCTCCAACCGCGCCGGTTTTACCTCGTCCTCAAGCGTCATTGCCGCCAGCGTGGAAGGTGCAAACGCGCAATCGGGTTGCTGACCCAGGCGTATCGGGTCGTCCACCAGGCGCAACGAGTGACCGAGGCGTGGCAGGTGCGGGGATTCGCATTCGATACGCCGCAACGCCTGAAAGAAATCGTAATTCCAGGGCTGCGCGTGAATATCGGTGAGGATGCTCACAGGGTCGGACGCCTGCCGGGCTTGGCTTTCCATCGCATGATCTCGCCGCGCTGGCTGGTGCGTAGCACGGTCTCGGTAAAGCTGTTGGTGGATGCGTAGCGAGACAGAAAACGCTCGAATACTGCTCCCAGCAAGAACACGCCGGTGCCACGGAAGGCGTTTTCGTCGAACTCCAGGGCGATCTCCAGTCCACGCCCGAAGACGATCGGGCCGGGCATGGGTAAGCGGCGCGTGCAAGGTTTGCTGCTCGCCTCACGCAAGCCTTCGATCTGCAACTGCAGTGTGGTGTCGCTGCTGTCACCGTACAGCCGCAGCAGTTCACGCAATGCGGCAGCGCCTTGGCCCGGCTCACTCAGCGAAAGGTAGTTCAGCGACAGTTGGCTGATAAGGCGCCATGCCTGCTGATCGTGGGCATGACTGGTGCGGGGGCGGCTGGGGCGGGTCACGCAGCGGATCGACGAAACCGGCGCGCTACCCGCCAGGGTGAAGTCGGTCTTGCCGCTGCCTACGCTCATGAACAGCGGCAGGTCGCGGTTGGTGCACAAAGCGCTTACACCTAATTGGCGCAGCTCGAGGCTACAAGGCGCCTGCCGGTTGTCCACCAGACTGACAAATGTTTCGCTGCCTACATAAGTCGAGCGCATGCCCGTGCGACGCTGGTCGCTCGATGGAATACGCGGCTCTCGGCGCACCGTGTAGTAGGCATTGTCCCGGCCGTAACGCGACGGGTCGCGCACCGCGTAGAACGGCAGAAACCCTTGCTCGGGGCCGTTGCCGTACCCGGTGACGCCGGTCAGAGAGTGGATTTCGAAATCCATGGGCCGAGTGCGGTCGGCAATGACGTGATGCTCATTGACGCGGTCGCTGAGGTGAATCCGGTCTATCCGACGAGGAAACAGGTTGATCGCAGGGGTACAGAACGGCAGAAATTGCGCGGCCCCGACACTGCCTTCAAGACTCTGGTCGAGACGGTCGAACAACACGATCACCTCCAGCTCTTGCCCGGTGCAACGCTGCACAGCACGGCCGAGGTGGCTGAGGACAACAAACAGATAGCGCTGCGGGAGTGCGAAGTATTCCTGCAACAGGCGGTAACCCTGAAACGCCTGGGCGACCACCGGCATTGCCGCTTCACGGTCGTCCAGCCCGCAGGGTTGTAAGGCATCGACCGGCAGACGCTCGACCCAATCGGCTCCCGGCTGTCGGGCGAATACTGCGCAGGCATTGCCGAGCAGTTGCTCATAAAGCCTGAATGGCAGTTCGTCTGCACCGTTCAGGTAAAGGGGCAGATGGTTCAGGTTCAGGCTGTTGAATGGCAGATCGGCGCCGGTGTGCAAGGTTAGTCGCAAAGCGGCCCTGGCCTTCGGTTCGCTGGCCGCCAGGCGTCCGAGCACCGTGGCAGGGTTGCCGAAGTATTCAGCCTGGCTGATCTTGAGCGGCCACAGTGTCACTTCATGAGCGCTGCGGTACTCGCAGGACGTTTGCGAATCGCGCCCCAGGGTGGCACGCAATACGCTGTCACGGGGCAGGATGAATCCGCTGTCGAGCGACCCGTCGTCCGGGTCGATCTGCATCTGCACAACGGTCATCGACGGTGTAGGTGCCAGGTAGTGCGGGTAGGCGATTTCCAGCAGACTTTGGGTGAAGGTGGGGTACTCGGCGTCGAGTTTGAGCTGCACGCGAGCCGTGAGGTATGCAAACCCTTCCAGCAGACGCTCGACATAAGGGTCTGCGCAGTCGATCCCGGACAGCGTGAGCCGTCCTGCGATTTTCGGGTATTCCCTGGCGAACTCCGCCGCGCTCTCGCGTACGTGTTGCAACTCCTGGTTATACAGTTCCAGCAGGCGCGGGTTCATGGGCGTCTCCGCTGTTCGGCTTGCGCGACGTGCACCTTGCCGGACTCAAGATCCAGATCGGTGCGTAACAGCAGCGGCACTGCTACGGGCTGCGCCCACAGATCACCTTCGATCTCGAAACTCAGAGCGTTATGGTTCATCTGCTCCGGCCGCGCCTGGGCTCTCACCCGCAGGGTATGCCGTACAATTCTTGGCTCAAAGGTGGTGATAGCCCGATAGATCACGTTCTCCAGCACGGTCACATCAATGTTTGACGCACTGTTTCCTGCCAGCGCGGGCAGGCCGAAATTGACCACCGACGAGCCTGCCGGGGTGTGCAGCGTTGCATGGGTGTCGAGCAACGACGTGGTGTTGAGCAGCCATGCAAGATCCCGCAGCACTGAGGCCTTGAGCTGGTTGAGTGACAACACTCGCCTGTCCGCACTTTCCTGCGGATTGCCGGGCTCCTCGTCGGTAAGACGGTCAAGGAGCGATGGCTGCAGACGTTCTCGTAGGGGCAAGCCAGGCAGGGCCATACGTCAGGCGCCGGAAGCAGGGCTGAAATGGGAAAAAACTAAGACGACCTCGGCTATCGAGTTGCCTTTGATTTCCCCGATCACGATGAAAATATCAACAGCCATGTGTTCTCCAATGTGATGTTCACCACGATGTTGTTGTGCTGCTATTGGCGCAGCGCTGTTAAGCGCCTTTCGCAGAAGGCAGCTTGGTTACAAGACGCAACGACACCGTCAGCCCTTCGAGCTGGTAATGCGGACGCAGGAAGAATTTGGAGTTGTAGTAACCGGGGTTGCCTTCGACGTCCTCGACCACCACTTCCGCGGCGGCCAGCGGTTGCTGCGCCTTGGTGGTTTCGGTGGAGTGCGCCGGATCGCCGTCGACGTAGTTCAAGATCCAGTTCTGCAACCAGCGCTGCATCTCATCCTTCTCTTTGAAGGAGCCGATCTTGTCGCGCACGATGCACTTCAGGTAGTGAGCAAATCGGCAGGTGGCGAACAGGTACGGCAAGCGCGCGGCAAGGTTGGCGTTGGCCGTGGCGTCGGGATCATCGTATTCAGCGGGTTTCTGCAGGGACTGCGCACCGATGAACGCGGCAAAATCGGTGTTTTTCTTGTGCAGCAACGGCATGAAGCCGTTCTTCGCCAGTTCCGCTTCGCGGCGGTCGGAGATCGCAATTTCAGTCGGGCATTTCATGTCCACCCCGCCGTCGTCGGTCGGGAAGGTGTGGGCCGGCAGGTTCTGCACCTCTCCACCCGACTCGACGCCGCGAATCCGCGAGCACCATCCGTAGTGTTTGAACGATCGGTTGATGTTCACTGCCATGGCATAGGCCGCGTTGGCCCAGGTGTATTTGGCGCTGTCGGCACTGTCGGTGTCTTCTTCGAAAGCGAAGGCTTCCACCGGATCGGTCTTGGCGCCGTAGGGTAGGCGGGCGAGGAAGCGCGGCATGGTAAGGCCGATGTAGCGCGAGTCTTCCGATTCACGCAGCGAGCGCCACCCGGCGTACTCCGGAGTCGTGAAAATCTTGGTGAGGTCGCGAGGGTTGGACAGTTCCTGCCACGACCCCATGCCCATCACGGTAGGTGATGCCGCAGCGATGAACGGTGCATGCATCGCGGCGCACGTTTTCGAGAGCTCGGCCAGTAGTTCGACGTCTTGCGGGGATTGGTCGAAGTAGTAATCGCCGACCAGACAACCGTAGGGTTCGCCGCCGAACTGGCCGTATTCTTCCTCGTACATCTTCTTGAAGATCGGGCTCTGATCCCAGGCGGTGCCTTTGAATTTCTTCAGGGTTTTGTGCAGCTCGGGCTTTGAGATATTCAGCACCCGAATCTTCAACTGATCGTCGCTTTCGGTGTTGTTGACCAGATAGTGCAGCCCTCGCCAGGCGCTCTCCAGCTGCTGGAACTCAGGATGGTGAATTACCTGGTTCACTTGAGCGGTGAGTTTGGCGTCGATGGCCGCAATGATCGATTCGATCGAGGTGATGGCGTCCTTGGACACCAGGTCTGTTTGCATCAATGCCTGTTCGGCCAAGGTGCGAACCGCCGTTTCGACGGCTTCGCGAGCGCGTTCAGTCTTGGGTTTGAATTCCTTGAGCAGCAACGAGGCGAACGCATCGGTGTCTTCGTTCTGGCTGGTCTGGGCCTGGGTTTCGCGCAGCAATTGGGTCATGGCGTTGGCTCCTGCTCAGGCCTTCAGTTCTGTGTCTTGAGGTTGATTGGCACCGGGTCTTGGCGCACTGACTAGCGCTTGTAGCAGGGTCGGATCCTTGATCGCTTTCATGATGATTTCTTCAGCGCCTGTCTTGCCGTCCATGTAGGTCAGCAGGTTGGCCAATTGAGTGCGCGCCTGGAGCAACTGATTGAGCGAATCGACCTTGCGCGCCACAGCGGCAGGGCTGAAGTCGTCCATGCTCTCGAACGTGATATCCAGGCTGAGGTTGCCCTCGCCGGTCAGTTCGTTCGCCACATGAAAGGCAACACGGGGCTGCATGGCTTTCAGACGCGAATCGAAGTTATCGACGTCGATTTCCAGAAATTTGCGATCAGCCACGGCCGCCAGCGGTTCTGCAGGCTTGCCAGCCAGATCCGCCATGACTCCCATGACAAAGGGCAGCTGAACTTTCTTTTCGGCTCCGTAGAGTTCCACGTCGTACTCGATCTGGACCCGCGGGGCACGGTTGCGCGCAATGAATTTCTGAGAACTGGTGTTCGCCACGTTGCTCCTCCTGGTCGCTGCTGCGACGTGATGGCGTCATCGAGCAATGCCGGTGACGGATTTGGGTGATGTTTGTCGCGATGTTCCGGTCGCGCCGCTATCGGGTCTCGGGCCCGCACAGGTTTTCGAACTGGGATAGGCCGTCGGGAATGAGATTGCGCACGATGGCCGCGAAATCAGCGTGCACCAGGGTTTTGGCCCGGTTCAGCAACACCGGGAGCGGGCTCGACGGCTCATGCCTTGCGTAGTAAACGAGGATCCGCTCAAGGCTGCGCAACACGTCGTCACGGTTGGATATTTCCCCGATAATCGCCGGTGTACGGTTCGCTACGGCGTGCGCGGCCAGCTGGGTGCCAGGCTCGAGGGACGAAGTCTGGAAGGCGCTGCTGTCGGGGGCGTACTCGGCAAGGATATGCAGCGCCTGCTTGAGAGGTTGCTTCAGGGCTGACAGGTCTACGCCCTGTGCTGAACCGACTTGCTGCGAAACGAAGTGTTCTATGGCATCCGCCACGCCGTGGGCCTCGGACAATGCGCTGCGCACCGCCGACAACTGTTCGGGATCACTGTCGCGCAGCGCGCCTGCCAGCTCGTCTGCTCTCAATGGCTCATCGGGGAAGCTCTGCAGCCCGCTGGCGTTGAGTGCCGCGCGCAGGCTGATCGGGCCAAATGTGCGAGAGCGTGTCAGCAGGCACTCACGTAATAGCAGGATGTTGGTGTCGCATACGATTCCGCACAGCGTGTTTATACGCACCGTCGGGTCATTCTCGTCATCGGCGTCCAGTTGCGGATACAGGGTTGGCCAGTATTGCCCGAGCAAGTCGTGGGTCAGCTTCAGAGCCTCGGCCAGCCCTGTGAAACCGTCGAGCGCCAGAGCGCTTTGCAGGAGAAAATGGCTGATCCTCAGGTCTTTGCTGCGTTGCAAAAGGGCAATGCTGGATTGCTCTATCTGCCGCCATTGTGGGGCTTCAGCTTGTTGTACCGAATCACCCATCGTACGCTCGGGTTTACCTTGGGAATCTCGCTCCAATTGCAAAAAATCGGCATCGTATTCAAGATCCTCGCCGCATGGAGAGTTTGCTGAAATTGCAGTTAGCAATAGCGGAATGTCCAACAAAACAGATCTCCTTATCTTGAAATCGATATTTCTTACATTGCTTGAGGAAATTTCCTACATCAACTTTTGAATTTTCTTAATTTCTTAATGAATGATGTCGTGATGATGTCTTTTAAATTTTGTAAGTTGTACATTTTTGGTGTGGAAATTATCCGTTGTCAAGGTATGCTAGGCAAACTTTGTAACCGTTGTGATGTGAATGGCAGCATGTGAGGTTGATGCATATCTCGCTGTACCCTTGATGGGGAAGTGTGTTTAGAATTGCCGGCCAAAACATACTCCCGCAAAATTCGGAGGCTTCTGGAGCGTTGCGAAGCAGGATGTTCGACTGCCTTGCACAGGCCGCGCTGCCTGGTTCGCAGGGCATCAAGTGCAAGCAAGGAGGCGAAGTGTCGCTCTATCTGACCATTACGAGTTATCACAAGATAACTCCTGGGCAAGTGCCGGAAATATCTATAGACAAAGGAATGCTGGCAATAGGCCGTGGACCCGATAACGACTGGGTATTATCCGATCCGGAACGGCTTGTTTCTTCGAGGCATTGTACGATTCAGTCCAAGGGCGATCGTTATTATTTGACCGACACGAGCACCAATGGTGTGGAGCTGGTAAATGCGGGAGCCAGGTTGCGGCGCGGAAACAGTGAGGTGCTGATCGATGGTGAAGTCATTCGAATGGGTGAGTACGAAATCAGCGTGCGAATTGATTTAAAAATGAAACTCATGGAGAAAAGTGTTTCTGGAAATAACCCGGTTAACAGTTTCGAGTCGTTGATAGGGGTTGAGAAAAGCGCCGCCCCAGTGGCTGTCGAGCATTTGGCGACGCAGCGATCCAGAGATGGGGCTGCCCAGTGGGCTTTACCTGATCCGTTCGATTTTCTATCGGCGCCGAACGTACCGGCAGCCGCAGTTCCAGATCACGTCCCGGTGGAGCACCACGATTTTCGCCCGCCCGTTCCACACGTTTCGGAGCGTCACGCTCAGTCCATGCCCGAGGTTTTGACCAGCGCCATTCCCGAAGACTGGAACCTGCCCGGAGAGTTGTCGGAATCGGTGGCCGAAACCCCCGTGCCCCTGGCAACGGAACTGCCAGCAGAGATGTCCGTTGCCGTCCCCGCAACTTCGCGCCTTGACGGGAACTCGTTTCAGGCGTTCCAGCGCGGTGCGGGCCTTGAGCATTTACGCATCGATCAGGATGAGGCGCTGGCACAAATGGAGTCCATCGGGCGCAGTTATCGCCTGATGGTCCAGGGATTGATCGACGTGCTGCGAGCACGCAGCAGTCTGAAGGGTGAGTTTCGTTTGCAGCAAACCATGATCAGGCCCGCTGAAAACAACCCGCTGAAATTCGCTCCGGATGCTGACGAAGCGCTGCTTCTGCTGCTGCGCTCCGGCAACTCGGCATTCATGCCGGCAGATCAGGCAGTTGCCGACAGCTTCGACGATCTGCGGGCGCATCAATTGGCGGTGATGGTGGGAGTCGAGGCGGCAATCAAGGCGCTACTCAAGCGCTTCGAGCCCGCGCAACTAGAAAAGCGCATGGGCAAGCCTGGTGCCTTGGCCAATTTCTTCGGCTCTCGTCAGGCACAGCACTGGCAACAGTTCACCGAGCTTTACGCCCACATTGCCCGAGAGGCGGAGGACGACTTTCAAGTCCTGTTCGGGCGCGAGTTCAGTCGCGCCTACGAAGAGCACAGCGTACGTCTTCGCCGCTCCTGAGAAGCGGCAATCGGAAAAACGGATAGACAGTCAGCACGTCATGAGGACGCAGGATGTTTCGAAGGCTTGTATTGGCAGCCGGTATGGTGCTGTCACTGGTTTCTTGTTCGAAAAACGCAGGCCCTCCCCAGCCAGTCGACAAGACCGCTGATACCACTGCTGTTGCATTGCGTTTCAACGCCGCGGCTGAACTCAATCCAGGCGTCACAGGCGAGAGCACCCCTGTGCGGGTTCGTATCTACGAGCTGAAGAACGCCGCCGGTTTTCTGCGTACGGATTATTTCGCTCTGGCCGACCGCGCCCAGGCCGCGCTAGGCCCGGACCTTGTAGACCAGGACGAGGTGCTGCTGCACCCCGGGCAACGAACCCATATCGAGCGCGCGCTCAGCCCCGCCACACGGCATGTCGGCCTGGTGGTGGGTTATCGCGAAATCGATCAGGCGCAGTGGCGCACCGTACTCACTGTCAGCGCGCAGAAAACCGCCGAATTTCAGGTCGATCTGCGAGCCCGAGCCGTGAGTGTCGCCCCGTTAACTCAACCTGCCCAATAGGCAACCGGAGAAACCATGTCCTGGAATAATCGTGTGGTCTGGTCGGAAGGCATGTTCCTTGGAACGCAGCACTTCCAGCAGCATGACCGTTATCTGGAAAACCTCATCGACGCGCGCAGCCGTCCGCTGTCAGCCGGTGCCTGGGGCTTTTCCGAGCTGAAGCTGGATCAGGGGCTGCTCGCTCAAGGCAAGCTGGCGATTGTCAGCGCCAGGGGCCTTTTGCCTGACGGTACGCCGTTCAATATTCCTCATGACGATGTGACGCCCAGTCCACTGAACATTGCCGACCAGATGCGCGATGGTCTGGTGTACCTGGCACTGCCGCTCAAGCGCGCAGGACAACGGGACACGGTCGTGGAAGGCGATGCATTCGGTGGCGCCCGGTTTCTCAGCCATGTTCGTGAGGTGCGGGATGATAATGCCCTGTTCGAAAGCCGCGCGCCGGTGGCTGTCGGGGCGCGTGCTTTTCGACTGCTGGCCGGGGAGGATGGACTTAACGATTACGCGTCCATCGGGATGGTGCGGGTCACGGAGAAACGCGCCGACCGAACATTGGCACTCGACGCGGGCTACATCCCACCGTTACTGGACGTGGCGGCGTCTCACGCCTTGACGACCTTTCGCAGTGAACTGGTGGGGTTGCTGCATCAGCGTGGCGAAGCGCTGGCCGGTCGGGTAGTGGCATCCGGCGCCGGTGGCGCCGCCGAAATTGCCGACTTCATGCTGCTGCAACTGGTTAATCGTGCCGCCCCGCTGCTCGACCACTTGAGTCAGCTGAGCCCGTTGCATCCCGAGCGCCTCTACAGCGAACTGGTGAGCCTGGCGGGTGAGTTCGCCACATTTTCAGCCACCGGGCGCAGGCCAGAGACGTTTCCAGGCTATCAGCATGACGAACTGACCCCCACCTTCGCACCGGTCATGCAGGCATTGCGCGAGGCCTTGTCGATGCTGATCGACAGCAAGGCCACACCTATACCCATCGAAGAAAGAGCCTACGGCATTCATGTCGGGATGCTGTCTGACCGTGCGCTGCTCGACAAGGCCAGTTTCGTGCTGGTCGTACGTGCCGATATCCCCGGCGAAAGCCTGCGCGGGCGATTCGCTCAGCAGAGCAAGGTCGGTGCGGTGGAGCACATTCGCGACCTGGTGAATCTGCAATTGCCCGGCATCGGCCTGCTGCCGTTGCCCGTGGCACCCCGTCAGATTCCTTTCCACGCGGGCTCGACCTACTACGAACTTGATCGCGGTAGCGAACACTGGGCGATGCTTGCCAAATCGGGCGGTTTTGCTTTCCACGTGGCCGGCGAGTTCCCCGGCTTGAATCTGGCCTTCTGGGCTATTCGAGGATAAGCCGCCAATGCCTGCTCACGACGGACCGTTCGATATCTCCAAACCTGCCAGTGACCGCACGCAGTTCATGCCGCGCCCCGGAGGACGTGAGCCGCAGCCAGTCGGAGCCACACCACCGTTGCCTGTGCCGCCCGCGCCCTTGCCGAGCGGCAAGGCCCTGGGTCTCAATCCTCTGGAAGCGGCTGCCGGGCCATTACTGGCAATGCTCACGCGGCTGCGCAACACCATTGCGCATCCCGCACCCGCCAGCTTGCGCGCTCAGCTGTTGAGCTACTTGCGCCAGTTTCAGGAGCGCGCAGAGGCCGCGGGAGTGGTGCGCAACGACGTACTTCTGGCGCGCTATGCACTCTGCAGCGCGCTGGATGAAGCTGTGCTCAGCACGCCGTGGGGCGGAGATGGCGAGTGGGGCAAACAGAGCCTGCTGATCTCCGTTCATAACGAGGCGTGGGGCGGCGAGAAGGTTTTCCAGCTATTGGAGCATTGCTTGCAAAGTCCCCGCGAGCGTCTGCATCTGCTGGAGCTCCTGTACCTGTGCATGTGCCTGGGTTTTGAAGGCCGCTACCGAGTGATGAGCGACGGTCGCACCCAGTTGGAGATTCTGCGCGAACGCACCAGCGCCGCTATTCGCAGCGCGCGCGGCGAATCCGAACGTGAGCTTTCCCCCCACTGGCGCGGGCTTGCGGTGGTGCGTGATCGCCTGTCGCAATTCGTACCGCCTTGGGTGGGACTTGCCGTTGGCCTGGCGTTGCTGCTCTTGTTGCTACTGGGTTTGCGCCTGAAGCTGGCGTCCGACGCGGAACCTGTGTTCAAGAACATTCATGCGCTGGGCGAAATTCCGATACAGGCCATTACCCCTGCCGTTACTCCACCCAGGATTGTCGAGCGCCCGCGCCTTGCAGGCCTTCTCGTCGAGGACATCAAGGCCAAACGCATCACAGTACAGGACGCGGTTGATCGCTCGATAGTGACCATTCGGGGGGATGGGACGTTCCCGTCCGGCAGCGCCAGTGTCGTCGACGATTTCCAGCCACTGATGCTGCGCATCGCCAGTGCCATCCGCCACGTCAAAGGCCAGGTGCGGGTCACAGGCCACAGCGACAACCTTCCCATCGCCACGCTACGTTTTCCGTCCAACTGGGCGCTTTCTCAGGCGCGCGCCGAACAGGTCCTGCAGGTTCTCGCGGCCCACACCGGTCAGCCGGAACGATTCTCCGCGCATGGGCGCAGTGACACTGAACCTATGGCTTCAAATTCAACGGCCGAAGGGCGGGCGAAGAATCGTCGGGTTGAAATCACTGTGCTGGCGGAGGGATTCGAGTGAAGGCGTTTTTCAGTTTCGTCGTGCGTTGGGTAGTCCCGGTTTTTGGCCTGATCGCGCTTGCCCTCATCATCTGGTTCATCGGCCCGCTGCTGGACCTTCTTTTACCCCAAGGCCGCCGATTGGCGCTGATCGTTCTACTGTTCGCCGTCTGGGGCGCCTGGCGCGTGTTTCGCATCGTTCAGACTCGGCGGCATGCGGCCCAGGTTCTAAAAAGTCTGGCGGCAGAAAACGCTGCGGATCCTGCCAGTCTCGCGACAGATGAGGAATTGGCTACTTTGCGCGAGCGCATGGACGACGCCCTTCAACTGTTGAAGAAGGCCCGTCTGGGTGGCGATGAACGTCGCAGTGTCTACGAATTGCCGTGGTACGTGATTATCGGCCCGCCGGGATCGGGCAAGACCACAGCGCTGGTCAACTCAGGGCTGCACTTCCCCCTGGCGGCACAGATGGGTGCGGGCGCGGTTCGTGGTGTGGGCGGCACGCGCAACTGCGACTGGTGGTTCACCGATCAGGCTGTACTGCTTGATACCGCTGGACGCTATACCACCCAGGACAGTCATGGTCAGGTCGACAAGGCGGCCTGGCTCGGCTTTCTCGACCTTCTGAAAACAAAGCGCTCCCGGCGCCCTATCGATGGCGCGTTCATTGCCATCAGCCTGTCGGACCTGCTGTTGGGAACCGACGCAGAACGCGCAGCCCATGCGGCTGCGGTTCGCTCACGGATTCAGGAGTTATACAACCGGCTGGGTGTTCGCTTTCCGCTCTACGTGATGCTGACCAAGCTCGATCTGGTGCCAGGCTTCATGGAATTTTTCGAGACCTTGAGCAAAGATCAGCGAGCACAGGTCTGGGGCATGACCTTCGCACTGGACGATGGCAGGGATAGCGACGGTCCTCTGCCGAGCCTGCTCAGTGAGTTCGCGCTGCTGGAGCAGCGTCTGAACGAACGGTTGATCGAGCGTTTGCAGCAGGAGCGCGATCCGGCCCGGCGGGATCTGATCTACGGCTTCCCGCAGCAATTCGGCGCCTTGAAAGAAACGCTGCAAGGCTTCCTTGAGGGCGTTTTCAAACCCAATGCCTTCGAAGATCGCGCGCTGCTGCGAGGTGTGTACTTCACCAGCGGCACACAGGAAGGCAGCCCTATCGATCGGTTGATCGGCGTCATGGCCCAGAGCATGAATCTGGACCGCCAACACCTAGCGGACCAGACAGGCACTGGCCGCAGCTATTTCATCGAAAAGCTGTTTACGGAGGTCGCTTTCGCCGAGCGGGGACTGGTAGGCGTGAACCCGCGGATAGAGTGTCGACGCAAATGGCTGGCACGCGGTGCATTGGCCGCCACGATTGCGTCGGTGCTGGTGGTCAGCGCGCTTTGGTGGGTCAGCTATCGTGCCAATCAGTCATACATCGCTCAGGTCGATCAAAAGATCGAGCCTCTGGTTCTGGGCCTTCAAGCCTTGAGCCCGGCACACCGTGACGTACTGGCGGTGCTGCCGTTGCTCGATGCCGTGCGAGGTCTGGCCGGCAACCCGCCCGGGATGTCTCAAGGGTCGGGTCTTTATCAGGGCGACATGCTAGAGGCCGAAGCAGGCAGCGTTTACCGCAAGTTGTTGATCGCGGTGCTCGCACCACGGCTGGTCGCCCGAGTAGAGGAGCAATTGCGCAGCGGTGGCAGTCCGGATTTTCTTTATGAGGGTCTGAAGGCCTATCTGATGTTCGCTGACAAGGAACACTACGATCCTGATTTCATCAAGGCCTGGGTGGCGCTGGATTGGGACCAGAGTTTGCCGCGCGATCTTCCTGTGGAACAACGTCAGGCATTGGGTGAGCACCTGCATGCCTTGTTCGAGCGGCATCCACCCACGGCACGTCTGGATCAACGGCTGATCGATGACCTGCGTCACCAGCTACGGCATTTGCCCGTGGCGCAGCGTGTCTACGATCGGGTCAAACGGCAAAATTTGCCGTCGGGCTTGGCCGATTTTCGTATCACAGAAGTGGGCGGGCGTGATGCTGCCCTGGTGTTCTCGCGTAAAAGCGGCAAGTCGCTGGGCGAACCGTTGAGTGGTTTTTTCACCGCCAAGGGTTATCGCGAAGCATTTTTGGCCACAAGCTTGAGTCAGGCCTCGACCCTGGCCGAAGAACAGTGGGTCCTGGCGCCGGACCGCGCAGATCAGCAGAACGTAGCCAGCCTGGCTGCCGATGTGCAGCGCTTGTATTTCCAGGATTACCAGCGTCAATGGGATGCGCTCTTGGCAGATATCGACTTTGTGCCGATCACCAGCGTGGCCCAGGCTGCCGACGTGTTGCGGGTCATTTCAGGGCCGGCCTCGCCACTGAAAAAATTGTTGGCAGCCGTGGCTATGCAAACCGACCTTCAGCTCGAAGCCAGACTCCTGGCTGAGCAGGGTAGGAAGGTCGAAGGCGGAGTCGATCAACTCAAACAGCGTCTGGGCTCGATTCTAGGGCAAGAACAAACAGGTACTCCCGTCAAGCCCGTGCAGGCGCAGGATCCAGTCTCCAGTCACTTCGCCGAACTGAAGGCTTTTATGGGCCAGGGTGAGGGCGAGCCTGCTGCAATCGACGGGTTGTTGGCGGACATCAATGCGCTTTATGTACAGGTCAGCGCGATGGTCGATGCCAGTGGTGATGCGTTGCTGGTCGAGGCGAAAAACTCAGCCAGCGCGGCAGCTAGCCGTGTAAGCCTGAACGCCAGCCGTCAGCCGCCGGTGGTGCAAGGGCTGGTGAAGTCCATGCTCAGCTCCACCACCAACACCATGATGGGCGGCGTACGCAATCAGTTGAATTCCGCGTGGGTCAGCGAGGTGGTGAACGTCTATCGCCAGTCCCTCAGTGGCCGCTATCCGCTTGTGCCAGGCAGCTCCCGGGATGCGACGCTCGAAGACTTCGGTCTGTTCTTCGGCGTGGGCGGGGTAATGGATAACTATTTTCGCAAGTACCTGCAACCTTATGTCGACACCTCCAGCCCTGCCTGGCGCTGGCAGCCTGGAGCTGCACAAAAGCTTGGGATCAGCTCCTCGGCGCTGCAGACCTTCCAGCGCGCGGCTGCTATTCGCGATGCGTTCTTTCGTGCCGGGGGGCTGCAGCCGACGGTGCGTTTCGAGCTCATGCCGGTGGCAATGGACGCCTCGATCACACAGTTCCTGCTCGATCTGGACGGTCAGCAGATCAGCTACGACCATGGGCCGAGCCGCCCGACCGCGATGCAGTGGCCCAATCCCGGCAATGTTGGTGTCGTGCGACTGTCCACGCTGCCACCAGTGGCCAGCGGTCGTTCAGGTGTCACCCTCGATGGCCCATGGGCATGGTTCCGCCTGCTGGATCAATCGGAACTGTTGGCTGGCGTTTCTCCCGACCGTTTCAACCTCAGGGTTCGGGTCGATAACGTCAGTATTTCATACGAGCTACGCGCCAACAGTGCGTTCAACCCGTTCAAAAGCCGTGTACTCAGCGGATTCAGCCTGCCGGAGCGCTTATGACGACGCTGGGGTTTTACGGCAAGTTGGCCAGCCGTGGCGATTTTATCAGCCGTGGTTTAGGGCAGGATTTCATCAGGCCATGGGATCGCTGGCTGGCTGCGGGCCTGCAGGCAAGCCGGCAACAACTCGGGGAGGCCTGGCTGGATGCCTACCTGGTCAGCCCTCTCTGGCGCTTTGCGCTGGCACCAGGCGTCTGTGGGGAACAGGCGGTGACTGGCGTGCTGATGCCGAGCATCGATCGGGTGGGGCGATATTTTCCCATGACAGTCGCCCAGACACTTGAGCCAGGTCAGTCGCTGGCAGCGGTTGTCAGTGCGCCTGAAGCCTGGTTTGAGCAGGTCGAAGCATTGATGTTGGCGACGCTTGCCCAAGGCGCAAAATTTTCGGCATTCGATGACGGTATTTCAAGCCTTGGGTTCCTGCCCACGTCCTTGTATCCGTCGATCAGCGACTTCGCCGGACTTCAGCGCACCACCGCGAACGATCCGCAGGCGCGGTTTCAGGCGCTCGCCGAACTTGCCTGTGAAGGTGCGAGCCTGTGGTGGGGCAGGGGGTCGGATCGTGTCGCCCCTGGGCTGATGCGCTGCCCGGGCCTGCCTGAGCCTGCTGAATTCGGCAGCTATCTGCTGGGACAAGGAGCGTCGGTCTAGATGCCTGCATTAGTGGAAACTGTGCATTACCGCAGCGCCTGTTTCAGCCATGTCGGCATGGTGCGGCAGATCAACGAAGACGCGTTCCTGGAACTTGCGCAGAACGGCCTCTGGGCTATCGCCGACGGGATGGGCGGGCACGCGGCCGGGGATTATGTGGCCAACCTGATTGTCGACAGCCTTCGGCGAGCAATCCCAGGGGACTCACTCTTCACCTACACCGGCGCTTTGCGTGAGGCGCTGGGGCGGGTGAATGCCTCAGTGCGCAAGGAAACCCTGCATCGTGGTGTGAGTGTGATGGGCAGCACCGTGGTGTTGCTGGTGGTTCAAGGCAACCGGGGAGTTTGCCTGTGGGCCGGTGACAGCCGCCTTTATCGCCTGCGCGATGGCCATCTGCAACGCATCTCCCGCGATCACAGCTACGTCCAGAGTCTGCAGGACAGCGGCCTGCTCAGCGAAGCCCAAGCGCGGGTGCATCCCCACGCCAACATCGTCACCCGTGCCGTTGGCGTCCAAGACACGCTTGATCTGGCGGCTATCGACCTAAAAATCCTGCCCGGCGATACCTGGCTGCTGTGCAGCGACGGCGTGAATAAAACCACTGAGGACCATGAAATCCGCGATGTCCTGGGTCACCCCGATCCCTGGCAGGTCGTTCGCAGCCTGGTGCATCTGGGATTGACCCGCGGTGCACCCGACAACATCACCGCCATTGTCGTCAAAGCTTCCTGAAGGTCAGAGCATGGACATACTGATTCCCGGATTCGACATCGAGGGTGAGATTGGTGAAGGCGCCATGGCCACGGTCTATATCGCCACTCAGTGTTCGCTGGAGCGCAAGGTGGCGCTGAAGGTCATGGCATCGACGCTGGCAGCCGATCCTACGTTCTGCGAACGCTTCCTGCGTGAAGGCAAGACCCTGGCGCGCCTGTCCCATCCCCACACGGTGACCATCCACGACATCGGCAATGTCGGGGACCTCTATTACATGGCCATGGAGTACCTGCCCAACGGTACGCTCAGGGAGCGAATCGTGGCGGGTATGAGCGCAGCCCAGGGCCTGATCTACATCCGTCAGATCGCCACGGCGTTGGGGTATGCCCACGCCCAGGGGCTGGTTCATCGCGACGTCAAGCCGGCCAACATCCTGTTCCGGAGCAATGGTCTGGCAGTGCTCTCCGATTTCGGGATCGCCAAATCACTGGATGACCGCACGCAGTTCACCCAGGCCGGGTTCGCCGTGGGCACACCCAGCTACATGAGCCCTGAACAGGCGCGCGGACTGGAAATCGACGGCCGTGCCGACCTGTATGCCTTGGGTGTGGTGCTCTACGAAATGCTCGTCGGCAAACTGCCGTACAACGGCACCGATGCGTTGTCCACCGCGCTGGCTCATCTCACCGAACCGCTGCCGAAGCTGCCGATCCATCACGGACGTTACCAACATATCCTTGAGGGACTTCTGGCAAAGGAGCGTGAGCAGCGCTTTTCCGATGCAGGCGAACTGATCGCTGCGTTGGACAGCCTGCCGCCGGATGATCTGGAAGCTACACAAGTTTGCGTACTGCGGCCCTCTCCTTCAGGACGAGCAGCCTCGATAGGCGATACGCCGCGCAACTTCGAACAGCGTAAAGGCCCGGTTCTGGCGTTGCTGGGCGTCGCGGTCACAGCGGTACTGGGTGTGAGCGTCGGTGGGTATCTGTGGCTGGGTGAGGATGCGCCTGTTCAGGCGGCTACCGCGGATGTGCCCTCAGCCAAGCCTTTTCAGGTATTACCGCATGCGCCTGAGCAGACGACGTCTGCCGTCATCGATGTCGACGGCGGTGACCGGCCACTGCTGATGACAAACAAGAGAACCTTGTTTCAGCGCGTACTGAGCAAACCTGACGCACGCCTTTCCAGTGAGCCAGGCGCTACACCCAGCCCGCAAGCGCTTGCGGCGTTTTCGGTGCTGTACGTCTATCAGCGCAAAACCGTGAACGGCGCAGAATGGCTGCGAGTAGGTACTGCCAGCGACGGACGTAGTCGGGGCTGGCTGCAAGCGGGCCAGGTCAGTGACTGGAAGCAAAGCCTGGTGCTCAAGTTCACTGAGCGGTCCGGCCGCGCGCCCGCGATGTTCATGCGTGACGACAGTCAGTTCGAAGCTCTTCTCAGCGACCCGGCGGCGGCAAGACGACTGCTCCACAACGCCCAGGAGAACGCGGATCACTCGCAGCAGGTGCTGGCGCTGGAACCGGCCAACAGTGGCATTGCGCAAAATCAGTTCTACCTGTTGCCGATCTTCGACTCCAAGGAAACCTTCGACCAGAACGGCCAACCCGTTCAGTTGCTGAACGTTGCATCCATTGACCCCGGCAATTCGCCTCAGACAACCGGTTCCGGGGAATCCATAGCGGCCCGGAAAACCCCCGATACATTTCGCACTGGCGTGGTGCTGGTGGTGGATACCTCCGTGTCGATGCAGCCGTACATCGATCAAATCCGCGATGTCGTCGCCGAACTTCAAGGCCAGATCGCAAAACGTGGCGAGCTCGACAGCGTCAGTTTCGGGCTGGTCGGTTTTCGCAACAACATAAGCAAGACGCCGGGCCTTGAATACCTGAGCAAGACCCTCATCACCCTGGAGCAGGGGCGTGACCCCGAGCGCTTTCTGGAATTGGCCAGCCAGGTCAAGGCCACGGATGTCTCCAGCCATTCCTTCAACGAAGACGGGTTCGCCGGGGTGATGCAGGCTGTAAACGGCATGGACTGGGAAGGTTACGGAGGGCGGCTGATCCTGCTGGTCAGCGACGCGGGCTCGTTGCGCAAAAGCGACCCCTACAGCAGCACCCGAATGAACGAGGCCGAGGTTCGTCAGGCCGCGCTGGGCAAGCAGATCAAGATCTACGCGCTGCACCTCAAAACACCGGCCGGCATCAGGAATCATGCTTTTGCCGAGCAGCAATACCGCGCCTTGACGGCCGACACCAATCCGCAGATCGGCGATCTTTACGTACCGGTGACCGGTGGAGATGTGCACAGGTTCGGCGAACGGGTTGCGGAAATCGGCTCGGTGTTCGCCGATCTGGTACATCAGGTACGCAGCAACAAGCAGCCCGATATGCCTTCGCTATCGGCTGCGCCAAGTCTTGTGGATAAGTCCGCTGCCATTGGCTACGCGATGCAGATGGACTTTCTCGGCCAGCAGACCGGGACCCGCCCACCGCAACTGGTCAGCGCCTGGACGGCAGACCGCGACCTTACAAACCCTGCCTATCCCGAGTTCGAAGTGTGCGTGCTGTTGAGCAAATTACAACTCAACGATTTGCAACAGTCGCTGAAAACAATCGTCGACGCGGCCCGCAAGACTCAAAGCTCGCCCACGGGTTTCTTTCAGGAAATCGTCAGTGCCAGCGCTTACATGAGCCGCGATCCGGCGGTATTGCGCCAAGGCGGCAATCTGGCGCAGAGCGGTGTTCTCGGCGAGTACCTGGAGGGCCTGCCTTACCGCAGCAAATCGCTGAGCATGACTCAGGATTTGTGGCTGTCGCTAAGCGTGGCCGAGCAGGAGGATTTCATCGACGAACTGGACTCGAAGATCCGGCTCTACGAAACCTTTCATAACGATCCTGACAATTGGGTTCGTTTCGGCGATGCGTCGCCTGCCGATGCGCTGTATCGCGTTCCGCTGTCGGTGTTGCCTTGATGATGAGCCTGCGCGATGTGCGAAAGACCCGTGGCCAGGGCGGGCAGCGCTACAGTCTGGTGGTTCCGCGCCTGGATATGGCGCCTGGACAGCAGTTCGCACTGATCGGGCCCAGCGGTTGTGGCAAGAGCACGTTGCTGGATCTGCTGGCGCTGGTGCTTTCGCCCGATGAGCTCCAACGGTTCGATTTCGCCACGGATGAAGGCCATGTCGACGTGGCCGGGCTTTGGCGCGCCCGGCAGTTGAACTGTCTGGCCCGTTTGCGTTGTCGACAGGTGGGCTATGTGCTCCAGACGGGTGGACTGCTGAGCTACCTGGATGTACGTAGCAATATCGGCCTGCCCCGAAAGCTGGTGGGAATGGGTGACGACGGTCGCGTCGAGCAGTTGGCAGCGCAGCTTGAAGTCAGTGAGCATCTGGACAAGAGACCCCACGCGCTTTCGGTTGGTCAGCGTCAGCGTGTCAGCTGCGCCAGAGCGCTGGCTCACAACCCTGCCCTCGTTCTCGCAGATGAACCCACTGCCGCGCTGGATCCGCTGAACGCCCTGCGTGTCATGCAGTTGCTGCTCGGTCGAAGCCGTGAGCTGGGGGCATGCTGTGTGATCGCCACCCACGATGAGCAACTGGCCCGCGACGCCGGCTTGCAACTTCTGCGCATCAACTGCGTGCGGGATGAAGATGGCGGCGTGACCGCCACGCTTGCTGGGCAAGATTCATGAAGATCGCTTTGGTGGCATCCCTGGCGTGGCAGGACTATCGCGCCGACGCTCGCGTGTCCGCTTGCATGGTGCTTGCACTGGTTGCAGTGATTGCGCCGTTGCTGGTGATGTTCGGCCTGAAATTCGGTCTGGTTGGCAGCCTGACCGAGCGACTAGAGCGCGACCCGAGCGTGCGCGAGGTGATACCCATGGGGGGCGGGCGTTTCAGCGCGGCGTTTATCGGCCAGCTGGCGCTACGACCAGATGTCGCTTTTGCCCTGCCGAGAACCCGGCAGATTGCGTCCACGGCTGAGCTGGCATCCCCAGGTCAGGAACGAAAGGTCAACGTAGAAATGATCCCCACCGCAGCCGGTGATCCGTTAGTGGGGGATATCACGCCGGTTACGCGGATCGATCACATCCTGCTGAGCAAGACAGCCGCCGAGAAACTGGGTGTCAGGGCTGGAGACTGGCTCGATGCGACCTTCGCCCGGCAGATGGGCGGGCGGGTACAGAGCCAGAACATCGGCTTGCAGGTGGCGACCGTGATGAGTCTGGAAGCGTTCGGCCGTGACGGGATGTTCGTGTCCCTGGCCTTGCTCGAAGCCGTCGAGGACTACCGCGACGGTCGTGCGGTGGAGGCCTTTGGTTGGGCAGGCGCTTTGTCTCAGGCTGATACCGAGCGAGTGTTCCCCGCCTTTCGCCTTTACGCACGCAACCTTGATGACGTCGAGCCTCTGCGCCGATATTTCGCCGATCAGCACCTGTTGGTATCGACCAAGGCGCAAGCCATCTCGCAGGTTCGGTCCCTGAGCCGCAACCTTTCCATTGTTTTCTGGGTGATTGCCGCGCTGGCTGTGGTCGGTGCGGTCGCGGCGGTGTTCGCCAGTGCGTTGGCCGCGATCGAGCGCAAGCGGCGGGAATTGTCAGTATTGCGCCTGCTTGGGCTCACCACTGGCGCGCTGTTGTTGTTCGTCGTCCTGCAGGCTTCCTACAGCGGGGTGCTCGCGACCCTGGTGAGCATCGGCCTCTATCACCTCGCGGAGCGCTGCCTCAACCATCTGTTTGTGCAGGGCCCGGACGAGTACGCAAGCCTTCTCCTGTCAGGACATTTTCTGGTCGCGGCTGTCGCTGTGCTGGTCGCCAGCGCATCGGCAGCGGCACTGGGCGGGTGGCGCGTGGCGGGCATCGAGGCTTCGGAAGGAATTCGAGATGTTTGAGTCGCGGCGGGTACACCTTGCACTGGCCGTGGCCTGCTTGAGTTTTTCGATTGGCGTGCCGTCAAAGGGGCTTGCCCATACATCGCCGGATAATCCCAAGCCCCTCGTCGACGACGTGACCCTGCCACTGCCCTGCGAGGGCGAGATGGTGTTGCGCTACGTCTATGTACTGACTGAAGGCGCCCTGGACGACAGGGAAATCAGCATGGGTTATCCATTCATCGAAGGCGAGGCGGGTTATCGGCAGTCGTTCATCTCCGGCTATCGTCGAGATTTCATCAATGGCCAGTTCACTCTCGACGATCTGCCTGCACACTGGCGCAAGACCATCAAGCCCAGGCTTGCGCAACCTAACGGTGTCACTCCTCTCAAGCCGATGCTGTACTTCATCGGCAAATACGAAGTCACGGTCCGGCAATATGCGCAGGTCATGTCCCAGGCCCAATCTCTGGCCAGTGGCGAGCCCGCGCCGGCCTGCGACGCGCCCGAGGGGATGCCAGGGCGCCTTCCCAAGGTTAGATTGTCGCGTTTCGAGGCAGAGCGTTTCTCGGCGGTCTACACCGCGTGGCTGATGAAGTATCACCGCGATCAGCTGCCGGTGAGCGGACGTGGCAAGCGTGATGAAGATGGCGGCGTGGGTTTCGTGCGGCTGCCTACGGAAGTCGAATGGGAATATGCAGCTCGTGGCGGGCATGCGGTCAGTCGTATGGAGCTGGAAGGTCGGCTGTTTCCCCGTCGTATCGAAGGTAGGGAGGAGGATGGGCCGCTGGGCGACTGGGCGGTCTTCAACCAGGTGGCCGGTGGTACCGGGCAGGGCGCACGGTTGATGCCTGTGGGCACGAAACTGCCCAACCCGGTCGGCCTGTTCGACGTGATCGGCAACGCTGCCGAAATGGTTCAGGAATCGTTCCAGTTGATACGGGCCGGTCGCCGCCAAGGCTCTTATGGCGGCTTCGTCGCCAAAGGCGGCAACTATCTGGAAGGCGAGGGCACGCTGTTCACCGGGATGCGCCGTGAGTACCCGCTGTTCGCCATCGATGGCACCGAGCAGAGCAATGAAACCACCGGCTTTCGCGTTGCTCTGGGGGCGCTTTCCGCGCCGCGTTCGCGTTACGGCGAGCTGTTCGAACAATGGAAAAAGGAAGGGCGACTCGCCTCCCTGACCGACGCCATCGACGACACCCAGGACCCCACCCGGCGTCTGGACACCATTATCGCAGCCAGCCTCGATCCACGACTCCAGGCCGAGCTTGGACTTGTGAACGAAGAGCTCAAGCGCAACGTTGCATTGATCGCCCGACAACGCGAAGCGGCGGCTGGGACCTTGATCCAGTCCTCGGCCCTCGTCGCTGAAACCATCAACAACTACAACATACGCCTGACCAACCTGCGCAAGAGTCAGGAGCAGGCGGCCGCCGCACGCGATGAGGCCAGCGCCAGGCTGTTCGCTTCGGCTATCGAAAATGGCTCCAGCGCCCTGAACGGCGCAGTTGCCATCTACATCGACAACCTCGCCACCGGCACCCGCTACACCGATACGGTGATTCAGGCGCAATTGCTGCGGGTCAAGGAAGAACTCAATCACAAACCCGTTCTGGGCAAGAGTCTTGTTGCCCGGGCCAGCTTATTCGTTCGTCACGTGGGGAATTACCGCCAGCAGAACCGCGCGGATCCTCAGGTGATCCTGAAGGAATTGCTCGCATCGGCCATTCAGCCATGACGGCCGTCTGCGAGCGAGTTTAAAGGGAGTCCGGGTAACCAGCGTTGCACCGGCGTTTTAAAACCAGAAAAGAGAGCATCACCATGCAGTTTCCCCATAACCCTGCCGTTAATACTGCGGTTTCGAACTTCAAGCATCGAGGGCTCACACTGGCTGCCGCAGGATTCGGCTTCGTATTGATGGCCGGATGTGCCAACGCGCCGGTGTCGAAAGTCGGTGCCAGCACCAAGGTCGAGTATTACCCGACATGCTATGAACCGGTGCAGCATTTGCGCCAGACCGATTCAGACGTGAGCAAGTCGGTTCTCGGTGGTGCTGCCGTGGGCGCCCTGGGTGGTGCTCTGGCGGGTGCGCTGGTCGGAAGCTCTGAAGACCGCGCCCGCAACGTCGCCATTGGCGCCGCCGGTGGTGCGCTGGTCGGTGGCGCTGCCGGTTACTACACCGAAAAACAAAGGCAGATCGCCGACGACAACCAGCGCATCGGCTCCTATGGCAGCGATATCGACAAGCGCGCGGCGGACATCGACCGCAGCACCGGCTACGCCAAGGCTTCGCAGTCGTGCTACCAGAGCGAATTCACCCGCCTGATTTCGGCACGCAAAGCCAATACCATCAACGACGCCGAAGGCCGCAAGCGCCTGGCCGAGATCGTCGCTGGCCTGAAAGAGTCTAACGACCTGATCTCCGCAGTGAACGGTAAGGCCGGTGAAGACATCAACAACTACACCCAGGCGTACGAAAAGGATCTGCAGACGGTAGGCGTTCAGCGCACGGACGTTGCCACCGTTGCAGCTGCGCAAAGCACGCCGGTGACCACTACCGGGAAGAAGAAGGCGCCTGTGAAGAAGAAACTGCCGACCGTGCCACAGGAAGCAGTCGCCACCGAGAAGACGCTGCAACAGGCCAAGTCAAAACAGGCCACGGGTCAGCAAATCGCAGCGGCCGGCCAGTCCCAGGTCAATGCCATGTGCAAGAGTCCGGACCTGGGTGATTGGGCTCCCGTGCCTTGCCCGAATGTCTGATTGATCGGGTTTGAGCCCTGAAGAACCGGCTCTGCTTTCGAAGCAGCGCCGGTTTTTTCTTTGGATGGCGTGGAATCGCTGGCGCCTGTCAGAGATTTCTCTAACCTCTCATCATGCCTTCCCGTGTCTTGCCGGATACCGCCTCCATGACCGCCATCTCGCGTCTCTCTCAGTTCCTGATGTTCGCCCTCTGTCTGTCATCAATGGCTGTCGCGCACGCGAGCGAGTGCAATCAATACGAGCCCGCAGATGCAACCTTGAGCGGCACCCTGACGCGCCAGGTCTTCCCCGGCCCTCCAGGCTTTGAAGACGTGGTCACCGGTGACGAACCACAAGTAGGCTTCTACCTGTCGCTCTCCGAACCCCTGTGCATGACCGGCAACCAGAACGAGGCCGACATCAGCGTCGAAGACAACGAAACACTGGTGCAACTGGTACTCCAGGCCACCGACTACGACAACCTGCGCCCCTATCTGGACCAGCCGGTGGTGCTCAACGGCACGCTATTCGGTGCCGTGACGGGCTTCCACCACACCCAGGTGTTGATGCAGCAGGTGCAACTGGTCAGCGGCATGAAGGCTGCGCCTGTGGACTGCGAACTGCTGAACCAGAAAGTCGGCATGCACGAAGAAACCTACACGCCGTCGTTGCAGGGCAAAGTCATTGGGGGCAGGGCGTGGATCTATCAGGCGCCCAACCCGACGTGCAGCGACAAACGCCAGTTCATCGCCCAAGGCACCCCGGTCAGCGTGACGTCTATAGCGAATGGCGGGTGGGTGCGTGCCGAGGTTGCGGGCAATGGCGGCAAGCCGCTGGCGGTGTGGCTGGATCAGGCGCAGGTGTTGTTGGGGTTGGGGGATGCGGAGTAGGAGACGCTGCGTGGCGAATCACCGGGAGGGATGAAAACCGTAATTTGCCTCTACGGATAGACTCAGTATGTAACCGCGTACACACCAAACCCCCACCCACAAAAAAGCCCGCACATCGGCGGGCTTTTTATACACAGCGGATTCACAGAACATCTCGCACGCACTGGAATCAAAAATGGCGCACCTGGCGGGATTCGAACCCACGACCCCTGCCTTCGGAGGGCAGTACTCTATCCAGCTGAGCTACAGGTGCAACGCGGGCGCCATGATACTCATCTGGGTACAGGGCGTCCAGTTGCAGGATCGCTATGGGGAGATTCGCGGCAGTGTCACACCTAAGTGGGGTCAGTGAATGTCTCACAACGTTACTCAGACGACTGAGACGATGCAAGCGAGGCGGGACGAAGGGGCTAAGACGACTTTCTCAAAAGTAACTCGGGATCGACGTCAAGTGCTTGGGCGATCCGCTCGATGTTGTAGATGGTTACGTTTTTCTCGCTCCGCTCCAGCATCCCCACGTATGTCCGGTGGACACCTGCGAGCTCCGCAAGCTGTTCTTGGGACAGCCCGAGGTCCAAGCGTCGGCGCCTAACATTTGAAGCGAAGACTGCAACAAGTGCGCATTGGTTTGGTGAGATAGGCATTCACCAAATGTGACTTTTTGCATACTATGATTCGACATACTGTGATTAGCATTTTCAGATGAGCAACGCCTGATCGTGCGCGCAGAATTCCAATCACCGAAATGCAAGGAGCTGCATGTGCTAACCGTTCAGTCACTATTGGTCCGATTCATTCCCGCATTCGACTCATCACGTCAAGCAAGCGAAAGCGCGCGAGGCGAACAGGTATGAACGGCTGGAGGAGGCTTTGGATTGTGTGTTGCCTGGGGCTCGTTCTTGCACCGGTGTATGTGTACCGCACGTACATACCGAGCGACGAGAAGCTCAATAGGGATCATCAGCAGTACGTCGAACGACAGCTGGCAGAAATCAAAATTATTGAAGAGCCTGTGCAGGGCTCGAATCGCATTATTCGTGACGTGTTGATGCGTACGCCTGTTTCCGAACGTCTTGCCAGAATCGAGGAGAGCAATGCTCTGCATGCTGAGTTCATGGCCAAAGTGAGCAAGCAGCGTCCACTTACGATTGCACAGCTTGCTGGCGCTTGGCTCGTTCTGTGCGGCCTGCTCTATCTCATCGGATTGACCATCGCGTGGGTGATAAGAGGTTTCCAGAGGAAAAAACGCCCACTAGAAATTTGACAAGGGAGGCTGTGAAAATTATCACGCTCACGATTCCGCTCTTTCTAATGCGCTGTGCAACTAGCCAATCTGACGTCGAAACAGACGGCCGACGGCAGGTCTTTGTTGTTGCTCAAAAGGTGGGCGACGTCTGCTACCGGCTGACCAACTCACTTGAGCCGGGGACCACTTGCGAAGATCTTTCCGTGGTCCGCTCGTTCTACTACCCAGAGAGAGAGACGAATTCAGTGTCTCTTGGGGAATCCTCCGGCCTTTTGGTGGCGGGCCTTTTGTCATCGCTGTAGTCAAGGGTAAGGGCGTTGGTGGAGCCCAAACTGAGGTGACTTATCTGGAGTCCCGGAATACGCTGCCGGGCGTCTACAACGATGTGAAAATTACGTACGTGGTGAGCATTGCACCAAGTCTGGCGCATAGCCCCGCTCGCCGGAGAGGGGATGCCGTGCGGGTAATTGCACTCCCTCTGACCACCCGTTTGCATTGCACTTGCCGAGTTACTTGCACTTTGACTTGATTAGTCGCTTGTATGGGATTGACCGGCAACTAGGTGGCCGTGATCGTCGAAAATCGGTCGCAGAGAGACGTTACCAGTTCACACTCAGGGAGTTGCTTACAGCTTCTGTAGTATGCTCCTCGCATTTTTTAGAACTGCCTGGAGACGACCTTGGTCAGCGGAGATGTGGAAAAGCGTTTGTGGGCTGTAGCTGATCAACTGTGGGCTAATACAGGCCTCAGACCGGCGGAGTTCTCGGTGCCTGTTCTGGGGCTGATCTTCCTGCGATATGCCGAGAAGATGTACGCCGCTGCCGAAGAGAAGCTGGGGCCGATTGGCTCTGGTGGTCGCCGCAAGGTCAGCAAAGATGACTATCTGGCCGAGGGCGTGATCTTCTTGCCAGAGAAGGCTCGCTTCTCCTATCTGCAGACCCTCACCGAAGGCGATGTCATAGGGTTGGCGATCAACGAAGCCATGAAGGCCGTTGAGGAAGAGAACGTCGACCTCAAGGGGGCTCTGCCTCGCAACTACATCCAACTCGGCAACAAGGTGCTGCTGGAGCTGATCAAGCTGCTGGGGCCTGTGGATCTCAGCGGGGACGCTTTCGGCAAGGTCTACGAGTACTTCCTGAGCAACTTCGCGCTGAAGGAAGGCCAGAAAGGCGGCGTCTTCTATACTCCCGAGTCCATCGTGAAGCTGATTGTCGAGATCATCGAACCGTTCCATGGGCGGATCTTCGACCCGGCTTGTGGGTCGGGCGGTATGTTCGCCCAGTCGGCTGACTTCGTGGAGCGCCACCACAAGACGGCGATGGAAGAAATCTCCATCTTCGGCACCGAGAAAGAGCAGGTCACGGTCAATCTCAACAAGATGAACCTGGCTGTGCATGGCCTGTCGGGTGATGTGCGCATTGCCAATACCTACTACGAAGACCCGCATGAGGCCGTTACTCGTGATGGTGGACGCTTCGACTTCGTTATGGCCAATCCGCCGTTCAACGTATCGGGTGTCGATAAAGAGCGTCTTGAAGGCGACCTGCGCTTCCCGTTCGGTGTACCGAAGACAGACAATGCCAACTATCTCTGGATCCAGCTCTTTTACGCATCGCTGAACAAGAACGGTCGTGCTGGTTTCGTTATGGCGAACTCGGCAGGTGATGCCCGAGGCAGCGAGCAGGTGATTCGGCAGAAGCTAATTGAGAGCGGCGCAGTAGATGTAATCGTTTCGGTTGGCTCGAACTTCTTCTACACCGTGACCTTGCCTTGCACGCTCTGGTTCTTCGACAGGGCGAAAGAGCGTGATGCGGAGCGAGCAAACAAGGTTCTTTTTATCGACGCTCGCCACATCTACCGGCAGATCGACCGGGCACACCGCGACTGGCTACCTGAGCAAATCGAGTTTCTCGCCAATATCGTGCGGTTGTATCGAGGTGAAGCCCCTGAGCTAGAACAGGGAAGCGCTGAACTACTTGCGGAGAGAGGGCTGGACGATGGTTATGTGGATGTGCCGGGACTATGCAAGGTTGTTTCTCGCGAGCTGATCGAGTCTCAGGGCTGGTCGCTGAACCCTGGACGGTACGTGGGTGCTGCTGCAAGGGAGGCTGAGGATGTGGACTTTACGGAGCGACTGGAAGAACTGGCTGAAGAGTTGGAGGTGCTTAATGCAGAGGGAAGAGAGCTTGAGGAGCAGGTACTAAAAAATCTCATGTATGTAGTGGAGCTCTAAATTGCCTCGTAGAACACTTCCTCTCTCAGATATCTGTAGTCGGATTACCAGTGGCGGTACTCCCTCCAGAAGTCATTCTGAGTATTATTCAAGTGACACAGATGGTCATGTGTGGATCAAGTCAAAGGAGCTGTTAGATTGTTCGCTTGCAGGTTCAGAGGAAAGAATTTCTGACCTCGGTCTTCAGAAAAGTTCTGCTAAGTATGTTGAGGCCGGCTCTGTTCTTGTCGGGATGTATGGGGCTAATGTGGGGCAGTTGGGGTGGTTAAAGATCTCTGCGACAGTCAACCAGGCTGTATGCAGCTTAACGCCGAATCCTCAGATCGCAAATCACAGATGGCTGTTCTATGCGCTACTTAAGGGTCGGGAGGAGTTGGTCTCCCTGGCTCACGGCGCTGCTCAACAGAACATAAGTCAAGAAATTATTAAGAAATTCGAAATCGAAGTCCCTGATTTACAAGAACAGCAAAAAATGGTGGTGATACTTTCCGCCTACGATAACCTCATCGAAAACAACACGCGCCGCATTGAGATCCTCGAAGAAGTGGCGCGGCGGCTGTACGAGGAGTGGTTCGTTCAGTTCCGCTTTCCGGGGTACGAGGGGGTGGGGCTCAAGGAGAGCGAGCTTGGGCTGATTCCTGAAGGTTGGGATCTGGTTCCATTAGGTGATATCTACCGAACAGGATCGGGTGGAACTCCAAGCCGGAAAAATCCGGAGTTTTATGGCAGTGATTATCGCTGGGTAAAAACAAAAGAACTCCAGGATTGTCCTGTCTTTGATACTGAGGAGAGGATCAGTGAGGAGGGGCTTCAAAAATCATCAGCTAAGCTATTTCCTCGCAACACTGTGCTGATTGCCATGTATGGTGCGACTATTGGTCGTTTAGGAGTGCTTCGAGAAGAGTCTGCAACTAATCAGGCTTGTTGTGCGATTCTGCCAAATAGTCAAGGTTGCGGGTGGGGCTACGCTTATTTAAGTCTTTATTCCAGGCGTCAAGATCTGATTGATCTCAGAGCTGGCGCTGCGCAGCAAAACATTAATCAGGATGTGATAAAGAAGTTCAGGTTGTTGAGGGCTTCTGATGAATTACATAATCAATTCGAGATGGCCGTGACTCCCTTCTTGACATTATGTTTTGCTCTATACAGGAAAAACGCTAACCTCCGAGCGCAGCGTGATCTTCTTCTTCCCAAGCTAATCTCCGGGGAGATCGACGTATCCGATATCCCCATGCCGACCTAAAAGGAGTTCAGGCGCATGAGTCCAGCAGCACCCCATTCGCACGACTATTCCGAGGATTCGCTGATCGAGCAGCCAGCCATTGCGCTGTTCGAGTCTCTCGGTTGGGAAACTGGGAACCTCTACGCAGAGTGGACAGGTAGTTCCTCCAGCGAAGGTCGACAGACCCAGCAGGATGTGGTGTTGGAGAGGCGTCTGCGGGCTGCGCTCAGCAAGCTCAACCCTGATCTGCCTAGCGAGGCCATCAATCTGGTGGTCGAGGAATTGGCCCGAGATCGCTCCAAGCTGCTGCCTGTCAACGCCACTCAGGAGGTTTACCGGCTGCTGAAGGATGGGGTGCCAGTCTCGGTTGCCGATGAGCACGGACGTAACACGCTCCAGGTGGCCAAGGTCATCGACTGGGTCAATGTCGAGGAGAACGACTTCTTCCTCGCCTCCCAGTTCTGGGTGAAGGGGGACTACCACACGCGGCGCTCTGACCTGCTGGGCTTCGTGAACGGTATCCCGCTGTTATTCGTTGAACTGAAGGCGACCCACAAGACACTCAAAGCCGCGTACGACGACAACCTCACCGACTACCGCACGGTCATCCCGCAGCTCTTCACCTACAACGGCGCACTGATGCTGTCGAACGGATCCCAGACCGTGGTGGGAAGCACCTTCTCTCCGTGGGAGCATCTGTTCGAGTGGAAGCGGATCAACGATGAAGGTGAAAAGGGGGTTGTGTCCCTAGAAACGGCGATCCGAGGCATCGGTGAGCCTTCCAGGCTGCTGGACATTGTCGAGAACTTCACCGTCTTCGAGGATGTGGCTGGTGGCGTGATCAAGAAGATCGCCAAGAATCACCAGTACCTGGGGGTCAATAAGGCCATAGCCGAGGTCTGGCGTACCAAAGATCGGCCCAAGGATCAGGCCGGGCGGCTTGGCGTCTTCTGGCATACCCAAGGGTCAGGCAAGTCTCTGTCGATGGTCTTCTTCGCCCAGAAGATCCTGCGCAAGATCCCAGGCAACTGGACGTTCGTGATCGTCACCGACCGCAACGAACTAGACGAGCAGATTTATAAGACCTTCGCTGCTACTGGTGCTGTAGGTGAAGTTGAGGCCCATGCCACCAGCGGTGCTCACCTCAAGCAGTTGCTCAGCGAAGATCACCGCTACATCTTCACGCTGATCCAGAAGTTCGGCACGAAGAAAGGCGAGGTCTACCCGCAGCTCTCAGATCGCCAGGACATCATCGTCATCACCGACGAAGCTCACCGTTCCCAGTACGACACCTTGGCCATGAACATGAGGACGGCTCTTCCCAATGCCGCCTTCCTGGGCTTCACCGGGACGCCACTGATGGCTGGCGAGGAGAAGACCAAAGAGGTCTTCGGTGACTACATCTCCGTCTATGACTTCGGCCAGTCCGTTGCTGACGGTGCCACGGTTCCGCTGTACTACGAGAACCGCATTCCCGAGATGCAGCTCATCAATGACAACCTCAACGAGGACATGGCGGCGTTGCTCGAAGAGGCCGAGCTGGACGAGGAGCAGGAGCGCAAAGTCGAGCAGGTCTTCGCCCGTGAGTACCACCTGATCACCCGAGAGGATCGCCTTGAGGCCATCGCCAAGGATCTGGTGAACCACTTCGTTGGTCGTGGTTACCAGGGCAAGGCCATGCTGGTGTGCATCGACAAGGCGACCGCCGTCCGCATGTACAACAAGGTTCAGGATCACTGGAAGACCTATCTGGCTGCTCTGAAAGCTCAACTCGCAAAGGCTCCCAAGGATCAGCAGGAGGAGTTGCAGCACAAGATCCAAGTGATGACATCGACCGACATGGCGGTGGTCGTCTCCCAAGGTCAGAACGAGGTGAAGGAGCTAGTCGACAAAGGGCTGGATATCATCCCTCACCGTAAGCGCATGAATGAGGAGAACCTGGGCGAGAAGTTCAAGGACTCCAAGGATCCTCTGCGGTTGGTCTTCGTGTGCGCCATGTGGATTACCGGCTTTGATGTGCCGTCTTGCTCGACCATCTACCTCGACAAGCCGATGAAGAATCACACCCTGATGCAGACCATCGCTCGGGCCAACCGGAAGTATCCGGGCAAGGAAGCAGGGCTGATCGTCGACTATGTGGGGGTCTTCCGTAAGCTGCAGGAAGCCTTGGCGATCTATGGTGGGCCTTCTTCTGGCGAAGGTGGAGAGGGTGAGCCAATCAAGAACAAGGCCGAGCTGGTCGAGTACTTGAAGCACCTGCTAGCCAGGGGGATCTCTTTCCTGTCCGAGCATGGTGTGAATGCCCAGGCCATCAAGGATGCTCAAGGCTTCGAGAAAGTGGCCAAGCTGGATGATGCTGTTGAGCAACTCATTGCCAATGAGGAAACCAAGAACAGCTTCATGAGCCAGGCCCGGATTGTGTCTCGGGTCTACAGAGCGATTCTTCCCGATCCTGATGCCAATGAGCTTGCTTCTGACGCTGTGCTGATCTCCGTGATTGCTCAGAAGATCAAAGCACTGGCTCCACCCGTCGACATCTCCGAGGTAATGCAACAGGTCGAGGAATTGCTGGATCGCTCCATCGCCCCGGTGCCTTACATCATCAAGGAAGACGACGATCAGCCACTGCATGACCTAAGCCAGATCGACTTCGAGAAGCTCAAAGAGAAGTTCAATCAGGGCCGCAAGCGCACCGAGGCCGAGAAGCTCCGGGCCTTGCTGAGCATGAAACTGGAAACCATGCTCACCGAGAACCCCACTCGTAAGGACTTCATGGAGAAGTTCCAGAAGCTGATCGATGCCTACAACTCAGGCAGCCTGAACATCGAGGTGTTCTTCAAGGAGTTGGTGGATCTCACTGCTGATCTGCAGGTTGAGGATCAACGGGCTATCCGTGAGAACCTCTCTGAGGAGGAGCTGGCTCTATTCGACATCCTGACCAAGCCAGTGCCTGAACTTGCAGATAAGGAAAGGGCGCAGGTGAAGAAGGTCTGCAAGGAGCTTCTGGAGACACTGAAGGCCGAGAAGCTGGTGCTGGACTGGCGCAAGAAAGACAGGGCCCGAAGTGATGTGCGGCGCACTCTGGAGATCGTCTTCGACCGGGGCTTGCCTGAGAGCTACGACGAGGGGGTCTACAACGAGAAGTGCGAGATGGCCTTCCACCACATCTTCACGAGCTACTACGGGGCTGGTGAGAGCGTGTACGCGGCTGTTCGGTAATGCTTTGGCGTGAATCGCAACGACTATGTAGATAGTCAAGGCCTGATTCTATGCAGGAGGGGTAGCCTCTGTCCGATCTCTACCTGTCAAAGCTACCCTACGTACTGGTCAAATCCGATGCAAACTACTGCTCAAGTCGAATGCAATGGATGATCAAGCCATGCAGTTACGCACAGTGTGAGCGTACAGCTCAGGAGCCTCTGTAATGAGTTTTGAAACGACTTTGCCCTCTAGCTTGCCTTCATGCCACCGCTTAGCTTCTCGTTTCAGCTGCGACGATATGAAGGTGTGCTTGCCAGGAGGAAGTTCGTACTCGTTTTCGAGAGACGGTTTCATTTCCACTGATAGTCCGTTCTTCACTGAATAGAAGCACCAGCCCAGCACAGATGCCCTCTGATCACGTTTGATGCTCGCTCCGGGTGTGTCAAACCTGAGATCGGCGTCTGCCTCCCCTTTTATTGATTGGAGCTTCATACGCAGTGCCGTTTTTCCGGTAGCTGCAAACCCAACCGGGCCGATCATTGCGCCATGCAGATGCCAACGTCTCCGGCTGGACTTTTCCGCAAGCGCTTCCGGTACCTTTTCGATGCCGTAAAGAAACTCAGCTCGTGGATCGACGGTTTCGCGAATCAGCCGGGTCATCTGATCCCGAACATATTCGAGTGCAGTGGGATCACCATTGTCCAGCCGGTCACTCAGTTGTTTGCTGAGTGTCAAAGTGAAGGTTTTCAGCTCCCATGATCTTGCCTTCGCCATCTCATACAAGGGTGCTGCGGCTGCTGCCAGCTTTTTAAACTCGTCGGTATGCTTCCAAGCCTTGAGCTCCATCTCATTCGGTACAGGCTGATCAAGGAGATGCTTTCGTTTGTAACCTAATCTGGGCAGGTGAGGAGTATCGGTAGACAATATACGTCTCTTCGACATCGCGAATTCCTTCGCGTACACCGTGGCTACTAGGCTTTGGGTCGTTTTCGAGGGACGGAATTTTACGGGTTTTTTCCCTTGATCATCTGATCCACCGGTTTCACGGTATTGGCTCTGAGTTTCCAATACACCCTGAGGGAGAGGTTCCCGGACCATCCCGCTGAGCGCTTCCGTAAGCGATTCTGGGAGGTCTGGTGAAGCGGGTGTATTGCTTTGGCTGGTTGTCATAAGAAGGCTCTCACGCCCACACAGAAGATCGGGCTGATTTTCAAAAATGTCACCCCGGCAGAAGCGCCAGGGTGCTCGGTCCTTACACCTATTTCTAAGGAGTTGACGATTGGCCGGTCACGTCCCGGTCATGCGTAGGTCAAAGCCTTCACACACCACAGCATCGTCTTCTTCATCCGTTTGATCTGACTGCGCGAGCCTCCGACGCTCCATCCATTCAAGGTTTGCAGTCTCATCCTCGATCCCTTGCACGTCTCCGTTAATCTCTGCTTCTTCAAGGCGCTGTTTCGCTCGCATCTCAGCTACATCGTTCTCCGTCAGGATGTGAATTTGTAGCGTCGGAAGCTCCTCGATTTCCTGCGCCTGATTCAGCTTCTCGATAGGCAGGGAACGTCGTGTTACATCTTGGGTTAGCTTGAGCGCGGTCGATGCGGCTGCGAGCGCCCTGAACGCAACCGGATCGGTTGGGTCGAGCGCTTCCAAGCTGTTAGCGATCTTGGTCCTGATCAGATGACTTAGGGCCAGCTCATCGGCTACCAATGTCGCGACTGTCTGCTGAACAGCGTCGATTGAGAAAGCAGAGCTGAGCAACTCCTCCCTTGCTTTGTCGATGAGGGCCCGTGTTCCTGCGCCCGCGACAGCCTTGTTGGTCTTTATGATGCGTTGAACAGTGCTGATGCTGAGGTCCAGGCGATCCGCAATCACCGGCAGCGTGTATCCAGCTTCCCGTAGAATGACGACCTGGGTATTTTGATCTGGAGTGGACTTTTTGCCGGGCATCTCACACCTCATCTTCAAGGACAGGGATGACAGTCGGCTTTGGGGGCAGCTTTGCTAGGGCTAGCAACTCGCATTCAAGTCGATCCCAGTTGCCTGTAACGGTGGCGAGCGGAAAACCGGACAAGCGTGCGACATCACTTGTCTGAAAGGGAGCTAGCGAGGGGAGTGGGGTGCCGGACGCTCTGAGTGCTTCTGTAAGAGCTATAGCGATGGCCTGACGGGTGTGGCTGCGTTGCGTGATTGCCGCAGCGGGTTGGTTCCTGCACGGTCTAGGCGAACGGATGCCGTTCTTACGGCAGAGATGATAGGCGGAATCTTTGGTCCAGCGAACCCCGTCGGTTCTGGGATTGCTGTTGTTCAGATGTTGCGCTAGTCGGCGGTATGAGCTGAGTGAGTTGCTGAGGAAATCACGAGCGTTTTCTTCTACGGTACTCATCGAGGCGTATCCTTCTTTTGGGGTATGGGTAATGGTTCATGGTTGAGTCTCTCGTCTGTTTAATGGTTAATCTGCTTCTGTGAGCAGTGGATTGATGATAAGGCGTTAGATACTTAGCGTCTAGCGTTTTGGTTTCATGTAGGTTTTTGATTTGCAAGCGTTTTTTCGATATTTGCGTTGAGGGCTTGTACTGCTCCAGAGTCCTGATTTCTCGACCCATTCGCCTGAGATTCACGCTGCCTAAACCGGACGAAAATTCGCTCGTGGGCGCTGTCACATCCCCAGAGGCACAACGCCCGCACGAGGCGGGCTGGGGGACCTTACAGCCAGCTCACGCGGTCAGCGCCCGCTTAATGCGGTACACAGTCGCAACGCCGCACTCTGCCATCTTGGCGACCTCTTCAGCAGACGCCTGCGGATGTTTTGTGAGGATGTTTTCAACCTTCTTCCACTTGGCCGCATCCTTGCTCTTGCCGGTGGGCTTCCAGTCAGGGTTAGCCGCCTGCTTGTTCTGAATACCTTGGCGGATACGCTCCACGCGTTTTTCTTGATCGAGACGAGCCATGGTTGCCATTAGGTCGATCAGCATGCCGTTGACCACTTCCATGATTTGGCCGGTGATACCGCTGTCCTGTACAAGTAAGTGGCTGGTTGGTAGGTCTGCGATGACTAGTCGCAAGCCCTTAGCTTCAATCGTAGCCTTCAGCGATCTCCAATCAGACTGAGAGAGGCGAGTAAGCCTGTCTACGGATTCACAGAGACAGATGTCACCGGGTGCCGCTGCTTCGAGCATGGCGAGCAACTGAGGGCGATCAAGCTTAGTCCCGCTGATGTTCTCCGCGTAGATGCCCGCGATGGTGAGCCCTTTCTCTGCGGCGAAGGCTTCGAGTGCTGCTTTCGCTCTGTTGGCGTCTTGATCTTTAGTCGATGCGCGGAGGTAGAGATGGGCGAGCATTATCGTTTATCCGTTAGACTATGATTTGATAGGTTTATGATAATACGATCGTATAGCTATGCACGAGAGTTATTTGATAGGTGGTGACGAGTGGTCGGCTGACTATCAAACCTGTCTACTTTTTTGATAGTGATGGGTGCTGCTCTGGCGCAGGAAGAATGTTTGAGATTTAGGGGCTGACGAGCAGCTTGGGGTGCGTCTCAAAAATTTTTCATGGCTAATGGCTATGTCTCTTGACCAAAGCTATCGATTTAAGGCTAGTGCTTCGGTGCGTTCAAGATAGAGAGCGCTACAGCACCAGCAGGGAATTGGGCTGCGCAAGCCGATATCGCCGTTGGAATTCTAGGAAGAAACTGGATACAAAGACTGGAGCAATTATGGATCGTGAAATTATCGGCCGACGCTCGCAAGACGTGCAGTCAGGCTTGCGTGATGTTTCGGATTTGCGCGTTTCGGCTACGATACCGGTCACGCGGCAGATCGGTATGGCTGCGCAGCTTGCGGTACACATTCGTGGTTTGGATACGATAGAAAACATCGTTGGCTTCCATCATTTTTGCAGCAACCTCGGGATTACCTCTGACTCGTTGCCTACCGTACTGGGGACTTTGGAGCAGATCGGGTGGATTCGCGTTGTGCCGAACGTGTATGCCCCCAAGCGGATCGAGGAAAATATTCCTTTCTTCCAGGAACTCTATGGCTTGCTTGGAGAGCAGTGGAGTGCGCGTAAGCCTGGCGAGCTGGAACAAGCGACCATGGCAATTATCGACCGACTGACGGTCGCCCCCGTGCCGCTTGAGACGCTAGCGTCTGAACTCGGATTAAAGCCTGTCGACATTCAGACGGTTATAGATATTGGTGATCTGGGCGGTTATCTAAGGCAGTATGACTCGCCCAAGGACAAAATCCCTATTTTGTATGCTCCTCTGTTCACTGAAGAAAACCCCGAAACGCTGTTGAATTTTATCGCCAAAAATCCAGGTAGCCACAGCGCGATAGAGTCAGTTTTTCAAGCCGCTAGATCTCATCCGGGTGCGCCAATTAGTGCGCTGGAGCAAAGTAATCCTTTAGTCCTTGAACTAGTGAATGAAAATATCCTTCGAGCGCCTGCGATCATCTCTTCAGGCGGCGCACAGTCTTTCGCATTTGCACCCTACAAGACTACGCAGCCGCGAGCGATTCTTGAAAAAGCTCGGATTATATTAGCGTGTGTCCGTTACGGTGAAGGCTATTCATCCATCACCCAAATAGCAGATCCAAGTGCGATTCTGAAAGGATTACGAGACCGTAAGATGATTGGTCGGACACCGCATTCCAATATTCAGTCTCAATATGCAGCAGCGGCGAATATGGGTGTTGGTTGGATTGAGCCCGAGGGAGGCCGTTTTCGCTTCAGACTATATGACACCGAGGATAATCTCGCTGCCGTTGATTTGGCTATAGCGATGTGTGCGGGTCGGAGTGAGGATGTTGCGTCTTCGATACTTCTACCTAATGAAGTAAGACAGCATTTTTCGCGATCTGAACCAGGAGGATTGTTACTGCCTGAAGCGAATAGGTTTCGGGCACGCGGTGTTATTGCAACTCGTACACTCGATCCCAATACGCAAACCGCCGCCAGACTGGGGCGCGCATTACTCGACGACTTGCGAGGAATTCATCGTGTCATCTAATGATAAAGATCATTCCTATAAGCTGTTAGGTAAGCGTATGGCATGGGCACTAGGCTATGTGCCATTGATCAACGTTCCAGTCACCCTTCCAGCGGATACGAGCTCACGAGCTGGAACAGATCTGACCGATGCGGACGTTTTTGGTTTTCGTTTCAGTGCAAGCGGGAGCGTCTCTCGGCTGCTCATTGACTGCAAAACCACCAGTGGTCGCGCGGTTGATCGCGTGTTGTGGGTGAAAGGGCTTCAAAGTGTATTGCATGTCGAGGAACTCTACCTCTTTAAAAAGAAAATCCCTAACAGTGCTCGCTGGCTGGCCCATGAACTGAAAGTAAATTGTGTTGATGAAGCGGAGCTTAACGAGCTCGATGCCAGGCTAGGACTGAGTCGTCTGAAGGGGCCATATTTTGACGGCACTGGTTATAAAAGTGTCGAATCACTGCTGGTCTTCTCTAAGGGCAGCGAGTATCGCGCTTTAACACAGTTTCTTACTACTGGTATTTGGATGCTAAAGCCCGCTAGCAGGGTTTTGACGTTGCTGAGCATAGGGTATCAAAAAAACCTATACCAGAAGCTGAGACCTGATGATCCGGCGCATACATGCCTAGTTCTGTTGGCAGCACGAGCGCTTGCGATAAGCCTCGGTCTTCTAGTCAGTAATTTGAATGTTGTGGATGTGTTGCGAGTTGAGGAGCGATTACGCGAAGAGCTTCATGGGGGAGCCGAATCGCTTGCACAGAAAGAACGCTTTGCTTCTGCGATTCAGCGCTTGACCGGCGAAAGTGATAATCAGGCGCTTGATCACAAAGACTTCTCAACTCTTCTCGAAGAGGTAAACCGGCTTCTAATTAGGCGTTATGCTCTTAACGACGCAATCCGAATCACTGATCTTGCATTGCACTACTTTGCGGCTGGTGCGGGGACATTACCTCGCCATTTGAGTGGTAGTGACTCCAAACTTTCTGCAAAGATGGCATCAGATATTCTTGCTCTGTTTGTAAAAAGCAATTCTCTTGATATCGCGTTCTCTCGGGCGATTATCGGACTGTTAGCGTCCGCTCAGGATACTACGTCTGATCAAAGCGAGGAGCAGCGTTTCGATGGTCCGGCAAAGGGGGAGCAGTTTTCCTTACTGTCACCATTGCCTCCGCTAGAAGACCGATAGTACGGTGGGGCCCAGATTATCTGGGCCCCACCAGCTTTATTCATGTCTAATTATTCCGGATCCTCCTGATTAAGCCCGTGTTCCGCACGGTTCTGCTCAATCTTTCTGAGCCATCCCTAACCGGGTGAGGGAGAGCCATGAAAAGGCCCGCTCAAACTAAGCTGTCCGTTCACTCTGGTTAAGGTTGTAAGCCTCTCGATGTCGCTGAATAGAGGGCTTGAGTTTGTGTCCAAGGCGCGCCTGAAAGTCCTCGTATGTGACGGCAGCGAGATCGACAGGTATGTCCAAGCTTTCCAAAACTTCCTGCTTCTTCGATTGGCTAAACCCATTGCCGTACTTAGCCACTTGACCTTCTTTGCCTCTTGAATGCCCCGTGAGGTCGGGTAATACGAGATATGCCTCTCCGCCAGCCTCACGGGCAAGATCAGTAAACGTGTGGCGAAAGCTATGAAAGTTTTTCCGGTCGGTCTTGCCGTCAGCATCTCTTTCGCGGATGCCGCATTTAAAAAAGTATCCGGATGCTGGTGTGCTCGGGCTAGGGAAGCGGCAGAAGAAATGAGTAGCATTGCTACCCCACCCTTTTTTGGGGTTGTAGGTCAGGCCGTCTGAGAACAACTTCTCGCGCCCTTCCTTGGCCGCTTGTTCTACAAAGGTGAGAAAGCCCATGCGAATAAGCTCACTGTGAATGGGTAAAATTCGTCGGCTTGACTGATTCTTCAATGACTTCGGAAGTGGCCGGTCCAATTCGTCATCCATCATGCTGATTGTCCAGATACCTTCAGGTTCTTTTTTGCATACGTCCTCGGTGTCGAGCTGGCAAAGCTCGTTCAGACGCCCTCCGGTATAAAGCCCCAATACAGGAAGCCAAAACTGGTATGGGAATACAGCGTTGCTTTTTTCGAGCTCACTGCCCGTATACAGGTAGCCGGAGAATATCGCTTGGAGGTCAGTTTTCGTGAACGCCTTCTCTACTGGCTTTTTCCCTGGCGGGTTGCGATCCGGAGCGGACCTCTCTGGAGTGTCTGGGTGAATTTTTGTTAGTCCTTTTTTAAAAGCAAATTCATGGAGCACGCCGAGACGAATGATGAGCTTATCGATTGTGCCTGCTTCGATGCGCCGATCTCCGTCTCTAGCCAAGATCGTATCTTTCGGCGAGTCCGGAGAGGGTAGCTTGCTGCCTCGGTTTGGCCGAACATCAAAAATTTCAGAATAGATGCGCTCGAAGTCTTCAACCGTGAACTGATTTATCGGTTTGCCGCCACTCAAGATGTTCAGCCGACAAGCATGACCTTGCTCATCCTCTTTTGTGCGTTCGCTTTTCTTGCGACCTCTTGAGAGTCTTGCGAGCGTTTCCCAGTGTTGCTGCCATAGCTCGTACAAGGTGGGGCCATCCGGTTGGGATGGTTCCTTATTGACGGAAGTGGTCAGTACTGGGGGATCATAGGGATGCAGCGCTATGCGCTCTATAAGCTTCGGTAGGAGCTTTTGGAATTGGCGGATAGGAAGGTCATGGCCCTCGTCATATAGGCGCTCTGCTAGCTTCTGCTGGCTCGTGGGTATAGCCCTTCCCGCCTGCCCGGTAAGAGCTTGCGCGATGATGGTGCGGCGTTGATTGTCTTCATGCTCTTGCCACTCCTCATCAGTAAGGACTGATTTGAACGACGGGGCGGGTTCCGCCTGGCTTGAGTCAGTACTCCAGAGACCTAATTCATCAACCTTCTCCATTTCTTTGAGGAACACTTCGTAATCATCGTCGGTTGCTTGGTAATCGTCGTGGTCAACCACTGCGAGCGCCCTATCAAAAATGGCTTCATAGCGTGCAGCGTATTGCCGAGCGCGGCGAAGCGCTAGTCGTTGGCTATCTGTTTTTAGGGAGCGTCTAATTTCTCGTTGAAGACCGAATACCGCGCGCAATCGAAGGGGAACTACTATGCGGAAATAGTAAGTGCGATGACGGTTGAGTGTGATGTAGGAGGCTTGGGCTGGCATTGCGGGCACCTTTGCGATGCCCCACCTAATAGCACTGCGAAGTGCCCCATCAGCTTGTGCTGTCCTGCTATTGTCGAAAAATGTAAATCTGACAATCGCTTAGCGATCCTGGATTAGATGGCGGGATTCGAACCCACGACCCCTGCCTTCGGAGGGCAGTACTCTATCCAGCTGAGCTACAGGTGCAACGCGGGCGCCATGATACTCATCTGGCCTGCGTGCGTCCATGCTGGCGAGTGACTGTTGTCGATTTCGTACGTTTCCGGATGTTGGCTGGTGGGTTTGTCAGTGTTTTTTGCCAATGCGACGGCGTGCGTTCTTTTTTTCGAACACCCTATTGTCCTTTGTTGCTGTTGAACCTAGGATTCGTTTGAGATTTCAAACGCTCCCATTCGCTCGCCCTGCTGTCCGCGAGATGCGCAGGGGCCAGCAGCAGTTTTCCTGACGGCAGCCTCTTGATAGAGGCGCCTTTGAACAATCAATAATTCGCCCCGCCTTGCGCGGTGCTGTTTAGGAGGCCGACATGCAGCTCAAAGATTCGAAGTTGTTCCGCCAGCAGGCGTATATCAATGGCGCCTGGGCCGATGCCGACAGTGGCCAGACCATCAAGGTCAACAACCCGTCGAACAACGAGATTCTGGGTACTGTGCCGAAGATGGGCGCGGCCGAAACCCGCCGTGCGATCGAAGCTGCCGACAAGGCGCTGCCGGCCTGGCGTGCTCTGACTGCCAAAGAGCGTGGCGCGAAGCTGCGTCGCTGGTTTGAGCTGATGCTGGAAAACCAGGAAGACCTGGGCCGTCTGATGACGCTGGAGCAGGGCAAGCCGCTGGCTGAAGCCAAGGGCGAGATTGCCTATGCTGCGTCCTTCATTGAGTGGTTCTCTGAAGAAGCCAAGCGCGTGTATGGCGACGTGATTCCTGGCCACCAGCCGGACAAGCGCCTGATCGTGCTGAAGCAGCCAATCGGCGTGACCGCTGCGATCACCCCGTGGAACTTCCCGGCTGCGATGATCACCCGTAAAGCCGGCCCTGCGCTGGCTGCCGGTTGCACCATGGTTCTGAAACCTGCTTCGCAAACCCCTTACTCCGCGCTGGCGCTGGCTGAACTGGCCGAGCGCGCTGGCATCCCTGCTGGCGTGTTCAGTGTCGTGACCGGCAGCGCCGGCGACATCGGCACCGAGCTGACCAGCAACCCGATCGTGCGCAAGCTGTCGTTCACGGGTTCGACCGAGATTGGTCGTCAGCTGATGGCCGAATGTGCCCACGACATCAAAAAGGTCTCGCTGGAGTTGGGCGGCAACGCGCCGTTCATCGTGTTCGACGACGCGGATCTGGATAAGGCCGTCGAAGGCGCGATCATCTCCAAGTACCGCAACAACGGCCAGACGTGCGTCTGCGCCAACCGCATCTATGTTCAGGATTCGGTCTACGACGCGTTCGCCGAGAAACTGCAGGCGGCGGTCGCGAAGTTGAAGGTTGGCGACGGCCTGGCCGATGGCACCACCACTGGCCCGCTGATCGACGAAAAAGCGGTCGCCAAGGTCAAGGAACACATCGCTGATGCGCTGGGCAAAGGCGCGAAAGTGCTGAGCGGCGGCAACAGCCTGGAAGGCAACTTCTTCGAACCGACTATTCTGGTGAACGTGTCCAAGGACGCGGCCGTGGCCAAGGAAGAAACCTTCGGCCCGCTGGCGCCGCTGTTCCGCTTCAAAGACGAAGCTGAAGTGATCGCGATGGCCAACGACACCGAGTTCGGTCTGGCGTCGTACTTCTACGCTCAGAACATGAGCCGCGTGTTCCGCGTGGCCGAGGCGCTGGAGTACGGCATGGTGGGTATCAACACCGGCCTGATCTCCAACGAAGTCGCGCCGTTCGGTGGCGTGAAGGCTTCGGGCCTGGGCCGTGAAGGTTCCAAGTATGGCATTGAGGACTATCTGGAAATCAAATACCTCTGCCTTAGCGTTTGAAGCTGCTGCGCTCGGTGAGGCTGCGTTAGCAAGGTTCGAAAAAATACTCATTGGCTACAGCCAACTCCGTTTTTTTCGAACCTTGCCGCCTTGCCTGACCGTCGCTCGCGACGCTTCAATGAGAAGTTCTAACCCGCGCAGCGCGAGAGCGACGTTGCGCGGGTATTTGCAGCACCCACCCATTTGGTGGCCGGGAGGCCGCGGCAGTCGATCATCGTATGCTGCCGCTGTTGACCCCGCCGCTTGATCCTTGAACCACGCCGCCCGATGAGCGGTGAATGAGGAAATCATGAGCAAAACCAACGCATCCCTGATGAAACGCCGCGAAGCCGCTGTACCACGTGGCGTTGGTCAAATTCACCCGATCTTCGCCGAGTCCGCGAAGAACGCTACCGTTACCGACGTTGAAGGTCGTGAGTTCATCGACTTCGCAGGCGGTATCGCGGTACTGAACACCGGTCACCTGCACCCGAAAATCGTTGCGGCCGTTCAAGAGCAACTGACCAAGCTGACCCACACCTGCTTCCAGGTGCTGGCGTACGAGCCGTATGTCGAGCTGTGCGAAAAAGTGAACGCCAAGGTTCCAGGCAACTTCGACAAGAAAACCCTGCTGGTCACCACCGGTTCCGAAGCGGTTGAAAACGCCGTCAAGATCGCTCGCGCTGCCACTGGCCGTGCTGGCGTGATCGCGTTCACCGGCGCTTACCACGGCCGTACCATGATGACTTTGGGTCTGACTGGTAAAGTCGTGCCTTACTCGGCCGGCATGGGCCTGATGCCAGGCGGCATTTTCCGCGCCCTGTACCCGAACGAGCTGCACGGTGTGAGCGTTGATGATTCCATCGCCAGCATCGAGCGCATCTTCAAGAACGACGCCGAGCCTAAAGACATCGCTGCGATCATCATCGAGCCAGTGCAGGGCGAAGGCGGTTTCTACGTCGCGCCTAAAGCCTTCATGGCTCGCCTGCGCGAACTGTGCGACAAGCACGGCATCCTGCTGATCGCTGACGAAGTGCAGACTGGCGCTGGCCGGACCGGAACTTTCTTCGCCATGGAACAGATGGGCGTTGCCGCCGACCTGACCACTTTCGCCAAGTCCATCGCTGGCGGCTTCCCGCTGGCCGGTGTCTGCGGCAAGGCCGAATACATGGACGCCATCGCTCCAGGCGGCCTGGGCGGCACCTACGCCGGTAGCCCGATCGCGTGCGCGGCGGCCCTGGCGGTGATGGAAGTGTTCGAAGAAGAGCACCTGCTGGACCGCTGCAAGGCTGTCGGCGAGCACCTGGTGACTGGTCTGAAGGCCATTCAGGCCAAGCACCCGGGCGTGATCGGTGAAGTGCGTGCCCTGGGCGCGATGATCGCCGTCGAGTGCTTCGAGAACGGTGACACCCACAAGCCAAACGCCGCTGCCGTGGCTTCCGTGGTCGCCAAGGCGCGCGAGAAGGGTCTGATCCTGCTGTCGTGCGGCACCTACGGTAACGTGCTGCGCGTGCTGGTTCCGCTGACCTCGCCAGACGAGCAACTGGACAAGGGCCTGAAAATCATCGAAGAGTGCTTCGCTGAAATCGGCTGATGCCAGAAGGGCGCATTGTTGAAAATGTGACCTGTTCGTCAGAAAAAACCTGCTTCGGCAGGTTTTTTCGTTTATTGACGTCAGAAATTTTGCTTTCGGCCTGTCTCCCACGCCAGTCTTTGACTAATGTACGAAGACTGGATGCCGGAGAGTCATGATGACCGTTGTAGAGGCGCCTTCCGTTCCCCGTGTGTTGATCGCCGAAGCCGATCCCTGGGCCCGTGAGATGCTCAGTGAGTTGGTGCTGAATGTGCGTTGCGATGCACAACTGGATGTGTGCCCGGATGGAAAGCAGGCGGTGGACCTCATGCGCGGGTTCATTCCTGACCTGGTGATCGCCTCCCGCGAGCTGCCCGGCGTGGATGGGCTGAGCCTGCTGCGTGGCGTGCGGATGCTCAAACGCCAGACGCCTGTACGCTTCATTCTGCTCAGCAGCCGCAATGACAGCGCCAGTGTGCGCGAGGCCGTGCAACTGGCGCCCACGGCGTACCTGACCAAACCCCTGAATATCGACAATCTGCGTCAGCGACTGGAAAACCTGTTGCTGCGCGATGGCGCCCACGTGGCCTGCGAAGTGCCGGCACTGGCTCCGGGCGTGGGGCTGGATGCATTTCTGGAAAAGCGTCGCGAGTTGGCCGATGGCGGGCCGTTGTACGTCGATGTGCGAGAAGTGCTGACGCGCAGCCGTAACGCCGCTGGCGTCGATCTCAAGCTGCTGGAACACGAGCTTATCGAGGACCCGCATGTCACGGCTGTGCTGATTGCTGCATCCAACAGCGCTTCGCAGCACCAGGGCAAACCGCAGCAGACCCTCGGCCAGGCGCTGACCACGTTGGGCGCCACCCAAAGCGCGAATCTGGTTCAGGGGCTGGCACTCAAGCGCGGCGCGATCCTCACGGACGCCAATCTCATCCTGCAGGCCAGCCAGATCTGGGATGTCTCGCGGCGCACCGCAGGTTATGCGCGCATCCTGGCGCGCACGCTGGATTTGAACCACGAGCGTTGTTATTGCGCCGGATTGCTCAGAAGCCTGGGGGATCTGTCCGTGGTGCGTTGTCTGCAGGAGTGGTTGCAGGCCGGCGGCACGCTGGACGAAACCACCATCGCCCGTGCCCTTGAGCAGTATTCCGCCGCGTTCGGCTCGGCCTTGCGCACCCGCTGGCGCTTGCCGCTGGAGCTGCGTGAGCTGATTGCGGCGGTTTATCAGTACAACACCGGGGTCTATACCCGGGAGGTGTTGGCGATGAACCTGGCCGGGCAGATGGGGCGGCTGGGGCTGGAAGATCCGCTGGAGGCGCTGGCCAAGAGCAAATCGGCGCGGCTGCTGAAGGTCAATGCGACGGATCTTGAGCGGGTGCGTAACAAGCTGGTGGCGTGAGATGGGAACCAAGCGCTTGTAGGAGCGCGCTTGCCCGCGATTGCGATCTGCCTGTGCCAGTTGTGTTGGCTGACACGCCGCCATCGCGGGCAAGCGCGCTCCTACGATGGATTCGCGGATTAATTCGCGCGGCTTTTATACCAACACAATCTGATTCTTGCCCTGACGCTTGGCCTGGTACATCGCCGCATCGGAGCGGGCGAACAGGGCTTCCAGGCTCTGGTCCTGTTTGCCGAGATTGGTCAGGCCCTGGCTTGCCGTGATGCCGAAGCTCTTGTCGTCACGGGTGAACACCAGGCGCTGGATTTCCCGTTGCAGACGCTCGGCGATCTGCTTGGCCATGTCCGGTGCGCAACCAGGGAACACCGCCGCGAACTCCTCGCCGCCAATCCGCCCGAACAGGTCGCCGCGTCGTAACGTCTTGCGACCGCATTCGGCAATACGTTGCAGCACCACGTCACCTTCCTGATGCCCGTAGGTGTCATTGACCAGCTTGAAGTCATCCACGTCCAGCAGCAGAAACGCCATTGGCGTGCCTTGCAAGCGGGCCTGTTCAAACTCACGTTGCGCACACTCGAAGAAGTGACGACGGTTGCTGCTCTGGGTGAGGACGTCGGTGGTGGCCAGGCGTTGAAGTTCATCTTCGAGCTGTTTCTTCTCGGTGATGTCTTCGGCGATGCCGACCACGGTCAGGCGCTGGCCGGCCTGATGGCTGACGAAGCATTTGTCACTGAGCCAGCGCACCTGGCCGTCGGCGCGGATGATGCGGTATTCGCGATCTTCGATGGAGCCCTTTTCCAGCACTTCACTGAGGCTGCGCTCGGCGTAGTCCAGGTCGTCGGGGTAGATACTGTCGCGCCACTCGCCGAAGTCGGCCAGCAGCAGGCCTGCGGAGCGACCGAAAATCCGTTCGTACGCGGGGCTTACGTAGATCATGCGCTGGGTCTGCCAGTCGAACGCCCAGAGTACGGCGTTGACGCTGACCAGAAGAGAGCTGAAAAGCTGTTCCCGCTCGCTCAGACGTGCCACTTCAGCCTGGGCGTGCATCAATGCCAGCAGGGTTTCTGCTGTTGCGGGTGTTTCGATCGAGGATGTCGAGTTGTCCATGAGCACTGCATCTCAGAATAAGGTGCGGCGCACAGCCACAACATGTCACACAGCATAGTGCGAAGGTGCTAATGAGATGGGCATAGTGGCACTAAGTTCCGACGAGCGCGTGCTCATGGAGCACGCGCTGATTAACGGCCTAGGCGTGAGAAGGGCGTAGCGAGTAGGTCTTGAGCTGATCGGCGAAGTCGCGCAGGGACTGGATGCCGCTGGCTTCGGCTTCGTGTACCCAGTCCTTGATGGCGGCCAGCATGTCGTGGCCGTTGCTGCTGGTGCGGGCCCAGATCTGTTGCAGCGCCAGGCGTTTTTCGTAGATCACCTTCAGCGCCTGGCTGTGCTCGAGCATGGTCTGGATGTGCAGTTGATGCTTGTCGTCCAGCAGGCTGGTTTCCCGGGACAGCAGACGTTTGGCGCGGCGGAACTGGTGGCGAACCGAGGCGTCGGCCTTGGCCAGTTCCTGTTTGACCAGCGGCGCGATCACCAGCTTGCGGTACTGGGCCATGATCTGGAACCGGTTGTTGAGGATCGCCATGGCGGTGTCCATGTCCACATGGCCCTTGCCCTCGACGCGGTGCGCGATAGGGGCGACCCGCTGCACCTTGGCCAGGCGCAGCCAGCAGAATAGCTTGATCCACGCCCAGCCCATGTCGAACTCCCAGCGCTTGACCGAAAGCTTGGCCGAGTTGGGGTAGGTGTGGTGGTTGTTGTGCAGTTCTTCACCGCCGATCAGGATGCCCCACGGCAGCAGGTTGGTCGCTGCGTCACGGCATTCGAAGTTGCGATACCCCACGGCATGGCCCAGGCCGTTGACCACGCCGGCGGCCCACAGCGGGATCCAGATCATCTGGATCGCCCAGACCGTGATGCCGATGACGCCGAACAGCGCCAGGTCCAGGACCGCCATGATCGCGATGCCCAATTTCGGGTAGCGCGAATACAGGTTGCGCTCGATCCAGTCTTCGGGGCAGTTCTTGCCGTAGATGCGCAGCGTTTCGGGGTTCTCGGCCTCGCTGCGATACAGCTCGGCGCCCTTGCGCAGGACGGTCGACAGGCCTTTGACCACCGGGCTGTGCGGGTCATCTGCGGTTTCGCATTTGGCGTGGTGCTTGCGGTGGACGGCCGTCCACTCGCGGGTATTCTGCGCCGTGGTCAGCCACAGCCAGAAACGGAAAAAGTGCTTGAGGCCGGCGTTGAGTTCCAGCGAGCGGTGAGCTGAATAGCGATGAAGATAGACCGTGACGCCGACGATGGTGACGTGGGTCATTGCCAGAATGACTGCGACCAATTGCCAGACGGAAAGGTCGAGCAGACCGTTGTTCCACATAGGCTGAAATGCCCTCGGTTGTAACGCGAACAGATGGCGGGCGGCGATGGACCGACCCGATGCGGCAGCGCGCATTATCACTTAGCCAGCAGAGAAAACCAGTCGGCGATTTCGTAAAGCGTCGCAGGATGTTTCTTCCTCTATAATCCGTTTATTTCGTATGGCTTTGGCTTTTCCATGTCGACTATTACCCGTGATGCGCTCAAAACCGCACTGTTGTATGGGCTGCTGTCGATTTTCTGGCTAGCGTTCAGCGACTACCTGCTCCCCCTTCTGATCGATGATTCGATTCAGCTCGCCCGTGCCCAACTGATGAGCGGTTACGGCTGGCTGGCGCTCAGTGCGCTGTGCATTTTCCTCGCCCGTGCGCGGTTGTCGGGGCTGATGAGCGCAAGAAGCCGCGCCCGCCAGGACAAGGACATGCAAAGCCTGCGGCTGGCCGCGGCGGTGTTCGACTGCACCCTGGAAGGGGTGCTGGTCACCGACGCCGACGGAGTGATTGTCCACGTCAACCGGGCGTTCATGGAAATCACCGGCTACCAGCAGGACGAAGTGCTCGGCCAGCGGCCCAGCAAGTTCAAGTCCGGGCGCCACGGCCCTGATTTCTACGAGCGCATGTACAAGACGGTGCTGAGTGCAGGGCAATGGAGCGGCGAAATCTGGAACCGGCGCAAGAGCGGTGAAATCTACCCGCAGTGGCAGAGTATTCGCACCGTCAAGAACGATCAGGGCGCGATCACACATTTCGTTGCAGTCTTTTCCGATATTTCCTCGATCAAGCATTCCCAGCAGGAACTGGCCCATGCGGCGCATTACGACGCACTGACCGGCCTGCCCAACCGTCTGCTGTTCTCGGACCGTGCCGAGCAGGCGCACACCCATGCCCGGCGCAGCAAGCAGTCGTTGGGGCTGCTGCTGATCGATCTGGACCACTTCAAACACATCAACGACAGCCTGGGCCACAACACCGGCGACGAGGTGCTCAAGGCGGTCAGCGAACGGCTGGTCCGGCTGGTGGACAAGGGCGCGACGCTGGCCAGGCTTGGCGGCGATGAGTTTGCAGTGCTGGTGGAGGGGCCGGGGCAGTCCGTGCATGTGGTGGAGCTGGCGCAGGCGCTGCTGGACGGGCTGCGTGAGCCGTTTGTCATCGCTGAACAGACGCTGTTTCTGACGGCCAGCATCGGCATCAGCCTGTTTCCGAACGATGCGATGAACGCCGCGCAACTGCTGCGCAATGCCGACACGGCGCTGTTCCAGGCCAAGAGTCAGGGCCGTGAAGGCTATGCGCTGTACACCGAAGAACTCACCGCCCACGCCCAGCGCCGGCTGGAGCTGACGGCTGAATTGCGGCGGGCCATCGAGCTGGACGAGTTGCGGGTGTTCTACCAGCCGATCCACAACCTCAAGACTCGCCGTATCGAAGGCGTCGAGGCGCTTGTGCGCTGGTGCCATCCGCAGCGGGGGATGGTATCGCCGGGGGAGTTCATTCCGGTGGCCGAGCAGAGCGGCCTGATCGCCGACATCGACAACTGGGTGCTGACCGAGGCGTGTCGGCAGATGTGCCTGTGGCATGAGGCGGGAGTCGGGCTGTCGTTCGTGGCGGTCAACGTGTCGAGCCGGCTGTTCGGGCGTGGTGACCTGGACACTCGCGTTGCCCAGGTGCTGGCCGAAACGGGGCTGGCGCCTGAGTTCCTGGAGCTTGAAGTGACCGAGAGCGCGGTCATGGACGACCCCGAGCAGGCCATCGAGCAGATGCATCGGCTGCGTGAGCTGGGGCTGAAGCTGTCCATCGATGATTTCGGCACCGGGTATTCGTCGATGCTGCGCCTCAAGCGCATGCCGGTGCAGAAGCTCAAGATCGACCAGGGGTTCGTGGCGGGCCTGCCGGGGGACGATGACGACATCGCCATCGTTCGCGCGATCATCGCGCTGGCCAAAGCCATGGGCATGCGGGTGCTGGCCGAAGGCATCGAGCAGGCCGATCAGGCGGCGTTCCTGTTGCATAACCAGTGCGAGTTGGGCCAAGGCTACTGGTTCGCCCGCCCGGTGCCAGCCGAGCAGATCGACTGGGAGCATGCACCGGTCTTCGCACAAGCCTTGTAGGAGCGCGCTTGCCCGCGAACAAATTCAACGCGGTGTGCCCGACACAGCGCGGGGTTCGGGTCGCGGGCAAGCGCGCTCCTACAGCGGTTCAGCGCTAAATTCATTTTGGTTATATCTGCATTCTTAAATAGTATTTTTAAGAATAACCGCTCCTCTCTAATATCGCTCCTACGCCACAAGCAGCTGCCTTCCCACGACGCTGCGGGCACTTCATTTCAGGAGCACGACAATGAGCGCATCTCTTCGCAGCGTCGACGGTCAGGACGAACAAAGCATTCTGCGTGAAATTCAAAGCGCGCTGCGCGATCTGCGCTTCGGCGCGGTGGAAATCACCGTGCACAACGCACAGGTGGTGCAGATCGAGCGCAAGGAAAAATTCCGTTTGCAGAACCCGGGCAAACAGCAGGGCTGATTGACGGAAAAAAGCTTCACCAAAAACTAGAAAAACGCCAACAACACCGATTTCCAGGAGCTTGATTCATGTCCATTCGCCGTTACGCGCTGGCTGCTCTGGCCAGTGCCGTGTTTGCCGGATCCGCCGTTGCCAAGGATTACCAGCTGTTGAACGTGTCCTACGACCCGACGCGTGAGCTGTATCAGGACTACAACGCCGAGTTCATCAACTACTGGACCAAGGCCCACCCAGGCGACACGGTCAAGATCAACCAGTCCCACGGCGGTTCGGGCAAACAGGGCCGCTCGGTGATCGACGGCTCGCCTGCCGACGTGGTGACTCTGGCGCTGGCCGGCGACATCGACGAAATCTCCAAACTGGGCAAATCACTGCCTGCCGACTGGCAAAAACGCCTGCCGGACGCCAGCACCCCGTACACCTCGACCATCGTGTTCCTGGTGCGCAAGGGCAACCCGAAAGGCATCAAGGACTGGGGTGACCTGGTCAAGAAAGACGTTTCGGTCATCACGCCAAACCCGAAAACCTCGGGCGGCGCTCGCTGGAACTTCCTGGCCGCCTACGCCTACGGCCTGAAGGCCAACAACGGTGACGAAGCCAAGGCCAAGGCCTACATCACCGAGCTGTTCAAGCACGTTCCAGTGCTGGACACCGGTGCTCGCGGCGCTACCATCAGCTTCGTGCAGAACAACCTGGGCGACGTGCTGCTGGCCTGGGAAAACGAAGCCTTCCTGTCGCTGAAAGAAGACGGCGGCGCCGACAAGTTCGATATCGTCGTGCCTTCGCTGTCTATCCTGGCCGAGCCACCTGTGGCGGTCGTCGACAAGAACGCCGAGAAGAAAGGCAACACCGAAATCGCCACCGAATACCTCAAGCACCTGTACAGCAAGGAAGGCCAGGAAATCGCGGCGAAGAACTTCTACCGTCCGCGTGACAAGGAAGTGGCGGCCAAGTACGAGAAGCAATTCCCGAAACTGGACCTGGTGACCATCGACAAGGACTTCGGCGGCTGGAAATCGGCGCAGCCTAAATTCTTCGACGACGGCGGCGTGTTCGATCAGATTTACGTACCGCAGTAATGCCGTAGGAGCGCGCTTGCGCGCGATGGCGGTGTGTCAGATACCGTTATGGCGCCTGAACGAAAGCGGTCGCGGGCAAACGCGCTCCTACAAGCGCAGGACATTGCAGATAAAACCTACCCGGACTCGCTCCGGGTAACCTGTATCAACCAAGGACACTTATGTCTCGACGCATATCCCCCGTCATACCCGGCTTCGGGCTGACGCTGGGTTACACCTTGGTGTACCTCAGCCTGATTGTGCTGATACCGCTTGCGGTCATGTTCATCCACGCCTCCCAGCTGAGCGCTGCCCAGTTCTGGAACATCGTCACCGCGCCACGGGTGCTGGCCGCGCTCAAGCTGAGCTTCGGCACGGCGTTCTTCGCGGCGATCATCAACGGCATCATCGGTACGCTGCTGGCCTGGGTGCTGGTGCGCTACACCTTCCCGGGACGCAAGATCATCGATGCGATGATCGACCTGCCGTTCGCATTGCCCACCGCCGTTGCCGGTATCGCGCTGACCGCGCTGTACACGCCGACGGGCCTTGTGGGGCAATTCGCGACTGACCTGGGCATCAAGATCGCCTATACCCCCCTGGGCATCACCCTGGCGCTGACCTTCGTCACCATGCCGTTCGTGGTGCGTACCGTTCAGCCGGTATTGGCGGACATTCCCCGTGAAGTCGAAGAGGCTGCCGCCTGCCTGGGCGCCCGGCCGCTGCAGGTGTTCCGCTACATCCTGGTTCCGGCCCTGCTGCCCGCCTGGCTGACCGGCTTTGCGCTGGCCTTCGCCCGGGGCGTGGGTGAGTACGGCTCGGTGATTTTCATCGCCGGCAACATGCCGATGAAAACCGAGATCCTGCCGCTGCTGATCATGGTCAAGCTCGATCAGTACGACTACGCCGGCGCAACAGCCATCGGCGTGATGATGCTGGTGGTGTCGTTTATCCTGCTGCTGCTGATCAACCTGTTGCAGCGACGCATCGAAACCCCTAACTGAGGAGGCGCACGTTATGTCTGGTCCATCGCTTATCGCCGCTTCCTCCGCCAACGCTGCCCGTCGTGGCAGTGCGGTGTCGCGGCGCATCCTGATCGGCCTTGGCTGGCTGGTCTTTGCATTGTTTCTATTGTTGCCATTGGTGGTGGTGGTCAGCCAGGGCCTGAAGAACGGCCTGGGCGGATTCTTCACCGCCATCCTTGAGCCGGACGCACTGTCGGCCCTGAAGCTGACGATCTACGCGGTGCTGATTTCCGTGCCCTTGAACGTGGTGTTCGGCGTGGCGGCGGCCTGGTGCGTGAGCAAGTACTCGTTCCGTGGCAAGGCGCTCCTGGTGACGCTGATCGACCTGCCGTTTTCGGTATCGCCGGTGATCGCCGGTCTGGTCTACATCCTGATGTTCGGCGCCCGTGGCGTGTTCGGCCCCTGGCTGCAGGATCACGACATCCAGATTGTCTTCGCGCTGCCGGGCATCGTGCTGGCGACCATCTTCGTCACCGTGCCGTTCGTGGCCCGTGAGCTGATCCCGCTGATGCAGGAGCAGGGCACGCAGGAAGAAGAGGCAGCGCGTCTGCTGGGCGCCAATGGCTGGCAGATGTTCTGGCACGTCACCGTGCCGAACATCAAATGGGGCCTGATCTACGGCGTGGTGCTCTGTACCGCGCGGGCCATGGGTGAGTTCGGCGCGGTGTCGGTGGTTTCCGGCCACATTCGCGGCGTGACCAACACTCTGCCGCTGCATGTCGAGATTCTCTACAACGAGTACAACCACGTGGCTGCATTTGCCGTGGCGAGCCTGTTATTGATCCTTGCGCTGTTCATCCTGCTGCTCAAGCAGTGGAGCGAAGCGCGCATTAGCCGTCTGCGCCAAAGCGCGGCGGAGGAATAATTCATGTCGATCGAAGTTCGTAACGTCAGCAAGAATTTCAACGCTTTCAAGGCCCTCAACAGCATCGATCTGGATATCCAGAGCGGCGAGCTGGTGGCGTTGCTGGGTCCGTCCGGGTGTGGCAAGACCACGCTGCTGCGCATCATTGCCGGGCTGGAAACGCCGGACCAGGGCAATATCGTGTTCCACGGCGAGGATGTGTCCGGTCACGATGTGCGTGATCGCAACGTCGGGTTCGTGTTCCAGCACTACGCGCTGTTCCGCCACATGACGGTGTTCGACAACGTCGCCTTTGGCCTGCGTATGAAGCCGAAGAACCAGCGCCCGAACGAATCCCAGATCGCCGCCAAGGTTCACGAACTGCTGAACATGGTGCAACTGGACTGGCTGGCCGATCGCTACCCGGAGCAGTTGTCCGGTGGCCAGCGCCAGCGTATCGCCCTGGCTCGCGCTCTCGCGGTGGAGCCGAAAGTGCTGCTGCTCGACGAGCCGTTCGGTGCCCTGGATGCCAAGGTGCGCAAGGAGCTGCGCCGCTGGCTGGCGCGCCTGCACGAGGACATCAACCTGACGTCGGTATTCGTGACCCACGACCAGGAAGAGGCCATGGAAGTCGCCGACCGCATCGTGGTGATGAACAAGGGTGTGATCGAGCAGATCGGCTCACCGGGCGAGGTGTACGAAAATCCGGCCAGCGATTTCGTCTACCACTTCCTCGGCGACTCCAACCGCCTGCACCTGGGCGAAGACAATCATGTGTTGTTCCGTCCCCATGAAGTGTCGTTGTCGCGGCATGAAGTGGAAGGACACCACGTCGCGGAAGTGCGCGACATTCGCCCGCTGGGTGCGACCACCCGTGTGACCTTGAAGGTTGAAGGCCAGCCGGACCTGATTGAGGCCGAAGTGGTGAAGGACCACGACAGCCTGATCGGCCTGGCGCGCGGGGAGACGCTGTTCTTCAAGCCGAAGGTTTGGCAGAAGGTCGGGAATATCTAACCGACGATGACTTGTAGGAGCGCGCTTGCCCGCGATTGCGGTGTGTCAGCCGATGCAATTGGCACAGGCAGATCGCGGTCGCGGGCAAGCGCCCTCCTACATTCGTACGTCTTATATGGCGGCTTTCTTCATATCCCGCTTATGGGTACGGCCCACGCGGCCTTCGATGTTGCCCTGCAACTTCTTCCTCATTCCCATCAGAAACGCCGCTTCGGCCGTGACGAACAGCGGGCCGATGATCAGGCCTGAGAGGTCGTCGACAAACGCCGGTTTGCGACCTTCGTAATAATGCCCCACGAACTGGATGATCCAGCCCACCACGAACAGGCCCACGCCCGAGGCGAGCCAGACCATGGTGCTCTGCTGCGCCAGATGTGCGCCGATCCACAGGAACAGCGCCAGCACGACGCCCAGCGCGATGCCCAGCGGCCTGTCCAGGCGCAGGTAGAACAAGGTGGCCGCCACGGTCGCCAACAGGGCCGGGGAAAGCCACAGCTCGCCCAGTGCCCAACTGCTCCAGCCGGGGCGTGACAGCAGCACGGAAACTGCCAGCACGATCAGCGGCACGCCCACGAAATGCGTGGCGATGTTGCGGGTGTCACGGTGGTAGGACGCGTACTGACTGAGATGATCGACGAGGTTTTTCATTGTTATTCCTCTATGGATACGTGGATCATGCCCGCTCATTTCTATCTGGCGGATCCATCGGAGGAACCAGCCTGCAATAAAACGCCATCAAGAAAAAGGAGATTCACGTGACGAATGGAACCCAATGGCGCTCATGGTTGGATAACGACAACTGGTTCAACGATCTGCCCACTTCCTTGCAGGATAGCCTGCTCGTGGGGATGCGGCAGCGGCGGTTCACGCCGGGCAAACTGGTCTTCGAGCATGGCGAGCCATCCTGCGGCCTGTACGCCCTGCTGGCCGGGTCGATCCGCTTCAACGGTATCAAGCAGCAACGCCAGGACCTGCCACCTGCCAAAACCCGCATGCCGTACTGGTTCGGCGAGGTTTCGCTGTTCGACGCGTTGCCCCGACTGCACGATGTCTTCGCCGAAGACCAGATCATCGTGCTGCATCTGCCCCAGGTCATCCTGACCAGAATCCTTGAAGACAATCCGCACCACTGGCGCTACTTCGCACGACTTCTGGGGCGCAAGCTCGGCCTTGAGGTGCCGCCGAACGATCAGGTGACCTTGTTACCCACCGATGAGCGTGTCGCCTATCGCCTGCTGCTGCTCACCGAAGGCTACGGTGAAATCGACCGCTCGACCCGCAGCGTTTCCATCAACGACGTGCTGAGCGAGCGGGGGCTGGGGCTGACGCCGGAAGTCGTCGACCGGGTGGTCGGGCAATTCGCAGAGCGTGGCATCGTGCACCGCGACGGCGATTTCATCAGCGTGCTGGACGTCGAGCGCTTGCGCAAGGCTGCGCGTCACCGTCTGACCGGGGGCTAGCAGTCAGCGCATCCCGTCGCGGTACTGGCTGGGCGTCATGCCGGTCCAGCGCTTGAACGCCCGGCTGAAGCTGCTGGTGTCGGCAAAGCCCAGGAGAAAGGCGATTTCACTGAGCGAGCTGCCTGGGTCGCGCATGTGCAGCAATGCCAGGTTCTGTCGGCACTGGTTCAGCAGCAGGTCGTAGCTGCAGCCTTCATCGGCCAGGTGCCGTTGCAGGCTGCGCAGGCTCAGGTGCAGGTGCTGGGCGATGCGCTCCGCCGAGGGTTCGCCTTCGGGCAGTTGCGCTTCGATGGCAGCACGCACTTTGCGCTCCCAGGTCAGGGGGCTGAGTTTTTCCAGCGTGCGATTGAGCACGGCCTCGTTGTGCTCGGCCAGTTCCGGGTTGGCATCGTCCAGATGGCTGTCGAAATCGGCGCAGGCGAACTCCAGCAGGTTTTCCGTGGCGCCGAAGTGCAGCGGCGCACGGAACACGTCATGCCAGGGCTTGGCGTCGGCAGGCTCGGGCCTGACCAGGTGCACCGCCAGCGGCGCGTAATGCCGGCCCAGACGGTTGCGGCACGTCCTCACGTAAATCGCCGCGAAGGCATCCATGGCCTCATTGGCCGGCATCGGCCCGCCCTCGGGCACGCGAAAGCGAAACTCGTAACGCTCGCCCACGCGGATGAAGCTCAGGTCCAGCGCGTCGCTGACCACCGGGTGGTAGCGCACGATCCGCTCGAACACTTCACGCAACGAACCGCTGGCCACCAGCGCGTAGCCCAGGGCGTGGAAGGTGGTGGGGCTGACGAACCGCGACACCCGCAAACCCAGCGCCGGATCGCCGCTGGCCTGCACCGACAACTCCCAGAAACGCGTGGTCACGGCCACCGGATAGCGCGCGTTGGGGTCGTCCATCAAGTGCGGGTCCAGCCCCGCCGCCTGGCTCAGCGCGAGACTGTCCAGGCCCAGCGCGTCGAGTTGCTTGCGCAGGGCACGGGTCCAGCTGGCGAGAACACTTGGGTCAGACATAAAGATTGGCGCCTGCGGTCAACAGCTTGGCGTCCACGGCCGGGCAGTCTTGGGCCCTGCACGGCACAGTGGAGCCTCGTTTTTCTTCATCATAAAACCGGAGAATGGAAGCATGCACGAGACTTCTGCAAGTGCGGCCGGACTGAATGCACAACAGCGATCAGCCCATATTCGCGCGGTGGTTACGGCCCGCGGTGTCGAGTTGCGCCAGCGCTACCCGATCCTTGCGCATCAGGATGCAATCGGCGCCGGCATTCTGCTGTTCGCGCTGGCGGGCATGACTGGCTGCGCAGCGCTCTACCTTGGGGGTTACATGGCCTGGTGGGTGTGCCTGTTGCTCAATGCCTTCTTCGCCTCGCTGACCCACGAACTGGAGCATGACCTGATCCACAGCATGTACTTTCGCAAGCAGCGCGTGCCCCACAACCTGATGATGGCGCTGGTGTGGATGGCGCGCCCGAGCACCATCAACCCATGGATTCGCAGGCACCTGCACCTCAATCACCACAAGGTGTCCGGCACCGAGGCGGACATGGAAGAGCGGGCCATCACCAACGGCGAACCCTGGGGCATCGCGCGGCTGCTGATGGTGGGCGACAACGTCATGTCGTCGCTGATCCGCATGCTGCGGGCCAGAACCTGGACGCACAAGTTGAGCATCCTCAAGCGCACCTTGCGGGTGTATGCGCCGCTGGCCTTGCTCAACTGGGGCGCCTGGTATGTGTTCCTCGGCTTTCATGCGGCCAACGGCGTTGCGAGCCTGATGGGCACTTCGCTGGCCTGGTCCGGCGACACCCTGGCCGTGATGCAGGTGATCGACATCGCCGTGGTAGTGCTGGTGGGCCCCAATGTATTGCGCACGTTCTGCCTGCATTTCGTCAGTTCCAACATGCATTACTACGGCGATATCGAGAGTGGCAACGTCATGCAGCAGACCCAGGTGCTCAACCCGTGGTGGCTGTGGCCGATGCAGGCGTTCTGTTTCAATTTCGGCAGCACCCATGGCATCCATCACTTTGTGGTGAAGGAGCCGTTCTACATCCGCCAGTTGACCGCGCCGGTCGCGCACCGGGTCATGGCCGAGATGGGTGTGAGGTTCAACGACTTCGGCACCTTCGCCCGAGCGAACAGATTTGCGAAAAGTCTGGCGGGATAAAAATTTCTGTAACAACCCCACCGTATTCTCTGCTCATCCCCGGCGAGCTGGGGGCAGACAGCGTGATTTATCAGGGCCGCTCCTTAAGGCAGGGGGTGGCCCTCTTTTTTTTCCGGCGGCAATCACCTGTTTTTGCGATATATGAATTCGAGTTATTAATAAATATCTTCTTATTCTTTTTCGAATATATATCCCATCCCTATACTCGCCGCCATGAACGCAAAAATGCAGGAGGCGAAGGCCATGCATAACGAATCGATCCGTTACCTGATCGTGCCAGGCTGGCAAGGATCCGCCGAAGACCATTGGCAGACCCATTGGCAAAACAGCTTGCCCAACAGTGTGCGCGTGGAGCAGGCCAACTGGCTCACGCCGCGGCGTGAAGACTGGGTCGGTGAGTTGCAACGGGCCATCGCTGCCGACAGCTCGCCGGTGATCCTGATCGCCCACAGCCTGGGCTGCGTGACCGTGGCTCACTGGGCGCAACTGGCGCCGCTGGAAACCTTGCGTCAGGTGCGTGGTGCTCTGCTGGTCGCCCCGGCAGACGTCGAGCGGCCCAACTGCCCGCCTGCCATCCGCAATTTTGCGCCTGTTCCCGAGCACTTGCTGCCATTCCCGGCGCAAGTGGTCAGCTCCGACAACGACTCTGCCGTCAGCGCCTTGCGGGCGATGGAAATGGCCCGCAACTGGGGCGCCGAGATCGGCATCCTGAGCGGCGCCGGGCACATCAACGTGAAGTCCGGTCATCAGCGCTGGGAGCAGGGTTTCGCCTACCTCTACCGCCTGCAGAGCCGCATCGAACAACAGGCTCGCCGCCGAGCATGAGTGCGCATAACACGATCTTTTTCGCCGCAGTGATCCGACAGGCGCTGCGGCCTTTTTTTTAACGCTCAAGTCCACGGAAGGCTTGGGCGGGAGACTGCCATGAGCCAGACCGACGTACCCACCCAGCCCCTCCTCACATTCCCCGAAGCTGAAAAAAGCCCCCTGAGCATACGCGCCAAGGCGCTGGTGTTTTTCGACCCGCGCTCACGCCGCCTGCGCGAAGAAATGGAGCAACTGGCGCCGCTTGACCTGCCGGTGCTGATTCGTGGCGAACCGGGCACGGGCAAGGAGCTGCTGGCGCGGCACATTCATCGCGGCAGTGACCGTTCTGGGCTTTTTGTATCGGTCAACTGCGGCTCGATCAGCCCCACTTACGCCGATGCCGAATTGTTCGGCTACGCCGCAGGCGCCCACAGCGGCTCGGCCAGCAGCCGGGCGGGCTGGTTTGGTTCGGCCACGGGCGGCACGCTGTACCTGGATGAAATCGCCGATCTGCCGCTGACGATTCAGATCAAGCTACTGGCGGCGCTGGAAAATCACGAAGTGACCCGCGTGGGCGCGTCCCAGCCGAGCCCGGTGGACGTACGCCTTGTTGCGGCCACCAGCATCGACCTGAGCCTGGCCGTGGCCGCCGGGAAGTTTCACGAGCGGTTGTATCGTTACCTGAGCGAGGGGCGGCTGGATCTGCCGGCGCTGCGCGAACAGCCGGGCAACATCCTGCCGCTGGCCGAGTACTTCCTGGGGATCTACAGCCAGCGCCTGGATTTCGAGATGCCGTTGATCAGTGAAGCGGCCCAGAGTGTGCTCGAAGCGCACTACTGGCCGGGTAATACCCGGGAGCTTGAGAACGTCATTCACTTTGCGCTGCTGGTCAGCAGCGGGGGGGAGATTCTGCCGGAGCATTTGAACCTCCCGCAAAAAGTCTGAATTTGCGGTGAGCACTTGTAGGAGCGCGCTCGCCCGCGACGGCGGTGTGTCAGGCACCATGCCCATGACAGACACACCGCCGTCGCGGGCAAGCGCGCTCCTACAAGGTGCATGTTAGACGCATCGCTAGTGGCCAAAAGCCTTCTGAGAACTAAAAAGCATATGCCCGAGATGAAAAAGTATTGTCTCGGAATAAAAAATCTCGGTAATGTCCGCCTCAGCCGCCAACCCGACCGGTTCGACTCCGCGGCACTCTCAATAAGGGTTGCCCACAAGGTGACCGGTTCATCCTAAGGAATTCGCATGAAAAAGACCTTGTTGTTCACCGCACTCGCGGCTGCCCTTTCCATCGGCGCGGCTCAAGCCGGCGAGAAACTGGTTGTCGGCGCGACGCCGGTTCCCCACGCCGAGATCCTGGAGCTGATCAAGCCTGAGCTGGCCAAGGAAGGCGTGGATCTGGAAATCAAGGTCTTCACCGACTACGTACAGCCAAACGTTCAACTGAACGAGAAACGCCTGGACGCCAACTACTTCCAGACCAAGCCTTACCTGGACGGCTTCAACAAAGGCAAGGGCGCGACCCTGGTCACCGGCGTTGGCGTACACGTTGAACCGTTCGGCGGCTACTCGAAGAAGTACAAGTCCCTGGCTGACCTGCCAGTGGGCGCGACCATCGCCATTCCAAACGAAGGCAGCAACGCCGGCCGTGCACTTCTGCTGCTGCAGAAGGCTGACCTGATCAAGCTGAAAAACCCGACCGACGCTCTGGCAACGCCGAAAGACATCGCCGAGAACCCGAAGAAATTCAAGTTCCGCGAGCTGGAATCGGCTGTACTGCCACGTGTTCTGGATCAGGTCGACCTGGACATGATCAACACCAACTACGCGCTGGAAGCCAAGCTGAGCCCGAAAAAAGACGCGCTGATCCTGGAAGGTGCCGACTCGCCGTACGTGAACTACCTGGTGACCCGCACCGACAACGCCCATGCTGACGCTATCGAGAAGCTGTCCAAGGCGCTGACCAGCCAGCAGGTCAAGGACTTCATCAACAAGAAGTACGACGGCGCGGTATTGCCAGCGTTCTGATGATGTAACGTTCGCAGACTAATCCCGTAGCAGCACGGCTTGCCGGCGGGGGCGGTGTATCAGTCGAATAATGTTTGTCTGACACACCGCTCCCGCCGGCGAGCCGTGCTGCTACGGACCGGTGGCGATCAGTTCGTAAGATTTCCAACGCCGACGGCCTGTACTCGCGTCGGCGTTTTTGCGTGCGTGCCCAGGGCACGGCCCAACGCACGCTCAAGGGCAATGAGCAGCTTGACGTTGTCTTCCTGAGCCTTGTCGAGCGCGTTGTCGTTTCCACGTACCGGCATGATCGGTCCTCTTTTTGTTATCCCTGACATCGGTGGATCGCAGGTGCTTCACTGCGAGACCGGGGATAGACACTTATCTTGCTCCCTGGGTTCGCACCCGAAGATAAGAATTTGGTAACGCCATGGTTACCAGGAGATGGCATATCAATAGCGCTAGTACGTTCAGCGCTAACCATATTCCGCAACGGTATTTAAATATCGTTTCTTATATCTATAAAGTCTCTACTTCAAAGCCAATGCCTTTTTGGAGTCGGAGTACTCATGCCAGCAGCCTCCCAAGCTTCTACGTCCGCACAAGCGCCGGATCAGCAGTTCGATGTACGTCCATTCGCCGGAAAGGTGGGTGCCGAGATCGTCGGTCTGGACCTGTCCCGCCCGCTCAATGACGCAGACTTCGCCCGTGTGCATCGCGCGCACCTGGATCATCACGTCGTGGTCTTCCGCGACCAACAGATCACCCCGCAACAACAGATCGATTTCAGCCGCCGTTTCGGTGTGCTGCAGATTCACGTACTCAAGCAGTTCCTGCTCGCCAACCATCCGGAAATCCTGATCGTCTCCAACATCGTCGAGAACGGTCAGCCGGTGGGCCTGGGTGACGCCGGCAAATACTGGCACTCGGACCTGTCCTACAAGGAACTGCCGAGCCTGGGCTCGATGCTTTACGCCCAGGAGCTGCCAAGCGAAGGGGGCGACACCCTGTTCGCCGACATGCACCAGGCCTGGGAAACCCTGCCTGAGCACCTGCGCAAAGCCGTCGAAGGCCGCAGTGCCGTGCACAGCTACACCTCGCGCTACCGCGATGGCCGCAACGCCGAAAACTGGCGCCCGACCCTGAGCGCCGAGCAACTGGCCCAGGTCGCCGTGGTCAGCCACCCGATCGTGCGCACGCACCCTGAGAACGGCCGCAAGGCGCTGTTCGTCAGCGAAGGCTTCACCACTCATATCGTCGGTATTCCTGAAGACGAAAGCCGCGCAATCCTGGACGAGATCTACGCCCACAGCGTGCGTCCGGAAAACGTGCTGCGTCACAAGTGGCAGGAAAACGACATGGTCTTCTGGGACAACCGTTCGCTGATCCACCTGGCGGGCGGTACGCCGGATCACCTGCGCCGTCGTCTGCACCGCACCACCATCCAGGGCGATGCTCCGTTCTGATTCATGCACCAATCCGGGAGCCCGCTCCATGAATGCTGTTCTGCAAAGCCACACGGCTAGCGATCGCTTGAACGCGCAACAGGCCAACCAGCCTACCGCTGAAGCGCTGTTGCAAGTCCAGGGCGTAAGCCTTGAATACCGCACGCCGGAACGCGTGGTGCGGGCCACTCACCAGGTGAGTTTTGAAATCGACCCGGCCGACCGCTTCGTGCTGCTCGGCCCCTCGGGTTGCGGCAAGTCGACGCTGCTCAAGGCCGTGGCGGGATTCATCGCCCCGGTTGAAGGACAGATTCGTCTCGCTGGCCAGCAGGTCAGGGAACCGGGCCCGGACCGCATCGTGGTGTTCCAGGAGTTCGACCAGTTGCCGCCGTGGAAAACGGTGATCGAGAACGTCATGTTCCCGTTGCTGGCGTCGCGCACCCTCAAGCGCCGCGAGGCCGAAGAGCGGGCGCGGCATTATCTGGAGAAGGTCGGGCTGAGCGCGTTTGCCAATGCGTATCCGCACACCTTGTCCGGCGGCATGAAGGCCCGCGTGGCGATTGCCCGTGCGCTGGCGATGCAGCCGAAGATCCTGCTGATGGACGAGCCGTTCGCGGCGCTCGATGCCCTGACCCGCCGCAAGATGCAGGAAGAGTTGCTGGAGCTGTGGGAAGAGGTGCGCTTTACCTTGCTGTTCGTCACGCACTCCATCGAGGAAGCGCTGGTGGTGGGCAACCGGATCCTGCTGCTGTCGCCCCATCCGGGACGCGTGCGGGCGGAGATCAACAGCCACCAGTACGACCTGAAAAGCCTGGGTGGCGTGGATTTCCAGCGCTCGGCGCAACGCATCCACAACCTGCTGTTCGACGAGGGTGATGCGCCGGTGGTCGAGCAGGATCTGCGGTTTCAGGATATCCGGATTGCCTACTAACACCGCCCTCTCTTGTAGGAGCGCGCTTGCCCGCGACTGCGATCGATCAGCGACGCAACCGCTGAATGACACAACGCCATCGCGGGCAAGCGCGCTCCTACAGGACGGTGGCCCATACGAGATTTCACCATGAGCCTTTCACCCCCGATCCGCGAGGAATACGAAATCGCGCTGGAGCCTTTCACCCAGGCTGACCTTGCGCGTGAGATTCCTCTGGCCCAACGCATCTGGCAACAGGGCTGGGTGCGCAAGACCGTGATCCTGATTGCCCTGGCGGTGATCTGGGAGATCGCGGCGCGCATCCAGGGTAACGACCTGCTGCTGCCCAGCTTCCTGCAAACCGCCAAGGCCTTTGTCGATGGCGTCGTCACTGGCGAGCTGCTGGCCAAGGTGTGGATATCCCTGACCGTACTGGTCAAGGGTTACCTGATCGGCATCGTGCTGGCGTTCGGCATGACCACCCTTGCCGTCTCGACCCAACTGGGCCGCGACCTGCTCGGCACGCTGACCTCCATGCTCAACCCGCTGCCGGCCATCGCGCTGTTGCCGCTGTCGCTGTTGTGGTTCGGCCTGGGCGAGAACAGCCTGATTTTCGTGCTGGTGCATTCGGTGCTGTGGGCGCTGGCGCTGAACACCTACGCAGGGTTTCTCGGCGTTTCGGAAACCCAGCGCATGGCCGGTCGCAACTATGGCCTGAAGGGCATTCGCTTCGTCTGGCACATCCTGATTCCCGCCGCGCTGCCGTCGATCCTGGCCGGCTTGAAGATCGGCTGGGCCTTCGCCTGGCGCACGCTGATCGCCGCCGAGCTGGTGTTTGGCGCCTCTTCGGGCAAGGGCGGCCTTGGCTGGTACATCTTCCAGAACCGCAACGAGCTGTACACCGACAAGGTATTCGCGGGGCTGGCGGCGGTCATCATCATCGGCCTGCTGGTGGAAAACCTGTTGTTCAGCAATGTAGAGCGCCTGACCGTGAAGCGTTGGGGCATGCAGCGCTAACTGTTCCCGTAGCAGCACGGCTTGCCGGCGGGGACGTACTCAAGATCGCTCCCGCCGGCAAGCCGTGCTGCTACGAAATCTTCATCCACTTCAATGGTTTTTTATTTGTGAGGGCTTCATGGGGAATTCAATCAAACGCCCGCTGCTGACTGCGCTGGCGGCAACTCTGGGTCTGGTGGGCGTGCTGTCGAGCAGCGGTGCCCAGGCCGAAGGCAAGATCAGCATCGCCCAGCAATTCGGTATCGGTTACCTGATTCTCGACGTGGTGCAGCAACAGAAGCTGATCGAGAAGCACGGCAAGGAGCAGGGCATCGACATCAAGGTCGACTGGAATAGCATCTCCGGCGCTACCGCGATGAACGAAGCGCTGCTGGCGGGCGCGCTGGATGTGGTATCGGCTGGCGTGCCGCCGATGCTGACCATCTGGGACCGCACCAAGGGCAAGCAGAACGTGAAGGCCATCGCCTCGCTGGGATCGATGCCCAACTACCTGCTCAGCAACAACCCGAACGTGAAGACCCTCAACGACTTCACCGACAAGGACCGCATTGCCGTGCCGGCCGCCGGTGTGGGCTTCCAGTCGCGGACCTTGCAGATCGAAACCGCCAAGCTGTTCGGTAACGACAACTTCAAGAAATTCGACAACATCTCTGTCAGCCTGCCGCACCCGGACGCCACTTCGGCGCTGATCGCAGGCGGCTCGGAAATCAGCGCGCACTTCTCAAGCCCGCCGTTCCAGTACCAGGAACTGGAAAACGACAAGGTGCACAAGGTGCTGAGCTCCTACGACGTGCTGGGCGGCCAGGCGACGTTCAACGTGCTCTACACCACCCAGAAATTCCACGACGAAAACCCCAAGACCTACAAAGCGTTCTACGACGCGCTGGCTGAAGCCGAGAAGATCATCAAGGCCGACAAGAACGCAGCGGCCAAGACCTACATCGAGGTCGAGAAATCCAAGCTGCCGTTGCCGCTGGTGGAGAAGATCGTCTCCGATCCGGAAATCGACTTCACCGTCGTGCCGCAACGTACCTTCATCTACGCCGAGAAGCTGCATGAACTGGGCGTGCTGAAGAACAAGGCCGACAGCTGGAAGGATTTCTTCTTCGAAGAAGCCCACGGCGGCGCGGGTAGCTGATCCCATCCTGTAGGAGCGCGCTTGCCCGCGAACGCGGTGTGTCAGCTGGAAAGTGTGGCACAGGCAGATCGCGGTCGCGGGCAAGCGCGCTCCTACAATGGTTGTGGTGGGGGCGGTTTGGGCAATGCCATGAGCGTTGAAAGGAACCCTGATCTACGCTCAGAGTCGCATGGTCACGTCGCGCCAGTCTTTCTGGCCACGTTGTGGACAACGGACTCGCCGCAAAGGAGCTTGCATGCCCGCCCAACCTTCGACGCGTGGATTGAGACTGCCCATTCTGGGTCTGAACCTGGGCCTGTGCCTTTGCCTGGCGCTGATGGCCGGATGTGGCGACAAGAAACCCAGCGAACCGGCGCGCCCGCGCGTTCAGATTCAGGAAGTCAAAACCGCTGAATTCGCCGCCGCCGTCACCCTGACGGGCGATATCCAGGCCCGGGTGCAGACCCAGCTCTCGTTCCGCGTGGGCGGCAAGATCATTCAGCGTTCGGTGGATGTGGGCGATCGCATCACCGCCAAGCAAGTGCTGGCCAGGCTCGACCCCAAGGATTTGCAGACCAGCGTCGATTCGGCCGTGGCTGCCGAAGCCGCCGAGCAGGCGCGGGTCAAACAGACCGCTGCAGCCTTCGTGCGCCAGCAGAAACTCCTGCCCAAGGGTTACACCAGCAAGAGCGAATATGACTCCGCCCAGGCGCAACTGCGCAGCAGCCAGAGCGCGCTCAAGGCCGCCCAGGCGCAACTGGCCAATGCCCGCGAGCAACTGGGTTACACCGCGCTGATCGCCGATGCGCCGGGGATCATCACTGCGCGTCAGGCGGAAGTCGGCCAGGTGGTGCAGGCGACGATGCCGATTTTCAGCCAGGCCCGCGATGGCGAACGTGACGCGGTGTTCAACGTCTACGAATCACTGTTCGTTCAGCCGCCCACCGATCAACCGGTGGAGGTCACCCTGCTCGACAACCCGAAAATCAAGGCCAGCGGCAAGGTGCGCGAAGTCACCCCGGCGGTGTCCGCGCAGACCGGAACTTTGCAGGTAAAAATCGCCCTCAGTTCGTTGCCCGAAGGCATGGACCTGGGGTCGGTGGTCAGCGCCGCGCTGACGGTGCCCGCCAGGCAAAGTGTCGAACTGCCCTGGTCGGCGCTGACCAAGGGCCTGGGCGATCAGCTCGGCCAGCCTGCGGTGTGGGTGGTTGATGACCAGAACAAGGCCAGCTTGCGTGGCGTCAAGGTGGGGCGCTATCTGACCGGCAAAGTCATCATCGTCGATGGCCTGAAAAACGGCGAAAAGGTGGTGATCGCGGGTAATCAGCTGCTGCACCCGGACATGCAGGTCGAACTGGCCCAAGTCTACAAACAACCGACGGGAGCAACGCAATGAAGCGTCTGCCGCTGGTGATGATGGGCGCGCTGCTGTTGGCGGCCTGTAGCAAGGAAGAGCCTGCGCCGGAGCCGGTTCGCCCGGTGCTGTTCATGGAGGTCAAGCCTCAGGCCGAAGAGAGCCTGGGTCGCTTCGCCGGCAACATCGCGGCGCGCTATGAAAGCACCCTGGGTTTTCGTGTCTCGGGACGCATCGCGTCGCGCAGCGTCGATGTCGGCAGCGAGGTGGAAAAAGGCCAGCTGCTGGCCACCCTCGACCCCACGGACTTGCAAAACCAGGTACGCGCCAGCCAGGGCGACCTTGCCAGGGTGCAGGCGCAGTACATCAATGCCCAGGCCAATGCCCGGCGCCAGCAGGAGCTGTTCGACCGTGGCGTGGGCGCCCAGGCGGCGCTGGACGTCGCGGTGACCGACCTGAAAACCACCCAGTCGTCCTTCGATCAGGCCAAGGCCTCGGTGCAGCAGGCGCAGGATCAATTGAGTTACAGCGAATTGCGAACCGACCACGCCGCCGTCGTCACTCAATGGAAAGCCGAGGCCGGGCAAGTGGTCAGCGCCGGTGAACAGGTGGTGACCCTGGCTCGCCCCGACATCAAGGAAGCGGTGATCGACCTGCCCGCGCCGCTGGCCGAACAGTTGCCGCAGGATGTGGTGTTCAAGGTCGCCAGTCAGCTTGAGCCGGACATCAACACCACCGCGACCCTTCGCGAACTGGAACCCCAGGCCGAAAGCTCGACCCGCACCCGTCGTGCACGCCTGACGCTGGCTGACACGCCAACGGCATTCCGGCTGGGCACGGCGATCAGCGTCACCCTGAGTTCGGCCATCGAGCCGCGCATCGAGTTGCCCGCCAACGTGCTGCAGGAAGCCGACGGCCAGACCCGGATCTGGATCGTCGACATGCAGAGCCAGACGGTCTCACCGCACCCGGTAAAAGTCGTCAGCCGTGACGGCAACACCGTGGTGCTGGCCGGTGGAGTCAAGGGTGGCGAGCGCGTGGTCACGGCCGGGGTGAACAGCCTCAAGCCCGGTCAGAAAGTCAAAGTCGATAAGGACAGCCCACGATGAAAGGGAACTTCAACCTCTCCGAATGGGCGATCAAGCATCAGTCCTTCGTCTGGTACCTGATGTTCGTCGGCCTGCTGATGGGCGTGTTCTCCTACATGAACCTGGGCCGCGAGGAAGACCCGTCGTTCACCATCAAGACCATGGTCATCCAGACCCGCTGGCCCGGCGCGACGGTGGACGAAACCCTCGAACAGGTCACCGACCGCATCGAGAAGAAGCTCGAAGAGCTCGACTCCCTCGACTACGTGAAAAGCTACACCCGGCCAGGGGAATCGACGGTCTACGTCTACCTGCGCGACACCACCAGCGCCGCCGCAATTCCTGAAATCTGGTACCAGGTGCGCAAGAAGATCGACGACATTCGCGGCACCTTCCCCCAAGGCATTCAGGGGCCTGCGTTCAACGACGAATTCGGTGACGTGTTCGGCTCCATCTACGCTTTCACTTCCGACGGCCTGACCCTGCGCCAGTTGCGCGATTACGTGGAGCAGGTGCGGGTGCAGATTCGCGATGTGCCGGGGCTGGGCAAGATCCAGATGATCGGCCAGCAGGACGAAGTGATTTACCTGAATTTCTCCACTCGTAAGCTGGCGGCGCTGGGGCTCGATCAGCGGCAGGTCGTGCAGAGCCTGCAAGCGCAGAACGCCGTGACGCCTGCGGGGGTGATCGAAGCCGGGCCCGAGCGGATTTCCGTGCGCACCTCCGGGCAGTTCGAGTCGGAGAAAGACCTCGAGAACGTGAACCTGCGGCTCAATGACCGTTTCTATCGGTTGAGCGACGTCGCTGAAATCAGCCGCGGCTATGTCGATCCAGCCAAGCCGCTGTTCCGCTTCGACGGCAAGCCTGCCATTGGCCTTGCCATCGCGATGAAGAAGGGCGGCAACGTCCAGGAGTTCGGCAAGGACCTGCACGCGCGCATGGACCAGGCCACCGCCGACCTGCCCATCGGGGTGGGTGTGCACGTCGTGTCCGATCAGGCGCAGGTGGTCGAGAAGGCCGTGGGCGGCTTTACCAGTGCGCTGTTCGAGGCGGTCATCATCGTGTTGGTGGTCAGCTTCATCAGTCTTGGCGTACGTGCAGGGTTGGTGGTCGCGTGCTCGATCCCGCTGGTGCTGGCGATGGTCTTCGTGTTCATGGAATACAGCGGCATCACCATGCAGCGTATCTCCCTCGGCGCGCTGATCATCGCGCTGGGCCTGTTGGTGGACGACGCGATGATTACCGTGGAAATGATGGTCACCCGCCTGGAACTAGGGGATTCCAAGGAACAGGCCGCGACCTTCGCCTACACCTCCACGGCGTTCCCGATGCTGACCGGGACCCTGGTGACCGTGGCCGGGTTCGTGCCCATCGGCCTGAACGCCAGTTCGGCGGGCGAGTACACCTTCACCCTGTTTGCGGTGATTGCCGTGGCGATGCTGGTGTCGTGGGTGGTCGCGGTGCTGTTCGCGCCGGTGATCGGGGTTCACATCCTCAGCGACAAGATCAAGAAACATGACGAGAAACCACCGGGACGCATCGCCCGGGGCTTTAACGCGTCGATGTTCTGGGCCATGCGCAATCGCTGGCTGGCGATCATCATCACCATCGCGCTGTTCGCCACCGCGCTGTTTTGCATGCGCTTCGTGCAGAACCAGTTTTTCCCGTCATCGGACCGTCCGGAAATCCTGCTGGACCTCAACCTGCCGCAGAACGTTTCAATCAACGAGACGCGCAAGGCGGTCGACAGGCTCGAAGCGATCATCAAGGACGACCCTGACATCGTGCGCTGGAGCACCTACATCGGCCAGGGCGCGGTGCGGTTCTACCTGCCGCTGGACCAGCAACTGGAAAACCCTTACTACGCGCAACTGGTGATCGTCAGCAAGGGCCTGGAAGAGCGGGGCGCGCTGATGGAACGGCTGAAAAAGCGCCTGCGCGAGGACTTCGTTGGCATCGGTACCTACGTGCAGCCGCTGGAGATGGGCCCGCCGGTGGGAAGGCCGATTCAGTACCGGGTCAGCGGCGACAACATCGATCAGGTGCGCCAGCACGCCATCGACCTGGCCACCCTGCTGGACAAGAACCAGCACATCGGCGAGATGATCTACGACTGGAACGAGCCGGGCAAAGTGCTGCGCATCGACATCAACCAGGACAAGGCTCGCCAGTTGGGGCTGTCGTCCGAGGACGTGGCGCAACTGATGAACACCATCGTGGTGGGCGCCAACGTCACCCAGGTGCGTGACGACATCTACCTCATCAACGTGGTCGGGCGTGCGGTGGATTCGGAGCGCGGCTCGCCGGAAACCCTGCAGAACCTGCAGATCGTCACCCAGGGCGGCACCTCGATTCCGTTGCTGGCGTTCGCCAATGTGCGGTATGAGCTGGAGCAGCCGCTGGTCTGGCGCCGCGACCGCAAACCGACCATTACCCTCAAGGCGGCGGTGCGCGACGAGATCCAGCCTACCGATCTGGTCAAGCAGCTCAAGCCCGATATCGACAAGTTCGCGGCCGACCTGCCGGTGGGTTACAAGATCGCCACGGGCGGTACGGTAGAGGAGAGTGGCAAGGCCCAGGGGCCGATTGCCAAAGTGGTGCCGTTGATGATCTTTTTGATGGCGACCTTCCTGATGATCCAGCTGCACAGCGTGCAGAAGATGTTTCTGGTGGCCAGCGTCGCGCCGCTGGGCCTGATCGGCGTGGTGCTGGCGCTGGTGCCGACGGGCACGCCGATGGGCTTCGTGGCGATTCTGGGGATTCTCGCGCTGATCGGCATCATCATCCGCAACTCGGTGATTCTGGTGACGCAGATCCACGAGTACGAGGTGGCCGGCTACCTGCCGTGGGACGCCGTGGCCGAAGCCACCGAGCACCGCCGCAGGCCGATCCTGCTCACCGCCGCAGCCGCGAGCCTGGGCATGATCCCCATCGCCCGGGAAGTGTTCTGGGGGCCGATGGCCTACGCGATGATCGGCGGGATCATCATCGCCACGCTGCTGACCCTGCTGTTTTTGCCGGCGCTGTATGTGGCCTGGTACAAGATCAAGGAGCCAACCAAAGAGCAGCGCGAGAAGGCCGAAGCCGAGAAACAGCGGCGCAAGGAGGAACAGAGCGACGAAGGGGCACATCCAGCAGTGGAATGATCCTCAGTTTACTCCGTAGCAGCACGGCTTGCCGGCGGGAGCGGTGTGTCAGCCAATCATTATTCGACTGATACACCGCCCCCGCCGGCAAGCCGTGCTGCTACGGGGATGCGGATGCGTCAAACCCTGCGCCAGACACTCGCCAGCCACGGCTGCTGCTCTCGCGGCAATCCCGCCGGACGGTAATAATGCTCGACCTCGACAAACCCCGCCTCAGTCAGCAACCCACTCCAGGACGCCAGATCATGGAACGAGCCATAGCGCTCGCCCTTCCAGCCTTCCTGATTGCTTCCCCGCGGGTTTGAACTGAACAGCACACCACCGGGTTTGAGCGCTGCTCGCAATTCTTTCAGCACCCGAGGCAGTTCCTGGCGGGGAACGTGGAACAGCGAGGCATTGGCGAAAATCCCGTCAAAACGCTGGTCAGGCAGGTCCAGCTCCAGAAAGTTCTGATGAAAAACCTCGCAACCACTGTCGGCCCGGGCCATCTCGGCGAAGCGCTCAGAGCCATCCAGACCGACCGCGACATGCCCCATGGCGGTAAAAGTGCGCAGGTCCCGTCCCGGTCCGCAGCCGAAATCCAGAATCTGAAACGGCCCCTGGCCCTGAATATTGCGCAACAAGGCGTCGATGTTCTGGCTGACATCGTGATCGCGCGTACCCTCACGAAAATCCTCTGCAACATCGTTGTAGTTGCCAAGGGTGACGGCAGTGATCTGGGCGAGGTCCTGCGGATCGAGTTTCATCGGTACACATTCTGAGCGGGGAAGCGGCCAATATACCCCGCCCCTCGCTTCCCGCAACCTGCCCTGTAGCAGCACGGCTTGCCGGCGGGGGCGGTGTGTCAGATAAAGAATTTCCGACCGACACACCGCCCCGCCGGCAAGCCGTGCTGCTACGAGGTCAGCGCTTGTTCAACCGCAACGCCAGTCGGTCACCGCCCAGTTGAATCACGGCGACCAGAATCACCAGCAACACGATTACGGTCAGCATCACCTGCGTGTCGAAACGCTGGTAACCGTAGCGGTAGGCGATGTCGCCCAGGCCGCCTGCTCCGATGGCGCCGGCCATGGCCGATGAGTTGATCATGGTGACCAGGGTGATGGTGAAGCCTCCGACGATGCCGGGCAGGGCTTCGGGCAGCATGACGTGCCAGACGATGTGCCAGCGGCGGCAGCCCATGGCTTGGGCGGCTTCGATCAGGCCGTGGTCGACTTCGCGCAGGCTGACTTCGGCGATGCGGGCGAAGAACGGCGTGGCGGCGATGGTCAGCGGCACGACGGCGGCCCACACGCCATAGGTGGTGCCGACGATCAGCCGGGTGAAGGGGATCAGCGCAACCATCAGGATCAGGAAGGGCACCGAGCGAAAGATGTTCACGAAGGCGCCGAGCACGCGGTTGACGTTCGGCGCTTCGAAGATACCGCCCTTGCCGCTGGTGACCAGAACCACCGCCAACGGAATCCCCAGAATCAGTGCGATCAGCGACGACACGCCCACCATCAGAAAGGTGTCGATGACGCCTTGCCACAAACGATCAAGCCACATAACCCAGTACCTTCGCGTGTTGCGCCTGTTTGCGGGCGCGGATGAGCAGTTCGTCCACCGACAGTGGCGAGTGAGCGACGGCGAGCAACAGGTGACCCAAAGCTCGCCCCTGAATCCGTTCGACGCCGCCATGCAACAGGCTGACCCGCCCGCCGAAGGCATTGAACAGCGCGGACAGGTCCGGCTCGCTGCCATTGCCGCCGGTGAATTGCAGGTCCAGTACCACGCTGGCATGGCTGGCCGACGGCTGGGGTTGCAGACGTGCCTGCAGGTCATCCGGGAGCGCGTGTTGCAGCGGCGCGAGCAGGGTCTTGCTGACCTCGTGGCGAGGGTCGCCGAACACCTGCCACACCGGGCCTTGCTCGACGATCCGGCCCTGTTCGAGCACCACCACGCGGTCGCAGATTTCCCGGATCACGGCCATCTCGTGGGTAATCAGAATGATCGTCAGGCCAAGGCGCTGATTGATCTGGCGCAGCAGGCCCAGGATCGACTGCGTGGTTTCCGGGTCCAGGGCCGAGGTCGCTTCGTCGCACAGCAGGATGGCCGGGTCATGCACCAGGGCGCGGGCGATCCCGACGCGCTGTTTCTGGCCGCCCGACAGTTGCGCCGGATAGGCGTGGTGCTTGTCCTGCAGGCCCACCAGCTCCAGCAACTCGGCGACTTTGCGCTGGCGCTGCGCCTTGGGCACCTTCGCCACTTTCAATGGCAACTCGACGTTCTGCCACACGGTCTTGGCCGACATCAGGTTGAAGTGCTGGAAGATCATGCCGATGCGTCGACGAAGTTCCACCAGCTTGTCTTCGTTGAAGGCGGCGATGTCGATCTGATCGATCAGCACCCGGCCGCTGCTGGGTTGTTCAAGGCGGTTGATGGTGCGGATCAGCGACGATTTGCCTGCGCCACTGCGGCCAATGATGCCGAACACCTCGCCGCGCTGGATATTCAGGTCGATGCCTTGCAGTGCCGCAACCGGTCCCTGCTGGCCCTCGTACACCTTGCCCAACTGGCTGAAACGCACGTGGGCACTGGCTTTTTCCGGGTGCAGTTCGGTCTGGACGGCGCTATGGCTATCGGGCGTTTGCAGCGAGTGTGAGCGTTGCGCGGTGGCGGTCATGGTCAGTTCTTCCAGCCGACTTGGTACAGCGAGCCATTCACTTTATCCAGCGAGGCGCGTACCACAGGGGAGTGTTGGTAGATGTCGATGAACTTCGCCAGGCGCGGGTCGTTCTTGTGGTCCGGCTTGATGACGAACTGGATGACGTACTCGGGGTGATCGAGGCCGTCGAAGAGAATCGCCGAGCCTGCGTCGAAGGTCTTCGCCAGGCGAATGTAGGCCGGGTAGCCCTGCACCAGGTCGGCGTCGTCATAGGCGCGCACCAGTTGCACCGCCTCGACCTGAATGATCTTGAGCTTCTTGGGGTTGGCCGTGATGTCGTCTTCGGTGGCCTTGTAGCCCACGCCCGGCTTGAGGGTAATCAGCCCGGCCTTGGCCAGCAGTTGCAGGCCGCGCCCGCTGTTGATCGGGTCGTTGGCGATGGCCACGCTGGCGCCGGTGGGCAGCTCGTCGAAGCTTTTGTACTTCTTCGAATACAGGCCCACGTTGTTGATGATACCGGGGGCAAAAGGCACCAGGTCGAAACCGGAGGCAGCCTTGGCGTTCTCAAGGAAAGGGATGTGCTGGAAGTAGTTCACGTCGATGTCGCCGGCGTTGAGGCTGACGTTGGGCGCGATCCAGTCGGTGTATTCCACCAGCTCGACTTTCAGGCCCTGCTTGTCGGCCTCGGCCACGGCGGCTTCCAGCGGGATGGCGAACGCGGCGGTGGTGCCGACCTTCAAGGGTTGTTCGGCGGCGTGGGTGATGCCGGTGAACAGGCCCAGTGAGAGGGCCAGGGTGAGGAGGGTTTTTGTCATGTTGTCGTCCGATTGTTCAGTCTGAAGAAGTCGTTGTAGGAGCGCGCTTGCCCGCGAAGGCGGTGTGTCAGGCGGCGCTCCTGGCACAGACACACCGCGGTCGCGGGCAAGCGCGCTCCTACAGGGTTGTGTGTGTTCTGAATTGGGCTCCGGGATGCCGCTCAGGCAGTCGCGCTGAATCCTCGGCAAACAGCTTCTGGCGCAGGGTGCCGTGTTCGTAGGCGGTCTTGTAGGAGCCACGCCTTTGCAGCTCGGGGATCACCAGGTCGATGAAATCCTCATAGCTCTCCGGGGTGACGATGCGGGTCAGGTTGAAGCCGTCCAGGCCTGTCTCGGCGATCCAGGATTCCAGTTCGTCGGCCACCTGCTGCGGCGAGCCGATCACCGTGATGTACCGCCCGCCCAAGGCGTGCTGGTCCAGCAGTTTGCGGCGGGTCCAGTCGTTGTTCTTGAGGATCTTCGTCGCCGATTGAATGGCGTTGCTCTTGACGTGCTGGATCGGCTCGTCGAGTTCGTATTCAGAGAAATCGATGGCAGTGGACGCCGAAAAATGCGCCAGCCCTGCCTCGGCGCTGGCGTATCCCAGGTATTCGGCGTGCTTGGCCCGAGCCGCCTCCTCGGTGGCGCCGACGATCACGTTCAGCCCCATGAACACCTTGATGTCGTCCGGGTTGCGGCCGGCTGCCACGGCGCTGGCGCGTACCTTGTCGACCTGCTCGCGGGTCGCGGCCTTGTTCTGCCCACTGATGAACACGCACTCGGCGTTGTTGCCGGCGAACGCCAGGCCCCGCTCCGAGCTGCCAGCCTGAAACAGCACCGGCGTGCGTTGTGGCGAAGGCTCGCACAGGTGGTAGCCCTCGACCTGGTAGAACTCGCCGCTGTGGCGCACGTAGTGCACTTTTTCCGGCTGCGCATACACGCGCCTGGCACGGTCCTCGATCACTGCATCGTCTTCCCAGCTGCCTTCCCAGAGCTTGTAGAGCACTTCGAGGTACTCGTCGGCCTGGTCGTAGCGGCGGTCGTGCTCGATCTGCTCCGTCAGGCCCATGGCCTTGGCGGCGCTGTCCAGGTAGCCGGTGACGATGTTCCAGCCCACCCGGCCGCGCGTCAGGTGATCGAGGGTCGACATGCGCCGGGCGAACAGATAGGGCGCCTCGTAGGTGAGGTTGGCGGTCAGGCCGAACCCCAGGTGCCTGGTGACCGCTGCCATGGCCGAGACCAGCAGCAGCGGATCGTTGACGGGTAGCTGGATCGACTCCTTCAACGGCACGTCGATGGATTTCTGGTAGACGTCGTAGACGCCGACGATGTCCGCGATGAATAGGCCGTCGAAGAGTCCGCGCTCAAGCAGTTGTGCAAGATTCGTCCAGTAGTCGAGCGTCTTGTACTGGGTCGAGGTGTCCCGTGGATGGGTCCAGAACCCGTGGTTGATATGGCCGATGCAGTTCATGTTGAACGCATTGAGCAGGATTTTTTTCTTGCTCATGGGCGGGTAGCCCCCTGAGCGCGGGCACTTTGGTGGTTGTACGTGACCATTGGAACCTCAATTCGATACCGCTTGAGCGGCAGGAAAACTGAATGGGGTCCGGTGGTCCGGTTCATATACCCTAATCGCTTATAAAAAATTACAGAACTAACATTTCGGAATAACCATAGAAGGGAGCATCGACGCTTTCCGCCCTGTCATGCATCGTCATCCCGGATGCCATCGACGCCCACCCGGATCGACCTGGCCGGCGCCCAGCGCGAGTTGTTGCCGACCCGGTCGATGACGCAATAGGTCACCTCCTGATGCAGGTCTTCCCCGGCTTCCCGTATCAGTTCAGCCGGGACGTGGACGTCGATAGCCTTGCCGACCTGATGCTCGGTGAGTACCGGCAGGTCCATCCGGATATCCCCCCAGCGCAATGTGATTTCGTCGTAAGCCTGCATGTTGGGATAACCGGCGATGGTGATGTCGACGCCGCGTTCGAGTTGCTGTGTACTCAGGCCATCACGCATCACCGCGGTTGCAAATGTCACGGGTGCCAATCCCTGATTTTCCTCCCCGTCGGCACTCACCAAATGACCGCCAGGCATCTCCAGTTTGACCCAAAGTTTGCACGCCGGTGATTGCACGGTTTCGCTGCCGATCTTGGTTACTTTGTAGTAAGTCTTCACCTTTCCACTTTGTAGAAAACTTTCCGGAACATGTAGGACGCATGAATTCCCTATGTCGGACTCGGATAACAGTTTTGATGCGACGTAACAGTCTCCCCAGAACAGTTCGATGAGGTCTGCGCATTCCATTTCGCTGTAGGCAGGGATGTGAACCACCAGGTTCGCGGCCGCCAGGGCACCAATACCGTGCTTGTTCGACTGCGGCAGACAAGGCGCCAGGAGCTGGAGGGGCGTGTGGCTGACAGGGGTCTTGATCATGTTCGAATACTCATTGGAATTAAACGACAGAAGAAGCGTTTGCCGATGTGGTTGGTCGCAAGTGCAACTTGTCAGCGGCGCCGCTAGTACAGGCCCGATGTGGAGCGAAGGCAAACATTACAAACGGTGCAATATTCAGGATTGCTATTTTCCCGAGATTATTTTCGAGGCCGTCACTGAGCTAATTGTGTTGCAGCATTTAAGTCAACAATCAAAAAGATATGAGGCTTTATTAGTGAGTGAAACAGAATGTTCCTACAGAGTTTTCTCTATCAGGGGTGCGGGCGACTGCCCTTGGGTCCTACTTACGGCTGCCATTTATCTGATGCCTACCGAAATGGGTGGGGGCGCTGTGAACCGGTTATTTGTCCGCGCGTAGAGACTCAATTGTCGGGGGGAAGGGAAAAGGCAGATGCAGGCAGGTTTGATAGAAAAACCTGATAGGAGACGCAAGCACCAACGCTCAAGGCCCCAAAAAAACTGACCTGTTCGGTGTTTGCCAAATGTTAGAAAAAAGAAAACGGCGCTCGATGGCGCCGTTTCAAGTAGCAGAGGTGTAGGACTAGTTTCTGCTGCGTTCCAGAAACTGCCGGGTACGTTCCTCTTTGGGATTGGCGAACAACTCCTTCGCGTCGCCCTGTTCGACGATCACGCCCTTGTCGATGAACACCACGCGGTTGGCCACGTCGCGAGCGAACTTCATCTCGTGGGTGACGATGACCATCGTGCGGTTTTCCTCGGCCAGGGCGCGAATGGCACTGAGCACCTCGCCCACCAGTTCCGGGTCGAGGGCCGAGGTGGGTTCGTCGAACAGAATCACCTCAGGCTCCATCGCCAGCGCACGGGCAATCGCCACGCGCTGTTGCTGCCCGCCGGACAGGCGCCGTGGGTAGGCGTCTTCCTTGCCTGCCAGGCCGACCTTGGCCAACAGTTTGCGGCCCAGTTCGATGGCCTGTTCACGCGGCACCTTCTTGACCACGGTCGGGCCTTCGATGACGTTTTCCAGCGCGGTGCGATGGGGGAACAGGTTGAAGTTCTGGAACACGAAGCCCACGTGCTGGCGCAACTGGCGGATCAGTGCGGTTTGCTGGCTCAGCGGCTTGCTGCCGTCGATCCTGATGTCACCCACAGTGATGGTGCCACTGGTCGGTTCCTCAAGCAGGTTCAGGCAGCGCAGCAGGGTGGTCTTGCCCGAGCCGCTGGGGCCGATGATCGCCACCACCTCGCCCGGCTGTACCTTGAGATCGATGCCCTTGAGCACCTGGTTGCCCTTGAATTCCTTGGTCAGTTTCTCAACCGTGATCATGCCTCAGGACTCCTGATCATGGCGGTTGACCCGCGATTCAAGACGGTTCTGGAAGTGCGCGAGCACACTGCACAGTACCCAGTAGATCAACGCAACGGTGATGTACATGGTGAAGACTTCCAGGGTTCTGGAAGAGATCAACTGCGCCTGGCGGAACACTTCCGGCACCTGGATGGTGGCGGCCATGGCCGTGTCCTTGACCAGCGAAATGAAGCTATTGCCCAACGGCGGCAACGCCGTGCGTGCGGCTTGCGGCAGGATCGCCCGGCGCATGGTCTGGGCACGGGTCATGCCGATACTGGCGGCCGCTTCCCATTGGCCCTTGTCCACGGCACCGATGGCCGAACGCAGGATTTCGCAGGCGTAGGCGGCCATGTTCAACGACAGACCGATCAAGGCTGCGCTGATGGCATCCAGTTCGATGCCCAGGTCAGGCAAGCCGTAATAGATCACGAATAGCTGCACCAGCAGGGGCGTGCCGCGAAAGAACGACACATAGACCCGCGCGATGGCGCTGATGATCCAGACCTTGGACAGACGCATCAGTGCCAGGCCGAAGCCCAGCACCAATCCGAAAAACATTCCGCCCAGGCTCAAGCCAACGGTGTAGTACGCGCCCTTGAGCAGAAAGGGCGCGGAGTCCAGCGCGAGCTGAATGCTCTCTGAAATCATTTGGTCACGTCAGCCTTGAAGTACTTCTCGGACAGCTTGGCCAGGGTGCCGTCGGCGCGCAGTTTGTCGATGGCCTTGTTCAGGGCTTCCAGCAGCTCAGGCTCGCCCTTGCGCAGTGCGATACCGGCTTCCTGACGGGAGAACGCGGGGCCGGAGATGGCCAGGTTGTCCTTGGTCTTGGTGATCAGGTCCAGTGCGGCCAGGCGGTCAACCAGAATGGCGTCGATACGGCCGACTTTCAGGTCCTGGTACTTGGTCGGATCATCGTCGTAGGTCTTGACGATGGCGCCCGGCACGTTTTCCTTGAGCCACTGTTCATAGTTTGTGCCCAGGCCCACGCCGACCTTCTTGTTGTCCAGGTCCTTTGGCGTCGGGAACTTGTTTTCGTCCTTCTTCTGCACCAGCGCCTGGATACCCGAGACGGTGTAGGGTTCGGAGAAGTCGTATTTCTTCTTGCGCTCGTCGGAGATGGTCACCTGATTGACCACCACATCCAGACGCTTGGATTCCAGCGCTGCCAGGATGCCGGCCCATGGGGTGGCGCTCAGCTTGACCTTGACGCCCAGCTCCTTGGCCAGCGCTTCAGAGAACTCGACCTCGAAACCGGTCAGCTTGCCGTCTTCACCCACGAAGCTGAAAGGCGGGTAGGTGCCTTCCAGGCCGACGTTGAGGGTGCCGTTCTTTTTGATGGTCGCCAGTTGCTCGCCAGCGACGGCCTGAGTCACCAGGCCGGTGCCCAGCACCAGACCCAGGGCCGATAGCAGGAAGGTACGACGGATAGCAGACATGTTCATGTGAGTCCCCTGTTTTTAATTGGTATGTCAGGTTAGCGTCAGACCTGACGAAACTACTGTGGCACCGCGTGTTTATCCAGCTTTTTTAGCGCGCTTGGCGGGTGCTGGCGTGAATCATATGAGGCGTTGGTTAGGATTAAAAATAATTAAAAATGAATCGCTTATCTTGTTTTTGAATATAGAACTTTGCACAACCAGATGACACGACACCTTCCCGTAGCAGCACGGCTTGCCGACGGGGGCGTCGTGTCAGGCAATGCAGTATCGATTGACCCACCGCGCCCGCCGGCAAGCCGTGCTGCTACGGGGTGCTGATCAACCGGAGAACACATCCGGGTACGCGAACAGCGCAGGCGCGCCGCCGGTGTGCAGGAAGATCACCGGGCCGTCGTCCAGGCGATGGCGGCCGATGCCATCCAGCAGCCCGGCCATGGCCTTGCCGGTGTACACCGGGTCCAGCAACAGGCCTTCCTGGCTGGCCAGCAGCTTGACCGCCGCCAGCGTGCCAGCGTTGGGCTCGCCATAACGCGGGCCGTAATACTCGTCCCACAGTTGCACCTTGAACGCCTGGGGCAGCGATGTGCCCAGCAGTTCCACGGTGCGCTCGGCCAGGCCCTGAACCTTGGGTGCCTGGGTTTCTTCCGGGCGCGAGACCGTCACGCCAATCACCGGCAATTGCGGCAAGGCTTCGGCCAAAGCGAGCGCCAGACCGCTGTGGGTACCGGCGCTGCCGGAGGCGAGCACCACGGCGGCGAAATCAACGCCTGTGGCCTTGATCTGCTCGGCCAGCTCGAAGCCTGCCCGCACATAACCCAGGGCCCCCAGCGCATTTGAGCCACCGATGGGCACCAGATACGGTTTCTTGCCGCTGGCCTGCAAGCGCGCGGCCAGGGCCTGGAGCAGCTCGTCGGCGTTGTCCAGGTTTTCCACCAGCTCGACCTTGGCGTCGAGCAGATCCAGCAGCAGGCGGTTGCCGTTGCCCAGGTAGTTGCTGTCATCCGTGGCGATCGGATTTTCCAGCAGCGCAACGCAACCCAGCCCCAGTTTGGCGGCCAGTGCCGCAGTCTGGCGAACGTGGTTGGACTGGATCGCGCCTGCGGTGATCAGTGTGTCGGCGCCTAACGCCTGCGCATCGGCAGCCAGGTATTCGAGCTTGCGCAGCTTGTTGCCGCCCATCGCCAGCGGCGTGATGTCGTCGCGCTTCACATAGATGTCGCGGCCGGCCCAGGCCGACAGGCGCTCGAGCTTTTCAAGTGGCGTTGGCGCGCCCAGCAGTTCCAGGCGATTGAAGCGGTCGAGCTGTTGTTTGATCATGATGATGTCGGTACGTCTTGCGAGTGAGTCGCTGGACTATAGGCAGACCCTTCCTGCAGGGCAACCTGACCGATCGCTGATGACTGCGGGTTATGACCTCACGAAAATTGTTATTTTTTTGCCCTGAATGATTGCCGTAGAGTGATCCAACCTTCGGCCATGTCCAGCCTGACGAGCCGTCGAACTGAGGAGAAATCTGCGTGAGCACTATTCCTGAACTGTCCCCGCAAGACTGTGCCCAGGGCGTGACCGGCCATTGGCAATTGCAGCGGATCGTTGGTGAGTTGCGCGCCGCACGTGATGACTGGCGCACCCGCAACGGTCGCATCAGTGGCGAGAAAGGCGGCCGCGAGCTGCCTTCGCGCGAGGCCCTGCGCGACATCCTGGAAGCCTTGTGTGGTGCGTTGTTCCCGATGCGTCTGGGGCCGGTTGACCTGCGCGAGGAAAGCGAAGACTTCTACGTGGGCCACACACTGGACGTGGCGCTCAATTCCCTGCTGGCCCAGGCGCGCCTTGAGCTGCGTTATGTCGCTCGCCAGCGTGGCGAAGACGCCAGTTGCGCCGACGTGCACGCCGAGCGGCTGATTCAGGATTTCGCCAGTGCGCTGCCGGGCATCCGCCGGATCCTCGATACCGACGTGCTGGCCGCCTATCACGGTGACCCGGCGGCGCGCAGTGTCGATGAGGTGTTGCTGTGCTACCCGGGCATTCTGGCGATCATTCATCACCGCCTGGCCCACCACCTGTACCTCAACGGCCTGCCGCTGCTGGCGCGGATCAGCTCGGAGCTGGCGCACTCGGCCACCGGTATCGACATCCACCCTGGGGCCAGGATCGGCCCGAGCTTCTTCATCGATCACGGCACCGGTGTGGTGATCGGCGAGACGGCGATCATCGGCGAGCGCGTGCGCATCTATCAGGCCGTGACCCTGGGCGCCAAGCGCTTCCCGGCCGATGAAGACGGCCAGTTGCAGAAGGGCCATGCGCGCCATCCGATCGTTGAGGATGACGTGGTGATCTATGCCGGGGCGACCATTCTGGGACGCATCACCATCGGCCAGGGCTCGACCATTGGCGGTAACGTCTGGCTGACCCGCGGCGTGCCGGCGGGCAGCAACGTCAACCAGGCGAACCTGCAGCATGATGACGGGACGCAGAAGTAAATCCCTCTCTGATCTTTTGATGGTTCCCACGCTCTGCGTGGTAACCATCATGTGACGCTCCGCGTCGAAGACCGCCTGTAGGAGCGCGCTTGGTCTGGGCCGCATCCGGACGACGGCGGTGTGTCAGGCGACATATTCATGACAGATATACCGCGGTCGCGGGCAAGCGCGCTCCTACGGGACGTGGTGCGGCGGGTCTCATGTGTACCCGTCAGTCCCTCCAATTGGTCCTCCACCCCCTATCCATGTTTTAATTGAACGTTCAATCAAGTTAAACCGGTGGTTCGCTGCCCTCACAACAGGAGGCCTACCCTTGCCGCATCAGCCTTGCATGAACGTTTCTTCCACCTTCGCAACGGTGGCCGCATGAGTGTTCCGAACGCGCAGAACAGCGCGCCGGTCCGCATGAATGCCCCCGTTTTCTACTTCGCTGCGTCCTTCATCCTGATCTTCGGGCTGGTGGTCATCAGCTTCCCCGAGGCCGCAGGCCAGTGGCTGCTCGCTGCGCAGAACTGGGCGGCCAATACCGTCGGCTGGTACTACATGCTAGCCATGACCCTGTACCTGCTGTTCGTGATCGTCACGGCGTTTTCCGGTTACGGGAAGATCAAGCTCGGTGCCGATCATGACGAACCGGAGTTCAGCTACCTGTCATGGGCCGGCATGCTGTTCGCCGCCGGGATCAGCATCACGCTGTTTTTCTTTTGCGTGTCCGAGCCGCTGACTCACTTGCAGCAACCGCCACAGGGCGCAGGCGGCACCACCGAGGCTGCACGTCAGGCCATGCAGTTGCTGTTTCTGCACTGGGGCTTGCACGGCTGGGGTGTGTTTGCGTTCGTCGGTATGGCGCTGGCGTACTTCGCCTATCGCCACAACCTGCCGCTGGCGCTACGTTCGGCGCTGTACCCACTGATCGGCAAGCGCATCAACGGGCCCATCGGTTATGCGGTGGACGGCTTCGGCATCATCGCCACCATCTTCGGCCTGGGCGCCGACATGGGTTTTGGCGTGCTGCACCTGAATTCGGGGCTGGATTACCTGTTCGGCGTGCCCCATACCCAGTGGATACAAGTTGGCCTCATCACCCTGATGATGGGCGCGGCGATCCTGGTGGCGGTGGCTGGCGTCGACAAGGGCGTGCGCGTCATGTCCGACATCAACATGCTGCTGGCCTGCGCGCTGCTGCTGTTCGTGTTGTTCGCAGGTCCCACCCAGCATTTGCTCAACACCCTGGTGCAGAACATCGGTGATTACCTCGGGGCGTTGCCGGTCAAGAGTTTCGATGTGTACGCCTATGACGGTCCCAGCGCCTGGCTGGGTGACTGGACGGTGTTCTACTGGGCCTGGTGGATCGCCTGGTCGCCGTTCGTGGGCCTGTTCATCGCGCGTATTTCGCGGGGGCGGACGATTCGCGAGTTTGTCTTCGGCGTGCTGCTGATCCCGCTCGGGTTCACCCTGGCGTGGATGTCGATCTTCGGCAACAGCGCCATCGACCAGTTGCTCAATCACGGCATGACGGCGCTGGGGCAGGCGGCCATCGACGACCCGTCCATGGCCTTGTACCTGATGCTGCAAAACTACCCGTGGAGCAAGACCGTTATCGCGGTCACGGTGTTCATCAGCTTCGTGTTCTTCGTCACCTCGGCAGACTCCGGCACCGTGGTGCTGTCCACCTTGTCCGCCAAAGGCGGCAGCCCCGACGAAGACGGGCCGAAATGGCTGCGGGTGTTCTGGGGCGTGATGACGGCGCTGATTACCAGTGGCTTGTTGTTCTCCGGCAGCATCGATGCGCTGAAGTCGGCGGTGGTGCTGACCTCGCTGCCGTTCTCGCTGATTCTGCTGACGATGATGTGGGGGCTGCACAAGGCGTTTTACATGGAGTCCCAGCGGCAGATCGCGCAGTTGTACTCGCTGGCGCCGGTGTCCGGATCACGTCGTGGCGGCTGGCGTCAGCGCTTGAGCCAGGCGGTGCATTTCCCTTCCCGAGACGAGGTCTATCGCTTCCTCGACCAGACGGTGCGCCCGGCCATCGAGGAGGTGACGGCAGTGTTCGTGGAGAAAGGCCTGAGCGTCATCGCCCAGCCCGATCCGGTCACCCACACGGTGAGCCTGGAAATCGGCCACGGCGAAGAGCGGCCATTCATCTACCAGGTGGCGATGCGCGGGTATTTCACGCCGTCGTTCGCCCGCGCTGGGATGGGCTCGAAACAACTGAACAACCGCCGCTACTACCGCGCCGAGGTGCACCTGAGCGAGGGCAGTCAGGATTACGACTTGGTGGGTTACACCAAAGAGCAGGTCATCAACGACATCCTCGATCAGTACGAGCGGCATATGCAGTTTTTGCATTTGGTGCGATAGGCCCGGCTAGCTACTGTAGGAGCGCGCTTGCCCGCGATTGCGGTGTGTCGGTCATGGATATATTGGCTGACACAACCTTGTCGCGGGCAAGCGCGCTCCTACAGGTGCGTTAGCTGCGGGTTTGCAAATGCCCATGCAGCAACGTCAGCGCCGGGGTGTCGAGGGCTTGTGCCGCGTAGCACAGCCCGACCCGGCGAATCAGGCTGGGAATCGGCGCGGGGAGGGTGACGACCCCCTGATGCAGGCCGAGCATGGACGCCGGCAGCATCGCCAGCCCCGCACCCGCTGCGACCAGCCGCAACGCCAGAGTCAACGAACCGGCCACCGCAGCCACCGGTACGGCGCTGCGGGTGTAGAACTCCATCAGGCGCTGATGAGACGGATGCGAGGGGCAGGTAATCCACTGCACATCCAGCAGATCGGCCTCGCTCAACTCGGCGCGTCCAGCGAGGGCATGGGCGGCAGGCAGCGCCAGCACGAAAGTCTCTTCCCAGAGCGGCAGGAACAGCTCGTCTTCGCAGCAATCTTCTTCCACTGACAGCCGCGCATCGCCGCTGCAACCGTCCTGCAGGGTCAGTTGCAGATTGGGCACCACCCGGTAGGCCATCTCCAGAAACGCTTCCAGATGACTGGCGGCGATATCGCCCTCGACCCCGATCCCTAGCAGCAACCGGTCATTGCGCTGACGAAATTGATTGCTCAGCGCCTGGGCTTCGGCCAGCAATCGACGGGCCTGCGGGTACAGCGTGCGCGCGTCGTCGGTGACTTCCACGCCCCGAGGCATGCGCTCGAACAGCGTCGTGCCCACTGCCTCTTCCAGCTGGCGAATGGTGACCGACAGCGTGGGCTGGCTGGTGAACAGGCGTTGGGCGGCCGAAGTGATGTTGCGTTCTTCGAACACCGCGATGAACGCATTGAGTTGGCGAATATCCATATCAAGAACCGATGTCAGCCAGAGGAATAAAGCATTTTTCAGCGTAAGCGAGGGCTGAATATACTCGCTTCACTGCTTATCCATTGGCGTTTCTTATCGCTGATCCGTTCAGATACAGAAGAGAGGACCGTATGACCTATATCGCTGCCGAAAACCGCTATGAGCGCGTGCCCTATCGCCGCGTAGGCCGCAGCGGCCTGGTACTGCCGGCGCTGTCCATGGGCCTGTGGCACAACTTCGGCGACAGCACGCCGCTGGACACCCAGCGCGCCATGCTGCGTACGGCGTTCGATCTGGGCATCAACCACTTCGATCTCGCCAACAACTACGGCCCGCCCTATGGCAGCGCCGAAATCAACTTCGGGCGTCTGCTCAAGGAAGACTTCAAGCAGTACCGCGACGAGCTCATTATCTCCACCAAGGCCGGCTGGGACATGTGGCCAGGCCCGTACGGCCAGGGCGGCGGCTCGCGCAAATACGTGCTGGCAAGCCTGGATCAGAGCCTTGCGCGCATGGGCCTGGACTATGTGGATATCTTCTATTCGCATCGCTTTGACCCGGACACCCCGCTGGAAGAAACCGCAGGCGCGCTGGCCACCGCCGTGCAGCAGGGCAAGGCGCTGTACATCGGTATCTCTTCCTACTCGGGCGCCAAGACGCGGGAAATCGCAGGGCTTCTGAAAGAGTGGAAAGTGCCGCTGCTGATTCACCAACCGGCGTACAACATGCTCAACCGCTGGGTGGAGAAGGACTTGCTGGACACCACCGAAGAGCTGGGCTCCGGGGTGATTGCGTTCACGGCGCTGGCGCAGGGGCTGCTGTCGGACAAGTACCTGAACGGCATTCCGAAGGATGCGCGGGTCAATCGTCCGGGCGGAGGTTCGCTGCAGGCTTCGCACTTGTCGGAGCAGAACATCGAACATGTGCGTGCGCTGAACGAGATTGCCAAGCGTCGCGGCCAGAGCCTGGCGCAGATGGCCCTGGCCTGGACCCTACGCGACCCTCGCGTCACCTCGGCGCTGATCGGCGCGAGCCGTCCGGAGCAGATCATCGAGAACGTGGGCGCGCTGGATAACCTGGTGTTTAGCCAGGAAGAACTGGCCGAGATCGACCGGTTCGCGCAGGAAGGCGGGATCAATCTGTGGGCAAGGCCGTCGTTGGCGGAGTGATCCACCTACGGCAACGTGATTTGAAACTCCGACCGTAGCAGCACGGCTTGCCGGCGGGGGCGTCCTTGAGATCGCCCCCGCCGGCAAGCCGTGCTGCTACGGGTCAAGTGTCACGCCTTAACCCTCATCCCCTTCATCATCATCCCCGCCATCGATCTTCATGCCCAGTTCCTTGATCTTGCGGGTCAAGGTGTTGCGGCCCCAGCCCAGCAGCACGGCGGCGTCGCGACGGCGGCCTGCGGTGTGCTTGAGAGCTGTCTCGATCATGATGCGTTCGAAGGTCGGCACTGCGCTGTCCAGCAGGCTGGACTGCCCGCGTGCCAGCGCTTGGTCGGCCCACTGACGCAGTGCCTGCTCCCAGTTGGTCACCGGCGCTGCGTCTTGGGGCAGGCTCAGCAGTTCAGGTGGCAGGTCGCTGATGTGCACTTCGCGACCCGACGCCATGACCGTGATCCAGCGGCAGGTGTTTTCCAGCTGGCGCACGTTGCCTGGCCATGGCAGGTGCTTGAGGTATTCCTCGGTCTCGGCCTTGAGCAGCTTGGGCTCTACCGCCAGTTCCTGCGCCGCGCGGCTGAGGAAATGCTTGGCCAGGGTCGGGATGTCTTCGCGACGGTCCGACAGGCGCGGAATGTGGATGCGGATCACGTTCAGACGGTGAAACAAGTCCTCACGGAATTTGCCGGCCTGCACCAGGGTTTCCAGATTCTGGTGAGTCGCGGCGATGATGCGCACGTCCACTTTGACCGGCACATGGCCGCCCACGCGATAGAACTCGCCGTCAGCCAGGACGCGCAGCAGGCGGGTCTGGGTGTCGGCCGGCATGTCGCCGATCTCATCGAGAAACAGCGTGCCGCCATCGGCCTGTTCGAAACGGCCGCGACGCAGGTTGGCAGCGCCGGTGAACGCGCCTTTTTCGTGACCGAACAGCTCGGATTCCATCAGGTCCTTCGGAATCGCCGCCATGTTCAGGGCAATGAACGGCGAGGCCGAACGCGGGCTGTGGCGATGCAGCGCATGGGCCACCAGCTCTTTACCAGTGCCGGATTCACCGTTGATGAGCACGGTGATGTTGGAGTGGCTCAGGCGGCCGATGGCACGAAACACTTCCTGCATCGCCGGCGCTTCGCCGATGATTTCCGGGGTGCGGGTCAGGGTCGGCGCAACGTCCATGCCCTGTTGTTCCTGGGCGTGCTGGTTGGCGCGCTTGACCAGCGCCACCGCCTCATCGACGTCGAACGGCTTGGGCAGGTATTCGAAGGCACCACCTTGATAGGACGCCACGGCGCTGTCCAGGTCCGAATGCGCCGTCATGATGATGACCGGCAGGCGCGGGTGCTGTTCGCGGATGCGGGCCAGCAGATCCAGGCCGCTGGCGCCGGGCATGCGAATGTCGGAGATGATGACATCCGGCTGCTGGCGCGCCAGGCGGCTCATCACGCCATCGGCGCTGTCGAAGCTCTGCGTGGTCATGCCTTCTTGCTGCAAGGCCTTTTCCAGTACCCAGCGGATGGAACGGTCGTCATCGACGATCCAGACAGTTTCACTACGGCTCATGTCGAAGCTGCTCCTTGTTCCAGCGGCAGGAAGATCGAGAAAGTGGTGTGGCCAGGATGGCTGTCACACTCGATCAGCCCCTGGTGCTGACTGATAATGTTCTGGGTGATGGCAAGGCCCAGCCCGGTACCGTCCGGGCGGCCGCTGACCATTGGGTAGAAAATGGTTTCCTGAAGTTCCTGAGGAATGCCGGGACCGTTGTCGATGATCTCGATCTTGCTCACCAGGCGATGGCGCACGTGGCCGATGGTGAACTGGCGCATGGCCCGGGTGCGCAGGCTGATGCGGCCCAGGCGCAGCTCGTTCTGCCCGCTGATGGCCTGCATCGCGTTGCGCACGATATTGAGCACGGCCTGAATCATCTGCTCGCGGTCGATCAGGACGTCAGGAATGCTTGGGTCATAGTCGCGCACCAAAGTGATGCAGCCCTGGCTTTCGGCCTCCACCAGGCTGCAGACGCGCTCCAGCACTTCGTGGACGTTGGTCATCGCCAGCGACGGCAGCTTGTTCGAACCCAGCATGCGGTCGACCAGATTACGCAGACGGTCGGCCTCTTCGATGATGACGTTGGTGTAGTCCTTCAGGCCCTCGTCGGGGAGCTCGCGGGACAGCAGTTGTGCCGCGCCGCGAATCCCGCCCAGCGGGTTCTTTATTTCGTGAGCCAGGCCACGCACCAGCATCTTGGTGGTTTCCTGCTTGGACAGTTGCGCCTCTTCCTTGGTGATCCGCAGGAGGCGGTCACGGGGGTGCACTTCCAGCAGCAGCAGGGTTTCGCCTTGGGACAGGATCGGCGTCACGGCGTAATCGACCGTCAGCGTCTGGCCGGTCAGCGCGGTCAGCATCGCCTCGCGCTTGGTGAACGGATGCGCTTGCTCTACCGCCTGACGCAGCGAACTCAAGGCTTCGGCGGATTCGGTGAACAGCTCGCTGATGAACTGCCCATGGCTGCGCTGGCCGCTGATGGCGAGCAGCATTTCGGCCGCCGGGTTCATGTACTCAAGGCGCAGATCCGAATTGAGCAGAATCGTGGCAGTGGTCAGGTTGTCGAGCAGCAGTCGGTGCAACGTATCGCTGATAGTCATGAATCTCGTTGACCTCTTTTGGCACATCGCACTGGGGCAAGCCCGAAAGTGCAGGCTCTGGTTGGTCTTGGCCAGCGTGGAAAAGCCACTGATTCAGGGGCGTATTCCTCGCATATTCGCTGGAAAATGCAAAAACCAAACCAAGCTCCGAAAAGAAGCGTTGGCCGAGTCATTTCGGGCCTTTTCTGCACTTTTTGATCGAGCGGGCGGCCGAGTGGCGCAATTTGTGACCCAAAATGGTGTTTTGGTCAGGTCGCTCGTTCAGCTTATGCACCATTTTGGAGCTTAGACCCTGAAAGGGGCGCCATCAGAAAAAAGGCAGGATGCTGCTTTTCTCTTCAGGCGGCTTGTCCTTGAGCGGGCATTCGGGGCGCACGCCGTAGTCGTCCGTCTTGCACGGTTGAGCCAGACGTTTCTGCGCCAGCGAGATGCGCATCATGTGAAAAGGTTGATTGGGCGTGCGCTCGACCACCCGCCCAAACTCGTCGACGATTTCGATGGACAACTGGTGGGTGCCGCGGTCGATGTTGGTCATCGGGAACACCGGGCTGCGTCCCTGCTCGCTGAAGGTATTGCCGTCCAGCAAGAGGCGATAGGTATGGCGTGATTGCAGTTCGGGATCGTTGGTGACGGTCACGATCAGGTTGCCCTGGATGTCCCGGATGGTGCTGTCCGGTTCCGGGGCGAGAATGCGCAGCAACTGGTAACGAAACAGCGGCCCGGGTTGCGGTTTGCTGCTGGCTGCCTGGCGAGGGGCCTTGGGGGCAGCCTTGATCTGGTTGCTGGGGGCGATATCGACCTTCTTCGCGCCACGGTGGGGCTGGTCGGTGTAGACCCTGTTCCCCTCGGCATCGACGTAGGTGTACACATCGGCCACGGCCAGTTGGCAGCAGAGCATCAGCAGGCAGGCGAGGACTGTTCCGAATCGCTTCACATCAAGGCTTGCCGACATGGACCCGCTGCACTGTCAGGTTGATGGTCTGGCTTTGCTGGATCGCCTGGTTGCCTTGGAGTACTGCCACCGAGAGGCTGTGTTCGCCACGGTCGATTTCCATCACCTGCATGCGCGGCACGTTGGTCGGCTGGCCGTAAGGCTTGCCGTCGATGATCAGTTGCAGCAGATGGCCCTGTTGCAGGCGCGGCTGAATCGCCACGCCAACGGTGAAGTTGCCGTTGTTGGCCCGAAGCGCCTCCTCGGTGGGCAGGTCGGTCAAGGCGAGCACCTGATAGGCCGCTGTGTTCTGCGGTGCCTGGCCCTGTGGCGCAGGCGCACCGGACGGGGCCGGGGGCGTGTTGGTGGGCACGCTGTTGAGCGGCGGCAGATCCACCGTCTGGGCCTTGATGCCATCGGGCGGCTGATTGGTGTACGCCGTGTTGCCGTTGGCGTCGGTGTACTTGTAGATCTGCGCGACGGCGGGCAAGGCTAAAAACAGCAGCAAAAGGGCAAGGCTTTGACGCATGACTGCTCCAGTACCACGATCAGGAGAACGACTGGTTGTGCCGCGCACGTACGACGCGCGGCACAGGCGCCAGCATAGAGCAAAGCGTGGCCATCGTGTCATTCGCGGCGAGCCTGGGCTCAGGCTTTTCCGGGGGCACTGCACAGGGTAGCCGTGGCGGTCTGCATTGCGGTCACGATGATCGGGTCTGATGTGTGACGGTGTATTTCCGCCTGTACCCAGTCCGGGCAGGCGGCGTCATGTTGCCAGGGCAGGAAGGCTGCGTACTTCTGCATCATCACCGGTTGCAGGGTGTCGAGACGGGCGCGAATACCTTGAAAGGCGCTGGCGGCGGGCTCGGCGGGAACCTGCGCGGTCGCGTGCCACTGGGCGATGCGGGCGTACTGCACCTGCTTGTTGGCTTCGATTTGCGCGGTCATGAAGCGACGTACATCGTCCTTGGCCAAACCGTAGGCCGTGGCCTGATTTTCGGCATTGAGGATCACCTGCTGCTCGCGCTCGCTGTCCTGCACCGCCTTGCCGCTGTACCACTTGCTCAGCGCGACATCGTTGGCCACTTCCGCCCGCTGGCCCAGGGCATCGATCAGGGGGCGCAGCGCTGCAGGCGCGGGGGACGTCGCCGTGGCGCAGCCTGAGATCAGGACCAGGGTCGTGAGGATGTAGGCGATGGGCTTGAACATGTCGGGGTCCTTCTTGAGGGGGAAAGCGCGTCGTGCCGTGCTGGCGATTATCCCCTGATCATTCGGTGAGTGTGCGATATCAGGATATTGCCCTTGATAGCGCGTTTTATGCTGCGGACAAAATCGCGGGCATAAAAAAGGCCTCCCGAAGGAGGCCTCTTTCAAATCACGCGGCTTGCGCCAGCGTCACCGGATCAGCAGCTGTAGTACAGCTCGTATTCCAGTGGGTGTACGAAGGTACGTACCTTGATTTCTTCTTCCGATTTCAGAGCGATGTAGGCATCGATGAAGTCGTCGCTGAAAACGCCGCCCTTGGTCAGGAACGCACGGCCTTTGTCCAGCTCTTCCAGGGCTTCTTTCAGGCTGCCGCAAACTTGTGGGATCTCTTTGGCCTCTTCAGGCGGCAGGTCGTACAGGTTCTTGTCAGCAGCATCGCCTGGGTGGATCTTGTTCTGGATACCGTCCAGGCCGGCCATCAGCAGAGCTGCGAAAGCCAGGTATGGGTTGGCAGCCGGATCCGGGAAGCGAGCTTCGATACGACGGCCACGTGGGCTGGAGACGTAAGGAATGCGGATCGAGGCGGAACGGTTGCGAGCCGAGTAGGCCAGCATCACTGGAGCTTCGAAACCTGGGACCAGACGCTTGTAGGAGTTGGTCGACGGGTTGGTGAAGCCGTTCAGTGCCTTACCGTGCTTGATGATACCGCCGATGAAGTACAGAGCGGTGTCGGACAGGCCGGCATAGCCTTCGCCAGCGAAGGTGTTCTTGCCATCTTTGGCGATGGACATGTGAACGTGCATACCCGACCCGTTGTCGCCGTACAGAGGCTTAGGCATGAAGGTAGCGGTGCGGCCGTAAGCGTCGGCAACGTTGTGTACAACGTACTTCAGGGTCTGAACTTCGTCAGCCTTCTTCACCAGGGTGTTGAAGCGGGTGCCGATTTCGTTCTGGCCAGCGGTTGCCACTTCGTGGTGGTGAACTTCGACGACCTGGCCCATTTCTTCCAGGGCGTTGCACATTGCGGTGCGGATTTCGTGGTCGTGGTCGAACGGAGGAACAGGGAAGTAACCACCCTTGACGCCAGGACGGTGGCCTTTGTTGCCGCCTTCGACGTCCTGGTCGGACATCCAGGAGCCTTGTTCGGAGAAGATCTTGAACATGGAGCCGGAGATGTCGGACTTGAACTTCACTTCGTCGAAGATGAAGAATTCTGGCTCTGGGCCTGCGAATACGGTGTCACCGATGCCGGTGGTCTTCAGGTACTCTTCGGCGCGGTGAGCGATGGCGCGTGGGTCGCGGTCGTAACCTTGCATGGTCGAAGGTTCGATGATGTCGCAAACCAGGATCAGGGTCGGCTCTTCGGTGAACGGGTCCAGAACGGCGGTTTCGTCGTCTGGCAGCAGGATCATGTCGGAGGCTTCGATGCCTTTCCAGCCGGAGATGGACGAACCGTCGAACATTTTGCCGACTTCAAAGAAGTCATCTTCCAGCGCATCGCGAGCAGGCATGGTCACGTGGTGCTGAGTACCTTTGGTGTCCGTGAAGCGCAGATCAATCCACTTAACGTCATGATCTTTGATGAGTTGAACCGACTTCGACATGTTGTCCTCCGGGGTGGATTAGGGCGGGTAGTTGTGGGCCCTTAAATTTGGGTGATGCCGGGCGCGAATAGTCGGCCAAGGCAACCTGCCTCACAAGGGAGCAATTTGCATGCCAGTGCCCCGTCATGGGTTTTTCCGCGAAAACCACCTGTTTTAGGGCGTTAAACGTCGCAATTGTGAAAATCAATGCACCTTATTGGTGCTCATGGATTGTATACAGTGCCATTTTGGTGCGCTGATGATTGGCTGTGAGATAGTTGGTCAAACCTTGAGCAATTTCCGCTATAATCCGCGCCCCCCTTTTTCGACCGGCACCTCGCGCGCTGTTTTCATGAAACTAATCGTTAAAGTTTTCCCGGAAATCACCATCAAAAGCCGGCCTGTACGCAAGCGCTTCATCAAGCAGCTGGCCAAGAACATCCGCACCGTGCTCCGTGATCTGGACCCGGCGCTGGTGGTCGATGGCGTGTGGGACAACCTCGAGGTCGAAACCAGGGTCGAGGACGCGAAAATTTTGCACGAAATGACCGAGCGCCTGAGCTGCATGCCCGGCATCGCGCATTTCCTGCAGGTCGATCAGTACCCGCTGGGCGACATGGACGACATCTATGAGAAGTGCAAACTGCACTTCGGCGATGCCCTGCCCGGCAAGATTTTCTCGGTACGCTGCAAGCGCGGCGGCCACCATGACTTCAGCTCCATGGACGTCGAGCGCTACGTGGGCAGCAAGCTGCGTCGCGAGTGCGGTGCGGCCGGCATCTCCCTCAAGGACCCCGAGGTCGAGGTGCGGATCGAAGTCCGCGACCAGCGCCTGTACGTGATCCACAGCCAGCACAACAGCATCGGCGGTTACCCGCTGGGCTCGCTGGAGCAGACCCTGGTACTGATGTCCGGCGGTTTCGACTCCACGGTAGCGGCTTACCACGTGATGCGCCGCGGCCTGATGAGCCATTTCTGCTTCTTCAACCTGGGCGGCAGGGCCCATGAGCTGGGCGTGATGGAAGTCGCGCACTTCATCTGGAAGAAGTACGGCAGTTCCCAGCGCGTGCTGTTCGTCAGCGTACCGTTCGAGGAAGTTCTGGGAGAAATTCTCGGAAAAGTCGATAACAGTCATATGGGCGTAGTATTGAAGCGTATGATGTTGCGCGCTGCGACCAATATTGCCGACCGGCTGGAAATCGACGCGCTGGTCACCGGCGAGGCGATTTCCCAGGTGTCCAGCCAGACGCTGCCCAACCTGTCGGTCATCGATTGCGTGACGGAAAAGCTGGTCTTGCGCCCGCTGATCGCCAGTCACAAGCAGGACATCATCGATGAGGCCGATCAGATCGGCACCGGCGCTTTTGCCCGCCACATGCCTGAATACTGCGGCGTGATTTCGGTGAACCCGAAAACGGCAGCCAAGCGCCACCGCGTCGAGCATGAAGAAAAAGAGTTCGACATGGCCGTGCTCGAGCGTGCGCTCGAAAACGCCCGTCTGGTGCCCATCGACCGCGTGATCGAGGAATTGGGCCAGGACGTCCAGGTCGAGGAAGTCAGCCAGGCCCTGGCCGGACAAGTGGTCATCGACATCCGTCACCCGGATGAAGCCGAAGACCGCCCGCTGGAGCTGGCAGGCATCGAAGTACAAACGCTGCCGTTCTTTGCATTGAACAGCCGTTTCAAGGAACTGGATGACACGCGCCAGTACCTGCTCTATTGCGACAAAGGCGTCATGAGTCGCCTGCATGCTCACCATCTGCTCAGTGAGGGGCATGCCAATGTGCGCGTTTATCGACCGAGCTAAGTGCCCGGGGCTGTTTGCCTGTGGCTTGCGTCACCGGCCCCCCGACACCAGTCGTCAGCCGTAACGGCTTTCGCCGGTTGTTCGCTTTCATAGCTGGCTACAATCAGTCAGCTCACCGAATCCTCTGATCGAGATACACAAGTGATCGAAAATCTACGTAACATCGCCATCATTGCTCACGTTGACCATGGTAAGACTACCCTCGTCGACAAGCTCCTGCGTCAGTCCGGCACTCTTGAGCGCAACGAGCTCAACGACGAACGCGTGATGGACTCCAACGACCAGGAAAAAGAGCGCGGTATTACCATTCTCGCGAAGAACACCGCGATCAACTGGAATGGCTACCACATCAACATCGTCGACACCCCTGGCCACGCCGACTTCGGCGGTGAAGTAGAGCGCGTGATGTCGATGGTCGACTCCGTTCTGCTGCTGGTCGACGCTCAAGACGGCCCTATGCCGCAAACCCGTTTCGTGACCAAGAAGGCTTTCGAAGCCGGTCTGAAGCCGATCGTCGTGATCAACAAGGTTGACCGTCCGGGCGCGCGTCCTGACTGGGTTCTGGACCAGATCTTCGACCTGTTCGACAACCTGGGTGCCACCGACGAACAGCTGGACTTCAAAGTCGTCTACGCTTCGGCCCTGAACGGCATTGCCGGTCTGGACCACACCGAAATGGGCGAAGACATGACCGCGCTGTACCAAGCGGTTGTCGACCACGTTCCAGCGCCAGCCGTTGACCGTGACGGCGCGTTCCAGATGCAGATCTCCGCTCTGGACTACAACAGCTTCCTGGGTGTTATCGGTGTTGGCCGTATCGCTCGTGGTCGCGTCAAGCCGAACACCCCGGTTGTCGCTATCAGCGCCGACGGCAAGCGCCGCAACGGCCGTATCCTGAAGCTGATGGGTCACCAAGGCCTGCACCGCGTGGAC
>NZ_JBIVCV010000018.1:0-45779 GCF_044746765.1 Pseudomonas sp. NPDC090203
TCAGCGGGAGGCGAATTCTACAGCGTTACAACCTGCTGTCAACCACCTTTTTCACCGCTGCCGATTCAGTGACCTGAACCGAAGCACTTCCTCGCTATCCTGAACGTCTAACTCGTTGATATTCAAGGAGTTTTCCGTTCCGACTGCGCCGGAAGTGGGGCGAATTATAGAGAGATTCGAGGGGGCGTCAACACTTAATGTGAACTTTCTATGAAATAAGCGAAACAGCAGGAAAATCAGCAAGCTCCTTCAGTTTATATATAGGAGGGCGGCTATCGCCGCCCACCTATCGCCCACCTATATAGAAGCGCTACAGAACACCCGCCTCGCGCAGCGCCATGACGGCCTCATCCGACAGGCCCAGAACACTCGTCAGCACCTCCAGCGTGTGCTGGCCCAGCAAGGGCGGCGCCCGGCGATACTCCACCGGCGTACCCGAAAGCCGGATAGGACTCGCCACCTGGGGCACCGTGCCGCCCAACGCATGGGGCAGCTCGACTTTCAACCCGCGCGCCTGCACCTGGGGATCAGCAAAGACCTGTGACACATCATTGATAGGCCCGCAGGGCACGCCGGCACGTTCAAGCGCTTCCACCCACTGCGTCGTGGTCTTGAATACAGTGGCCTGGCGAATCAACGGGATCAGCTCGGCCCGATGCGCCACTCGCTGCTTGTTGGTCGCGAACCGCGGGTCATCTGCCCACTGGGGCTGCCCGGCCACTTCCGCGAATTTGCGGAACTGGCTGTCATTACCCACGGTAAGAATGAAGTCGCCATCGGCCGTGGGAAAATCCTGGTACGGCACAATGTTCGGGTGCGCATTGCCAAGACGCTTAGGCGGGATGCCCGTGGTCAGGTAATTCATCGCCTGGTTGGCCAGGCAGGCCACCTGCACATCCAGCAGCGCCATGTCGATGTGCTGACCCACGCCGCCCTGATCGCGATGCGCCAAGGCTGCAAGAATCGCAGCAGTCGAATACAGCCCCGTCAGGATGTCGGTCAATGCCACGCCTACCTTCACCGGCCCTGCACCTTCCTCACCATCCGGGCGCCCGGTCAGGCTCATCAGGCCGCCAAGACCCTGGATCATGAAGTCGTAGCCGGCACGCTTCGCATAGGGGCCGGTCTGGCCGAACCCTGTAATCGAGCAGTAGATGAGCCTCGGGTTCTCGGCCTGCAGTGACTCGTAGTCCAGACCATAGGCCTTGAGGCCACCGACCTTGAAGTTCTCGATCACGATGTCGGACTTCGCCGCCAGCTCCCGCACCAGCTTCTGACCTTCAGGCCGGGTGAAGTCGATGGTGACCGACTGCTTGTTCCTGTTGGCCGAAAGGTAATAAGCCGCCTCGGACGTATTCTCGCCCCGCGGATCTTTCAGAAACGGAGGACCCCAGGCACGCGTATCGTCGCCGTTTCCCGGGCGCTCGATCTTGATGACGTCCGCCCCCAGATCCGCCAGGATCTGGCCCGCCCAGGGTCCGGCCAGGACCCTGGACAAATCCAGCACACGAATATGCGACAGCGCGCCCATGGCAGGCTCCTTAGTAGAAGGCCTGAATGCCGGTCTGCGCGCGCCCCAGAATCAGTGCATGCACGTCATGGGTGCCTTCGTAGGTGTTGACCACCTCAAGGTTGACCAGATGACGGGCAATGCCGAACTCGTCGGAGATCCCGTTGCCGCCGAGCATGTCCCGCGCCATGCGCGCGATGTCCAGGGACTTGCCACAGGAGTTGCGCTTCATGATCGAGGTGATTTCCACCGCCGCAGTGCCTTCGTCCTTCATCCGCCCAAGACGCAGGCAACCTTGCAACGCGAGGGTGATTTCAGTCTGCATGTCTGCCAGCTTCTTCTGGATCAACTGGTTTGCAGCCAACGGGCGGCCAAACTGCTGGCGATCCAGCGTGTACTGACGCGCGGTGTGCCAGCAGAATTCGGCTGCGCCCAGCGCACCCCAGGAAATGCCATACCGGGCGGAGTTCAGGCAGGTGAACGGCCCCTTGAGCCCGCGAACATCCGGGAAGATGTTCTCTTCAGGCACGAAGACGTTATCCATGACCACTTCACCGGTGATCGAAGCACGCAGGCCCACCTTGCCGTGGATTGCCGGGGCGCTCAGACCTTGCCAGCCTTTCTCCAGAATGAAACCGCGAATGTCACCGGCATCATCCTTGGCCCAGACCACGAACACATCGGCAATCGGGCTGTTGGTGATCCACATCTTGCTGCCGGTCAGCCTGTAGCCGCCTTCCACGGAGCGCGCACGAGTAATCATCGCGCCCGGGTCGGAGCCATGGTTCGGCTCGGTCAGACCGAAGCAGCCGATCCATTCGCCGGACGCCAGCTTGGGCAGGTATTTCTGCTTCTGTGCTTCGGTCCCGAATTCATTGATCGGCACCATGACCAGCGAGGACTGCACGCTCATCATCGAGCGGTAGCCCGAATCGACGCGCTCGACCTCCCGGGCGATCAGGCCATAGCAGACATAGTTCAGGCCGCTGCCACCGTACTGCTCGGGGATGGTTGCGCCCAGCAGGCCGACTTCACCCATCTCACGGAAGATTGCAGGGTCGGTCTGCTCATGCCGGAAGGCTTCGAGCACACGAGGAGCGAGTTTGTCCTGGGCGAACTGTTCGGCGCTGTCACGAACCATGCGCTCTTCTTCGGTGAGCTGCTGATCCAGCAACAGCGGGTCGATCCAGTTGAAGCTTGCCTTACCGCCCATGACGTTCTCCTCGTTGAATGGTGCTCTCGGGCCAGGCCGAGAAAAAGCTGTGGAGTGAGACTAGGCCCGGATCGGCGCCGGGGCAAACGAGGATTTCGCATAGTCTTGTGCTAATTTCTCACTCCGTAATAGCGAAAACAGCCCTGTTAGCATCCGACGAGTGAGGTTCACGTACATGCGTCGCAAGATCCCCAGCACTGCCGCACTCGTCAGTTTCGAGGCCGCCGCTCGCCACGAAAGCTTCACCAAAGCCGCCGAAGAACTTTCCCTCACGCAAAGCGCCATCTGCCGACAGATTGGCAGCCTGGAGGAGTTCCTCAACGTGGAACTGTTCCGACGCTCGCGCCGGGGAGTGAAGCTGACAGAAGCAGGGCTTTCCTACAGCCGACGGGTCGCAACGCAACTGGATGCCGTGGAACGCGACACGCTTTCGGTGATGGGCCACCAGGGCGCTAACGTGATCGAGCTTGCGGTGGTCCCGACCTTCGGCACCCAGTGGCTCTTGCCGCGCCTGAAGGACTTCCAGCAACAGAACCCCGACGTGACGATCAATCTGACCAACCGCACCCGCCCGTTCCTGTTCGCCGACACCGACTTTGACGCCGCCATCTACTTCGGAGATGCCGACTGGTCGGGCACGCAATCCCATCGGCTGATGAGCGAAAACCCCATGCCGGTTTGTAGTCCTCATTTACTGGGCAACAAACCCCGACTCAGCGCGCGTGAATTATCCGAGATGCCATTGCTGCAGCAGACCACACGACCCTACGCCTGGCGCCAGTGGTTCGGCTCAATGGACATGAATATCGCTCGCGACATGACAGGGCCGCGATACGAGCTATTCTCCATGCTCGCTCAGGCGGCGATGCATGACATGGGCGTCGCGCTGATCCCGCCGTTTCTGATTCAGCGAGAACTGGCGGAAAAGCGTCTGTTGGTGGCCAATTCCCACGCATTGTCGAGCGTGAAAGCCTATTACCTGATGATTCCAGAGCGAAAAGTCGAATCCGCGTCATTGAAAGCCTTCCGCGACTGGCTGGTGCAACAGGCTGAAACCTACGCCCTGCCTTGATTTCAGGCGATTGAGTCAAATTTACTGACCCTGTAGTCAATTAAATTCAAGGACTACAGATATCTTGTAATGTCGCATTTAAGAAACACCTCTGTTCTTTATCCAAAACAGGCTGCACACGTTATATGACGGGGCTTCCAGCCAGATTGACCACTGTTTTCACCTCGCAGACGAAAAAAACTTCAAACACTGAACATTTCGCTACACGCCTCTAAATACAAGGCCTGTAGCGGTTTGTTGCGTCAAACGGTCACAGGGTGACTTGTAGTTAAAGTCACGTCCCGTTACAGAATTCCTTGAAGCACCCCTGTTACACCTGCAAAATGCCGCGCCCCTCTTGTTATAGAGAGGGCGAGGTGATCGCTGCACCAGACGCGCCATACGCAGTGCGCTGGCCTACTTTTTAAAAGATAAAAAAGATCACGCAGGAGATTTGACGTGCACATTGGTGTCCCTCTAGAAACCCAGTCCGGTGAAACTCGGGTTGCTGCTACTCCGGAAACCATCAAGAAGCTCATTGGCCAGGGTCATAAGGTCACCGTCCAGTCAGGCGCAGGCATTACCGCCTCCGTGACGGACAGTGCCTATGAGGCGGCAGGTGCTTCGATCGGCGGCGCCTCTGATGCCTTTGGCGCCGAGCTCATTCTCAAGGTCGTCGCCCCAAGCGACAGCGAACTGGCCCTGATCAAGAGCGGTACCGTGGTCATCGGGATGCTCAACCCGTTCAACAACGAGATCATCGCCAAGATGGCCGAGCGCGGGATTACCGCCTTCGCCCTGGAAGCGGCGCCGCGCACCTCGCGGGCGCAAAGTCTCGATGTACTGTCCTCGCAAGCCAACATTGCCGGTTACAAATCGGTCCTGCTGGCGGCCCATCACTATCCGCGCTTCATGCCAATGCTGATGACTGCTGCCGGTACCGTGAAGGCTGCTCGCGTGCTGATCCTCGGTGCAGGCGTTGCCGGTCTGCAGGCCATCGCCACTGCCAAACGTCTTGGTGCAGTGATCGAGGCTTCCGACGTTCGCCCTGCGGTGAAGGAGCAGATCGAGTCGCTGGGTGCCAAGTTCGTCGACGTGCCTTACGAGACCGACGAAGAACGCGAAGCAGCAGTGGGTGTGGGCGGTTATGCGCGTCCGATGCCGGCCAGCTGGATGCAGCGTCAGGCCGTGGCCGTTCACGAGCGCGCCAAGCAGGCGGACATCGTGATCACCACCGCGCTGATTCCGGGCCGCAAGGCCCCAGTGCTGCTGAGCGCCGAAACCGTCTCGCAGATGAAACCAGGCTCGGTGGTCATCGACCTCGCAGCGGCCCAGGGCGGCAACTGCCCGCTCACTGTCGCTGATCAGGTGGTGATCGAGCACGGCGTGACCATCGTTGGCCACACCAACCTGCCTGCGCTGGTGGCTGCTGACGCGTCGGCGCTTTATGCACGCAACCTGCTGGATTTCCTGAAGCTGGTCTTCACCAAGGAAGGCCAGTTCGAGATCAACCTCGAAGACGACATCGTCGCCGCGTGCCTGATGTGCCGCGACGGCCAGATCGTGCGCAAGAACGGCTGAGGATAAAAACAATGGAAGACATGCTGATCTCTCACGGCGTCTACAACCTGATCATCTTCGTGCTGGCGATCTACGTCGGCTACCACGTGGTCTGGAACGTCACCCCTGCGCTGCACACCCCACTGATGGCCGTGACCAACGCCATCTCGGCCATCGTGATCGTCGGCGCCATGCTGGCGGCTGCACTGACCGTGACCCCGCTGGGCAAGACCATGGGGACCCTCGCGGTCGCTCTGGCAGCCGTCAACGTGTTCGGTGGCTTCCTGGTCACCCGCCGCATGCTGGAAATGTTCAAGAAGAAGGCTCCGAAAGCCAAAGCTGAGGATGCCAAGCAATGAGCATGAACCTCGTCACCCTGTTGTACCTCGTTTCGGCGATCTGCTTCATCCAGGCCCTCAAGGGCCTGTCGCACCCGACCACATCGCGCCGCGGCAACCTGTTCGGCATGTGCGGCATGGGTCTGGCAGTGCTGACCACCATCGGCCTGGTGTTCAAGCTGGCGGCGTTGTCCACCGACGGCGCCAGCGCGGGTATCGGCTACATCATCGTGGGCTTGCTGGTCGGCGGCACCGCCGGTTCGATCATGGCCAAGCGCGTCGAAATGACCAAGATGCCGGAGCTGGTCGCCTTCATGCATAGCATGATCGGCCTGGCAGCGGTGTTCATTGCCATCGCCGCCGTGGTCGAGCCTCAGTCGCTGGGCATCGTTGCACACCTTGGCGACGCGATCCCGACCGGTAACCGCCTTGAGCTGTTCCTGGGTGCGGCGATCGGTGCGATCACCTTCTCAGGTTCGGTCATCGCCTTCGGCAAGCTGTCGGGCAAGTACAAGTTCCGCCTGTTCCAGGGCGCACCGGTACAGTTCGCCGGCCAGCACAAGCTGAACCTGATCCTGGGCCTGGCCACGCTGTTCTTCGGCCTGATGTTCATGTTCACCGGCAGCCTGTTCGCCTTCAGCGTCATGCTGATCCTGGCGTTCGTGATCGGCGTGCTGCTGATCATCCCGATTGGCGGCGCCGACATGCCTGTGGTCGTGTCGATGCTCAACAGCTATTCGGGCTGGGCAGCGGCGGGTATCGGTTTCTCGCTGAACAACTCAATGCTGATCGTGGCTGGCTCCCTGGTGGGCTCCTCGGGTGCGATTCTGTCCTACATCATGTGCAAGGCCATGAACCGCTCGTTCTTCAACGTGATCGGCGGCGGCTTCGGCGGCGCAGCAGACGCGGGCGATGCAGGCGGTGCGAAAGAGGCGCGTCCGGTGAAATCCGGCTCGGCTGACGACGCGACCTTCCTGCTGACCAACGCCGACACCGTGATCATCGTCCCGGGCTACGGCCTTGCGGTGGCACGTGCCCAGCACGCCCTGAAAGAGCTGACCGAGAAACTGACCCACGCCGGTGTGACCGTGAAGTACGCGATCCACCCGGTGGCAGGTCGTATGCCTGGGCACATGAACGTTCTGCTCGCCGAGGCCGAAGTGCCTTACGACCAGGTGTTCGAGATGGAAGACATCAACTCCGAGTTCGGCCAGGCCGACGTGGTGCTGGTGCTCGGTGCCAACGACGTGGTCAACCCGGCAGCGAAGAACGATCCGAAGTCGCCTATCGCGGGTATGCCGATCCTGGAAGCCTTCAAGGCCAAGACCATCATCGTCAACAAGCGCTCGATGGCCAGCGGCTATGCCGGTCTGGACAACGAACTGTTCTACCTCGACAAGACCATGATGGTCTTCGGCGACGCCAAGAAAGTCATCGAAGACATGGTCAAAGCGGTGGAGTAAGCGCTCTAGCCTGCAGCAAAACCAACCCTCGGCGCGTGCATCGGCCGGGGGTTTTTTACATCCGGCGTAAAGGTGTTTTGTCCTGAAAGCCGCTAATTAGAGCCCTCGAATGCGACCTTGGTCGTGGGACGAAAAAAATCCAGTTCTCTAGACTTGGGCCCTCGCATCCTCGTCCTGAGACAAGAAAACCATGCACCGTGAACGTATCCGCCTGCCTTCTTTGATGAGCAAGGTAATGAGCGCAGCCGACGCCGCTTCCCTGATCCAGGACGGCATGACCGTCGGCATGAGCGGCTTCACCCGCGCCGGTGAAGCCAAGGCCGTACCCAAGGCCCTCGCCGAGCGCGCCAAGGCCTCGCCGCTGAAGATCAGCCTGATGACCGGCGCAAGCCTGGGCAATGACCTGGACAAGCAGCTGACCGAGGCAGGCGTGCTGTCGCGCCGCATGCCGTTCCAGGTCGATAACACGCTGCGCCGCGCAATCAACGACGGCACGGTGATGTTCATCGACCAGCACCTGTCGGACACCGTCGAGCAGCTGCGCAACCGCCAGATCAAGCCGGTGGACATCGCCGTCATCGAATGCGTGGCGATCACCGAGGAAGGCCACCTGGTGCTCAGCACCTCGGTCGGCAACTCGGCCAGCTTCGCGATTCTCGCCGACAAGGTGATTATCGAGATCAACACCGCACAGCCGCTGGAGCTGGAGGGCCTGCACGACATCTATATACCGACCTACCGCCCGACACGCCTGCCCATCCCGGTATTGAAGGCTGACAGCCGCATCGGCAGCCAGGCGGTGAAGATCGACCCGGCGAAGATCGTCGGTATCGTGTTCAGCGACCAGGCCGACTCACCTTCATCTGTATTGCCCGCCGATCACGAAACCCAGGCCATTGCCGGGCATCTGGTGGAGTTCTTCAAGAACGAGGTGCGCCAGAACCGCCTGACCAACCAACTGATGCCGTTGCAGGCGGGTGTCGGCACCATCGCTAACGCTGTGATGACCGGCCTGATTGACTCGCCTTTCCACGGCATGGCGATGTACTCGGAAGTGCTGCAGGACTCGACGTTCGACCTGTTCGAAGCGGGCAAGCTGGATTTTGCATCGGGCTGCTCGATGACCCTGTCCGAGCGCAAGCACGACGCGGTGTACAACAACCTGGAGCAGTACAGATCGAAACTGTTACTGCGCCCTCAGGAGATTTCCAATCATCCTGAGATCGTGCGTCGCCTGGGCATCATCGGAATCAACACGGCGCTGGAGTTCGACCTCTACGGTAACGTCAATTCCACCCACGTCGGCGGGACCCGCATGATGAACGGGATTGGCGGCTCCGGGGACTTCGCCCGCAACGCCCACCTGGCGATCTTCGTGACCAAATCCATCGCCAAGGGCGGCGCGATTTCCAGCGTGGTGCCGATGGTCAGCCATGTAGACCACACCGAGCACGATGTCGACATCCTCGTCACCGAGATCGGGCTGGCCGACCTGCGCGGCCTGGCGCCTCGCGAGCGGGCCCGGGTGATCATCGACAACTGCGTACACCCGGCCTACCGCGAAGCGCTCAATGACTACTTCCGCAAGGCTTGCGCCATCGGCGGGCACACGCCCCATGTGCTGCGTGATGCACTGAGTTGGCACCTGAACCTGGAAGAAACCGGCCGCATGCTGGCGGTGTAGGAAATACAGTTGGGACGTGGCGACGACCTTTCGTCGCCACTGCGTTTGAGCTGAACGCTATTCTGGCGAAAATTGTACTGCTGTACCGGTCGTTTTTACCCCTGAAACGACACTTTTCACTAAATCAGCGCACAAAATGCACCATTTAGGTGCTAACCGGTACAGTTGCCCCATTTCCGAACAAAACAGTGCCCTTGAACAGTTAACTGAAGCAGCACAATACAAGTGAACTGTGTCTGGAGAGAGGAGGGCAACGAGAGGAAGATGGGCACCAATCAAGTCACTATCTAATCCCGCCACAAGCGGAAGGAAGAAGCACCATGGAACGCACCGTAAGTTCCGAACTGTTCTACGAAGAAACCGCTCAATCGGCCAAAGGCTCCCTGGTTCTGCGCATGTTCGCCAACCTGATGCTCTGGCAGCGTCGCCTGTCCAGCCGCCACCAGCTGGCCCGTCTGGATGCTCGCCTGCTGGCTGACGCCGGTATCAGCGAATCCCAGCGTTACGAAGAGCTGAGCAAGCCGTTCTGGCGCTAATTTAGCGCTCGCTGGTCCAGGCCTTAAGCCTACTGCCAGCACCCTGAATTGTTCACACAAAGCCCGTCGCAGGTCACTGCTGACGGGCTTTGTTGTTTCTGGCTTCCAGCGATTTCTTCCGTAGCAGCACGGCTTGCCGGCGGGAGCGGTGTGTCAGTCGAAAATGATTCGTCTGATACGACGCCCCCGCCGGCAAGCCGTGCTGCTACGGGTGCGAGTACAAATTCCAAGACCAACAGGTACAGTTTTATATAATCGCTTTGATACCGGTACAGTGCTTGAGTTATAAGGCGTACAGATCCGCAGCGGTGCCTCGGCAAAGCAGCTGGCACATCGCCCTGATAGTCCTTTAGCCCCCTGTTACGCTAGTCTTGCGCCATCTTCTGCCCCGTCGCTTGCGAGACAGCTCTGGCTCCTCTGCGAATTTGCGCGTGTGGTTTCGATTGACCCTTGTGGAGTTCCAACATGTCTCGTCTTCGTCTCATGACCGCCGCTGCGCTTCTGATCGCGGCAACCGGCGCCCAGGCTTCCAGCTTCGTGGTGACCACCGACACACTGGTTCGCGCGCTCGATGCTTCGTCCAACGCCACCTCGAAAATCTCCTCGTCCTTCCACGATGACAAGATCGTGCTGGCCGCCCGTGACGACGCCGCAAGCTTCGTCGCCTCCCAAGGGGAGATTCGCGGCGTTCACCTGGAAGGCGCCTTCGCCCACATCCGTGAAATAGCACCTGGCCTCCAGGCTTCGGATGCACAGCTGGCTCAGGCGATTCTCGCCATCTGATTCAGCTTCGCGACAGCTTTGGCAACGCTTGCCCCGCTACCTTCACTGGCTCTGGCCGGGGCATTGCGCTAGCCTTGCGGCTCGTTCCGTCATTACCGAAGACTCATGCACTTATTGTCTCGCCTGTTGATTGCAGCGACTGCCAGCCTGATCTGTGTGACCCAGGCTCAAGCGTTCGACACAACCACACAAAGCCTGATCAAAAGCGGGTACGGCACCAGTCAGGTGACGACCGGGCCTTTCGATAACAAACTGATACTTGCCGCCCAGGATGATGCTGCAGCGTTCATTGCCAGTGATGGCCAACTGCGAGGAGCGCAACTGGAGTCGGCGTTGATGTATCTGCGTCAAACCTCTCCAAAACTTCATGCCAGCGACCTTGAACTGGCGCAGGCAATCCTCGTCCAATAATTACTTTTTGTATCTTCTGTCTTTTGGAGACGTTCCATGCGTACCCCGCTTATCGTTGCGGCCCTGGGCTTGCTCGTGCTTACCGACGTGGCTCAGGCTCAAACCTTGAAAGCGACCAGCAACATTGTTGTTCGTGCTTTTGGCCGCAGCGTTGATTTCACGTCCGACACCACCTCTTCGGTCCGCAACTGGAAAATGGTTGTGGAAGCCCAGGACGACGCCGCCAGCTATGTCGCCAGCAACGGTGACATCCACGGTGCCCGCCTGGATGCGGCCTTCGCCACCCTGCGCGATCGTCTGCCCGAAGCCCGCAATGCCAGTGACCAGGATCTCGCCGAAGCCATCCTCGCATTGTGAGGCGCGTAGCCGCCTGGCTGCTGGCATCGGCGCTCTCGCTGATCTGCACGAGCGCCTTTGCCGACCTGAGCCTGTCGCTGTACACCGACGGGCTCGATCCTGCACAGCAGAAAGCCAGCCAGACGCTACTGGATGAAGCCCTGGCGCACCTGCCGCCCATGTTCATCACCAAGCTGGACCGCAAGGTGGAGGTGCGCTGGACCGATGACATGCCGACCAATGCCTATGGACGCGCCGACGGCCCCTACCGCCTGGACCTGAATCAGAAGCTGCTGGCAGGCCTGACCGACGGCAGTGCCGCCACCACCAAGACCAATCGCCCCCACGGTACCGTTCGCGAAGAAATGCTCGCCACGGTGCTGCATGAACTGACTCATATCTACGACCACGCCCAGTTGTGGTCGGCGCAAGAGCGCAAACTCATCATCGCCTGTTCACGCCAGGGCAACAGCCTGGGCAAGATCGGCCTGCGCGACAGTTGCCGCGGCCAGACGGACCGGCGCTTTACCTTGAGCGACGATCCGCGCCTGCTGGATCTGGCCGGGTGGCCGCAATACGTCGGGCGGCGAGGAGAGCGCGAAGAGCGCAACGGCCAAGTGGCCCGCAGCCCTGACATCTACGAAATCAGCAGCCCGCTGGAGTTCGTGGCGGTGAACATGGAGTACTTTCTCCTCGATCCGGCCTACGCCTGCCGCCGCCCGGCGCTGTACGACTATTACCGGCAGCAGTTCGGCTGGGCCCCTGCGGCCAAGGAAGACTGCCCGACTTCCTATCCTTACCTGAACGCCGGTAACGATTTCGCCCGCGAGCCGCTGGGCAAGCTCGACCCCGAGCGCGTGTATGAGGTTGATTACCTGCTGGCCGAAGCCAACCAGAATCTGGTCAGCCGCTGGGGGCACAGCATGCTGCGGCTGGTCATCTGCAAGCCCGGTCGCCCACGAGGGCCGGATTGCCGCCTGGATCTGGATCAGCATCTGGTGCTGTCATATCGCGCCTTCGTCAACGACCTGCAGCTGTCGAGTTGGAGCGGCCTGACCGGCAAGTACCCTTCGCGACTGTTCGTGCTGCCGTTGGGCCAGGTGATCGACGAGTACACCAAGACCGAACTGCGCAGCCTGGCGTCGGTTCCGCTGAAACTGTCGCGCCAGCAGATCGATGGCCTGGTGCAGCATGCCGCCGAAATGCACTGGGCGTACGACGGCGATTACTGGTTCCTGTCCAACAACTGCGCGGTTGAAAACCTCAAGCTGTTGCGCAGCGGCACCAACGACCCACGCCTCGTAGGCCTCGACAGCATTCTGCCTAATGGCCTGCTCGAAGTGCTCAAGGGCAGGGGGTTGGCCGACACCAGCGTGCTGGACGACCAGAAGCGGGCGCTGCGCCTAGGCTATCGCTTTGACTCGTACCGTGATCGCTATCAGGCGATGTTCGATGTGCTGCGCAAAACCACCAAGGTGAAGGAGGCGACGGTGGAGGACTGGCTGACGCTGTCCGCCAAGGAGCGACAGCCGTACTTTGCCAAGGCCGATTTGCGCAGCAGCGCGGCCTTGTTGTTGCTGGAGCAGGCCAGCATGCGTCGGCAGTTGTTGCTGGCGCAGGATGAGGTGAAGCAGCGTTATCTGAGCGCAGTGGAGAAGAAAGACAACCGGGTTTCCCAGGCCACCGGCACCTTGCAGGACATTCTGGCCAACAGCGGCTTCTTGAGCCGTCCGGCTGAGTTGCTCGGCAGCGGCGGTTATGGCTTGCCCCAAGAGGGTGAGTGGAAACGGCTGGAGGCGGAAAGCAGCGAGCGGCAGAAGCAGCTCCAGCGCTTGAGCGGCGACCTGGACAAGGAGGTGAGGGCGCTGCTGGAACCGGATCGCGCCGCCGAAATCGCCGCCACCGAAGACAACCTCAAACAGATCGGCGAACACCTGCGCGCGTTGCACAAAGCCGCTGGCGGATTGGAATTGCCGTAAACACATCCCATGCACCCCCAAATCCCGTAGCAGCCGGGCTTGCCCGCGGGTCGATCTCGAGGCCGCCCCCGCCGGCAAGCCGTGCTGCTACAGGTACGGCGGTGAGGCGCAAACCCCGCGTTACCCCCAATCCCGTAGGAACGCACAATCGCTTAGATCGTTTCTTCGCGCTCTTCTGGCAAATGCTCATCAAGGTGCAACCACGGCAACCGGCTGTCGGTCCAGATATGCCGCTCGGCCGGTGCGTTTTCCGGATGGTCGAGGGTGCCGATGGTCACGTCCATGGTGTCGGGACTGTGCTGGCTGAACAACGCCATCTGTGCCCCACAGTTGCTGCAGAAAAACCGCACGCAGGTGGGGCCTGAATCGTAGGCCGCAGGGCTTGCCCCCAGCCACTTGAAGGCGTCGAGCGGCACGGTGATCCAGGTGACCACGATGCCCCCGGAAGTACGCCTGCAGATCGAGCAATGACAGTGGGCGATGTCGCGCAATGGCGCATCGAATTGATAACGCAGGCGGCCGCAATGGCACCCGCCAGTATGACTGTGTGTCATGGCCGCTCTCCCTTACGTGTCTTCCCTCTGACTGCCAAAAGCCCGATTTGCTGCATTTTTCCGACGGCGACGAGCGAAACCCCGGCGAAAGCTGGCTGAAAGCTTGGCCCTTTAGGATCGCCTCACCTCCGGCGACAGACCGGTCAGCCAGGACGAACGCACCTCGACGTTCTCCGGCCCATCTACAACAACAATTTCGGTGATTCTGATGCTTGCTCTTGCTACCCCTGCGCTGCACCTCCCATTCGCACCCTCACTCCTCGCGCCGCTCGTCCTGAGCTGATTGCTTCGTATCAAACGTTCTTTCGTCGCGTAACGCCTGGAGTATTTCTATGTTGACCTTCCTCGGCTTCGCCATGGTCGTCGCCTTCATGTACCTGATCATGAGCAAACGCCTGTCGGCGCTCATCGCCCTGATTATCGTACCTATCGTATTTGCCCTGTTCGGCGGGTTCGCCACCGACATCGGCCCGATGATGCTCGCCGGTATCAGCAAACTTGCGCCCACCGGCGTGATGCTGATGTTCGCGATTCTGTATTTTGCCCTGATGATCGACTCCGGCCTGTTCGACCCGGCCGTGCGCAAGATCCTCAAGCTGGTCAAGGGCGACCCGGTCAAGGTATCGGTCGGCACCGCCGTGCTGGCACTGGTCGTCTCGCTGGACGGCGACGGCGCCACCACCTACATGATCTGCGTGGCCGCCATGCTGCCGCTGTACAGCCGCCTGGGCATGAGCCCGCGAATCATGGCTGGCCTTATCATCCTGGCGGGCGGCGTGATGAACATGACGCCATGGGGCGGCCCGACCGCCCGTGCGGCGAGCGCGCTGCATGTGGATCCGTCCGACATCTTCGTGCCTATGATTCCTGCAATGCTCGCCGGCGTAATCGCCATCCTGGTCATCGCCTACTTCTACGGCAAACGCGAACGTGCTCGCCTCGGTGAACTGCACCTGCCGGGCGATGAAGTCGATCACAGCGAAATCAGCGTCTCGCAGTTTCCTGAAGCCCGTCGCCCCAAGCTGATCTGGTTCAACGGCGCGCTGACCCTGGTGTTGATGATCGCGCTGATCATGGGCGTGCTGCCGCTGCCGGTGCTGTTCATGATCGCGTTCAGTATCGCCATGATCGTCAACTACCCCTGCCTGCAGGCGCAGAAGGATCGCATCGCGGCCCACGCCGGTAGCGTGCTGGCCGTGGTCGGCCTCATCTTCGCCGCCGGTATCTTCACCGGCATCCTGTCCGGCACCGGCATGGTCGATGCCATGTCCAAGAGCCTGCTGGCTGTGATTCCTGACGCGATGGGGCCTTATCTGGCGGTCATCACGGCGGTGGTCAGCATGCCGTTCACATTTTTCATGTCCAATGATGCGTTCTACTATGGTGTGCTGCCGGTGCTGTCCGAGGCCGCTGCGCATTACGGCATCAGCCCGGTGGAAATGGCACGTGCCTCGATCGTCGGCCAGCCCGTCCACCTGCTGAGCCCGCTGGTGCCATCGACCTATCTGCTGGTCGCGCTGGCCGGCATCGAATTTGGCGATCACCAGCGCTTCACCCTGAAATGGGCGGTGCTGGTCTGTGTCTGCATACTGATCGCCGCGCTGATGATGGGCATCTTCCCTGCATTCAGCAGTCTATAAATCACAATGACAGTCGGGCTTGCGCACACGCGGGGGCTGGGCTCAACAAGCTCAAAGGAAAACGTAATGGAATGGCTGACCAACCCTGAGATCTGGGTTGCTTTCTTGACCCTGACCGCGCTGGAAATTGTTCTGGGTATCGATAACATCATCATGATCTCGATCCTGGTCAGCCGCATGCCCAAGGCCATGCAGCCGCGCACGCGCATCTTCGGCCTGGCGCTGGCGATGGTCACGCGCATCCTGCTGTTGCTGTCGATCACCTGGGTCATGCGCCTGACCGACGACCTGTTCGTGGTACTGGGGCAGGGCATCTCCGGGCGCGACCTGATCCTGTTCTTCGGTGGCCTGTTCCTGCTGTGGAAAAGCTCCCAGGAGATCTACCACGGCCTGGAAGGCGAGGAAGAGCAACTGGAGGAGCCCAAAGGCAAGGGCGGCCAGTTCCTGTACACCATCGTGCAGATCGCGATCATCGACATCGTTTTCTCGCTGGACTCGGTCATCACCGCCGTGGGCATGGTTTCCCACGTGCCGGTGATGGTCGCGGCGATCATCGTCGCCGTGCTGGTCATGATGCTGTGCTCGGGCGTCATCAGTGACTTCATCGACAAGCACCCATCCCTGAAGATGCTTGCGCTTTCGTTCCTGATCGTCGTCGGTACGGTACTGATCGCCGAATCCTTCGATGTGCATGTGCCAAAAGGCTACGTGTACTTCGCCATGGCGTTCTCGCTGGCGGTGGAAGCGATCAACATCAAGATGCGCACAGCCATGGCCAAGAAGCGGGCTTTGAAGGACCCTGTGAAACTTCGCAAGGACGTTCCGGGTCAATAACAACCGATGCGTTGTAGCTGAATGGAACGGGGCATTGAAAAATGCCCCGTTTTTCATGCGCGGGTATCGCGCTTCAAATGGCTGATTTGTTACAGTTTTGTTTCACTGAATAATCGTCTGTGCCATGCTGGCAATAAGGCCTCGGGCCGACTAAAGCTTTAGTTGAGCATGCTTATCACGATAAGACCCAAGCGCTGTCGCTCGCTACACGCTGTACTTTCAATCCTTGCCCATTGGGCACACTACAGGGGGCTTTTTGTATGCTGACCCTGCTCGATTTGCTTTCCGCCGTCGCGCTGTTGATCTGGGGCACGCACATCGTTCGCACGGGCATTCTGCGCGTCTATGGCACGCAGCTTCGCCTGGTGCTCAGCCAGAACATGTCCAAGCGACCGCTGGCCTTCATCGCCGGCATCCTCGTCACCGCACTGGTGCAGAGCAGCAACGCCACTGCCATGCTGGTGACCTCGTTCGTCGGCCAGGGGCTGATGGGCCTCACGCCCGCGCTGGCGATCATGCTCGGTGCCGACGTCGGTACTGCGGTCATGTCCCGAATCCTCACGTTCGACCTGTCGTGGCTCTCGCCGCTGCTGATCTTTCTCGGGGTGATTTTCTTCCTTTCGCGCAAACAGACCCGCATCGGCCAACTGGGACGCGTCGGGATCGGCCTGGGCCTGATCATTCTGGCGCTGCAGCTGATCGTCACCGCAGCGGCGCCCATCACCCAGGCCGCAGGCGTCAAGGTGCTGTTCGCCTCGCTGACCGGTGACATCCTGCTCGACGCCCTGGTCGGCGCCATGTTCGCGCTGATCTCCTATTCAAGCCTGGCGGCGGTGCTGTTGACGGCCACCCTGGCCGGTGCGGAAATCATCAGCCTGCCGGTCGCCATCGGCCTGGTCATCGGCGCCAACATCGGCAGCGGCCTGCTGGCGTTCATGAGCACCAGCATGCAAAACGTCGCCGGGCGCCAGGTGGCGCTGGGCAGCCTGCTGTACAAACTCATCGGCCTGTTGCTGATCATCCCGGTGCTGACACCACTGGTGCACTGGATGGACTCGCTGGAGCTGAGCCCGGCCAGCCTGGTCATCAGCTTCCACGTGATCTACAACTCACTGCGCTGCCTGCTGATGCTGCCGACCGTTGCGCCGATGGGCCGCCTGTGTGCGTCGATCCTGCCGCAGCCGGCCGAGGCCAACGGCCAGACCAAGCCTCGTCATCTGGACCTCTCGGCGCTGGCCACGCCGAGCCTGGCGCTGGCCAACGCGGTGCGCGAGACCCTGCGTATCGGCGATCTGATCGAGAGCATGCTCAGCGCCATGCAGGAGGTGCTGCGTGGCAACCAGACCGCCGTGACCCAGGAAGTGCGGCGGCTGAACGACGACATCGAAGTGCTCTACAACGCGATCAAGCTGTACCTGGCGCAAATGCCTCGCGAAGACCTGAGCGATCAGGACAACCGCCGCTGGGCCGAAATCTTCGAGCTGTCGATCAATCTGGAACTGGCCAGCGGCCTGATCGAGCGTATGCTGCGTAAGGTCCAGCAGCAGAAGACCGCCCAGCGCCGCTCCTTCTCAGAAGTGGGCCTTGAGGAGCTTTCCGGGCTGCACGAACAACTGATCGCCAACCTGCGCCTAGGGCTGTCGGTGTTTCTCAGCGGCGACCCCGAGAGCGCGCGCCAGCTGCTTCGGGAAAAACGTCGTTTCCGGGCACAGGAAAGGCGTCTGGCCCATGCCCATGTCAGCAGACTGCAACGTAAAATCGTGCAGAGTATCGAGACCAGTTCGCTTCACCTCGAGCTGATCGCCGACATGAAACGTCTGAATTCCATGTTCTGCAGCAGCGCCTATGCCGTACTTGAAACCAGCGACACCGGGGCCTTGTCCAGCGAAAGCGAGCCTGAACAATCGAGGTGAACGCCAGGGCCGGTCTGAAGTCTGTTACACATACCGGCCCGCAAGGAAGCCCGTTTTTATGCGTTGCCTGCTGTTCGTTTGCCTGTTTGTGACATCCCTTTCCTCCATGGCCATCGACCGCTTTCGGGTGGAAGGCTATGTATTGCCCAACGGTTTGCAGTTGCTGCTCAAACCGGCTGAAAAAGGGCACGTTTCCATTCGCCTGGTGGTGGGCGTCGGCTTTGACGATTTTCCCTGCCAGGACAAAGAGCTGCCGCACCTGCTCGAACATCTGCTGTTCAGCGGCATCGACGACTCCGGCGAGGGCGGCCTTGAGCAGCAGATGCAGGCGTTGGGCGGGGAGTGGAATGCGTTCACCAGCAACACCGACACCACTTTCGTGATCGAGGCGCCCGCGCAGAACCAGCGCAAGGCGCTGGACCTGCTGCTCGATGTGCTGACCCACACCCAGATCAACCAGACCAACCTGGATACCGCCAAGCGCATCGTCGAGCGTGAAGACGGCGGCCACTATTCGCACCTGCAACGCTGGCTGGACAAGCGCGACCTGGGCAACAGCGCTGGGAGTCAATTGGCGGTTGAGCTGGGCCTCAAGTGCGCTGAACGTCCGCAGGTCGATCATCTGACGCTGGAGCAGATCGAGCACATCCACGACAACTGGTACGCGGCCAACAACATGACCCTGATCATCGTTGGCGAGCTGGACAAGCTGCTGCCGGCCTATCTGGAACGTACCTACGGCCAGCTCAACGCGGTGGACCCCAGCGAGCACCCGCCACTGGCCACCGTCACCGACAAGGCCGAGCCGGAACGCACGCTGATTCGTGGCGCTTTGGGCGATGGTGCCAAGCTGCACCTGTTGTTCCCTGAACCGGACATGGGCGAGCAACATGATGAAACCTGGGATCTGGTCAAAGCCTATCTGGACTGGGCGCTGTACAGCGATCTGCGTCTGGACAAGGGGTTGTCCTACGGCCCCTCGGCGGAACGCGAAGCCTATGGCGACACCGGTTTTCTCAGCCTGAACGCCGACCTTGATCGGGACGATGTGGATGCCGCGGTCAACGCCGTGCGCGGGATGCTTGAGCGGCTGCGCAAGGAAGGCATGGACCCTGCGACCTTCGCCCGCCTGCAACAGGCCTCGATTGCCAGACAGGCATGGGCGGTGCAGGGCAACAGCGCGCTGGCCGACTATTACTGGGGCGCGCTGAATGATTACGAAGACGGACGCTTTGAGGACCCGGCCAAGCGAACCCGCGCCGTAAGCCTGGACCTGGCCAACCGCGCCATGCGCCAGATGCTGGCGCAGCCGGGGTATCTGCGGATTGAAAAGCCGCTGGTCAGTTATGACGAGGCGTACGAGATCGGGCTGGGGTTGCTGGCGTTGGTGGTGCTGCTGATCCTCTGGCGCTGGCGAGCGTATAGAAAGCGGCACATCTGACCCTGTGGTGATCTTGAGGTCGCTCCCGCCGGCAAGCCGTGCTGCTACGGGATCGGAGTTAGACCCAGACTCTGCGAACACCCCGATCCCCGTAGCAGCCGGGCTTGCCCGCGGGAGCGATCTTGAGGACGCCACGCCGGCAAGCCGGACTGCTACGGTGTTGGCGATTTCGGGGCTGCCATGAATATTGATCGGCGGTAATGGGGATGTTGGTATCCTGCTCAGGATTTTTCCTAACGCCAAAGTGATGACCGCAATGCCCGACCTCAACGCCCTCATACAGAACTCACTGGTACAGCGCGTTCTGGAGTTCATGAAACGCTATCCGGGGCTGATTGCGCTGTTCGGGTTCGGCTCGGGGATTGCCAGTTTCATCATGGTGGACCGCCAGTCCCGCCCCGGCAGCTGGATTGCGGCCATCCTGCTCATCAGCTGGGTGTGGCTGATGGTCGAGAACAGTGCTGTAAGGCTGATCGCAAAGATCTTCAAACGCGAAATCCCGCAGCCGCTTCTGCGCTATGCCACGCAGATGATCCATCAGGAAAGCCTGTTCTTCGTACTGCCGTTCTTCTCCATCACCACCACCTGGAACAGTGGCCAACTGGCGTTTACCGGCCTGTTGGCCATCGCGGCGCTGATCTCCATCATCGACCCGCTCTACTACAAATGGCTGGCACCGCGCCGCTGGCTGTTTCTGGCCCTGCACACCCTGACCCTGTTCGCCGCCTTGCTCACGGCGATGCCGATCATCCTGCACCTGACCACCGCCGAGAGCTACAAGCTGGCGCTGATCGCTGCCGTGCTGCTGTCATTCCCAAGCCTGGCGTCGAGTTTCCCGATCAACACCTGGAAGCGCGGCGTGGGCCTGGTCGCGATGACGCTGGCCATCGGAGGCGCCGGCTGGCTGCTGCGTTCCTGGGTGCCGCCGGCCACGCTCTGGCTGACGGAAGTGGCGGTCAGCACGCAATTCGACAACCAGAACCGCACCCCCGGCGAGAGCATCCAGGAAGTCGGCGTCAAGCAGTTGCGCAGTGGCGGGCTGTACGCCTACACCTCGATCAACGCGCCCCGTGGTCTGGATGAGCGGATTTATCACGTTTGGAGACACAATGGCGAAGAGGTTGATCGAATTGCTCTAGACATCCGAGGTGGACGTAAGGAAGGCTATCGGGCCTGGACGCACAAACAGAATTTTCCACCGGATGTGCTCGGCAAATGGCAGGTGCGAGTGTTGACTGAAGACGGCCAGATGATCGGCGTCTTGCGTTTCGAAGTCACTGACAGGGACCAGCCCGCCGTGACCCGGAAAAAGATCACGCCAGCGGGCCTGAAGCCCGGCGCAGACACCTTGAGCCCGGATGACCCGGACGCTGAAAAACCTGATGACAAAGCGCCTGCGGACAACACGCCTGACCCGGCCAAAACCAACTAAGCTCGTCGCTATGACCTCAATCACCCACCTTGCTGTCAACACGCCGAAGGTCACGGGAACCGTCTCGCTGGACACTTCGGCCCAGCCTGCACAGCTCTGGATCGCCGGAGACTGGACGCTTGCCCATTACCACCAGCTCAAGCGCCAGACCGACGCCCTGAATGCAGGCTTCAGCGCCGATACCCAAGTGGACATGAGCGGCCTGGGTGCGCTGGACACCGCGGGGGCGTCGTTGCTGGTCGAGTTGCTCGGGGTCCAACGGCTGCGGCTGCTGGCCGTTCAGGCGCCCAACCTGCCCGAATCCAGCCGTGCCCTGATGCAGACGATCCAGAGCGCCCTGTGCGACTACTGCCAGCCGCAGAAAGACCCGGAAGTCGCGGTCGGCACCCAGCTGCTGGCGCGCATCGGCTCGGCGGTGGAGGTGATCTGGAAAGACACCCTGCAATTGCTCGGCTTCGTCGGGCTGATCCTGCAGACCTTCGTCGCCACCCTGTTTCGCCCCAAACGCTGGCGCACCACCTCGGTCATCGCCCACATCGAGCAGATCGGACTGGACGCCGCGCCTATCGTTGCGCTGCTGACGTTCATGGTCGGCGCCGTGGTGGCGTTTCTCGGCGCCACGGTGCTCAAGGCATTTGGCGCGACGATCTTCACGGTCGACTTGATCGGCTTCTCGTTCCTGCGCGAATTTGCCGTGCTGCTGACCGCGATCCTGCTGGCCGGCCGCACCGCCAGCGCCTTCACCGCGCAGATCGGCTCGATGAAGGCCAACGAAGAACTCGATGCCCTGCAAACTCTGGGGCTCAGTCCTACAGAGATGCTGGTGCTGCCTCGCGTGCTGGCACTGCTGATCTCACTGCCGATGCTGACGTTTCTGGCGATGATCTGCGGCATCGTCGGTGGCGGCGTGGTCTGCGCCTTGTCACTGGGGATTTCCCCGGCCATGTTTCTCTCGCTGATGCAGGCCGACATAGGCGTTCAGCATTTTCTGGTGGGCATCGTCAAAGCGCCGATCTTCGCCTTCTTCATCGCCGCCATTGGTTGTCTGGAAGGCTTCAAGGTAGAAGGCAGTGCCGAATCCGTGGGCGCTCATACGACATCGAGCGTGGTGCAGTCGATTTTCGTGGTCATCGTGCTGGACGCACTGGCTGCGATGTTTTTCATGGAGCTTGGCTGGTGACCCGACGTTGTGTGCAACCCAGTGAAGCGGTGATTCAAGTGCGCGGCCTGTGCAATCGCTTCGGCCCGCAGGTGGTCCATGAAAACCTTGATCTGGACCTGTATCGCGGGGAAATCCTCGCGGTGGTCGGTGGCTCGGGCAGCGGTAAATCCGTGTTGCTGCGCAGCATCGTCGGCCTGCAGCGGCCGGCGGAAGGCAACGTGCGGGTGTTGGGACAGGATCTGCTGAACCTGCCGGACAAGGCCCGCTCCCAGGTCGAGCGACGTTTCGGCGTGCTGTTTCAGAAAGGCGCGCTGTTCTCGTCGCTGACCATCACCGAAAACGTCGCCCTGCCGCTGATCGAGCACGCGGGATTGAGCCGCGAAGAAGCCGAGCACCTGGCCGGGATCAAGATGGCGCTTTCGGGCCTGCCGCTGTCAGCCGCCCACAAATATCCGGCTTCGCTCTCTGGCGGCATGATCAAGCGTGCTGCCCTGGCCCGGGCGCTGGCGCTGGACCCGGACATCCTGTTTCTCGACGAGCCCACGGCGGGTCTGGACCCCATCGGCGCCGGCGCTTTCGACCAGTTGATCCTGACCCTGCGCGACGCCCTGGGCCTGAGCGTGTTCATGGTCACCCACGACCTGGACACCCTCTACACCATCACGGACCGCGTCGCGGTGCTGGCTCAAAAGCGCGTACTGGTGGCCGATAGCATCGACAAGGTTGCGGCGACCAACGACGCCTGGATTCACGAATACTTCCATGGCCCGCGCGGCCGTTCGGCCTATGCAGCGGCCACCCACCCACACGAGGTCTCATGATGGAAACCCGCGCCCATCACATTCTGATAGGCCTGTTCACGGTGATCGTGGTGGTCGCCGCACTGCTGTTCGGGCTGTGGCTGGCCAAGTCCAGCGTCGACACGGCATTCAAGGATTACCAGGTGGTGTTCAACGAAGCCGTGACTGGCCTGTCCCGTGGCAGCCCCGTGCAGTACAGCGGCATCAAGGTCGGTGACGTGGTGCAACTGCGCCTGGACCCTCAGGACCCGCGCCGCGTGCTGGCACAGATCCGCGTGACCGGCGAAACCCCGATCAAGCGCGACACCTTCGCCAAGCTGGCGTTGAACGGCATTACCGGGACCTCGATCATCCAGCTCAGCGGCGGCACGCCACAGAGCGAACAGCTCAAGGGCGAGGACGGCAACCTGCCGGTCATCATCGCTTCGCCCTCGCCGATCTCGCGCCTGCTCAACGACAGCAACGACCTGATAACCGGGGTCAACGTGTTCCTGCACAACGCCAACGAGTTGCTGTCGTCGAAAAATGTCGAGGCACTGAGCAACACCCTGGAGCATCTGGAAAAGACCACGTCGGTGATCGCCGACGAGCGCGACGACATTCGCCAGACCCTCAAGCAGCTGCTGGCACTGAGCAAGCAGGCCAGTACCACGCTGGACCAGACGTCCACCGCCATGCGCAACGCGAATCTGTTGTTCACGGTCGATGGCAAGCAGGCGATTGCAACCGGCCAGGCGGCCATGCTGTCGCTGCAACAGAGCACCGACACCATCAACCAGCTGATAAAGGCCAACAAGGGTTCGGTGGATGGCGGATTGCAGGGGCTTGGCGAACTGGGCCCGGCGATTCGCGAACTGCGTGAAACCCTCAGTTCACTCAAAACCATTTCCCGCAGCCTCAATGCCAACCCCAGCGGCTACCTGCTCGGTAGCGACAAGAACAAGGAGTTCGAGCCATGAGGCTTGCCGGTATTCCCTTCACTCGACTGTTGCTGGTGAGCGCACTGCTGTCACTGGGGGCTTGTTCGATCCTGCCTAAACAGGAACCCTCCGACGTCTATCGCCTGCCCACGGCCCAGACCAGCAGCAAAGCCGCAGCGCCGACGCCCTGGTCGCTGCGGGTGGCCAAGCCGAAATCCAGCGAAACCCTGGACAGCCCACGCATCGCGGTGATCCCTCAGGGCGATGTCATCAGCAGCTACAAGGGCGCACGCTGGAGCGATCCGGCGCCGGTGCTGTTGCGTAACCGCCTGACTGACGCCTTTTACCGCGATGGCCGGGTGCAGTCGATCAGCACCGATGACAGCAACCTGCAGGCCGACTTCGAACTGGGTGGGGAATTGCAGGCGTTTCAGAGCGAGTACCGCGGCCAGGCCATCGAGGTGGTGATTCGCCTGGACGCGCGCCTGGCCGACGATCACCAGCGCATCGTCGCCAGCCACCGTTTCGAAGTGCGTCAGCCGGTAGCCGACAAACAGGTGTCAGCGGTGGTGGCAGGCTTCGGACAGGCCAGCGACACGCTGACCGCCCAGGTGTTGCAGTGGACGCTGGAGCAGGGCCAGCGGCGTTACACGGCCGACGCGAAGAACCAGTAGCAGACGAAGATCGCCGCCACCACACCCGCCAGCTCCGCCAGCAGCGCACAGCCCACGGCGTGGCGTGCGCGCTGGATGCCGACCGCGCCGAAGTACACCGCCAGCACGTAGAAGGTGGTTTCGGTGCTGCCCTGAATCGTCGCGGCCACCAACGCGGGGAAGCTGTCCACGCCTTGGGTTTTCATGGTTTCGATCAGCATCGCCCGGGCGGCACTGCCCGAAAACGGCTTGACCAGCGCGGTGGGCAAGGCATCGACGAAACGGGTGTCCAGACCCATCCACTGAATGCCGTGGCGGATGCCTTCGAGCAGTAGATCCAGCGCCCCCGACGCCCGCAGCACGCCCACGGCGCAGAGCATCGCCACAAGATACGGCAGCAGGTTCTTGGCCACGTCGAAGCCTTCCTTGGCGCCTTCGACGAAGGTTTCGTACACCTTGACCTTGCGCAGCGCGCCCACCACCAGAAAGATCATGATGATGCCGAACAGCGTCACGTTGCCCAGTACCGACGACAGGCTCGCCAGTGCAGTGGCCGACAGCCCGGCCAGGATCGCCATGAAGCCGCCCAGCAGCAGCGCGCCGGGAATCAGGTAGGCCAGCACCACCGGGTCCCACAGGCGCAGGCGCTGCATGAACGCTACCGAGAGCAGGCCCACCAGGGTCGAGGCGCTGGTGGCCAGCAGGATCGGCAGGAACACCATGGTCGGGTCCACGGCGCCTTGCTGGGCGCGGTACATGAAGATGGTCACCGGCAGCAGCGTCAGCGACGAGGCGTTGAGCACCAGAAACAGAATCTGCGCGTTGCTGGCCACGGTCTGGCTGGGGTTGAGCTCTTGCAGCGAACGCATGGCCTTGAGGCCAATGGGCGTGGCGGCGTTGTCCAGGCCCAGGGCATTGGCGGCGAAGTTCAGGGTGATGAGGCCCAGCGCAGGGTGCCCGCGAGGCACTTCGGGCATGAGGCGATGGAACAGCGGGGCAAGGATCTTGCCGAGCCAGTCGACGATCCCGGCCTTCTCGGCGATGTTGAGAAAGCCCAGCCACAGGGTCAGGGTGCCGAACAGCAGGACCATGACCTCGACCGACAGCTTGGCCATGGCGAAGATGCTCTCGACCATCGCGGCAAAGATGCCGGCGTTGCCACCAATCAGCCATTGAGCCAGTGCGGAAACCGCCGCCACCACGAAAAAGCCAAGCCACAGGCCATTGAGCATCAGTAAATCCCCTCGCTAGATGCGGGGATGATAGCGGCGGGGGCGCAAACAACAAACCCCACGACCGTTGTAGGAGCGCGCTTGCCCGCGATTGCGGTACATCTGCAACACATTTGTTGTCTGACACACCGCAGTCGCGGGCAAGCGCGCTCCTACAGCCAAAGGTTCTGCAGAAACAACAAACCCCGGACAGGCCGGGGTTTGTGTTCAACGCGGGAGCGATCAGTCGGTGGTCGACTGGCCAACCGGCATCGATTGCTTGCTGCGCAGGTTCGGCAGCGAGTTCCAGTAGCGCTCGCCCTTGGCGTCGTCGTACATGCCTTCCCACCGTGCGATGACCAGCACCGCCAGCGCGTTGCCGATCACGTTCAGCGCGGTGCGCGCCATGTCCATGATGCGGTCGACACCGGCGATGAACGCCAGGCCTTCCAGCGGAATACCAACGCTGCCCAGGGTCGCCAGCAGTACCACGAAGGACACGCCCGGTACGCCGGCGATACCCTTGGAGGTGACCATCAAGGTCAGCACCAGCATGATCTGGGTGCCGACGGACAAGTCGATGCCGTACAGCTGGGCAATGAACAATGCCGCGATGCTCTGGTACAGGGTCGAACCGTCGAGGTTGAACGAGTAGCCGGTCGGGACCACGAAGCTGCTGATAGCCTTCGGCGCGCCGTAGGCTTCCATCTTCTCGATCACGCGCGGCAGCACGGTTTCGGAGCTTGCGGTGGAGTAGGCCAGCACCAGCTCATCCTTGAAGATGCGCATCAGCTTGATGACCGAGAAGCCGAACAGGCGGGCGATCAGGCCCAGTACCACGAACGCAAAGAAGGCGATGGCCACGTAAACCAGGATCACCAGCTTGGCCAGCGGCAGCAGGGAGGCGAAGCCGAAGTTGGCGACGGTCACGGCGATCAGCGCGAAAACACCGATCGGCGCGTAGTTCATGATCATGTGAGTGACCTTGAACATGGTTTCCGAAACACCTTGGAATACCTTCACCAGCGGCTCACGCACTTCGGCGTTGAGGCTGGACAGACCCAGGCCGAAGAACACCGAGAAGAAGATGATCGGCAGCATGTCGCCACGGGCAACGGCGGCGAAGATGTTCGACGGGATCAGGTTGAGGATGGTCGCGATCAAGGCGTGATCGTGCTGCACTTCAGCCGTGGTTTTCTCGTATTGCGAGATGTCCACGGTGCCCAGCGTGCTCATGTCGATGCCGGTGCCCGGGTGGAACACGTTGGCCAGTAGCAGGCCGACAACAATGGCAATGGTTGTGACGATTTCGAAGTAGATGATCGTCTTCAGGCCAATGCGGCCCAGTTTCTTCGCATCACCGACGCCCGCGATACCCACCACCAGGGAGGAAATCACGATCGGGATCACGATCATCTTGATCAGACGGATGAAGATATCGCCGGCGGGCTGCAGGATGTTGCTGATCCACCACGCCTTTTCAGCGCTGAAGTGGTTGAGCAGCGCTCCGAGCGAGATACCCAGGACCAGACCGATGAGGATCTGCCAGGCGAGGCTCAGTTTTGCCTTCTTCATTTCAATAACCTTTGTTGTAGTTGGCGAGAACAGCTTCCATCGACGCTTTGGAGCCGCTCTTGTGAAGCGACTGGGTGGCGCGAATGCCCTTGAAACTGTTCAGAGAAGGTCACCGCAATTGAGCATCCAAGCTCTCGGCAAGCGGAAAAAAGGCGCAACTATTCCCACGCAAGAGGCCATCGTCTAATGCCGTAAATGACTACCTCATGCCGAATCGGCATGAGGAAAATCAAATACTTAGCAAAAAACGCCCTGAAACGGAGCATAAGACCTGTGCAGGAATCTGCTGAGAAGTGGCTAAAACGTCGCCTGTAGCGCGATGAGATGCGTGAAGCGGCAAGCAAGTGACAAATTGGTCATGGGTGGCCAATCCGCAAGAAGGGGGAAGATATTTCTCGATATACGGTCGCAGGGAGGGAAAAAACGGAAGGGAAGATCGATTGCGCGTCGCAAGTCCATGATCGGATCGCCTCGCGAGCGGCTCTGACAATGGACTTGCTTGGCGGCTTCCTGACCCGGCCCACGAATGGGAGCACTCCCTGTGCACCTGAGACGCTGCGACCACTCCCTTGGTCAGAACGTCCCGACCCCTTGGTCACGCGCAGACCCTCCTCGGGTTGCGCGGCTGTCGGGAAGACCAAATGCAGTTGTGTCTTCCGTCATTCGAATCAGTACCAGTTTGGATCTTTCTTGAGCTGCTCCTTCAAAAGGCCCTGCATGCCTTCATCGGGCTTGCCGAGGAAACGGTAATCGGCGTGGCGAGTTGGCGACTTGTCTGCCGGCAAACCTGCCGGGACCTCGACCAACATGGCGTAGGCATGGGACTTGTCCATGCTGAAAGCCACAATCAGACGCTTGTTGATACAAGTGTCCTGGGTTTCGCAAAGCGGCCCTACCAGATACTTGTCACCATCTTCTGTTACGGCGTTCATTTGATCCGACGTACCGGACAGGTTGATCACCCAGTCCGGCAGGCGTTCTTCTTTCTTTACTACACCTGACCAGGTCTGGCGGTACGCAGGGTCCGAGCTAAGCAGCTCGTTGACCCGGGCCTGACCATCGTTGGCCGCCATCGCGATGGCGCTGGCGCTTGCGAGAAGCGCCAGAGTCAATGCATGGAAATGCTTGCCAGCCATGGTCAGCCTCGTCCGCGACGACCGAAGAAGAACGACACGACGAACATCACCAGGAACACGATAAAGAGAATCTTGGCGATACCCGTTGCAGTGCCTGCGATACCACCGAAGCCCAGAACCGCTGCGACGATGGCGATGATCAGAAATGTGATTGCCCAGCTCAACATGGTGATTCTCCTTACTGTTTTTAATTTCTAGCTGCACCGAGGTGTCACATACGACCCTGGGTGAAGGTCACGTCTTTGAACACGAAGCTCAGAAGACCCAACTCTGTTGACGAGGCGACTCATCGTTGACGGCCGCCGCGTCTTCAACCGATTGCAGGCTCAGGGCCACATCCCGTGCTGTCAGGGCGCTGGCCTTGGCGAAGGGCGCGCTGTGAATGTAGACAGGCTGGATCTGAGCGGTGTCTTGATGCTGGTTCCAGTGAGCGAACTGCTGAGCGACGATCAGCGTGACCATCAACGCCAGGCTGGCAAACAGACCCTGCTGCAAGTGCAGAGGAGAAATGCGCAGTTGGGCGAGGCGTTGAGTGTTCATTCGGTTGGCTCCAGGTGATCTTGTTGTCCGACGGTGCAGACTTGTTATCTGAAGTATTGCAGCGGTTGTGCCAGCTTTTTGAACGCCATAAAAACGTTATAAATCAATAAGTTAAATATTTTTGAGGGACGACTCTTACAAGCAGGCTGCACGATTGAACATTTGGCATCGTGCGCAATGCACGACCGGGATCGAGCGGAACTGCATGGCCGATGGCGACGCCACTTGTAGGAGCGCGCTTGGTCTGGGCCGCATTCGGACGACGGCGGTGTATCTGAAAAACATATTGGTCTGGCACACCGCTGGTCGCGGGCAAGCGCGCTCCTACAGGGTTGATCAGCCGGCGCTACGTGCCACCACCCGCAACGTGTCGGCATCCACGCCCTTGACCCCTCTGATATTGCGGGCGATCTCCACCGCCAATTCCTTCTCGGCGTAATTGGCCACCACGCCATCAAGGCTGACCACCCCGTCCTTGGTCTGCACCTTGATGTTGAGCCCGTCGAGGGTGCGGCTATAGATAAGGCTGGATTTCACCTTGCTGGTGATCCACGCATCGCTGAGCTCTTCCTTGACGCTGTTGGCGGTGGCCTCGTTCTGCTCCTTGATGGCCTGGGTGTCACGCGCGCTCACGCTGATAAGGTTGTTCACCTCGGTCACCCCGTCGGTGTTGCTCGCAAGGCTACCGGCAAGCTGCTTGGCGTCGGCGTCCTTGGCCTGGCCTTTGAGCGTCACCACGCCCTGATTGGCGCTGACCTCGATGTTCAGCCCCTCGGTCACGCTGTTCCACAGCAGCTTGGACTTGATGGTCGCGGTCAGCGTCGCGTCATCGAAACGCTGGGCCATGTTGGCCTTGGTGCCGGGTTCGGAGGCAACCTGCGGGTCGATCTCCAGCAAGTTCTCGACCTTATTGATGCCCTGGACGTCGCTGGCGATCTGCGTGGCCAGATCCTTGTCCACCTGATTCTCCACCTTGCCCTTGAGCGTGGCGGTGCCCTGCTCGACCTGCACGCTGATGTTGAAGGGGCTCAGGTGCCGGTTCAGGGCAAACGCAGTCCAGATCGACCCTTCCTGACGCGCTTGCTGCAACTGTGTAGGCAGATCGCCCTGGGCCGCCTGGGCAACGACAGGGGTCATTCCCAACAGGCTGGCGGTGGTGATGGCAAGGGCGATCTTCTTCAGCGGGTGCATGGCAAATCTCCAGACATTTCCAAAAAGGTACTCATGGAAAGACTTTGCATTCGCCCAGATGTTCTGTCCGGCTTTCCTGTCACGCCCTGTATTGCGAGGCCTGACGGGTGTCAGGTGCGACAAATCATGGTGTTCTCGGTTTTTTCGGCAGATCGCTACCATGCCGCGCACGGAATCAATCAGAATGAACCATGCAACTTGCCCGATCTTTCCGGGACTAACCAAGACAATTCATTTAGGAGCGTAGGAAAAATGGAAGAAGCCACTGAGAATCAGGGCCGTATTCTGCTAGTGGATGATGAATCCGCCATCCTTCGCACCTTCCGCTATTGCCTGGAAGATGAGGGTTACAGCGTTGCCACCGCCAACAGCGCAGCCCAGGCTGAAGCCTTGTTGCAGCGGCAGGTGTTCGACGTGTGTTTTCTGGATCTGCGTCTTGGGGAAGACGACGGTCTGGTGGTTTTGGCGCAGATGCGCATTCAGGCGCCGTGGATGCGCGTGGTGATCGTCACCGCGCATTCGGCGGTAGACACTGCCGTGGACGCCATTCAGGCCGGCGCGGCCGATTACCTGGTCAAGCCTTGCAGCCCTGACCAGTTGCGCCTGGCAACCGCCAAGCAACTGGAGGTCCGCCAGCTTTCAGCACGCCTGGAAGCGCTGGAAGGCGAAGTGCGCAAACCCAAGGACGGCCTGGATTCCCACAGCCCGTCGATGATGGCGATCCTTGAAACCGCGCGCCAGGTGGCGGGCACCGACGCCAACATTCTGATTCTCGGCGAGTCCGGCACCGGTAAGGGTGAACTGGCCCGCGCGATCCACGGCTGGAGCAAGCGGGCGAAAAAGGCCTGCGTCACCATCAACTGCCCGTCGCTGACGGCGGAATTGATGGAGAGCGAGCTGTTCGGTCACAGCCGTGGCGCGTTTACCGGTGCCAGCGAAAGCACGCTTGGTCGGGTCAATCAGGCAGACGGCGGTACATTGTTCCTCGATGAGATCGGCGATTTCCCACTGACCCTGCAGCCGAAACTGCTGCGCTTCATTCAGGACAAGGAATACGAGCGCGTCGGTGACCCGGTGACACGCCGCGCCGATGTGCGCATCCTGGCGGCGACCAACCTCAACCTGGAAGACATGGTCCGCGAAGGGCGCTTCCGCGAGGACCTGCTGTACCGCCTGAACGTGATTACCCTGCACCTGCCGCCCCTGCGCGAGCGCAGCGAAGACATCCTGACCCTGGCGGACCGGTTCCTGGCGCGCTTCGTCAAGGATTACGGACGCCCGGCCCGTGGCTTCAGCGAGGAGGCGCGCAGCGCACTGCTCAATTACCGCTGGCCAGGCAACATCCGCGAGCTGCGCAACGTCATCGAACGGGCGAGCATTATCTGTCCGCAGGAGAAAGTGGAAATCAGCCACCTGGGCATGGGCGACCTGCCGACCAACAACGCACCGCGGGTCGGCGCGGCGTTGAGCCTGGACGAACTGGAGAAAGCCCACATCGGCGCGGTGCTGGCGACCAGCGACACCCTCGATCAGGCGGCACGCACCCTGGGCATCGACGCCTCGACGCTGTACCGCAAACGCAAGCAGTACAACTTGTGACGGATCGCTCATGAAGTTCGCGATGACACTGCGCACGCGGCTGTTCCTCAGCATCTCGGCGCTCATCACCGTCGCCTTGCTGGGGTTGATTCTGGGACTGGTCAGCGTCATGCAGATGGCCAAGTCCCAGGAATCGCTGATCCATCACAACTTCATCACCCTGGATATCGGCCTCAAGCTGCGTCAGAACCTGGGCGATCAACTGGTCATCCTGCTCAAGGACACCACCGACCGCACGGCCTTGCAGAAGGATCAGCAAGACTTTCAGGAACTGCTCGGCCAAGGCATCGATCACGACCTGCAAACCGCCACCCACAGCGGATTCGAGAAAGCTCGCCAGGATTTCGAGCTGTTCCTGGCTGCGCTCAAGCAAACCAGCGATCCGGCCAACGCGATCAGCGACGACCCGGCGGTGACCAACACCTTCAACGCGGTGCGCAACGATCTGGTCGAGGCTCATCGCCAGGCGCTGGATAACATCAGCGAAGCTGAAAAGGCATCGAGGATAAAGGCGCTGTGGGTCGCTGGCCTGCTGGGCCTGGTCGGCCTGGCGGTTCTGGCCATCGGCTTTATCACCGCCCACGGCATCGCCCGGCGTTTCGGGGCGCCGATCGAAGCGCTGGCCAAGGCCGCGGACCATATCGGGCAGGGCAACTTTGACGTGACCCTGCCAATCTCCTCGGCTTCGGAGATGAACCAACTGACGCGACGCTTTGGCATCATGGCCGAGGCGCTGCGCCAGCATCAGGTCACCAATGTCGATGAACTGCTGGCAGGCCAGCAACGGTTGCAGGCGGTGCTGGACAGCATCGACGACGGGTTGCTGATGATCGACCGCCAGGGACGCCTCGAGCACCTCAACCCCGTAGCCCAGCGGCAATTGGGCTGGGAAGAAAGCAAGCTGGGGCAGGGGCTGGGTGAAGCGCTGGAGCGACCGGAGATGGACCAGCAACTGTTGCTGGTGCTGCGCGGCGGATCCCTTGAACGTGCGCCAGAAGACCTGTCCATCGAAATAGACGGCGAAACCCGGCTGCTGACCTACAGCATGACCCCGGTGAGCCACACTCAGGGCCATATCCTCGGGGCCGTGATGGTGCTGCACGATGTCACCGAGCAACGGGCTTTCGAGCGCGTGCGCAGCGAGTTCGTCCTGCGGGCCTCCCACGAACTGCGCACGCCGGTCACTGGCATGCACATGGCCTTCGGGCTGTTGCAGGAGCGCGTGAAGTTCGCGCCGGATTCCCGGGAGACGGACCTGTTCAAGACCGTCAACGAAGAGATGCAGCGGCTGATGCAGCTGATCAACGATTTGCTCAATTTCTCCCGCTACCAGAACGGGCTGCAAAAGCTTGCGCTCGAGCCGTGTGACGTCAGCGAACTGTTGAACGCGGCCCGTCAACGCTTCGCCGAATCGGCCCATGAACAGGACGTGATGGTGCTGCTGGAAATGCAGGAGCCGCTGCCACGCCTGCAAGCCGACAAGGCCCAGCTGGATCGCGTGCTGGACAATCTGCTGGACAACGCCCTGCGTCACACACCGCAGTCAGGCCTGATCCGCCTGCAAGCGCGGCGTCATGGCGAGCGCCTGATTATCAGCGTCGACGACAACGGCGAAGGTATACCGTACGGTCAGCAGGCGCGGATCTTCGAACCCTTCGTGCAGGTGGGCCGCAAGAAAGGCGGCGCGGGGCTGGGGCTGGCGCTGTGCAAGGAAATCGTGCAGTTGCACGGCGGACGCATGGGTGTGTATTCACGGCCGGGGCAGGGTACGCAGTTCTACATGGCGTTGCCGTTGTAAAAGCCGGCCCGCAGGGCATAGCAGCATGGCTTGCCAGCGGGGCGATCTTGGGAAGGTCCCCGCCGGCAAGCCGTGCTGCTACGGGGCTGTCGTGCGAATCCGTCTACGCCACATCATCAGCCCGGCGTCCGGCATTGCGCCGTCCGCCGGTGACAAGCTCGGTGAATTTGGCGGCGGTCAGTGGCCTTGCGAACAGCCAGCCCTGGCCGTAGATCACCCCTTCGCTCTTGAGCAGCAAAGCCTGGGATTCGAACTCGATGCCTTCTGCAATGACCCGCAGTTCCAGGGCGTGAGCCATGCGAATGATGTGCGGGGCCACCCCGCTGCTGGCGGCATCGTGGCCCAGGGCGTCGATGAAGGCCTTGTCGATCTTCAGGCAATCCACCGGCAGGGTCTGCAGATAGGCGAGGCTGCAATACCCGGTGCCAAAGTCATCGATCAGCACCTGATGCCCGCGATCGCGCAGGGCCTGCAAGTGATTGCGGGCGACCACCACATCAACCAGGCCACGCTCGGTGACCTCGAAGGCAATCTGCCGGGGTGCCACACGGTGCAGCGCCAGCAGCTTGGCCGTCACTCGGCCTATGCGCGGCGCCATCACATCGCACGCCGCCAGGTTCACCGAAACGTACAGATGCGGGTTGGCGCGCAGTAACTGGCCCAACTGTTCCAGCAACTGCTGCAGGACGAAATCGGTGATCTGGCGGATCTGCCCGGTGTTTTCCGCAAGCGGTATGAACAGGTCCGGGCTGGTCAGGGTGCCATCAGGTCGTCGCCAGCGCACCAGGGCCTCAGCCCCCACGCACAGCCGGGTGTTGAGGTCGAAAATGGGTTGATACAGCACCTTCAGCTCGCCACGGCGCAGCGCCCCGTGCAGCTCGCCACCCAGCGAAAGCCGCTGCCTGACCAACTGCAATACCAGGATCCCGATGCAGAGCGACACCAGCATGCTTGCCGGCACCAGCAGCCACCAGGCACCGGTGACCTTCTCTTGCAGGCCACTGCGCGGCGTAATCAGCACCAGTTGGTAGTCCGGGTTCTGCGTCGGCATCCGGTACACCAGTTTGTCCTGGGTGGTGCTCAAGGTGTCCGTGGACGTCGGGGACCAGTCAGGCGTCGGCGGCCAGGTCTGCGCGGGGCCCAGCACCGGAACGGCCTTGGTGCCTTGATCGAGCACCACCACCAGGCTGCCGCCGGGGGGCAAGTCCACGACATCGGTCAGGTGCCCGCGAGAGGTCGATACGCGAAATTCCCCGCGCCCCAGCATCAGGGAAGCGAGGTTGTCGTCAGGTTGGGTGGACGTGTTCAGCCAGTAGTCGTAGGTCGGCCCGCGGATGTCCGGCGCCCGGGGCTTGCCGATCATGCTCTGGCGGGTCCAGCTGGAGCAGAACTGGGTGTCGTCGACGTAGGCCACTTCATAGATGAAGCGATAGCGCGAGTTCACCTGGCGCAACTGCTCGATCATCGCCGGCCCGCAGCCGCGCAAGGGCTGCGCTTCAAGCTGATCGAGGCCGGCCCGCAACTGTCCGAACAACTGGTCCAGACGCACCAGAAAGCGCTCGCCCTGGGCGTTCATCTGGGCACTTTCTTCCTGACGCGCCTGATGCATCGCCAGCCCGAAACTGCCCGCCAACAAGACAGCAGCACTCAGCAACGCGGCCAGCAATGCCAGGAGCGAAGGGCGATAAAGAGCTGAGCGCAGCTGCGTTGACGCCGTGAACATCGGCTGATATCCAGATGAATACCAATGAGGTATAGCAACAAGCGCGCAAATAGCCCGTCAGAAACCGACGTTACGGGTAATTTAATGCTTCAGGTTCAGCACTTGAAGAATAGCTGCACTTTGCAGATCAGCTTCGCCGTCGAATTTCTGCGGCCGATAGTGCATCTGGAACGCTGCCAGCACATGACGGCTGGCGATGTCCCATTCGCCCGTCTGTGGCGTCGGGTAACCCAGCAAAGCCAGTTGTTGCTGGAACCAGGCGGCACTCGGGACCACGCCCATCATCTGCGCCTGACGCTGCGCAACCTGTGCCTCATCCGGCCAGATCCCCAGGCCTTCTTCGGCCAGACGCTTCCACGGGAACAGCGGTCCCGGATCGAGTTTGCGCAGCGGCGCGATGTCGCTGTGGCCAATCACGTGGCGAGGCTCGATGTGGTGGCGCTTGACGATGTCCTTGAGCAGCACGATCAGCGCCTGGATCTGCGCCTCGCTATAGGGATACCAGAGCCGGCCGGCAGGCGTGTCGCGGTAACCGGGATTGACAATCTCGATGCCGATGCTGCTGGAGTTGAGCCAGGTGCGGCCGTCCCACTCGCTCTCGCCGGCGTGCCAGGCGCGCTGGGTTTCATCCACCAGTTTGTAGGTCGTGGCCGGGCCGTCGCCGATCAGGTAATGCGCACTGACCTCGCCGTGGGTCAGCAGCTCCAGCGAACGGTCAAGCGATGCCGAGGTGTAATGCACCACCACGAACTGCACGCGGCTGTCGAAGTTGACGGAAGGATGGCTGGTGTCCAGCCTGGGACCGCTCGAACAGGCGGTGAGCAGCAGGAGCAGGCAGAACGCGGCGAAAGACTTCATAAAAAGGCACAACACATGGGCAGATAATGCAACAGTGTAACGTAATGCCGACCCGCCGCCCAAGATTGCGCGTCGGCATCTGCCAACCGATGTTGTGGGAACTCAGCCTTTTTCGATGCGATTTCGCCCTTCGTTCTTGGCTTTGTACAACGCCTGATCCGCGCGCTTGAGTACCACGTCGCTGCGCTCGCCGGGCCGGAAGAGGGTGACGCCCATGGACACGGTGATCGTGACCGGCTCTCCCTTGAAGTGGAACGGGCATTGTTCGATGGCCTCGCGCAGGCGCTCAAGCAGTGCCAAGCCTTCTGCCATCTGGGTATGGGGCAACAGGACCACGAATTCTTCACCCCCGAAACGGGCAATGAAGTCTTCAGTGCGAAGGCGTTTTGCCCACTGGCTGGCGACGATCTTCAGCACCTTGTCCCCGGCCAGGTGGCCGTAGCCGTCGTTTATGCGCTTGAAGTGATCCAGGTCGAGAATCCCCAGCAGCAGGCTGGATTTGTGCTTGTCCAGTTGCTCGATCTCATGATCCAGCCGCTCGTTCCACGCCGCCCGGTTGGGCAGCCCGGTCAGGGTGTCGATCAAGGCTTTTTGCCGCTGTTCTTCGAGGTTCGCCCGGAAACCCAAGGCTTCCTGTTCCATGGTCGCCACGCGCCCGGCCAGGGATTGAAGCCGCGAGGCCACTTCCTGCTCGCGCTCGTCGCGCTCCTTCTGGTGCTCGTCCATGGCGCCGAGCAAGCCTTCGAGCCGGCGTTCCAGCACACTCTTGAGGCTGGTGAGGTCCGACGCTTCCTGCACGCTGCTCTGCAACCCGCCTACGTGTTCACGCAGCTGGTCGGTCATGTCCCGGGATGCGGATTGCTGGCCTGCGTGATCCTCGGTGGCCGCCTGCAAGTTGCTCTGGAAGGAGGCCAGCCGCTCGTTCAACTGCTTGAGATAGCGCTCGAACTCGTGCTGTTCGCTGTTGGTGATCGCCAGCATCAGCACCGCAAGATCGTCGAGAATCGGCAGCAGTTCGTACCAGTTCAGCCCATGTTCCAATCGTTCACGCATGGCTTGCGCTTGCGGACGGTGGTGTTCGGGCAGGGTCAGGTCGTTGAGCAGGCCCAGCAGTGTCTGTTCGATGTGTACCGCGACCGAGCTGTAGCTGGGCTCGGGGGATGACGGCAGCGCGAAGGGGCCGTCTTCTTCGATCTCGGCTTCGTCGACTACAGCTTCTTCAACGCCTTCAACGTCTTCAACGTCTTCGACGTCTGCATTCTCGGCCTCTGGGGGCTCCTCGCTCGCTGGCGGGGCTTCATTGTCCTGATCGTCTATCGCAGCTTCGGCCTGTTCGATGGCCTGCTCTTCGCTGATCGACGCGGGCTCATCGGTGGCTTCGACGGGCGCAGGCTCGGCAAGTGTCTCATCCGAATCCGGAGGCGCCGTGTCGTCAATCACAGCAGGCTCGGCAGTGGCGGCCTCAACTTCTTGAGGGGGCGCGGGCTCAGGCGCCTCGACCTGAGGCGATTCAGCCAGCACTGTCTCAGGCTCCGACGACCTGGGCTCGGCGACTGGAGCGGGTGATTCAGGCGCGTGCGCAGGTTGCGCAGCCGCAGGCGCCTCCACAGCCGGGGCGACGAGTGCCGCAACTGGGGTTTCGGCGGGGGCCGGCTCTGCCCCGTCCGAAGCATCCCGGCTACCAAACAGCCGCTGCAGGAATCCTGGCCGCGCCACTTCCTCCGGATGCTCAAGCTGAGAAAACGCCTGGCCCTGCAGGCCGCTCAGCTCGCTGAGCAGCAGCGGCAGCTCACGGGCCTGGGTGACGCGATCTTCCAGGTTCTTGGCGAAGCGCTTGAGGGGTTTGGCGACTTCCCGGGGCAGGGGCAGGCTTTGCAGTTGTGTCACCAGCGAGGTCAGGGCCGTGGCCATCTGCTCGACACGCTGTTCGCGACGCTGCTCGGAATCGAGTACGGCTTTTTCAAGGCGCGGAATCAGCGCGGCCAGGCCTGCGTCCATGTCGTCCTTGCGCACGACTTCGCGCATTTCCTTCATGCACTGGTCTACCGCCTTGTCGGCACCTTCCGCCGCAAGGCTGCTGCGCACCAGGCCGCGACGCAACAGGTCGAGGCGGGCATTCCAGCGCTTTTCGAGCTTGTCTTGGCGCTCGATGCTCTTGAGGTATTTTTCTTTCCAGCGTTCAGCTTCGTCGCTCATTCCGAGGATCCGCGAGGAGATGGGCTTGTTATCGGCAGGGAGTCCCCAATTAATGAGGCCGGCAAGCGAATCTCCACCGCGACGGGCAGATGATCGGAGATGGGCTGAGCCAGTACCTGCACTTTCTCAAGTGTCAGGGTCGGGCTCAAGAGGATGTGGTCCAGGCAGCGCTGCGGGCGCCAACTGGGAAAGGTGGCTTCGATCTGTGGCGCCAACAGGCCCAGATCACGCAAGGGCGAGGTTTCCAGCAGGTCGGCGGCATGGGTGTTCATGTCGCCCATCAGCACCTGGTGCCGATAACCGCCGATAAGCTCGCGAATGTAGGCCAGCTGACGGGTACGGGTGCGTGCACCCAGCGCCAGGTGCATGACCACCACCACCAGCGCGTCTTCGCCTTCGCCGAAGCGAACCAGGATCGCGCCGCGCCCGGCAGGGCCTGGCAAGGGGTGGTCTTCGATGTCATGGGGGCGCAAGCGGCTCAGCACGCCATTGCTGTGCTGGGCGAAGCGTCCGAGGTTGCGATTGAGCTGTTGATGCCAGTACGGGAAGGACCCGAGCTGAGCCAGGTGCTCGACCTGATTGACGTAGCCTGATCGCAGGCTGCCGCCATCGGCTTCCTGCAGGGCGACGAGATCGTAGTCGTTGAGCAGGTTGCCGATCTTCTGCAGATTGGTGGCACGACCGTTGTGGGGCAGCAGGTGCTGCCAGCCACGGGTCAGGTAGTGCCGGTAGCGCTCGGTACTGATGCCCACCTGAATGTTGAAGCTGAGCAGACGCAGCCGGCCATCGGACGGCAATCCGGTCTGCTCCAGGTGACGCTCGTTGACCTTCGCCGAATGCCGGGCAACGGCGCGTTCAGTACCCCAGCGCGTGATCACGGGCGCTTACTTGGCTGCTGCACGTTCTTTGGCGATCAGCTGATCGGCCACGTCCAGCGTCTGCTCCGGACCACCGGCCGAGGCCAGGTCGAAGCGGTACTTGCCGTTGACGATCATGGTCGGAACGCCGGAAATCTCGTACTTCTTGGCCAGTTCCTTGTACTGGGCGATCTTGCCCTTCACAGCGAACGAGTTGAAGGTTTCCAGGAACTTGGTCTTGTCGACGCCCTGGGTGGCGACGAATTCGGCCATGTCATTCGGGTCGGTCAGACGCTTGCCGCCTTTCTGGATGGCATCGAACACGGCGGTGTGGACTTTTTTCTCTACACCCATGGTGTCCAGGGTGATGAACAGCTGGCCGTGGGCATCCCATGGGCCGCCGAACATGGCAGGGATGCGGACGAAGTGAACGTCGGCCGGCAGTTTTTCAATCCATGGATTGATGGTTGGCTCGAAGGCGTAGCAGTGCGGGCAGCCGTACCAGAACATCTCGACGACTTCGATCTTGCCTGGCTCGGAAACAGGGACGGCGCTGCTCAGCTGGACATATTGCTTGCCAGCTTCGATAGGCTCTGCAGCTTGAGCGGTCAGACCGAACAGGCTGGTGAACACCAGAGCGGCGCTGAGAATCAGATTACGCATGCTTAACTCCTGGGCATGAAAGGCCACCTCGATACCGGCAGTTGGACCGGAGGAGGTGATACGAGTTCGCAAGTGTAACGCCTGCGCGCACAAAAAAGGGCAGCCGTTCGCTACCCTTTTTAGCCCGTCTGCACGGGAATCGTGAAGAAGTGTGAAACCGCGCCTAAAGCCTCTAGATCAAGGGCTTCGCGTTAATCCGGCGTTAATGCAGACCCTGTATGTAGGCCGACAACGCGTCGATATCCTTGTTGCTGAGCTTGGACGCAATGGTGCGCATGACCATCGTGTCGCCATCGTTGGTGCGCTCCCCTTCGCGGAACGCCGTCAGCTGTTTCTTCACGTAGTCGGCGTGCTGCCCGCCCAGGTGCGGAAAGCCTGCGGCAGCGTTGCCGGCGCCATTGGGCGAATGGCAGCCCGTGCAGGCCGGCATGCCCTGATCCAGCTTGCCGCCCCGGAATAAAGCCTCGCCCCTGGCGACAAGGTTCGCATCGGCGGCGCCGACACTGCCGCGCTGACTGGCGAAATAGGCCGCGATGTCGGCCAGGTCCTGGTCGCTCAGGTTATTGAGCAGGCCAGTCATCTCCAGCACCACACGCTTGCCGTCCTTGATCTCGTGCAGCTGCTTGAGCAGGTAACGCTGGCCTTGCCCTGCCAGCTTCGGAAAATTGGGCGCCATACTGTTGCCGTCCGGCCCGTGGCAGGCACCGCACACAGCGGTTTTCGGCTGGCCAGCGGCGGGATCGCCCACCGGGATGTCAGCAGCTTGCGCGGCGCCAGAAATACCCAGGGTCAACAGCAGACTCACCAGTAGTTTGTTCATCGGCTAATCCAATGGATTTTATTGTTGGTGTAAGGTTAGCCCGACTTGCGCGAACTTCTATCCTGCTGACGCACAAAGCACACACAAAATCTGCGGCATTATATACTTGCGCCCATCAAACGGAAAAAGACACCCCGCTGGCGCCAAACCGCGCCAACGCCCTCACCGGATATCCCATGCAACTCAAGAACCCGATCCTCGGTTTGTGCCAACAAGCCAAGTTCATGCTCAGCGCCGCCAAAGTCGATCAGTGCCCCGATGACGAAGGCTTCGAAGTCGCCTTCGCCGGGCGTTCCAATGCCGGTAAATCCAGCGCGCTGAACACCCTGACCCACGCAAGCCTGGCGCGTACCTCGAAAACCCCGGGCCGCACCCAGCTGCTGAACTTCTTCAGTCTGGACGACGATCGCCGTCTGGTCGACTTGCCCGGCTACGGCTACGCGAAAGTGCCAATCCCGCTCAAGCAGCACTGGCAGCGTCACCTTGAGGCGTACCTGGGCAGCCGGGAGAGCCTGAAGGGGCTGATTCTGATGATGGACATTCGCCATCCGATGACCGACTTCGACCTGCTGATGCTCGACTGGGCCATCGCCAGCGGCATGCCGATGCACATCCTGCTGACCAAAGCCGACAAACTGACCTTCGGCGCGGCCAAGAACACGCTGCTCAAGGTCCAGTCCGAAATTCGCAAAGGTTGGGGCGACGCCGTCACCATCCAGCTGTTCTCGGCACCCAAGCGCATGGGCCTGGAAGAGGCCTACACCGTGCTGGCCGACTGGATGGAGCTGGAAGACAAAGCGCCTGCGGCCTGAATCGCAGGCAAAAAAAACCCCGGACTTCATATGGGGAGGGGAAGTTCGGGGTCCAAGTCCAGACCGCTCGGGAGTGGTCCGGATATCTGCCAACACTTAACACAACATAGGAGCATGAGCGGCTACGTCAGCCACTCGCAAGCTCTGACCGGGTAATGTTCGCGGAAGTTCAAAATCCGCGGAAATTTAATGTTGGCAAGGTCGCAATTGATCACCTGTAGGAGCGCGCTTGCCCGCGATTACGGTGCATCAGCCGCCACCCTGGGCAATGACACACCGCAGTCGCGGGCAAGCGCGCTCCTACAGGCGGGAGTAGCCATTTTCGTCAGTGCGCCTCATCCCAGTTATTGCCCACGCCCACTTCCACCAGCAGCGGCACGTCCAGCTCGGCGGCGCCGCTCATGTGCACGCGGATTTCCTGGCTGATCTGCTCGACCAGGTCCTCACGCACTTCCAGCACCAGTTCGTCGTGCACCTGCAGGATCACGCGGGCGTCGAGCCCTGATGCATCCAGCCAGCTGTTCACCGCGACCATCGCGCGCTTGATGATGTCAGCCGCCGTGCCTTGCATCGGCGCGTTGATCGCCATGCGTTCGGCGCCTTTGCGCAGGGCCTGGTTCTTAGCGTTGATGTCCGGCAGGTACAGGCGACGACCGAAGATGGTTTCGACGAAACCCTGCTCGGCGGCCTGGGCACGGGTGCGTTCCATGTACTGGAGCACGCCGGGGTAGCGGGCGAAGTAGGTGTCGACGTAAGCCTGGGACTGCTTGCGGTCAACGCCGATCTGCTTCGCCAGGCCAAACGCGCTCATGCCGTAGATCAGGCCGAAGTTGATGGCCTTGGCGCTGCGGCGCATGTCGCCAGTAACGTTTTCCAGTTCAACGCCGAAGACTTCGGCGGCGGTTGCACGGTGCACGTCCAGGTCGTTGCGGAAAGCGTGCAGCAGGCCTTCGTCCTTGGCCAGATGGGCCATGATCCGCAACTCGATCTGCGAGTAGTCTGCCGCCAGCAGCTTGTAGCCCGCAGGCGCGACGAACGCCTGGCGAATCCGGCGGCCCTCGGAGGTGCGGATCGGGATGTTCTGCAGGTTCGGGTCGCTGGACGACAGGCGCCCGGTCACGGCCACGGCCTGATGGTAGGAGGTGTGAATTCGCCCGGTGCGCGGATTGATCTGCTCCGGCAGGCGGTCTGTGTAGGTGCTTTTCAGCTTGCTCATCGAGCGGTACTGCATCAGCACCTTGGGCAGCGGAAACTCCTGCTCGGCCAGTTCCGCCAGCACTGCTTCAGCGGTGGAAGGCTGGCCGGTTGCGGTCTTGCTGATGATCGGCATGCCGAGTTTTTCGTAGAGAATCACCCCCAGCTGCTTGGGCGAGCCCAGGTTGAACTCCTCACCGGCGATGGCAAACGCCTCGCGCTCAAGCTCGGTCATCTTGTTGCCCAGCTCGACGCTCTGGATGCCCAGCAGCTTGGCATCGACCAGCGCGCCCTGGCGCTCGATACGCGCCAGTACCGGCATCAGCGGCATTTCGATGTCATTGAGCACCGGTGCCAGGCTTGGGGTTTTCGCCAGTTTTTCCTGCAGGATTTCGTGCAGGCGCAGGGTCAGATCGACCTCTTCGGCGGCGTAGGTGCCGGCCTGTTCGAGGGCGATCTGATCGAAAGTCAGTTGCTTGGCGCCCTTGCCAGCGATGTCCTGGAAGTTTACCGGTGTGTGATCCAGATACTTGGCGACCAGACTGTCACGGTCGTGGCGGGTGGCCGTGGAGTCCAGTACATAGGACTCGAGCATGGTGTCGAACTTCACGCCCTGCACGCTGATGCCCTGGGCGTGGTCGCCATCGATGGCACAGTTGGCCAGCAGGTTGATCGCGAACTTGGCGTGCTGACCGACCTTGATCTTGCTCGCGTCTTCGAGCATCGGCTTGACCGACTTGAGCACCGCGTCGCGATCCAGTTGCTGCGGCACGCCCATGTAGGAGTGGGTCAGCGGGATGTAGCAGGCTTCGTGAGTCTTGATCGCGAACGACAGGCCAACGATCTGCGCGCGCTGGGCGTCGGTGCCATTGCTTTGCACCACAAAGGCGAACAGCTTGGCGGCTTCAAGCTTCTTCAGCCAGGCATCGAACTGGGTCTGCTCCAGGATCAGCTCGTACTTGGCCTCGATGACCGGCGCTGCCTCCTGCACCGGCGCGATCTCGGCGCCTTCCTGTTTGGCTTCGCGTTGCAGGTCGGTGATCCAGCTCTTGAATTCAAGCTCGGTATACAGGGCCAGCAAGGCTTCCCGATCAGGCTCGCCGCAATGCAAGGCGTCCAGCTCGATGTCCAGCGGCACATCGACCTTGATGGTCGCCAGCTCATAGGAGAGGAACGCCATTTCCTTGTGCTCTTCAAGCTTGGCAGGCAGGGTCTTGGCCCCGCGAATGGCCAGGGTCGGGACCTTGTCGAGGTTCTCGTACAGTTCCTTCAAGCCACCATTGATACCCAGAAGCAAGCCGGCAGCGGTTTTTTCGCCCACGCCGGGAACGCCGGGGATATTGTCGACTTTGTCGCCCATCAGCGCGAGATAGTCGATGATGTGCTCAGGACCGACACCGAATTTCTCTTTCACGCCGGCCACGTCCATCACGCTACCGGTCATGGTGTTGACCAGCGTAATGTGCCCGTCGACCAGTTGGGCCATGTCCTTGTCGCCCGTGGAGATGATCACCGGGCGATCGGCTGCGGCACTGCTGCGCGCCAGGGTGCCGATCACGTCGTCGGCCTCGACGCCTTCGACGCACAGCAGCGGATAACCCAGGCCTTTCACGCAGTTGTGCAGGAAGTCGATCTGCACCCGCATGTCATCGGGCATGCTGGGACGATTGGCCTTGTACTCGGCAAACATTTCATCACGGAACGTGCCGCCTTTGGCGTCGAAAACGACGGCAAACGGGCTATCCGGATACTGTTTGCGCAGGCTCTTGAGCATGTTCAGCACGCCCTTGACCGCACCGGTGGGCAGGCCTTTGGACGTGGTGAGCGGCGGCAGCGCGTGGAAAGCGCGATACAGGTAAGAAGAACCGTCCACCAGGACGAGGGGCGCAAGACTCATGCAGGATCAACCTTTTCGGCGGGGTCGGCGCTAGAATGCGAGGACCGTTGACGACAAAGGAGCAAGGTTATCATGCGCACGCTAAATCGCCTGTTGCTGGTCAGTTTGATGGTTGCTTGCCCACTGATAGCACTGGCTGCCGAAGACGAGGCGCCGTCCGCCGAACCTGACGTCACGATCCGCAAGGACGGTGACAATTTCGTGCAGGAATACAAGGCGAACGGCTTCGTTTATGCGGTCAAAATCACGCCAAAATACGGAAAGCCGTATTATCTGGTGCGGGCTGACGGCACCAGCGGGCAATTCATTCGGGCCGATCAGCCGGACATGCTGATCCCCCAATGGGTATTATTCAGCTGGTAGGCCTTACATTCACCTTTTGCTGGCAGTGTTCATATGTCCGTTTTTACTCCCCTGGCTCGGCCCGAGCTGGAAGTTTTTCTCGCCCCGTACGGGCTTGGCCAACTGCGTGATTTTCAGGGCATTGCCGCCGGAAGTGAAAACACCAACTTCTTCATCAGCATGGAGCAGGGCGAGTACGTCCTGACGTTGGTCGAGCGCGGCCCCGTGCAGGAAATGCCGTTCTTCATCGAACTGCTGGACGTCCTGCACGATGCCGACCTGCCAGTGCCCTACGCCTTGCGCACCACCGACGGCCAGGCGCTACGCGAGCTCAAGGGCAAGCCTGCGCTGCTGCAACCGCGGCTGTCGGGCAAGCACCCGACCGAGCCCAACACCCAGCACTGCATGCAGATCGGCGAGCTGCTGGCGCACATGCACCTGGCAACCCGCGACAACCCCATCGAGCGCAAGACCGACCGGGGCCTGGACTGGATGCTGGAAGAAGGCCGCAATTTCATCTCGCACCTGGGTGAAACCGAAGGTGCGCTGCTGAAGAAATCGGTGGATGAAATCGAGCGTGAACAGGCCAGGATCATGGCTCTGCCCCGGGCCAACGTGCACGCCGACCTGTTCCGCGACAATACGCTGTTCGAAGGCACGCACCTGACCGGCGTGATCGACTTCTACAACGCCTGCTCCGCGCCGATGCTGTATGACGTGGCCATTGCGGTGAATGACTGGTGTTCGTTCGAAGACGGCGCCATCGACGCACCACGGGCCCGTGCACTGCTGGGCGCCTATGCAGCCCTACGTCCGTTCACTGCAACCGAAGCACAGTTGTGGGCAACGATGCTGCGCGTGGGTTGCGTAAGGTTCTGGCTGTCGCGCCTGATCGCCGCTGAAACCTTTGCCGGCCAGGACGTGCTGATCCACGATCCTGCAGAATTCGGCAAACGCCTGGAACAGCGCCAGGATGTGCACATTCCGTTGCCGTTTGCGTTGTAATCCATAAAGACGCCGTCGCGGGGGGGGGGGGGGCGGGCCGGGGCCGCCGGGCGGGCCCCCCGGGGGGCGGGCCCCCCCCCCCGCGGGCAGCGCGGGGACACACCCCCAAAAAACCCCCCCCAACAACCCCCCCCAGCACCACACACCAC
>NZ_JBIVCV010000018.1:45789-129305 GCF_044746765.1 Pseudomonas sp. NPDC090203
TGGCGCTTGCGTTTAACCCCCGGCCGGTGGTCTTTTTTCGGCCCCCCCCCCCCCCCCCGGCCCCGGCCCCCCCCCCCCCCCGCGGGGGGGGCCCCCCCCCCCCCCCCCCGCGACCGGATCTGCAAGGCGTTACAAGCTCTCCAGACACCCCGCCAGATCATCCGCCAGCTTGCTCAACAGCTGCTCATAGCCTTGCGCAGTGGCAGGCGTGTAACCGCCCAACCCATCCAGCTCGGCCAGCTTCACCGGCAAGCCCGCGCTCAGGGTGTCAGCCAGTTTCGGACGCAGGGGCGGCTCGCTGAACACGCAGGTCTTGCCGTACTCGGTCAGGCGCGCACGCATCGCAGCGACGTGCTGGGCACCGGGCTGGACTTCATGGCTGACCGCGAACACGCCCGCATGCTGGATGCCATAGGCCTCTTCGAAATAGTCGAAAGCCTCATGAAACACGAAGTATTTCTTGTCAGCGATGCCCGCAACACGCTGTTTGATTTTCGCGTCCAGCGCGTCCATCCGCTCATCGAACGCCTTGACGTTGCTCTCGTAGCGCGCAGCATTGGCCGGATCCGCCTGGCTCAGGTCAGCGGCCATTTTTGCGGCAATGACGCGAGCATTGACGGTGGACAGCCACAGGTGCGCATCGACGCTGCCGGGGCGGTGATCGTGGTCATGCTCGTCGTCATCCCCGTCATCGTGATGCTCGCTGCTGGCAACGAAATGACGCAAATGCATCCCCGGCAGGGTCTGCACGGCCACCGACGCCTTGGTGCGGCCACTCAAAACGCGAGGCAGGAAGGTTTCCATGTCAGGGCCGATCCAGTACAGCAGGTCGACCTCCTGAACCCGCCGTACGTCGGATGGGCGCAGCGCATAGTTATGCGGCGATGCGCCCGGGGGCAGCAGCACTTCAGGCACCGCGACACCATCCTGTACGGCCGCTGCGATCAGCTGTAGCGGCTTGATGCTGGTCAGTACCCGAACCTCGGCCTGAGCCGTGGAAATTGCGGAAAAACCGGTGATGAACACGACAAAAATTAAAAAAATTCGGGACACGATGACCACTCATGGGGGCAGGAACGGGTAACATAATAACGTCTCTCTCAAAAGTCGTCGCCGCCCATGTCCAAAACTCCACTGGCCAGCCGCCCCCACGATCACTCCCATTGCGTGCACAGTGCACTCGCGCAAGCCGACGCCCTGTGCGCCGGAAAAGGCCTGCGCCTGACAGCGCTGCGCCGTCGCGTGCTGGAGCTGGTCTGGCAGAGCCACAAGCCGCTGGGCGCCTATGACATCCTCGCCGTCTTGAGCGAAGAGGACGGCCGCCGCGCCGCGCCACCCACGGTGTACCGCGCGCTGGACTTCCTGCTTGAACACGGCCTGGTTCACCGCATCGCGTCGTTGAACGCCTTCGCCGGCTGCAATCATCCCACTCACGCCCATCAGGGCCAGTTCCTGATCTGCCGCGAATGCCATGCCGCCATCGAGCTGCAACATGGCGCCATCAGCTCGGCCATTGTCAGCGCGGCCAACGAAGTCGGCTTTGCGGTGGAAACCCAGACCGTCGAAGTGGTCGGGGTATGCGCTGGCTGCAAGGCCGCCTGATGAGCGACGCACTGATTCGCCTGAACGCCGTCAGCGTGACCCGTTCGGGCCAAAGCGTGCTGGACAACATCCAGCTCAGCGTCCGTCCCGGCGAGATCGTCACCCTCATCGGCCCCAATGGCGCGGGCAAGACCACCCTGGTTCGTGCCGTCCTGGGTCTGCTCAAGCCCGATTCGGGCGAGGTGTGGCGCAAGCCGAAGCTGCGTGTGGGCTACATGCCACAGAAACTGCACGTGGACGCCACGCTGCCGCTTTCGGTACTGCGTTTTCTGCGCCTGGTGCCGGGCGTCGATCGGGAAACCGCGCTGGCTGCGCTGGTTGAAGTCGGGGCTGAAAAAGTCATCGACAGCCCGCTGCAAGGCATTTCCGGCGGCGAGATGCAGCGCGTCTTGCTGGCCCGCGCGCTGCTGCGTGAACCCGAACTGCTGGTGCTCGACGAGCCCGTGCAAGGGGTGGACGTCGCCGGGCAAGCCGAGCTGTACGCGCTGATTACCCAACTGCGCGACCGCCATCAGTGCGGCGTGCTGATGGTGTCCCATGACCTGCACCTGGTGATGAGCACCACCGATCAGGTGGTCTGCCTGAACCGTCATGTCTGCTGCTCCGGCCACCCCGAGCAGGTCAGCAACGACCCGGCCTTCGTCGAGCTGTTCGGTCAGAACGCGCCGAGCCTGGCGATCTATCACCACCACCACGATCACGCCCACGATCTGCATGGCGAAGTGTGCCAGCCGGCACCGGCGGCCGATCACGCCCACCCTCACAACCATACTCATGACCACGGGGACAGCTGCAAGCATGGCTGACTTTCTACTCTATGCCTTGCTCGCAGGCCTCGCGCTGGCCGTGGTGGCCGGCCCTCTGGGTTCGTTCGTGGTCTGGCGGCGCATGGCCTATTTCGGCGACACCCTGTCCCACGCGGCGCTGCTGGGCGTTGCCCTGGGCTTTCTGCTGGACATCAGCCCGACCATCGCCGTGACCGTCGGCTGCCTGTTGCTGGCGATCCTGCTGGTGACCCTGCAACAGCGCCAGCCGCTGGCTTCCGACACGCTGCTGGGGATCCTCGCGCCGAGCACGCTGTCGTTGGGCCTTGTGGTACTGAGCTTCATGCGCGATGTGCGCATCGACCTGATGGGTTACCTGTTCGGCGACCTGCTGGCGATCAGCCCGACCGATCTTTCCTGGATTCTGGGTGGCAGCGCCGCGGTGCTGGTATTGATCTGCGCGCTGTGGCGGCCATTGCTGGCGATCACCGTGCATGAAGAACTGGCGACCGTCGAAGGCTTGCCCGTGGCCACGCTGCGCATGACGCTGATGCTGCTGATCGCCGTGGTCATCGCCGTGGCGATGAAAATCGTGGGTGTGTTGCTGATCACGTCCCTGCTGATTATCCCGGCCGCTGCGGCACAACGTCACGCTCGCTCGCCTGAGCAAATGGCGCTAGGGGCGAGCGTCATCGGCATCCTGGCGGTGTGCGGCGGGCTGGCGCTTTCCTGGTTCAAGGACACCCCCGCAGGCCCGTCTATTGTGGTCTCTGCCGCAGCCCTGTTTCTGCTGAGCTTCGTTTTGCCCAAGCGGTAGAACCTTGTGCTGTAACAACAGTCATACTCGGCAATAATTGAATGGCGGCAATATGCAATGACCCACTGCAGGCCGCCGATGTCGATCAGTTATTTTCGGTGCAAGGCACTTTTGTGTAGACTTGCTCGTTTTTTGCGCAAATAGAGAATCGCAGGAATGAAGCCGTTCCCATCCCGTTATCTGCTGCTTGCTGCATTTTCCATCGTATTGGCCGCCTGCCAGAGCAAGCCTGTCGAGCCGCCCGCAGCCGTTGCGGCGCCTGATGCCTACCAGCAGTTGGAGCAGAACATCGCCAGCAGCGAACTGGCCACCGCCGAAGACCAGCTCGCCGCGCTGCAAGCCAAGGACCCTGACGATCCTCGCCTGGAGCAACTTCAGCGCGAACTGGCCGAGGCCTACCTGAGCCGCAGCCAGATCGTTCTGCAAAAAGGTGATGTCAACGCTGCCGCTACCGCACTGAGCCGCGCCCGCGCGCTGATGCCCAAGGCACCGGCGCTGACCAGCGGCGTCAACGGCGCCATCGCCCACGCCCGCAAGGCCGAGCTGGACAAGGCCGAAGCCGAGCTGCGCGCCGCCGAGGCCAAGCGCACTGCCAAGATCATCGACCCGACCGTCGAGAGCACCACGATCAGGCTGAAGATCGACGATTCGAAACAGATGCGCCGCCAATTGAACGACATCGCCGCCGATATCACCGCGTTCAACTGCGAAGTGACGGTTCAGGTCCCGCGCACCGACGACTATCCGTGGCTGGCCACCTTGCTGACCAAGCGGGTGAGCAAGATCAATCCGGACTTCGAGCTGCAGATCCAGCGCGAGATTGAGAAGACCGAGCCTGCGCAGATCATCCTGAAGCCTGCGAAGCTTTGATTGTTTTTTGAGCAAAACAAAGGCGTTGCCCTCACAGGCAACGCCTTTTTTATTGCTCAAACCCCGACCTGTAGGAGCGCGCTTGCCCGCGACCGCGGTGTGTCAGAAATCACATCGGGTCCTGACACACCGCCGTCGCGGGCAAGCGCGCTCCTACAAAGGTCAGCCGTTGATCACGCCGGAATCGCCTTGGCCTTCGGCTCCCGCGCCCACACCCGGTGCTGCTGGATGGCGTCGAAGAACGCCTTGAACGACTTCTCATCCGACACGGCCAGCAACCCCGCATCCGCCTCAAGACGCAGCAAGTCGATCAAATCCTGCGCATCTCCTGCATAGGCAATCGCCTTCAGGTGCTTATAGGCCTCCAGCACGAAGTGCAGTGCCACGCCATTGCCGCTCAATGCCTTCACCGACGCCCCGCCCGGGATGAACACCGCATCGAAGATGACCGACGGCATCCCTTCCATCGACGCATCCACCGCCAGGGTCTTGCCGCCTGCGGTCTTCACCGGTGCGGAGGTCGGGCCGAGAACCTTGGCGTGGGCCGACTGGGCTTCCAGCGCAGCCTTCATGGTCGCCACGGCCTTATCGTCCACGCCGTCGGCCACGAGAATGGCCACTTTGCGCGAGGCGATGTCGCCGGCCAGCAGATTGACCTGACTGAGCAGCGGCGACGTGTCCACCGTCGGTTTGCCGGTCTTCTGCGGTTTCACGGTCGCACCCTTGGGCGCAGGCAGGCCGAGGTTTTCCGCGACTCGCTTGGCCAGAGTCAAGTCGATGTTGGCCAGGATCTCGTTCACCTGCCGCGCACGAATGTGTTCACGCTCAACCTTGCCCAGCTCGAAGCTGTAGGCAGCGATGATGTGTTCCTTTTCGTGCTCGCTCATGCTGTTGAAGAACAGCGTGGCCTGGGAGAAGTGATCGCCGAACGACGGGCTGCGCTCGCGTACCTTGTGCGCTTCGATGCGTTCCTGATACGTCTCGAAGCCGCCATCCTGCGGTGCTGCCGGGGTTTCCTTCGGCCAGCCGCCGTCAATGGAGTTGGGCTCGTAGGACGCGCGGCCCTTGTCGATGGTCATGCGGTGCTGGGCATCGCGCTGGCCACTGTGGTTGGGCGCAACCGGGCGGTTGATCGGGATCTCGTGAAAGTTCGGCCCGCCCAGTCGGCTGATCTGTGTATCGGTGTAGGAAAACAGCCGGCCCTGCAGCAGCGGGTCATTGGAGAAGTCGATGCCTGGCACAATATGGCCCGGGCAGAACGCTACCTGCTCGGTTTCAGCGAAGTAGTTGTCCGGGTTGCGGTTGAGCACCATCTTGCCCAGCGGCGTCACCGGCACCATTTCTTCGGGGATGATCTTGGTGGGGTCCAGCAGGTCGAAATCGAACTTGTGCTCGTCCTCTTCAGCAACGATCTGCACGCCCAGTTCCCACTCAGGGTAATCGCCGGACTCGATGGATTCCCACAGGTCACGACGGTGGTAATCGGTGTCCTTGCCCGCGAGCTTCTGCGCTTCGTCCCACAGCAGCGAGCAGGTGCCGTACTTGGGCTTCCAGTGGAATTTCACGAACGAGGCCTTGCCCTCGGTATTGATCATGCGGAAGGTGTGAATGCCAAAGCCCTGCATGCTGCGCAGATTTTTCGGGATGGCCCGGTCGGACATGGCCCACAGCACCATGTGCGCCGATTCCGGCACCAGCGAGACGAAATCCCAGAAGGTGTCGTGGGCCGAGCCGCCGGTAGGAATCTCGTTGTGAGGCTCGGGCTTCACGGCGTGGACGAAGTCAGGAAACTTGATCGCATCCTGGATGAAGAACACTGGCATGTTGTTGCCCACCAGGTCGTAGTTGCCTTCACCGGTGTAGAACTTCACCGCGAAACCACGCACGTCGCGCACGGTATCCCCGGAACCGCGTGGTCCCTGTACCGTGGAAAAGCGCACGAACACCGGGGTTTTCTTCCCCGGATCGCGTAGGAATTCTGCCTTGCTCAGCGCGGAATGGTTCTCGTAGGTCTGAAAGTAACCGTGAGCCGCCGTACCGCGCGCATGGACGATGCGCTCTGGAATCCGCTCATGGTCAAAATGCGTGATCTTTTCGCGCATGATGAAATCTTCGAGCAGCGACGGCCCGCGATTGCCGACTTTCAGCGAGTTCTGGTTATCCGAAACCTTCACCCCGTGGTTGGTGCGCAGGGCCTGACCAGTGGCGTCGGAGCGGAACTGTTCGAGGCTTTGCAGCTTTTCGTTGGTATTGCCACGGTCCAGTGTGTCGGTACCTGCCAACTCGCTCTTCGGTGTATCGCTAACAGGGGTCGTTTTCTTGGTAGCCATCAGACAGAAACTCCTCGGTTCAGGCGGCTCTCACTCAACCCTGCATAGGCAAGGGCGGTTCAAGCTCGGTAAGCAGGGATTTCCCTGACAAAGCACAGGGAGAAATCGCGGCGCTTACTTAGTGACTGAGGAGAAAAATGGCCGTTCCGTGTTTTTTCCAACCTTTGGTCTAACGTTGCTTGGGCCATCGATACCGGTTTTTATGACCGTTGGGCAGGTCACCTGCCAAATAAATACTAAGAATGCTGGGCCCAAGCCCGGCCTGACAGGCTAAAATGCGCGCCCGGTTTATCCAGCCGAGGCGATAAATGGCCGAAATGGCATCGCCCCAGCAGTTCGCCCGCGCTCAAAGTGCCTTCAAGATTGCGAACTGAATTTCCAACGCGCCCCCACAAGGTTCGCTACGTGATCGAGTTTCATAACGTCCATAAAACCTATCGGGTTGCCGACAGGGAAATTCCCGCGCTGCATCCCACCAGCCTGCAGGTCCAAGCCGGCCAGGTGTTTGGCCTGATTGGCCACTCCGGCGCAGGCAAAAGCACCATGCTGCGTCTGATCAACCGTCTGGAAGCGCCAAGCGGCGGCAAGATCCTGGTCGACGGGGTGGATGTCACCGCCCTCGATGCGGACGGCCTGCGCGGCTTCCGGCGTCAGGTCGGGATGATCTTCCAGCACTTCAATCTGCTGTCGTCCAAGACCGTGGCCGACAACGTCGCCATGCCGCTGACCCTGGCCGGGGACATGTCCCGTGCGCAGATCGATCAGCGTGTGGCCGAGTTGTTGGCGCGGGTCGGGCTGTCCGACCACGCGAAGAAGTACCCGGCGCAGTTGTCCGGCGGCCAGAAACAGCGCGTCGGCATCGCCCGCGCCCTGGCGACCAAGCCCAAGATCCTGCTGTGCGACGAGGCCACCAGTGCCCTGGACCCGCAGACCACGGCGTCGGTGCTGCAACTGCTGGCGGAGATCAACCGCGAGCTGAAGCTGACCATCGTGCTGATCACCCACGAGATGGACGTCATTCGTCGCGTCTGCGATCAGGTGGCGGTGATGGATGCCGGGGTGATCGTCGAGCAGGGCGCGGTGGCGGATGTATTCCTGCATCCCAAGCACCCGACCACTCGCCGTTTCGTCCAGGAAGACGAGCAGGTTGACGAGAACGAGCAGAATTCGGACTTCGCCCACGTGCAGGGTCGCATCGTGCGTCTGACGTTCCAGGGCGAAGCGACCTACGCGCCGCTGCTGGGTACCGTCGCCCGGGAAACCGGCGTGGACTACAGCATCCTGGCCGGTCGTATCGACCGCATCAAGGACACTCCCTACGGGCAACTGACGCTGGCCATCACTGGCGGCGACATGGAGGCCGCGTTCGCGCGCTTCACCGCCGCTGACGTTCACATGGAGATCCTGCGCTGATGGAAACCCTGCTCAATCTGTTTTCCAACGTCGACTGGTACGAAATCTGGGTCGCGACCGGCGACACGCTGATCATGCTTGGCGTATCCCTGGCGTTCACCGTGCTGCTGGGCCTGCCCCTGGGCGTGCTGATGTTCCTCACCTCGCCGCGCCAGTTGCTTGAAAACAAGCCGGTCTATGCCACCGTCGGCCTGATCGTGAACATGCTGCGGGCCTTGCCGTTCATCATCCTGCTGATCGTGATGATGCCGCTGACCGAAATCATCACCGGCACCTCGCTGGGGATTCTCGGCACCCTGCCGCCGCTGATCGCAGGCGCCACGCCGTTCTTCGCGCGCCTGGTGGAAACCGCGCTGCGCGAAGTGGATCGCGGCATCATCGAGGCCATTCAGGCGATGGGCGCCACCACCCGGCAGATCATCGTCAAGGCGCTGCTGCCCGAGGCGCGGCCGGGCATCCTGGCGGCGATCACCGTCACGGCCATTGCCCTGGTGTCGTTCACGGCCATGGCCGGTGCGGTCGGTGCGGGCGGGCTGGGTGACCTGGCGATTCGCTACGGTTACCAGCGCTTCCAGAACGATGTGATGTTCGTGACGGTCGTATTGCTGCTGGTGCTGGTGCAGATTCTGCAAACCGTGGGCGACAAGCTGGTCGCGCACTTTTCACACCGTTAATTGAATTGGCCGGTTTCAACTGGCAGGTGCGTGTCACTGGGCACGCATTTCAAGGAGTAAGAGATATGAAGAAGCTGTTGGCCGTTTTCGCCGCCGTCACCGCGCTGTCCGCCCACGCCGATGAAACCCTGACCGTCGCCGCGACCGCCGTGCCCCACGCCGAGATCCTGGAGTTCGTCAAACCTGCGCTGGCCAAAGAGGGCGTGACCCTGAACGTGAAGGTCTTCAATGACTATGTGCAGCCGAACGTGCAGGTCGACCAGAAGCGCATGGACGCCAACTTCTTCCAGCACCAGCCGTACCTGGACGAGTTCAACAAGGGCAAGGGCACTCACCTGGTGAGCGTGGCCAAGGTTCACGTCGAACCGTTCGGCGCGTATTCGGACAAGATCAAGAACCTGGCCGACCTGCCCGACGGCGCCACCGTTGCCCTGCCCAATGACGCGACCAACGAGGGCCGTGCGTTCCTGCTGCTGGTCAAGGCCGGTCTGATCACCCTGAAGGATCCGACCAGCATCACCGCGAAGCCAAGCGATGTGCAGCAGAACCCTAAAGCGCTGAAATTCCGTGAGCTGGAAGCCGCGACCCTGCCGCGAGTGTTGACCCAGGTCGATCTGGCGCTGATCAACACCAACTACGCGCTGACCGCCAAGCTCGATCCAACCAAGGATGCGCTGATCATCGAAGGCCAGGAATCGCCGTACGCCAACATCCTGGTAACCCGCGAAGACAACAAGGACGCGCCGGCCATCCAGAAGCTGGTCGCAGCCTTGCACAGCCCCGAAACCCGCGAGTTCATCCAGACCAAATACAAAGGCGCCGTGGTCCCGGCGTTCTGATCATATCGCAACACTGTAGGAGCGCGCTTGCCCGCGACTACGGTATGTCTGTGGTACTTAAGCCATCTGACACACCGCCGTCGCGGGCAAGCGCGCTCCTACGACCTTCGGCCAGAGTCAAAAGCGTCGTCGCTTATTTCCTCTCAACCAACCCCGGCAACTGCGCCACCAGCTTCTGGTTGTTCAGCGGCGCGCGGATAAAGCCGCGCTGGGTGCCGTCCGGGCCCAGCAGGGCGAGGTTGCCGCTGTGGTCCACCGTGTAGTTCGGCTTGCTGGTATCGGCCGGAATGAACGGAATACTCACCGCATTGGCCAGTTTCTGAATGCTGTCCACCGGCGCCGTCAGCCCCACGAACTGCTTGTCGAAGTAACCCAGGTAGGTTTTCAACTGCGCAGGCGTGTCCCGGTTGGGGTCAACGCTGACCAGCACGATGCGCAACTTGTCCACCGCCTCCCTGGGCAGCTCGCTCTTGATCTGGCGCAGTTGGGCGAGGGTGGTCGGGCAGATGTCCGGGCAGAAGGTGTAGCCGAAAAACAGCAGCGTCCACTTGTCTTTCAGGCTGTCCAGCGCCACCGGCTGGCCGTCCTGGTCGGTCATCTTCAGGTCCGGCACATTGCGCGCCTGGGGCAGCAGGATCACACCGGCGTCGATCAGCGCGGTCTGGTCGCCCTGGCCTTTGCCCGAGAGCACACGGTTGACGGTCAGGCCCAGCACCAGCGCCACGATGGCCACGAGAATGAAGACGGTCTTTTGGGTTCGGGTCATAAATTCAACAGTAAGTAGTGATCTACGAGCAGCGCGATGAACAGCCACAGCAAGTACCAGATCGAGTACTTGAAGGTGTTGATCGCTGCGTGCGGCTGGCTGCCACGGTACAACACCAGAGCCCAATGCAGAAAGCGAATCCCCAGCGCACTGGCGCAGATCAGGTACAGCAAGCCGCTCATCTTTATCACGTAGGGCATCAGGCTCACGGCCAGCATCACGCAGGTGTAGAGCACGATGTGCAGCTTGGTGTAACGCTCGCCGTGGGTCACCGGCAGCATCGGGATATCGGCCCGGGCGTATTCCTCCTTGCGGTGGATGGCCAGCGCCCAGAAGTGCGGCGGGGTCCAGGCGAAGATGATGAGGGTCAGCAACAATGGCTCGGCGCTCAGATGCCCGGTGACCGCCACCCAGCCCAGCATCGGCGGCGCGGCACCGGCCAGGCCGCCGATGACGATGTTCTGCGGCGTCGCGCGCTTGAGAAAGCCGGTGTAGATCACCGCGTAGCCGAGCAACGAGGCCAGCGTCAGCCAGGCGGCGAGGGCATTGGTGAAGGTCAGCAGCAGCGCCTGTCCGCCAATAGCTAATATCGCCGCGAAGGTGAGGGCGGCCACGGGCGACACCCGGCCTTCGGCGATGGGCCGCTTGTGGGTGCGGGCCATCAAGGCGTCGATGCGCCGGTCCACCACATGATTGACCACCGCAGCGCCGCCGGCGCACAGGGTGATGCCCAGATTGCCGAACAACAGCACCGCCCACGGCACGCCCGCGCGGGTGGCGAGGAACATGCCCACCAGCGAGGTGATGAGCATCAGCACCAGGACCTTGGGCTTGGTCAGCTCCAGGTAATCGCGCCACAGCGCCTGGCGATGCCGAACGCCGGTGGTGGTTGTCATGTAAACCCCCTCTAAAAATCACACCAACCCGTAGGAGCGCGCTTGCCCGCGATGGCGGAGTGCCTGAACCCGATGTGGGTCTGACACACCGCCGTCGTCCGAATGCGGCCCAGACCAAGCGCGCTCCTACAGGGTTCGGTTACCGATGTGGGCCAAGGTGCAGAAGCACATGGGCGTGTTGCCAGATGCTCGGCGCGTGCCTTCTGGCCACCACAAACACCGGCCGGACCCGGTAGTTGATGAGCGTCATGGTCAGCATCAACGCCGCGCCACCTGCGTTGTGAGCCACCGCCACGTCCAGCGGCAAATGAAACAGCACATTGCTGATGCCCAATGACACCTGCACCCCCAGCGCCAGCACCAACAACCCCGCCAGCCCCTTGAGCCCTGCGCGGTTAAGCTGCCAGGCCAGTGCCAGCAACGAGATCGTCACCAGCAAGGCGCCGATGCGATGGGTCAGGTGAATCGCCGTGCGCGCCTCGCTGTCGAGTTTGCCGCCCAGATAATTGGGGCCGATGTGCTGGGTCAGGTGAAAGCCGTTGGCAAAATCGGCGTCCGGCCACCATTGGCCCTGGCAGGTGGGCAGGTCGATACAGGCCATGGCCGCGTAGTTGGAACTGACCCAGCCCCCCAACGCAATCTGCAAGGCGACCAAGCCGAGCCCGACCGCTGCCAGGCGCCGCAAACGCGGTTCGATCTGCGGCATCGGTGCGAGCATGCCGCTCAAACGCACGGCCAGCAGGAACAACAGGCTCAACGTCGTGATGCCGCCCAACAGATGCGCCGTGACCACCTGGGGCCAGAGCTTGAGCGTCACCGTCCACATGCCGAACGCCGCTTGCGCGAACACCACGCCCACCAGCGCCAGAGGCAATCCCACCGGCTGGCCGGCAATGTGCCGCCGATGCCAGGCCTGCACGCCGAGCATCATGATGGCCAGCGCCAGCCCGCCGGCAAAATAGCGGTGCACCATCTCGTTGCGACCCTTGTGCTCTATGACAGGCGCGTCCGGGTAGTGCAGTTCGGCGTGGGCCAGTTGCGCCTCGGTCTTGGGCACGCTGATGAAGCCGTAGCAGCCGGGCCAGTCCGGGCAGCCGAGGCCTGCGTGGGTCAATCGGGTGTAGGCGCCCAGCAGTACGACCACCAGGGCGAGCAGGGTTGCAAACAGAGCAAGACGAAATCCGGGCTTGGTCATCACGACCCCCTTAGCCGATGTTCGACAGTTTCAACAGTTGGCGCAGGTCGTTGAGCAGATCCTTGCCATTGACCTCGGCGCCGTAGCGCAGCACAAGATTGCCGTGGGGATCGACGATCCACAGCTGCGGCAGGTCGACTCCGGGCGCGGTGCGCTGGTAACGCTTGATGTCCAATGGGTAGCGCTGCAACTGTGGGTACTCGCGGGCCAGCTTGGCGTCATAGGCCGGATCCAGCGGCTCGGTGGTGGTCAGTGCGTGGCTGGCACGGGTGGCATCGCGGCCCAGCCCGATCTGAATCTGCCGCGCCAGGTACACCAGTTGCTGGCAATCGGCTTCGCAGGGGCCGGGCGCGGTCACCAGTAACTGCCAGCGCGTCTCGTCGGACTGTACGCCAAGCTCGGTGCGGGTTTCGCCGGTGGCGATCAGGTCCCCGTGATAGTTACGGCTGTCCGGCACCCAGAATTTGAACTTGTACATACTGGTGGCCAGAATCATCGGGCCGATTGCCACCAACAACACCGCAATCAGTTGCAGGCGCCCGCGACGCCGGCTTTTCGCTGGCCGGCGCTCAGACGTGCTGGCTGGACTCATCGCTGTTCCCATGGGCGTTCTCCTTGTTTTTATTGTTCTTTGCGGGGCGGCGCGGGCTGAAACCCAGGAACAGGTAGAGCCCGACCAGCGCGGTGGACATCGCGAACCACTGCACCGCATACCCCAGATGTTTCTCCGGCCCCATGGCGACCACCGGCCAGTCGGTGCGATAGGCGGCGGGACCGGCTTCCAGGCGCAGTTCGTGGGCGAAGCCTTCGCGGTTCATCTCAGGCCACACCTTGGCCGGATCAATCGCCGTGAGCAGTTTCGGCCAGCTCGCGCCTTGCGCATCGGGATGCAGCTGGAAGGTCGCCCCCGGCGACACATACACCCAGGCATCCAGATTCATCGCCTCGGCAGGTGTTTCGAAAGCCGGCGGTGTGCGCCGGTCGGGCCACGGCAGCCAGCCGCGATTGACCATCAGCCACAACCCGCTGGACTGGTCATGAAACGGCTGGATCAGCTCGACCCCGGCCTTGCCGTCGCGCACGCTGTTGTCCAGCAACAGGCTGTGCTGGGCATCGAAGCTGCCGCGCAGTTGCACCCGGCGGTATGCGGGGTCGGCGGTGGTTGGCAACAATTCGGCGGACATCGGCGGCGCGGCACGGCGTTCGGCGTAGGTATCGAGCAGGAGGCGCTTTTCCTCACCGCGCCCCAGTTGCCAGAAGCCAAGCGAAACCAGCACCGGCAGCACGACGAGCACCACCAGCGTGGGCGCAATGCCAGGCCGGAAGCGTCGCATCACGCGGCCCTCACTCGCATGCCCGCCACACCTATACTGGTTTGCATAACCTTCGCTCCCGGAGTGACCCGATGCTCAAAGTGGCCATAGTCGTGATGCTCATCGCCACCATCGTCAGCCTTTTCAGCGGGCTGTTCTTCCTGGTCAAGGACGACGCTTCATCGACCCGCCTGCTCAAGGCTTTGACCGTTCGTGTGCTCTGCGCCGCCATTACCCTGACGTTGATTGCCTATGGCTATTTCAGCGGGCAGCTGGTCTACCACACCCCTTGGTAATTCCACTTGTAGGAGCGCGCTTGCCCGCGATTGCGGTGTGTCAGCTAAAAAAATGTGTCTGATGCACCGCCATCGCGGGCAAGCGCGCTCCTACAGGTCGGTGGTGGTCATAGGACGTACACAAATACAAACAACCCCACCCAAACCACATCCACAAAGTGCCAATACCAGCTCGCCGCCTCGAATCCGAACTGCTGCTCGGCGTTGAAATGCCCGCGCATGATCCGCATCAGCATCACAAACAGAATGATCGTGCCGATGGTCACGTGGGCGCCGTGAAAGCCGGTGAGGATGAAGAAGGTCGCGCCATAGATGCCTGAACCCAGGGTCAGGCCCAGCTCGGTGTAGGCCTCGTGGTATTCGATCGCTTGCAGCGTCAGGAACGCGAGGCCCAGCAGGATGGTCAGCGCCAGCCACAGTTTCAGCGCCCCGCGATGGCCCTTCTTCAGCGCGTGGTGGGCGATGGTCACCGTGACGCTGGAACTGACCAGCAAGGCGGTGTTGATCAGCGGCAGATGCCACGGATCGATGACCTCCTTGGGCGGAGGAAAGAGTTTCGGGTCCGGTGTATGCAGCAGCGGCCAGACATTCTCAAAGCTCGGCCAGAGCATGTGGGCGATGCCCTTGGGACCGTCACCGGCCAGCGCTGGCAAGGTGATGTGGCGCACGTAGAACAGTGCGCCGAAGAACGCCACGAAGAACATCACTTCCGAGAAGATGAACCAGCTCATGCCCCAGCGGAACGAGCGATCCATCTGCGCGCTGTACAGGCCCGCCCGGCCTTCCTTGATGACCGTGCCGAACCAGCCGAACATCATGTACGCGACCATCAGCGCGCCGACGCAGAAGATCAGGGCGCCGTGGGTGTCGCGGCCGGCCTTCAGGCCAATCAGCCAGGTGCCCAGGCCGTACATGGTGACGAACATGCCCAGCGTGGCGATGATCGGCCATTTGCTCTGTGCCGGAACGTAATAATGCTCATGGGATGCCATCTTCAGAATCTCCTCAGGCCCTGGGCCTAACCGCCATTGGCCGCCACGGGGCGGACCACGGGCGGCATGCGAGCGGTGATATCGAACAGCGTGTAAGCGAGCGTCAGGTGTTTCACATCCTTGGGCAGGTCGCGGTCGACGATGAAGCGCACCGGCATTTCGATGCGCTCGCCCGGTTGCAGCATTTGCTGGGTGAAGCAGAAGCATTCGGTCTTGTGGAAGTACATCGCAGCGGTGCTCGGCGAAATGCTCGGGATCGCCTGGGCGGTCATCGCCTTGCTGGTCGGGTTCTGCGCCACGAACAACATCTCGCTCACCGCCCCCGGGTGCACCACGATTTCCTGAGCCTCAGGATAGAAGCCCCATGTCATGTCGGCATTGTTGGTGGCCAGAAACTGCACCCGCACCTGACGGCTGTCGTCCACCTGCTGGGTCTGGGAGTACTGGCCTCCCGTCTTGCCGTTGATGCCCAGCGCCTTGCACATCACGTCATAGATCGGCACCAGCGCAAAACCGAAGGCGAACATCAGCACCACCAGGATCAGCAGGCGGGTGACCAGTCGCCGGGTTGTGCGCTCGGTAGTGGCCATCTCAATGGTCTCTGTCACTGATGTCCGGCGGCGTCACGAAGGTGTGATACGGCGCAGGCGAGGGCACGGTCCACTCAAGGCCATCGGCGCCATCCCAGGGCCTGGCGGGCGCAGGCGGGCCGCCACGGATGGTCTTGATGACGATGAACAGGAAGAAGATCTGCGTGGCGCCAAAGGTGAACGCACCGATGGACGAGACCATGTTGAAGTCGGCGAATTGCAGGTTGTAGTCAGGCACGCGGCGCGGCATGCCTGCCAGCCCCACGAAGTGCATCGGGAAGAAGGCCATGTTCATGCCGATGAAGGACAGCCAGAAATGCAGCTTGCCCAGGGTTTCGTCGTACATGTGGCCGGTCCATTTCGGCAGCCAGTAGTAGGCCGACGCGAAGATGCCAAAGATCGCACCCGGCACCAGCACGTAGTGGAAATGCGCGACCACGAAGTAGGTGTCCTGGTACTGGAAGTCAGCGGGGGCAATGGCCAGCATCAAGCCGGAGAAGCCGCCGATGGTGAACAGGATCACGAACGCCACGGCAAACAGCATCGGCGTCTCGAAGGTCAGTTCGCCCTGCCACATGGTGCTGACCCAGTTGAACACTTTCACCCCGGTCGGCACGGCGATGAGCATCGTCGCGTACATGAAGAACAGCTCGCCCACCAGCGGGATGCCGACCACGAACATGTGGTGCGCCCAGACGATGAACGACAGGAAGGCGATGCTCGCCGTGGCGTAGACCATCGACGTGTAGCCAAACAGCGGCTTGCGCGAAAACGCCGGGATGATCGAACTGACCGCGCCGAAAGCCGGCAGGATCATGATGTACACCTCGGGGTGGCCGAAGAACCAGAACACATGCTGGAACAGCACCGGATCACCGCCACCCGCCGCGCTGAAGAAGCTGGTGTGGAAATGGATATCCATCAGCATCATGGTCACGCAACCTGCCAGCACTGGCATCACCGCAATCAGCAGGAAGGCGGTAATCAGCCAGGTCCAGACGAATAGCGGCATTTTCATCAGGGTCATGCCTGGGGCGCGCAGGTTGAGAATGGTGGCGATGACGTTGATCGCGCCCATGATCGAGCTGATGCCCATCAAGTGAATGGCGAAGATGAAGTAGGTGACGCTTTCCGGCGCGTAGGTGGTGGACAGCGGCGCGTAGAAGGTCCAGCCGAAGTTCGGCCCGCCGCCGGGGGTGAACAGCGTCGAAACCAGCAGCAGGAACGCGGCGGGCAACAGCCAGAAGCTGAAGTTGTTCATCCTCGGCAAGGCCATGTCCGGCGCGCCGATCATCAGCGGGATCATCCAGTTGGCCAGACCGACGAACGCCGGCATCACCGCACCGAACACCATCACCAGCCCGTGCATGGTGGTCATCTGGTTGAAGAACGCCGGCTCCACGATTTGCAGGCCTGGCTGGAACAGCTCGGCACGGATCACCATGGCGAAGGAGCCGCCGAGCAGGAACATGCAGAAGCTGAACCACAGGTACAGCGTGCCGATGTCCTTGTGGTTGGTCGTCAGCACCCAGCGCATCAGGCCCTTGGCGGGGCCATGGGCATGGCCTTCGTGGCCATGGTCGTCAATCACTGCACTCATGTCCTGTCTCCTGCGAAACACTGACGGATCGGCATTGCTGTTGTCGCCGCTTTGTAGGAGCGCGCTTGCCCGCGACGGCGTCGTGTCAGGTGGTAAATCCGCTTCAGACACGGCCCGGTCGCGGGCAAGCGCGCTCCTACAGCGATCTCTGCGAAGCGATTCATTTCGCAGCCGCCTGTTTAAGCGCCAGCACGTCTTTTGGCGTGACCATGTCGCCTTTGTTGTTGCCCCAGGCATTGCGTTCGTACGTCACGACCGCTGCGATATCGACTTCCGACAGCTGCTTGCCGAACGCTGCCATCGCGGTGCCAGGACGCCCGTTGAACACGGTCGCCAGGTGCTCTTCTTTCGGCCCGAGTACGGTTTTCGAGCCCTTGAGTGCCGGGAACATCGGCGGCAGGCCCTGGCCTTCAGCCTGGTGGCAGGCCGCGCAGGTGGTGTGATAGACCTTGTCGCCCTGGGCCACCAGTTCCTCAAGCGTCCAGTCCTTGCTGGTCAACTCTTTTAGCTTGGCGGCTTCTTGCTTGCGCCCGGCGAGCCAGGTGTCGTAGTCGGCCTGGGTCTTGGCTTCGACCACAATCGGCATGAAGCCGTGATCCTTGCCGCACAGCTCGGCGCACTGGCCGCGGTAGATGCCGGGCTTCTCGATGCGGGTCCAGGCCTCATTGACGAAACCGGGAATGGCGTCGCGCTTGACCGCGAACGCGGGCACCCACCAGGAATGGATGACGTCAGCGGAAGTCACCAGAAAGCGGATCTTCACCCCAATCGGCACCACCAGCGGCTGATCCACCTCAAGCAGGTAGTGCTCGCCCTTGGCTTCCTTGTTGTGGATCTGATCCTGGGGAGTGGCCAGATTGCTGAAGAACTCGACGTCCTGGCCCAGGTACTTGTAGTTCCACTTCCACTGGTAACCGGTGACCTGGATATCCAGGCCCGATTCCGTGTTGTCGTACATTTGAATGAGGGTCTTGGTGGCGGGGATCGCCATGACGACCAGAATCACCAGCGGCACGACCGTCCAGAGGATTTCCACCGTCGTGCTTTCATGGAATTTGGCGGCAACCTGCCCGGTTGACCGTCTGTGAACGATCATCGACCAGAACATCGCGCCGAACACGATGATCCCGATCACCACACAGATCCAGAAGATGGTCATGTGCAGGTCGAAGACTTCGTGACTTACCTCGGTCGCTCCAGGTGCCATATTCGTAGTCCAGGCGGCGTGCACCGGACTGAATATCGACCACAACAGGAGGCCCATCCAGACGTGTGGATGTCGCATCATTGCGCTTTCCCCTCTTGTTCTTCTTATAGCCAGCAGTCACTTGCGGGCGAGGGAGCGGTCGATTAAGTCGCTAAGGGGACCGGGGCCTGGCCTGCACTTCCAGTTCAGACATCATCAGCATCTACTCACAGACCCGAGTATAGACACGCCGCCATCACGCGCACGCAGTGGAGAATCTGCAAATCCGAGCTATACGCACGCGCTTTTACTGAGAAAAATCGACGAAATCGGGGAGAAAGTGGCCTTTTAATAGCCAATGCACATAACCATGAAACTGTTATGACAATTACGTCTTAGCGACGTTGCCAAGCAAGCTAACGTATGACTTCCCTATAATGACAGCCTGGTTTTTCGCCCCATGGAGCATTCATGAACACCGCCGCATTGCGCGAGCAGATCACCCAAGCACAAGAACACGAGACAAGGACCGGCGGGCTGCTCCGCCAACTCGAGTTACAACTTCCCCATCTGCACCCTGCCATCCATCTGCCCGATGTCGATGCCAGAGGGGTGTTGACGCGTTTCGTCATCGCCTACATCGAACAAGTCCCGGACCTGCTGGACGCCGCCCACGAAGTGGCGCGCCAGGCCGGGATCGAAAGCCAGATCAAGCCGGTGCTGAAAATCGCCGAGCAGTTTTTCAGCGCGCCACCGGCCATCATGGAAGGCCATGAGGGTCTGGACGGGCTGCTGGACGAGGCCTACCTGGCCCATCGTCTGGTGGAAGAAGTGAACGATTTGTACATCACCCACCTGCGCCAGCCACTGATCCCGGTCAATACCACCGTGGCCAGCGTCATCGCCCACCAATTGATCGGCGAAGAATTCGCCAACCAGCTCGATGAAGTGGTGCACCACGCCATCGACCAGTTGCTCAACGAGGACAGCTTCTCGCTGGAGTCGGTCGAGGCCTACCGCGAAAAGCTCGCCAGCCCCGACACGGAAGCGGCGTGGAAACGCTGGCCAAGCCTGTCACGCCAGTTGGGTGTGGGGCTTGAGATGGAATGCGCGAAGGATTGATTTACCCACTGTAGGAGCGCGCTTGCCCGCGACCGCGGTGTGTCCATGACGTATTTTTTTGTCTGACACGCCGCAATCGCGGGCAAGCGCGCTCCTACAATGTTTCCACCGATATCAATGCATCGCAGCGCCACCAATCGACGTACGCATCCGCCCTTCGACCCTGCGCTTGAGCAACCGCTGCTCCAGCACCAGGCGCGAGCCTTGCGCGGCATTGGCGCGGCCCCAGTCTTCCAGCAACTCCAGGCAGGAATGGTCGATGTAGCTCAGGTTACCCAACGGCACGTGCAGCGTGGTGCCTGGCGGAACTGCGCCCAGCGCCTGGGTCAATGCCGGCACCTTGAGAAAGGTCGCAGCCCCCGTGAGGCGCAATTCCATCTCGCCCTCGGTTTCGAGATCCACCAGATTGATCTTCAACCGCGATGCGTTCAGCGCCAGTTGCACCAGTGTCAGGCCGAAGCCGATCAACACGCCGGTCAACAGGTCGGTGAAGATGATCGTGCCCGCAGTCGCCGCGTAGATGAACATCGGCATGCGGCCGTAACGGCCCAGGCCACGCAGCGCCTTGAAGTCCACCAGCTTCACACCGGTGTACACCAGTACACCCGCCAGGCTCGCCACCGGAATGCTTTGCAGCACGCTGGACAGCAATAGCACGAACGCCAGCAACCAGAAGCCATGGAAAATCGACGACAGGCGCGTCTTCGCCCCGGCCTGCACGTTGGCCGAACTGCGCACGATCACGCCGGTCATCGGCAGCGCGCCCACCAGGCCGCAGAGCATGTTGCCGACGCCTTGGGCGCTGAGTTCCTTGTCGAAGTCAGAACGCTGGCCGCTGTGCATGCGGTCAACAGCGGCAGCGGAGAGCAGGGTTTCGGCGCTGGCGATGAACGCCACCGCGATGGCCGCGATCAGGATTGAAGGGTCCGCCAGGTTCAACAGATCCGCCGGGCGCAGCCAGTCGATGGCTTCGCTGAGGTTGGCGGGCACCTCGACGCGGTTGACGTCCAGGCTCATCAGCAGGCTGACAACCGTGGCGATGCCCACACCCAGCAGCGCACCCGGCACAAACCGCAGCGCCTGCGGCCGGCGCTTTTCCCACAGCCACATCACCGCAATCGTACCCAGGCCCAGAAGCCCCGCCTGCATGGCGCTGCCCGGGCCCATGGCGCCAAACAGCGTCTGCGGAAAGGCGATCAGGTTATCCAGCCCCGATGGCTTGGGCCCGCTGTCGAACATCACATGGGCCTGGGACAAGACGATCAGCACGCCAATCCCGGCCAGCATGCCGTAGACCACCGCAGGCGCCGTGACCCGAAACCAGCAGCCGAGCTTGAGGCGACCGGCCAGCAGTTGCAGTACACCGGCCAGCAACAGGATCGGGCCGAGCATCGCCATGCCGTGCTCGCGCACCAGTTCGAATACCAGTACGGCAAGGCCTGCCGCAGGGCCGCTGACCTGCAACGGAGACCCCGCAAGCCAGCCGACCACGATGCCACCGATGATGCCGGTAACCAGGCCCTTGGCGGGCGGCATGCCCGAGGCAATGGCGATACCCATGCACAGCGGCAGCGCCACCAGAAAAACCACCACCGAAGCCAGCAGCTCCCGTGGCAATAAAGCTTTCAGATCCGTAGTTGCCATGGGGCTCTCCGCATAATCTTCAGACGTGACAATGCCCCGCAGCACGCACGATGCGCGGCCGCCAAGAGCTTGAATGAGGTTGGAACCGGGTAGCAGTCCGGCTTGCCGGCGGGGCGGATCAGAGGACGCCGACGCCGGCATGCCGGACTGCTACGGTCGGTGATTGCCTTTCACCGACGCAGGCTCACAAGACGCGAGCCTGCGTGCAACGGGCGATCAGTAACGCGAGCGAGGCGTCGCTGTCGGGATAGCGTGATCACCATCAAGAGGCAGGAAGGCCCCCTGCTTGGAGTCGTAGGCGCGGATTTCGCTGGTCTCGATGTTGTAGACCCAGCCGTGGATGAACAGCTGACCGCTGGCCAGTTTCGACGCCACCGATGGGTGGGTGCGCAAATGCTGAAGCTGGGCGATGACGTTCTCTTCGGTGAGCACGTGCATGGTTTCATGTTCGCCAGTGCAGTTGCAGTTGTCCTGGACCACGGTCTTGGCGACCTCAGCGTGACGCAGCCAGGCCTTGACCGTCGGCATCTTTTCCAGGGAGTCAGGGTTGAGCACCGCACGCATCGCGCCGCAGTCGGAGTGGCCGCAGACGATGATGTGCTGCACGCCCAGGGCCATGACCGCGTATTCGATGGCTGTCGAAACGCCGCCGTTCATGGGGCCGTACGGCGGAACCACGTTGCCGACGTTACGGGTGACGAACAGGTCGCCCGGCGAGCTCTGGGTAATCAGTTCAGGGACGATGCGCGAGTCGGCGCAGGTAATGAACATGGCCCGTGGGTGCTGGGCAGTGGCCAGCTTCTTGAACAGTTCTTCCTGCTGCGGGAAGACGTCATGGCGAAAATGTTTGAAGCCATCGACGATGTGTTGCAGCGCCGCGTCGGCAGATTCGGCATGGCTCGCAGCACCTGTCGTGGCGGCCTGAGGTGTTTTATCCCTGTTGCTCATGTCTCATCCTCTCTAAAAACGGATTGAAGTGGATTTTCCGGTAATTCCCGTGGGCTACCCACCTTTTCAGGCATGACGGACAATTTCATCGATATGCGACCCGCTGGTCACTTGTGAAACACCCTACCGGCCAAAACTTAATTGAAACTGAATGCACCGCTCTAACTCGCGGGTCTGGCTTAAGAAAATCTTAATCCCCGCATGTTTCCACCCCTCGTAGCAGCACGGCTTGCCGGCGGGAGCGGTGGTTCAGTTAATGATACGTTGGCTGACACACCGCCCCGCCGGCAAGCCGTGCTGCTACGGGTGCAATTGCTGACAGTTAAGACGCCACACGAGTCACAACAGTGACATCTGACCACCCGGCGGACAGAACGCCTCACAGTCGAGCCTGAAACTGTCGCGCCGGTTCAATCCCAGCTTGCGCATTGCAATACTGTAGCGCTGTGCGAGCAGCTCGGCGAACACCCCTTCGCCGCGCATCCGTGAACCGAAGCGGCTGTCGTACACCTGCCCGCCACGGCTCTGGCGCACCAGGCTCATCACGTGCTCGGCCCGTTGCGGGTAGTGCGCTTGCAGCCACTCCTCGAACAGCGGCGCGACTTCCAGCGGCAGGCGAAGCATCACGTAGCTGGCACTCAGCGCGCCGGCGGCCTTGGCCTCGCCCATCATCCGCTCAAGCTCCATATCGTTGATCATGGGGATGATCGGCGCCAGCAACACGCCGACCGGCACGCCCGCATCGCGCAGCACCCGGATCGCCCGCAGCCTGGCCTTGGGCGCCGCAGCGCGGGGCTCAAGGATGCGTTTGAGTTCGTCGTCCAGTGACGTCAGGCTGATGAACACCGACACCAGCCGCAGCTTTGCAAGCTCGGCCAGCAGGTCCAGGTCCCGCAGAATCAACGACCCCTTGGTGATGATCGTCACCGGATGCCGATAGCGCAGCAGCACTTCGAGGATGGCCCGTGTGAGCTTGTGTTCGCGCTCGATGGGCTGATACGGGTCGGTGTTGGCACCCAGGGTGATGGGCGCCACGCTGTAACCCGGCTTGGACAATTGCTGCTCAAGCAAAGCGGCCGCGTTGGTCTTGGCGATCAGCCTGGTCTCGAAATCCAGCCCCGGCGACATGTCCCAATAGGCGTGGCTGGGCCGGGCGTAGCAATAGATGCAACCGTGCTCGCACCCCCGGTACGGGTTGATGGAGCGATCGAACGGAATGTCCGGCGAGGAATTGCGCGCAATGATGCTCTTGGCCGTTTCCAGGGTAACGGTGGTGCCTTGGGTCAGCGGCACTTCCTGATACCAGCCATCGTCCTCGACCACCGAGCGATTGGGCGCGAAACGGTTGTGGGGATTGGTCGCGGTGCCGCGGCCGCGCGGGGGCAGGGAAATGGACATGCGCGCCTCTGGATAACTGTTCATATATACAGTATCGCGAAACGCCCCGTCTCTCCACGGGCAGCCGACAAAAATCCCCAAGGCACCGATCAATGGCAATCAACACGGCTTTGACATTTACCCGACATCGCCTTGACCGGCGGCGGCACAGACTCGCTGCACTTCTTCCGCCACCGGCCATTCACCATGCTTCCTCGTTTGCCCGCCATGCTGTTCGCCTCCCTGCTGGCTGTTTCGACTGTGTCGTTGGCGCAGGCCAGTGACACGACGGCACCCACGCCTGCATCCCGCCCTGCGCAGTGGGCGCAACCGATCAACATCGGTTATAACCTGTATCGGATCACGCCCACGCTGTACCGCAGCCGCCAGCCGGACGCCGATGCGCAGCCCTTGCTCAAGCAGCTTGGCATCATGACCGTGGTGAACTTCATCAAGGAAAGCGACAGCAAGTGGCTGGCAGATCCAGCCGTGACCCAGGTTCAGATTCCGCTGCAAACCGTGCACATCGACGATGCCGACGTGATCAAAAGCCTGCACGCGATTGAAACGGCGCAGCAGCGAGGTCCGGTGCTGATGCACTGCAAGCACGGCCAGGACCGTACCGGGCTGATTGCCGCGATGTATCGAATCGTGGTGCAGGGCTGGACCAAGGAGCAGGCGGTGGAAGAGATGACCCACGGCGGCTATGGCGATGAAGACAATCTCAAGCGGGGAATTGCCTACATCGACAAGGTGGATGTTCAGGCATTGAAGACGGCTTACCAAAGCGGGGCGTGCAGCACCAGCGCGCTGGCGAGGTGCGCGATCAAGGGCTGGTTTCAGAAAACCGACGTGGCCGGCGTACCCACAATCCTGTGGCGACTGTAGGAGCGCGCTTGCTCTGGGCCGCATCCGGACGATGGCGGTGTGTCAGGCGCTCAATACGTCGCGGACACCCGCATTGGCGGTCGTGACGCCCCCGTAGGAGCGCGCTTGCCCGCGACCGCGGAGTGTCAGGCGATGAATGCGTCGCGGACACACCGCCGTCGCGGGCAAGCGCGCTCCTACAGGGCGTGAGTCATACGCCTCAGCTCGGATCAACCGGCTTCTTCAACTTCGGATTAGGGAAGAACTGCACGCCCTGCACCTTCGGATCGGCTGGTTTCACCGGTGCCTTGTTGACCCGCGTACCCAACTCCTTGGGCACTGACTGGCCTTGGGCGTTGAGCGTGTCCGCGTAGCCGCAATGCACGCATTCGCGATGCGGAACGTCGTCTTCGTTCCACATCATCAGCTTGTCAGACTCACTGCACGCCGGACATACAGCCCCGGCGATGAAGCGCTTCTTGGTCACCACGCGAGGTGTGTCGCTCATGCTGCAGCGTCCTCGCTCAGGCCGGAATGACGCAACAGCGCGTCAATCGAAGGCTCACGCCCGCGGAAGTCGACGAACAGCACCATCGGCGCCTGCGAGCCACCACGGGCCAGGATCGCCTCGCGGAACGCGCGGCCGGTTTCGGCATTGAGCACGCCGTCTTCTTCGAACTTGGAGAAGGCATCGGCCGACAGCACTTCAGCCCACTTGTAGCTGTAATAGCCCGCCGCATAACCGCCGGCGAAGATGTGCGCAAAGCTGTTCGGGAAGCGGTTGTACGCCGGTGGACGCATGACCGACACCTCGTCGCGCACGCCTTCAAGCACTTGCAGCGTGGTGCGGCCGTCGCCGTGGGTAGCGTGCAGCTCGAAGTCGAACAGCGAGAATTCCAGCTGACGAACCATCATCAAGCCGGACTGGAAGTTCTTCGCTGCCAGCATTTTTTCCAGCAAATCCTGAGGCAGCGGCTCGCCGGTCTCATAGTGGCCGGAGATCAGCGCCAGGCCTTCGGGCTCCCAGCACCAGTTTTCCATGAACTGGCTAGGCAGCTCGACCGCATCCCACGCCACGCCATTGATACCCGAAGCGCCAGCATGCTCGACGCGGGTCAGCAAGTGGTGCAGGCCATGACCGAATTCGTGGAACAGGGTGGTGACTTCATCGTGGGTCAGCAGGGCAGGTTTGCCCGAGTCTGCCGGAGTGAAGTTGCACACCAGGTTGGCCACCGGGCTCTGCAGCGAGCCTGCCGAGGTGCGGCGGCGATCGCGGGCACCGTCCATCCATGCACCGCCACGCTTGTTGGCACGGGCGTAGAGGTCGAAGAAGAAGCGGCCGACGTGCTGGCCGTTTTCCTTGATTTCGAACAGGCGAACGTCAGGGTGCCAGGTATCGAAACCTTTCTGCTCGGTGATTTCGATGCCGTACAGTTTTTGCACAATGGCGAACAGGCCGCCCAGCACCTTGTCGATCGGGAAGTAGGCACGCAGGGCTTCCTGGGAAACGCTGTAGCGCTGTTCGCGCAGCTTCTCGCCGTAGAAACCGCTATCCCAGCTTTGCAGATCCGGGCAGCCTTGCTCGGCAGCATAGGCCTTCAACTGCTCAATATCCTGAGCCGCGAACGGCTTGCTGCGCTTGGCAAGGTCACGCAGGAAACTCAGTACCTGATCGCTGGATTCAGCCATCTTGGTCGCCAGGCTCAGTTCCGAGAAGCTGGCAAAACCCAACAGTTTGGCCAGTTCCTGGCGCAAATCGAGGATCTGCTCCATCACCGGGCCGTTGTCGTTCTTGCCGGCGTTCGGGCCTTGGTCGGAGGCGCGGGTGCAGTACGCGGCGTAGACTTCCTCGCGCAGCGCACGGTCCTGGGCGTAGGTCATCACCGCGTAGTAGCTCGGGAATTCCAGGGTGATGAGGTAACCTTCCAGACCTTTTGCCTGAGCCGCAGCGGCCATTTGCGCCTTGGCCGAATCGGTCAGGCCGGCGAGCGCCGCTTCGTCGGTGACGTGCTTGGTCCAGGCTTGGGTGGCGTCGAGCAACTGGTTGGAGAACTGGCTGCCCAGCTCCGACAGTTTGCTCTGCACTTCGGCGTAACGTTTCTGCTGCTCGGGCGGCAGATCGATACCCGACAGGCGGAAGTCACGCAGCGAGTGCTCCAGAATGGTCTTCTGGGCGACGTCGAAACCGGCCGCTTCCGGGCTGTTGGCCAGGGCTTCGAAGGCCTGGAACAGCTCACGGTTCTGGCCCATTTCGGTCGAGTAGGCGCTCAAGCCCGGCAGGCAGGATTCATAGGCTTCGCGCAGTTCGGCGCTGTTGCACACGGCGTTCAGGTGGCTGACCGGGCTCCAGGCAGCACCCAGGCGGTCATTCAACTCGTCCATCGCCAGCACCAGGCCAGCCCATGTAGGCTGCGTGCCTTGCTTGGCGAGGATGTCGGCAATCGCGGCGCGGTTGTCGGCAAGAATCTGGTCAATGGCAGGTTTTACGTGCTCGGCGCGGATCGCCGAGAAAGGTGGCAGGTCGTAGGATTGCAAAAGAGGGTTGTTCGCGCTCACGGTTTGGCACCTTGGCTGGAAGAAACACCTGAGCATCTTAATTACAATCGGCGCTGACCGCAGCTATCAGCATCAGAGAAGGAGCCTATTGTGGCGATCCGAAAATTCCAGAATCACACGCCGGCCCTTGGCGAGCGGGCTTTCGTCGACCATTCGGCAATTGTTATCGGTGATGTCGAAATCGGCGCCGACAGCTCCGTCTGGCCGCTGACGGTGATTCGCGGCGACATGCACCGCATCCGTATCGGCGCGCGCACCAGCGTGCAGGACGGCAGCGTGTTGCACATCACCCACGCAGGCCCGTTCAACCCGGACGGCTTCCCGCTGCTGATCGGCGATGAGGTGACCATCGGCCACAAGGTCATGCTGCACGGCTGCACCATCGGCAGCCGCATCCTGATCGGCATGGGCAGCACGATCATGGACGGCGCCGTGGTCGAGGACGAAGTCATCATCGGCGCCGGCAGCCTGGTGCCGCCGGGCAAGCGCCTGGAAAGCGGCTTTCTGTACGTTGGCCGCCCGGTGAAACAGGCGCGTCCGCTGACCGAGAAGGAAATTGCCTTCTTCCCCTACAGCGCCACCAATTACGTGAAATTGAAAGATCAGCACCTGGCCGAAGGCTTCGACAAGCCCTGCTGATCCCCGGCCGCAAACGAGAGACGACATGCATTACCAGAATATCCTGTTCGACCTGGACGGCACCCTGACCGATCCTCGCGAAGGCATCACCCGCTCGATCCAGTTCGCCCTGAGCAAGCTGGGCATCGACGAACCCGACATCACCCAGCTTGAGCACTTCATCGGGCCGCCGCTGTTGCAACAGTTCATGCGCGCCTATGACTTCGACGAAGCCCGTGCCTGGGAGGCGGTGGGTTTCTACCGCGAGCGTTTCAAGGTCACCGGGCTGTACGAAAACCTGGTGTTCGACGGCATTTTCGAGCTGCTCGACCTGCTGTCCGATCAAGGCCGCACGCTGTTCATCGCGACCTCCAAGCCTTGGGTGTTCGCCCACGAAATCGCCCGGCATTTCGACTTCGCCCGGCATTTCAAGCTGATCTACGGCAGTGAACTGGACGGTACGCGGACCGACAAGGTCGAGCTGATCCGGCATCTGCTGGACGAGGAAAAGCTCGATCCCAAGCAGACGCTGATGATCGGCGACCGCAAACATGACCTGATCGGCGGCAAGCGCAACGGGCTGGATGTGGCGGCGGTAGGGTACGGGTTTGGCAGCCGCGAGGAGCTGGAAGCCGAGGCGCCGACCTATCATTTCGAGTCGGTGAAGGCACTGCGTGAGGCGTTCCTCAAGCCCTGAGGACATTTGTAGGAGCGCGCTTGCCCGCGACCGCGGTGTGTCTGTAACGCGTTCATCGTCTGACACACCGCTCCCGCCGGCAAGCCGTGCTGCTACGAGGAAATTAGCCGCTCCAACGCCGCCTTGCGCTGATCCTTGGGCAAAGCGCCCATCTTCTCCACGGCTGCGAAAAATGCAGGCCAGTCGCCGCCAACCTCCTTGAACAGCGCCGCGAACGCGGGCGTCCATTGGTCATAAAGGCCGATGGGCAGTAGCCGGGCGTTGTTCATCGGCGCGTAGACCCAGTTGTCAAAGCGCTTGTCGCCACCCCATTGGCTGTCGCGCATCGTCCGGTATTCGCTGCGCAGCCGCTCGAATTCAGCGGCCTTGCGCTGGCGCATCACTTCCGGGCTCAGTGGCTCGGCGTACAGCGCCTTGAGCCGGTCCCGCGTGGCGAGCACCAGTGTGGTCAGTTGATCCCTGCGCTGGCTTTCGGATGACGCGCCTTCAGCCGGCAGGCCCCGGGCAGCGCGCCATTGCCGTGTGCCTTCCTGCTCGACGAAGGTGGCATAGGACTCGTTGAACTCGCTGTCGTCCTGCACGTAGAAGCGCTGGTGCGCCAGCTCGTGGAAGATCAGCGTCGCCAGCCGCTCGTCGCCCCAGTTCATCATCGAGCTGATGATCGGATCATCGAACCAGCCCAGCGTCGAATAGGCCTCCACGCCACTGACGTAGACATCCTTGCCATCGAGCTTCTGCAACGCCGCCTCGCCCCGCGCCGCGCCCGGGCTGTAATAGCCGCGATACGCCACGCAGCCGGCAATGGGGAAACAGTGGGTGACCGGGTCCAGCGAGAACTCTCCCGTGGCGAAGACGTTCCAGACCACATACTGGCGGTGGATGTCGGCGTACAGCCGGTAACTCTGGTTGTCCGGCAGACGCAGGTGCTGGCTCGCGAACTCACGGGCCTGTTGCGCCTTGCGCAGGTGCTCGCGCAGTTTGGGGTCGCGCTGGGGGTCGGCAATCACATCTGCCACAGGTTCACGGGCGCGCAGCAGGTCCAACTGGCCTTCGGCCAATTGCGTGTAATAGGAAAGACTGGAACAGCCGCTGAGGAGTAAAATCGCCAGCATGGACAGGCCGCGCAGCAGCCACTGCTTTTTGTTTCGAATCATGCGGCGGCCTTACCGTCGAAATACATGAGGGGTTTAAAGCCCCAGCGTTATGCCGCAGACCCGGCCCCTGACGCAACCATCCCCGTCATCTGCCTAATGCGGAGTCTGTCATGCGCCTGCCCCTGTCGATCATCGCCCTGAGCCTTCTGGCTGGCTGTGCAGGGCCGCTCCCCGCCGTTGACCCGCAACAAGCCTGGGTCGATCTGCACACCTACACCGGCAAGACGCTGATGGCCGACAAGCTCGACGGCAAGCGCACCGAAGACGGCCGCTTCTTTCAGGTATCGCCGGGCAAACACAAGCTCGAAGTGCGTTATGACTATGAATACGCACCCGGCGGCCTGGGGCTGTCGATGGACATCTATAACGAGCTGACCTGCTACGTCACGGTCAACTACGACCATTTCGAAGCGGGCCATCGTTATCGCCTGGATGTGCGCCACGTCGCCAACAGCATCGACGCGCAACTGCGTGACGAACAGCGCAAGGTGCTGGCCGAAGAGGGTGAGATCTTCTGCATTCCCTAGCTCAGGGTTTGCAGGTTACCGATCATTCTTCTGGTAGATGATTTTTTTGGTGCCGTTTTCGCACGACCCCACGACCATATTCTGATCGTGAACCTCTTCGTTGCTGACGATCTCGAGGGTGTAGGAACTGACGTTCTGCGCCTGGATCTTGGCTTCGATCTCGGCCTTGAGTTCTTCGCAGGGCTTGGGCGCGGCGAAGGCACTGGTGGTCAAGGCGCTGACGATCAGGGTTAACACAATGCGTTTCATGTGGGGCTCCTAAAGCCGTGCGCTGCGCAGCGGCATTGCATCAGACCTTGCCGTGCCCGGCCGGTTCTACCGGTCCCATAACGACAATGACCCGCAATCGCGGGCCATCGAGGTTGCGACAGGGCAGTTATCAGCTGACCAGTGTGGCGTCCAGGGTGATCTTGGCGTTCAGCACCTTGGAGACCGGGCAGCCTTCTTTTGCGGCTTGGGTCAGGCGCTCGAACTGCTCCTGGGTCGCGCCCGGTACCTTGGCCTTGAGGGTCAGGTGAACCGCGGTGATCGCGAAGCCGCCATCGACCTGGTCCAGGGTAACGTCGGCAGTGGTGTCGATGCTGTCGGCCTTCAGGTTTTCGCCACCGAGGATCATCGACAGTGCCATCGAGAAGCAGCCTGCGTGCGCCGCGCCGATCAGTTCTTCAGGGTTGGTGCCCTTGCCGCCCTCGAAACGGGCCTTGAAGCCGTAAGGCGCTTCACGCAGCACGCCGGTTTCAGTGGAGATGCTGCCGATGCCTGACTTCAGATCACCTTCCCAGTGGGCGGATGCTTTCTTGACGATGCTCATGGTGTCTCCTCGTGAAATAGGTGCGAAGGGCTCGCACATGGACAAAAGTCAGAGGAGTGTAGGCGCCACTTGGTTCAACCGTTGTGACGCCTGTGCTTTTTTAACGAAAGGTTTTTCCTGAATGACCAGGCATATTTCCGACCAAATCAGTAGGGATTTTCTCGCTACCCATTGCAACCTGAGAATCCGGCCTTATCCTATGGCTTAACGCAAATATTTAGTCTTAATGTGGGTATCGCTTTCGCGCCAGCCATTTTTTCGGCGCAGGGCCCGGCCCCAAGAGGATCAACCGCAGCCTATGAAACGTTTAGCTGATGTGAAGATTTCCATGCTCGATCTGGTCCCGGTGCGCGAGGACAAAGGCCCGGCCGTCTCCCTGCACAACTCGCTGGATCTGGCGCAACACGCCGAGAAATGGGGTTACAACCGCTTCTGGGTCGCCGAACACCACAACATGGACGGCATCGCCAGCTCCGCGACGTCCGTGTTGCTGGCGTACTTGGCGGGCGGGACTTCGAGCATCCGCGTAGGCTCCGGCGGTGTGATGCTGCCCAACCATGCGCCGCTGGTCATCGCCGAACAGTTCGGCACCCTGGCAAGCCTGTTTCCCGGTCGCATCGACCTGGGCCTGGGCCGTGCGCCTGGCTCCGACCAGATGACCGCCCGCGCCTTGCGCCGCGAACGCTCCGGCAGCGCCGATGACTTCCCGGACGACGTCGCGGAGCTGATGAGCTATCTGGGCCCGCGCCAGCCGCATCAACGGGTGATCGCCGTGCCTGGCAGCAATACCAACGTGCCGATATGGCTGTTGGGTTCGAGCCTGTTCAGCGCGCAACTGGCCGGCCAGCGCGGTTTGCCCTACGCCTTCGCATCGCATTTCGCGCCGCGCTACATGCACGAGGCGATTCGCGTCTATCGCAATCACTTCCAGCCTTCCGAGGTGCTGGACAAGCCTTACGTGATGCTGGGCGTGCCGCTGGCGGCCGCCGATACCGACGAGCAGGCCGACTACCTGGTGACTTCGGTGTACCAGCGCATCCTCAACCTGATGCGTGGCCAGAGCCTGATGCAGAAGCCGCCCGTGGACAGCATGAACGGCCTGTGGCTGCCCCACGAGCGCGAGGCGGTGATGGATTTCCTGGGCCTTGCGATGGTCGGCGGCCCCGAGAAGATCCGCGCCAAGCTGGAGGTGCTGCTTGAGCAGACCGACGCCGATGAGCTGATCTTCACCTGCGACATGTACGAACACGCCGACCGGCTGCGTTCGTATGAAATCCTGGCGCAAGTCGCCAGGGGCTGATTGCCGTTACGAAGTGGGGAGGAAGTGCGACTGCGCTGACATGTATAGTGCGCGGCGAAGGCGGCAGCCGACCCAAGCGCTGTTGCCATGTGGAACCTGCCCAGTTTGCGAGGGAATGCGCCATGAACGGCAAACGCACATTAATCCGTAACAGCACGGCCGAATTTCTGATCTTCACCGGCCAGGCCGGGGAGCAGAGCATCGAAGCGCGCTACGAGGACGAAACCCTCTGGCTATCGCAGAAGCTTATGGCAGAGCTGTTCGGGGTGGATGTGCGGACCGTCAGCGAGCACCTGAAAAACATCTTTGCCAGCCATGAGCTTGCGCCTGAGGCAACTATCCGGAAATTCCGGATAGTTCAGCTGGAGGGCCAGCGGGAGGTGTCTAGGACGGTAGACTTCTACAACCTCGACGCCATTATTTCCGTCGGCTATCGGGTTAACTCCATACGTGCCACACAATTCCGTCAGTGGGCGACGGGCATCCTGAGTGAGTTCGCCATCAAGGGCTATGTGCTTGATCGTCAACGCATGGAAAACGGCAGTTTCCTGGGCGAGGACTACTTCGAGCGGCTGCTGGCAGAAATCCGCGAGATCCGTCTCAGCGAGCGGCGTTTTTACCAGAAGATCACCGACATCTACGCCACCAGCGTGGATTACAACAGGGACGCACCGACCACCAAGGCATTCTTCGCCAAGGTGCAGAACAAGCTGCATTACGCCATTCACGGCCATACTGCGGCTGAGTTGATCCACGAGCGAGCCGACAGCCACAAGCCGCACATGGGCCTGACTTCCTGGGCGAGCGCACCTGAAGGCAAGATCCTGAAAACAGATGTGGCCGTGGCCAAGAACTACCTGAGTCAGGACGAGTTGGAGTCTTTAGGGCGTATCGTCAACGCCTATCTGGAATTGGCGGAGGACCGCGCTCGCCGCAAGATTCCCATGAGCATGGAAGACTGGTCCAAGCGCCTTGATGCCTTCCTGCAGTTCGATGAAAGGGAAGTGCTTCAAAACAGCGGCAAGGTTTCCGCAAAGCTTGCCCAGACGCATGCAGAAAGCGAATTCGAGAAATACAGAATCGTGCAGGACCGGCTGTTTGAAAGCGATTTCGACAAGGCGGTGAGAAATCTGGCAGCCGGTGAAACGAACACCAGAAAAGACTGATCCTGAAGATGAACTCGGGGGTGATACGCGGATGCAGTTCATCCGAAGCCCGAGTATGACTCATAAAAAACCGACGCCTGATGCGTCGGTTTTTTTGTACAACGGGCCGAAATCAGCCGCGCTTGTAGACAATCTCCTTGCTGCCGCCGTCGCAGGTGCCGACAACCTTCCCACCCGCCGCGCTGCCTTTGTCCACCGCCTCCAACGTGTAGGACGACACGCCCTTGGCCTTGATCTTCGCGTCGATCTCGGCCTTCACGTCATCGCAGGATTTCCCGGCTGCCATGGTGGTGCCCGCAATACTCAACAACCCTACCGCCAAAAGAATCTTCTTCATCGGTCACACTCCATCGTCAGGCGCTTTTCAAGCGAAAGAGGCCGCCCGAAAAGGGCGGCCCGATACATGAAACACGCGTCCGAATTCACGAACGGCGGGTTATGTATAGTGAAGGTTGTGGCATTCGGCCAGTTCGAAAGTTCAGTGTTTTCAGCTGTTATCGATGCGGAAGCCCACTTTGAGGGTCACCTGGAAGTGCGCCACCTTGCCATCCTCGATGTGGCCACGGGTCTCGATAACTTCGAACCACTCCAGCAGCTTCACCGTCTTGGCGGCCTGGGCGATCGCGTTCTGGATGGCGTCGTCGGTGCTGGTGGTCGATGAGCCGACCAGTTCGAGGATTTTGTAGGTGCGATGATCGGACATGGCAGTTCTCCTAATAGGGTCTTTTGCAGCGTAGCAGCGAATTCAATCCCTACCTCTGGCGGGAGAAACGCCCGGAAAGTTCACAAAAATCACCCTTGGGCAAACCCGCGACCAACCTTCACTGCACTTTCTGAAAACCCTGTAGTCGGAATCTTCACACGCCACTCATCACTGCAGGAGAGTCACAATCATGGCATTCACCTCATCCCGTAAAGCGTCGCTGCAAAGCATGGAAGCCGAGATCGAAAGTCTGCTCAAGTCGTTGGAGAGCTTGAAGTCGGACGCTTCGGACGAGTCGCGCAAAACCCTGAAGACTCTGAAAGCCAACGCTGAAAGCGCGCTGAGCCATTCGCGCAGCCTGCTGAGCGATGTCTACGAAGACGTCAAAGTGAAAACCCGCGAAACCGGCGTGGCTACCCGTGATTACGCCCAGGAACACCCTTGGACTACAGCCGGTGTGGCTGTTGGTGCAATCGGTCTGCTGGCAGCGTATTTGCTGTGCAAGCGCGGTAACTGACCGGAACATGCAGGGTCCCGTTACGCCGGGCCTGAACGCGCCAGCTCTTGCCCCAGCCACTGGGCCAATTGACGGGCGCGCCCGTCGGCCGCACGTTTAGGCACCCACAACGCCAGTTGCGCCGGGGTTTCACTGAAACCCCATGGCGCAGCGAGGCGACCTGCCTTCAGGTCATCGGCCACCAGTTGCTCAGGTGCGATGGCGATCCCAAGGCCTGAAACAGCGGCCTCCAGCAAGTAATACAGATGCTCGAAACCCTGGCCGTAATGCAGCGCGTCGGGATTGATACCGTTGTGTTTCGCCCAGCTAGGCCAAGCCTGCAAGCGCGACATGGTTTGCAGCAACGGCTCGTTCAACAGCGCAGTGGCAGGCGCCGCGCGCAGCGACTCGAAGCGCGCAAAGCGGGGGCTCATGACCGGGCCGATCCGCTCGCTGGCAAGCTCGAATACCTGCATGTCGGCAGGCCAGGGTGGCTCTGCGAACACCAGCAATGCGTCCAGACCGGGGCGGCGTGGATCGAGATCGCCTTCACCGGCGGACAGGTGCAGGCGCAAATCCGGCAAGTCTGCATTCAATCGCCCAAGCCTGGGGATGAACCAGCGCGCCAACAGGCTCCCCGAACAACCCAGCACGAATGGCGCATCGGCGCTGCCCTGGCTTAACTCGGCACATACGCTGCGCAACCGGTCGAAAGCCTCGCCGCTGGCATCGCGCAGACGAACACCCGCATCTGTGAGTTTAAGGCCGCGCCCGTCCTTGCTGAACAGGCTCACGCCCAAATGTTCTTCCAGCGCCTTCAACTGCCGGCTGACCGCACCGTGGGTGACATGCAGTTGTCCGGCGGCCTGACTGACGCTGTTCAGGCGGGCAGTGGCTTCGAAGGCGCGCAGAGCGTTCAGCGGGGGAAGGTCGCGGCTCATGATATCTGTGAGTTTTCCTGACAGGTTGTGGCGATCTTATCGGTTTTCACCGGCCTGCGCGCTGGTTACAGTGTGTTCACTGCCTCAACGGCTCACCTTATTTGTCACTCGGCACTAGTCAATTGGAGCTCCTCATGTCCCAGACTCAGACCCAATATCGCAATGGCCCGGACGATCGCGGCATGTTCGGTGCATTTGGCGGCCGTTACGTCGCTGAAACCCTGATGCCCCTGATCCTTGACCTGAACCGCGAATACGAAGCGGCGAAGGAAGATCCTGCGTTCCTCAAGGAACTGGCCTACTTCCAGCGCGACTACGTGGGCCGTCCAAGCCCGCTGTATTTCGCAGAACGCCTGACCGAACACTGCGGCGGCGCCAAGATCTACCTCAAGCGCGAAGAGCTGAACCACACCGGCGCGCACAAGATCAACAACTGCATCGGCCAGATCCTGCTGGCGCGGCGCATGGGCAAGAAACGCATCATCGCCGAGACCGGCGCGGGCATGCACGGCGTGGCGACTGCCACCGTGGCTGCACGTTTCGGCCTGGAATGCGTGATCTACATGGGCACCACCGACATCGAGCGCCAGCAGGCGAACGTGTTCCGCATGAAGCTGCTGGGCGCCACCGTGATCCCGGTCGTGGCCGGCACCGGCACCCTGAAAGATGCGATGAACGAGGCGCTGCGTGACTGGGTGACCAACGTCGACAGCACTTTCTACCTGATCGGCACCGTTGCAGGTCCGCACCCGTATCCTGCGATGGTTCGCGACTTCCAGGCCGTGATCGGCAAGGAAACCCGCGAGCAGCTGCAAGAACAGGAAGGCCGCCTGCCGGACAGCCTGGTCGCCTGCATCGGCGGAGGTTCCAACGCCATGGGCCTGTTCCACCCGTTCCTGGACGACACCACCGTGCGCATCATCGGCGTCGAAGCGGCCGGCCACGGCATCGAGACCGGAAAGCACGCAGCCAGCCTGAACGGCGGCGTGCCGGGCGTACTGCACGGCAACCGCACCTTCCTGCTGCAGGACGACGATGGCCAGATCATCGACGCCCACTCGATTTCCGCAGGCCTGGATTACCCCGGCATCGGCCCTGAACACGCCTGGTTGCATGACATCGGTCGCGTCGAATACACCTCGATCACCGACGACGAAGCACTGGCTGCGTTCCACCAGTGCTGCCGCCTGGAAGGCATCATCCCGGCGCTGGAAAGTGCCCATGCCCTGGCCGAAGTGTTCAAGCGCGCACCAACGCTGCCTAAGGATCACCTGATGGTGGTCAACCTGTCCGGTCGCGGTGACAAGGACATGCAAACCGTCATGCATCATCTGGATCTGTCCCAGCAGGAGAAACACTGATGAGCCGCCTGCAAACCCGCTTTGCCGAGCTGAAAGAACAAAACCGCGCCGCCCTGGTGACCTTCATCACCGCAGGCGACCCGTCTTATGACACCTCGCTGGCAATCCTCAAGGGCCTGCCAAAAGCCGGTGCCGACGTGATCGAGCTGGGCATGCCCTTCACCGATCCGATGGCTGACGGCCCGGCGATCCAGCTGGCGAACATTCGTGCGCTGGACGCCAAGCAGAACCTGGCGAAAACCCTGCAAATGGTTCGTGAGTTCCGCGCTGAAGACAGCAACACGCCACTGGTGCTGATGGGCTACTACAACCCGATCCACAACTACGGCGTCGAACGCTTCATTGCCGAAGCCCATGAGTCCGGCGTCGATGGCCTGATCGTGGTCGACCTGCCGCCAGAGCACAACAACGAGTTGTGCGACCCTGCGCAGGATGCGGGTCTGGACTTCATCCGCCTGACCACGCCGACCACCGACGACAAGCGCCTGCCGACCGTGCTCAACGGTAGTTCCGGCTTCGTTTACTACGTGTCGGTTGCAGGCGTGACCGGTGCAGGCTCGGCGACCATCGAGCACGTCAAGGAAGCCGTTGCGCGTCTGCGTCGTCACTCGGACCTGCCGATCAGCGTCGGTTTCGGGATTCGCACCCCGGATCAGGCAGCAGCCATTGCCCGCGTCGCAGACGGTGTGGTGGTGGGTTCGGCGCTGATCGACCAGATCGCCAATGCCCAGTCGCCGGAGCAAGCGGTTAGCGGCGTTTTGAAGTTGTGTTCGGACTTGTCCGAGGGCGTACGTAAGGCCCGTGTAGCCTGAAGGTAAAGTTCCTGATACAGAGGAATCTGTAGCTTCGTTAGCAGACTAAGTAGTACAGCAAAGGGGTTCGGAACCTGATTCTGAACCCCTTTTTGCTGATTCGAATTTGCTCAGGAGCGCGCTACATGAAAGTCTCGAATCGTTTGATCGCAGGGTTGGGTGTGTTGATGGTCAGCGCCAGCGCGCTGGTCCACGCAGCGCCGCCGGATCAACGTGACGGCCACGACGACCACGGCCAGGGTCAACAGCACCAGGACCGAGGCCCGCAAGGTGGTCCTCAAGAGCAGCGAGGCAATGAACATCGTGACGACCACCGCCCGGACAATCGCGGCGACGACCATCGTGGCGGCCGTCCTCCTTCAGATTTCGGCGACGTTCGCCGCACGATCTCCGAGCATCGCGAAGTCATCGGTCGCGGCCAGCCGTTGCCGCCCGGTGTGCACATCGTGAAGGGCCACCCGCTGCCAAGGGGCTACGGCCACCGTCTGGACGACCGCTCGCTGCAATACCTGCCGCGTTACGAAGGCTACGAATGGCGCCGCCTGGGCCCGGATATCGTGCTGATCGCGGTGGGCAGCGGGATTGTGTATGAGATTCTGGAGGGTGTGCTGAACTGACCGCCGCCTTCCGCCTGCCGCCTAAATGATCGTTCCCACGCTCTGCGTGGGAACGCCGTTCAGGCCGCTTCGCGGCCGGTGCGACGCGGAGCGTCGCCAGATGCATGCCCACGCGGAGCGTGGGCATGATCATAGTGGCTTTCGTTATCTGAACATCCCCACATTCAACTCGCGGATCCCGCCCATCCAGATAGCATGTTCGGTGTGGTCGGCCAGATCATCACCGGTCGAAGGGTGGATGAAGATCACCAGCCCATTGCGATTCAGCGCCAGGTACAGCATCACATCGGCGAACTGCGCGTGGGAAAACGCCAACTGGCAGCTCCAGTCCGGATGCGGTCCTACAGGGCGCTCATGCACACGGCCCATGCGAATGTCGAATTTCGCCGCAACGGTTTCGCACAAGGCCCGGGCCTGCTCGATTGTCTGGGCGTCGAAGTAAACGTGGGCGTGGTAGCCCTCAATGGGTGACATGTTCAATCCCTCAATCTTGAATTCATTCATCGTCATCGACGATGAACCTGTAGGAGCGCGCTTGGTCTGGGCCGCATTCGGACGATAGCGGTCTGTCAGGTGTAGACGTGTCACAGACACACCGCCGTCGCGGGCAAGCGCGCTCCTACAAAACCAGAAGCTAGATCGCGATGGACGGCATCGGCTTACCGGTCAACAGATCTCCGCTAACTGCCTGCTCACTTTTTAACCAGTCGACAAACCGCTGAACAATCTGCACCCGGCGTTTGCGCTGTGGCAGAACAATGTAATACCCATACGCCGAAATCGCCGCACTCTCGACCGGCCGACACAACAAGCCTTGCTCCAGCAAATCATCCACCAGATGCCGCCAGCCAATGGCCACGCCCTGCCCACCGATGGCAGCCTGAATCAGCAGGGTGTAATTGTCGAACCGCAACTGGCCGGGTGCAGGCGCCTGGGCGATGTTCAGCGCACGGAACACCCCGGCCCAATCGAACCAGTTATTGCCGCCTTCGCCACGCAAATGCAACAACGGATAATGGCGCAGCGCCTCGTTGGGCATCGGCAAAGCGCGGCCCGCCAGCAGTTGCGGGCTGCACACGGGGAACACTTCTTCGCTGAACAACCAGTGGCTTTCCCCCTGTTTGAAGCGCCCATCGCCGAACAGCACGGCAACATCGATGTCGGCGCGCAGCATGCTGTGGCTGCGCTCACTGGTCACCAGGCTCACATCGACATCGGGATTCTGCTTGTGAAAGCGATGCAGGCGCGGCATCAGCCAGTACGCCGCAAAGGCGAAGTCGGTCGCGACCTGCAGTACCTCGTGCTGATGCTGCTCAGTAATCAGGCTCAGCCCCGAATCCATCGACTGCAGACCGGCCTGCACGTGGTTGAACAGAATCTCCCCGGCGTCGGTCAGTTCGATTCCGCGATAGATGCGATCGAACAGGCGCGTTGCCAGTTGTTCTTCTAACCTTTTGATTTGCTGGCTAATGGCCGGTTGGGTGGTGCCCAGTTCGATGGCGGCAGCCGTGAAACTGCGCAAACGGGCAGCGGCTTCAAAACCGCGAAGCAGGTCCAACGACATGTCACCGAGGGATTCAAACATAAGCGTGGCTTATCCTAGGCATTGCGTTTTATGGGCTTTACCGCTGATCCCATGGGTCTCATTCTCTGGAACAGCAATTTCGCATAAATATTCACTATGGAATGCCGCGAAGACATGAAGCGCAAGAACATTCTTTTCATCATGGCCGATCAGATGGCCGCGCCGATGTTGCCGATTTACGCCTCATCTCCAATCAAGATGCCGAATTTGAGCCGCCTCGCCGCCGAAGGCGTGGTGTTCGACGCCGCTTATTGCAATAGCCCGCTGTGCGCGCCGTCGCGTTTCACCCTGGTCAGCGGCCAGTTGCCGAGCAAGATCGGCGCCTACGACAACGCTGCCGATTTTCCTGCCGATGTCCCGACTTACGCCCACTACCTGCGCCGTCTGGGCTACCGCACCGCGCTGTCGGGCAAGATGCACTTCTGCGGCCCGGATCAACTGCACGGCTACGAAGAGCGCCTGACCAGCGACATTTACCCCGCCGACTACGGCTGGGCCGTGAACTGGGACGAGCCGGACGTGCGCCCGACCTGGTACCACAACATGTCGTCGGTGCTGCAGGCAGGCCCGTGCGTGCGCACCAACCAGCTCGATTTCGACGAAGAAGTGGTGTTCAAGGCCCAGCAGTACCTGTTCGACCATGTGCGCGAAGACGGCGACCAGCCGTTCTGCCTGACGGTGTCGATGACCCATCCGCATGACCCGTACACCATCCCCAAGGAGTACTGGAACCTCTACAGCGACGACGAGATTCCGATGCCGCCTGCGCCACCTGCCCAGGCCGATCAGGACCCGCACTCCCAGCGCCTGCTCAAGGTCTACGACCTGTGGGACAAGCCGCTACCCGAGCACAAGATCCGCGACGCCCGCCGTGCGTATTTCGGCGCGTGCAGCTACATCGACGACAATGTCGGCAAACTGCTGAAGACCCTGGAAGACACGGGCCTTGCCGAAGACACCATCATCGTGTTCTCGGGCGACCACGGTGACATGCTTGGCGAGCGCGGCCTCTGGTACAAGATGCACTGGTTTGAAATGTCTGCCCGCGTGCCGCTGCTGGTCTACGCTCCGGGGCAGTTCAAGGCTGGCCGCGTGAAAGCTGCCGTGTCCACCGCCGACCTGCTGCCGACTTTCGTCGCCCTGGCTGAAGGCGGGCTGGAAAACGGCCTGCCACTGGACGGCCGTTCGTTGCTGCCGCACCTGCAAGGCGAGGGCGGTCACGACGAAGTGTTCGGCGAGTACATGGCCGAAGGCACCAACAGCCCGCTGATGATGATCCGTCGCGGTGCCTACAAATTCATCTATTCGGAAAAGGACCCATGTCTGCTCTACGACGTGTACAACGATCCGAAGGAACAGGAAGAGTTGAGCCAGTCTTCGGCCCATCGCGACCTGTTCAACGCGTTCCTGGCAGAAGCACGGGCCAAATGGGACATCAAGGCGATACACCACCAGGTGCTCGCCAGCCAGCGTCGTCGGCGTTTCGTTGCCGAATCGCTGGCCCTCGGCAAGCTGAAGAGTTGGGATCACCAGCCGCTGGTAGACGCCAGTCAGCAATACATGCGCAACCATATCGATCTCGACGATCTGGAGCGCAAGGCCCGTTATCCACAACCTTGAACCCTGCCACCACCTAGAAAACCAAAAAGGGGCACACCATGAAGAAGTTGTTCACAACGCTGGCGGTTGCGGTGATGAGCTTGAGCAGCGTCGTTGCATACGCCGCTGACGCAAGCTGCAGTACGGTCAAGATGGCAGATCCGGGTTGGAGCGATATCGCTGCAACCAATGCCACCGCGGGCTTTCTGCTCGACGGCATGGGTTACAAGACCAAGGTCGATACGCTGGCAGTGCCGATTGCCTATGGTGGTCTCAAAGACGGTCAGATGGACGTTTTCCTGGGCAACTGGATGCCTGCGCAGCAGGGCTTCTATGACAAGTTCATCGCCACGGGCGATGTGACGCAATACGCCAAGAACCTGGAAGGCACCGAGTTCACCCTCGCGGTGCCTGACTACGTCTACGACGCGGGTGTGCATAACTTCGCCGACCTGAACAAGTTCGCTGACAAGTTCCACAAGAAGATCTACGGCATCGGCTCGGGGGCTCCGGCCAACGCATCGATTCAGGAGATCATCAAGAAGAACGAGTTCGAGCTGGGTGACTGGAAGCTGGTCGAGTCGAGCGAACAGGCCATGCTGGCCGAAGTGCAGCGCAACGTGAAGAAGAAGGACTTCGTGGTGTTCCTGGGCTGGACGCCGCACCCGATGAATGTGCAGATCAAGGGGATGAAGTACCTCAAGGGTGGCGAGAAATACTTCGGTGACACCGGCAGCGTCTACACCGTGACCCGCAAGGGCTACGCCGACGCCTGCCCGAACGTCGCCAAGCTGTTCTCCAACCTGACGTTCACCCAGGACATGGAAAACACCATCATGAAGAACGTGGTGGACAACAAGGTCAGCAACACCGATGCGGTCAAGGCCTGGATCAAGGAAAACCCGGCCGTGCTGGAGAAGTGGCTCAACGGGGTGAAAACTGTTGATGACAAGGATGCGCTGCCTGCGGTGAAGGCTAAGTTGTAACAGCCTGCGATCTCACCTTGTAGGAGCGCGCTTGCCCGCGACTGGGTTGGGTCAGCGACGAATCTGTCGACTGACACAATGTTGTCGCGGGCAAGCGCGCTCCTACAGGTCAGATACTATGCGCTCTGGGCCATCAACCGCCGCAACTCGGCCAGCACCGGCTTCGAATCCGGGCGCACGCCGCGCCACAGGTAGAACGCTTCGCCCGCCTGCTCAACCAGCATCCCCAACCCATCTACCGCTTTCCCGGCCTTGTGCTCCGTGGCCCAGCGGCAGAATGCGGTCGGTTCCTTAGCGTACATCATGTCGTAGCAGAAGGTTTCGCCAGGCTGGATCAGGCTCGGCGCAATCGGCGGCAACTCACCGGACAGGCTCGCCGACGTCGCGTTGATGATGATGTCCACCGGCTCTTCCAGCCAGTCATAACCGGCCGCCAGGATCGGCCCCAGCTCGGCGAATTCCTGCGCCAGCTTCTCGGCCTTTTCCACCGTACGGTTCGCCACCACCAACGCCTGAGGCTCCTCGACCAGCAATGGCTCCAGCGCGCCACGCACGGCGCCGCCAGCTCCCAGCAACAGGATGCGTTTGTCCTTGAGGGTGATGCCGTGGTTGACCTTCAGGTCCCGCACCAGGCCAGCGCCATCGGTGTTGTCGCCCAGCAACGTGCCGTCGGGCTGACGGGCGAGGGTGTTCACCGCGCCGGCACGACGCCCGCGCTCGGTCAACTGGTCGGCCATGCGATAGGCCTCTTCCTTGAACGGCACGGTGACATTGGCACCAAGCCCGGTTTCAAAGAAGTGCCGGGCGAAGGCGGTGAAGCCATCCAGCGGCGCCAGGGACGTCTGGTAATTCAGCGACTCGCCAGTCTGCTCGGCGAACAGCGCATGAATCAGCGGCGATTTGCTGTGGGCGATGGGGTTGCCGAACACTACGTATTGGTCAGTCATTATCGGGCGTCCTCGGCCAGCCAGTCGCGGTCTTGCAGGAAATAGTCAGTCAGGCGAGCCTCCTCGCTGCCAGGTTCCGCTTTCCAGTCGTAGCCCCAGCGCACCTGGGGCGGCAGCGACATGAGGATCGACTCGGTACGCCCGCCCGATTGCAGGCCGAACAGGGTGCCGCGGTCGTATACCAGGTTGAATTCCACATAACGCCCACGGCGGAATTCCTGGAATTCACGCTGCTGCGCCGTGTAAGGCGTGGCCTTGCGGCGCTGGACGATGGGCAGGTACGCATCGACGAAAGCGTCACCAATGGCGCGCAGGAAGGCGAAGCTGGTGTCGAAGTCCCACTCGTTCAGGTCATCGAAGAACAGGCCGCCCACGCCCCGTGGCTCGTTGCGATGCTTGATGTGGAAATAGCGGTCGCACCAGGCCTTGTAGCGCGGATAGACATCCGCCCCGAACGGCGCGCAGGCCTGCTCGGCCACGCGGTGCCAGTGAATGCAGTCTTCCTCGACGCCGTAGTAGGGCGTGAGGTCAAAGCCGCCACCGAACCACCAGACCGGCTCTTCGCCTTCTTTTTCCGCGATGAAGAAACGCACGTTGGCGTGGGAGGTCGGAACATGTGGATTGTGCGGGTGCATGACCAGCGACACGCCCAGGGCCTCGAAGCCACGCCCGGCCAGTTCCGGACGGTGCGCGCTGGCTGAAGGTGGCAGCCCCGAACCGAATACATGGGAGAAATTGACCCCACCTTTTTCGATGACGTCGCCGTTCTCGATCACACGGGTACGCCCGCCGCCACCGGCCGGACGCTCCCAGGCGTCTTCGACGAAGCGGGCCTTGCCGTCTTCGTGCTCAAGAGCGGCGCAGATCCGGTCTTGCAGATCGAGCAGGTAGGCTTTGACGGCATCGGTGCGAAAGGACATGGCAGTACCTTGAGTAACCTGAAACGGGTTTTTGAGTGCCGTCTTCGCTGGCGCGGGCAGCGTCAGTCGGAACGTGCGGCTCGAAATTGGCGCGTAGCATATCACCCGCCAGACCCGCGCCGCAGTTGACGAAGACCAAACGAAGGAGTCCGATAGAACCCTTTCGCATATAGTTGATCCACGCAGTTTCGATCCATGACGGAGAAAGCAAATGGCAAAGCGTATCCAGTTCCGCGCTCACGGCGGCCCTGAAGTACTCGAGTATGTCGACTTCGAACCAGGCACCCCGGGGCCGAATGAAGTACTCGTGCGCAACAAAGCGATTGGCGTCAATTTCATCGAAACCTATTTCCGTACCGGCCTGTACCCGGTTGCCAATTTCCCTTCGGGGCTGGGCAACGAAGGCGCAGGCGTGATCGAGGCGGTCGGCGCAGAAGTCACCCACGTGAAGGTCGGCGACCGCGTGGGCTACGGCACCGGCCCGCTGGGCAGCTATGCCGAGGTGCATCGCACCCCAGCGGCCAACGTGGTCAAGCTGCCGGACAACATCACTTTCGAACAGGCCGCCGCCGTCATGCTCAAGGGCCTGACCGTGCAGTACCTGTTCCGTCAGACGTACGAAATCCGTCCCGAAGAAACCATTCTGTTCCACGCGGCGGCCGGTGGCGTGGGCTCGATTGCCTGCCAGTGGGCCAATGCCGTGGGCGTGAAGCTGATCGGCACCGTCAGTTCGCCCGAGAAGGCCGCTCACGCCAAGGCCAACGGCGCCTGGGCGGTGATCGACTACAGCAAGGAAGACGTGGCCAAGCGCGTGCTTGAATTGACCGATGGCAAGAAAGTGCCGGTGGTCTACGACGGCGTGGGCAAGGACACTTGGGAAACCTCGCTGGACTGCCTGGAACTGCGCGGCCTGCTGGTCAGCTTCGGCAACGCCTCGGGCGCGGTATCGGGCGTGAACCTGGGCGTGCTGGCGCAGAAAGGCTCGCTCTACGTCACCCGCCCGACGCTGGGCTCCTACGCCAACACCCCGGAAGCCTTGCAGGCGATGGCCGATGAAGTGTTCGCGATGGTCAGCAGCGGCAAGGTCAAGGTCGACGACATCCAGACCTTCGCGCTCAAGGATGCGGGCAAGGCCCACACCGAGTTGTCGGCGCGCCGCACGACCGGGTCGATGATCCTGGTGCCGTAATAACCAACGTAGGAGCGCGCTTGCCCGCGACGGCGGTGCGTCAGATGTGAATTTGTCACAGACACACCGCGGTCGCGGGCAAGCGCGCTCCTACAGGGCGCGTTATCCCGCCCGCACGACCTCGGCGGTGACCAGATCGCGGATCACGCTCGGATTGCGCCGCCCACCCAGACTCCCGCCCAGCACCATGTCCAGCTGACCATGAAAGTACTGCTCGATGCGCAGCCGCGACTTGGCCGCCGGGCGTCCGGTCGGGTTGGCCGACGTGGACACCAGCGGGCCAGTCAGCGCGCACAGTTCGCGCACCAGCGGGTGATCGCTCACGCGCAACGCCACGGTGTCACGCCCACCGGTGATCCAGTCGGGCAGCAGGCCCTGATGCGGCACCAGCCAGGTGTTCGGACCCGGCCAGGTACTGGCCATGCGATCGATCCACAGCTCCGGGAAATCCTCGAACAGAAAGTCGAACTGCCGGATGTTGTCGGCGATCAGGATCAGGCCTTTTTCCACAGGCCGCGACTTGATCGCCAGCAGACGGTAGACCGCCTCCACGTCCCACGGGTCGCAGCCCAGTCCCCATACCGCCTCGGTTGGATAGGCAATGACCGCTCCGGCCCGGATCTCTCGTGCGGCTTGTTGCACACGCCAACTGCTGACCATCGTTCGCTCTCCGAATGTACGCTGGCCAGCAGTTTAACCTCAGGGCGCGCGGGCAAACCATCGTCCGGCTTCACAAGCCACGCTGCTGTCCAGCTCAAGCTCGGTCAATGCCGCCAGCACCTTGGGCAACGGCCAGCCGCTGGACAACGCGAGCGCCTCACTGGAGTGCGGCGCCGCATGCAGCAAGGCCAGCAGCGGATGAACAGGTTCGGCGCGGCGCGCAGGTGGGCCGTTATCCACAGGCAGGTTCTTCCAGCCCTGCAGGGCTTCGAGGATATGCTCGACGGTTTCCACCAGCACCGCTCCGTCGCGTATCAATTGGTGGCAGCCCTTGGCACCGGGATGATGGATCGATCCCGGAATCGCATACACCTCACGCCCCTGTTCTGCCGCCATCCGTGCGGTGATGAGCGAGCCACTGGCCATGCTGGCCTCGACCACGAGCACACCCAGGGACAGCCCGCTGATGATCCGGTTGCGTTTGGGGAAGTTGGTCGAGTGGGGTGGTTCGTCCAGGGGCAGCTCGGAAATCACCGCGCCACCTTCCGCCAACATGCGCGCTGCCAACTGGCGGTGCCGCTGTGGATAAAAATTTTCGATCCCTGTTCCCAATACTCCGATCGTGCCGCCTTTTACGTCCAGCGCACCCTTATGAGCGGCGCCGTCGATGCCCAAGGCAAGGCCACTGGTCACGACAAATCCGGCGCTCGCCAGGCTGCGTGAGAAGGCTGTGGCAGTGTCCAGGCCAGGCCTGGAAGCACGCCGGCTGCCAACTATGCCCAACTGCGGACGGTCGAGCAGGGTGCGGTTTCCAGCGACGAAAAGCAGCGGTGGCGGGTCGGGAATTTCGGCGAGCAGGGCGGGGTAGTCCGCATCGTCCCACATCAGCAAATGCTGGTCCGGATGCTCTAGCCAGCGCAATGCGGCGCTGGCGCCGTCGCGTATTCCGGTGCTTCTGCGAGCCTCGGCGCTGGCCGCTGGAAGACCCAGCGAGCGCCAGGCCGAAGCGGGCGCGCTCAGGGCTGCGGAGGCGCCGCCAAAGGCATCGATGAGGTTCTTGAAACGCTTGGGGGTGATTCCGGGCAATCGATGGAGCCGCAGACGCGCCTCCAGTTCGGCAGGCGACTGCCCGTCTTTTTCAAACATCGGCATGCACGCTTCCTTGATCCAGGACCCACTTCGCGAAGTGGGCAAGCCTGTGGATAAGTCTGTTGACAACACTTAGATAAGTGAAGCATGCCGGTGGAAAAAAGTGATTCAGACCTGATACATAGGATTACGGATTGCGCACCTTGTCATTGACCGCCAAAGATCGGGTAGCGTGCAGGACCATCGCATAGCTCAGGCGATTGTAGGTGCGGAAAACCATCAGCATCCCGGAGCGCTCGTCAGGAATTTTCACCTGATCGCCAGTGATCCGGTCGCGAACGGTTTCGCCGGTCTTGTAGATCGCCAGGACGTTGCCCTCGGCCAGCCCGTCGAGGCGACCGCGATCGAGGGTCACCACGTCGAATTCACCGATCTGGGTCACGCCACGCGGCACGTCGATGATCACGCCGCGCACTTCCTGCTGTGGCTCGCTGGGCACGAAGTTGGAGTTGATCGCGCGCTCTTCACTGACGAACAGACGGTCACCCAGACGCACTTCCTGGGTCGAACGCTGCATCTGCAGGGTCGCGACGTCACCCTCGCTGGCCACCAGATCACCACTGCCGATGTCGTCGGCGTTCACGCCCAGCGGTTCGTTGGTGTCCGGATCCACGTAGATCTTGCCTTTGCGGAAGATCCCGTACGACACGTGGCTTGGGTCGAAATAACCCCGCGCATAGATGCGGTCACCCGCCCCGCTGAGCACCCGCTCGCCGTTACCCGCCACGATATAAGGCGCGTCCTCGAACTGCTCCGCGGTGTCCATGATCCGGTTGTTCAGCAGGAAAGCGTTGATCGCCCCCAGCGGAATGGTCGGGATGGCTTCGGCGATGGGCGTGCTGCGCACACGCGGCGACAATTTGATCGTGCCGCGGGATTCACCACGATTGACCACGATGCGCGGCTGACCATCAACGTAAATGAGGTTGAGGGTATCGCCGGGGTAGATCAGGTCCGGATCGTGGACCTGTGGGTTGGCCCTCCAGATCTGCGGCCATTTCCACGGCTGGCTCAGGAATTTTCCGGAAATGTCCCAAAGTGTGTCACCGGCGACAACGGTGTAGCTCTGTGGATGACCTTCCTTGAGCTGTACTTGCGCCTGAACAAGGCCTGTCGCGGCCAACAGCAGCAGGGCGAGTAGTGATTTCCTCATGCGGTGAATCCCTTTATCATGTTGGCTTCGCGTGAAACATGGAATTTTGCGAGACTTCGGTTTGCCAAGGCTGCCTGCGTTTGACGTCCACAGCCTAGCAGCCCCATTCGACTTTACCTTACAAGTGCAGCTCTTACGTATATGGCCATTTTAAACATTCTCGAATTTCCCGATTCGCGCCTGCGCACCATCGCCAAGCCGGTGGTTGCCGTGGACGACGGTATTCGCCAGTTGGTCGACGACATGTTTGAAACCATGTACGAAGCGCCTGGCATCGGCCTTGCCGCGACGCAGGTTAACGTACACAAACGCGTCGTGGTCATGGACCTCTCCGAAGATCGCAGCGAGCCGCGGGTGTTCATCAACCCCGAGCTTGAACCGCTGACCGATGAGATGGACCAGTACCAGGAAGGCTGCCTGTCCGTTCCCGGCTTCTACGAGAACGTCGATCGCCCACAGAAGGTCAAGGTCAAGGCGCTCGATCGCGACGGCCAGCCTTATGAGCTCATCGCCGAAGGCTTGCTCGCCGTGTGCATCCAGCACGAATGCGATCACCTGAACGGCAAGCTGTTCGTTGACTACCTGTCTACGCTCAAGCGTGACCGGATCAAGAAAAAGCTGGAAAAACAGCACAAGCAGAACGCTTGATCCCCCCTTATCCGTAGGAGCGCGCTTGCTCGCGAAAGCGCTGTGTCAGAGACATCTACCTTGCCTGACGCAACGCTGTCGCGGGCAAGCGCGCTCCTACAGTCATCTTCACCAACGAGAAGCCCATGACTGAGCCACTGCGCATCGTCTTCGCCGGCACCCCGGAATTCGCCGCCGAACACCTCAAAGCCCTGCTCGACAGCCCTCATGAGGTGATTGCGGTCTACACCCAGCCTGATCGCCCGGCCGGACGTGGGCAAAAGCTGATGCCAAGCCCGGTCAAGCAACTGGCCTTGCAGCACCATATCCCGGTGCTCCAGCCGCCAACCTTGCGTGCCCCCGAGGCTCAGGCCGAACTGGCTGCGCTCGCGCCGGACCTGATGGTGGTGGTCGCCTATGGCCTGATCCTGCCGCAGGTGGTGCTGGATATCCCGCGCCTGGGCTGCATTAACAGTCATGCCTCGTTGCTGCCACGCTGGCGCGGCGCAGCGCCGATCCAGCGTGCCGTGCAGGCCGGTGATGCCGAAAGCGGCGTGACCGTGATGCGCATGGAAGCAGGCCTGGACACCGGCCCCATGCTGCTCAAGGCCATCACCCCGATCAGCCCCGAGGACACTGGCGGCACGCTGCATGACCGTCTGTCCGAACTGGGCCCGGTCGCCGTAGTGCAGGCCATCGCCGGCCTGGCCGATGGTTCGCTGGTGGGCGAGGTGCAGGATGACGCGCTGGCCAACTACGCGCACAAGCTGAACAAGGATGAAGCGCGCATCGACTGGACCCGCCCGGCCGATGAGCTGGAGCGTCTGGTACGTGCTTTCAACCCTTGGCCGATCTGCCACAGCACGCTCAACGGCGAAGCACTGAAAGTGCTGGCCGCGCAGGTCGCTCAAGGGCAGGGCGCGCCGGGCACGATTCTCGAAGCGAGCAAAGACGGCCTGACCGTCGCCTGTGGACAAAACGCACTGCGCCTCACTCGCCTGCAGTTGCCGGGCGGCAAGCCGCTGAACTTCACTGACCTGTTCAACAGCCGCCGCGAGAAGTTCGCAGTGGGCACGGTGCTGGGCCAAATGGTGGATAACCAATGAACCCGCGTCTGGCCGCAGCCCGCGCCCTGGCTGCCGTACTGAGCGGCAAGGCGTCGCTCAACAGTTCTCTGCCAGCCCAGCTGGACAAGGTCGATGATCGCGATCGCGGCCTGACCCAGGACCTGGCGTTCGGCACCGCCCGCTGGGAGCCGCGGTTGTCCGCACTTGCGGCCAGGCTGCTGCAGAAGCCGTTCAAGGCAGCCGACACTGATGTCCAGGCGCTGCTGCTGGTCGGCCTGTACCAGTTGTTCTATTCGCGGATCCCCGCTCACGCCGCCATCGGCGAGACGGTCGGCTGCGCGGACAAACTCAAGAAGCCTTGGGCCAAGGCGCTGCTCAACGCTGTGTTGCGTCGCGCCCAACGTGAGGGTGAAGCGCTGTTGACCGAGCTTGAGCACGATCCGGTGGTGCGCACCGCTCACCCGCGCTGGCTGCAAAAAGCCCTGAAAGCCGCGTGGCCCGAGCATTGGGAAGCCATCTGCGCTGCAAATAACGCCCACCCTCCGATGATTCTGCGGGTCAATCGCCGTCACAAGACCCGCGATCAGTACCTGCAATTGCTGGCCGACGCAGGTATTGCTGCGGCAGCCAGCGGCTTCAGCCAGGACGGCATTGTCCTCACCGAACCGGGCGATGTCCGCGGCTTGCCGGGTTTCGCCGAGGGCTGGATCAGCGTGCAGGACGAAGCCGCGCAACTGGCCGCCGATCTGCTGGAGCTGGCGCCGGGCCAACGGGTGCTCGACGCCTGCTGTGCACCGGGTGGCAAGACCTGCCATCTGCTGGAAGTGCAACCGGGCTTGTCGGGCGTGGTGGCGGTGGATCTGGAAGCCAAGCGCATGGTGCGGGTCAAGGAGAACCTCGACCGCCTGGGCCTGAGCGCCGAGTTGATCGCCGCCGACGCCCGTGCCACCGATCAGTGGTGGGACGGCAAGCCGTTCCAGCGCATCCTGCTCGATGCGCCGTGCTCGGCGACCGGTGTGATCCGCCGCCATCCCGACATCAAGCTGACCCGCCAGGCCGATGACATTCCTGCCCTGGCCACCTTGCAGGGCGAGCTGCTCGACGCGTTGTGGCCGACGCTGCAAGTGGGCGGCATGTTGTTGTACGCCACCTGCTCGACGCTGCCGACCGAGAACACCGAGGTGATCGAGGCGTTCCTGGCTCGCACGCCGGGTGCGCGGGAACTGGACATCGCCGGCCAGAACGGCAACCCGCCGCCGGGGCTCAAGCAGCCTCACGGTCGCCAGTTGCTGGCGCAGGAAGGCGGGCATGACGGGTTCTATTACGCCAAGTTGATCAAGATTTCCGCAGCCTGACCTGTAGGAGCGCGCTTGCTCTGGGCCGCATTCGGACGACCGCGGTGTGTCAGTCACATCCATGTTTCAGACATACCGCGGTCGCGGGCAAGCGCGCTCCTACAAGGCGGTAATTTTCAGGGAGAAGCTGATTGAAGATCATCATTCTCGGCGCAGGCCAGGTCGGCGGTACGCTGGCGGAACATCTGGCCAGCGAAGCCAATGACATCACCGTGGTGGACACCGACGCCGACCGTTTGCGCGCATTGGGTGACCGGCTCGACATTCGCACCATCCAGGGAAAAGGCTCGTTTCCCACCGTGTTGCGCCAGGCCGGTGCCGACGACGCCGACATGCTGGTGGCCGTAACCAGCAGCGACGAGACCAATATGGTCGCCTGCCAGGTCGCCTACACGCTGTTTCACACCCCGACCAAGATCGCCCGGGTGCGTGAATCCGCCTACCTGACCCGCGCCGGCCTGTTCGACAACGAAGCGATTCCGGTCGATGTGCTCATCAGCCCCGAGCAGGTGGTCACCAACTACATCAAGCGTCTGATCGAATACCCCAGCGCCCTGCAGGTGATCGACTTCGCCGAAGGCAAGGTCCAGTTGGTGGCCGTGAAGGCTTACTACGGCGGCCCTCTGGTGGGCCAGCAATTGCGTCAGTTGCGGGCGCACATGCCGAATGTGGACACGCGGGTCGCAGCCATTTTCCGTCGTGACCGTCCGATCAGTCCGCAAGGCGATACCGTGATCGAAGCCGATGACGAAGTCTTCTTCATTGCCGCCAAGGCGGACATTCGCGCCGTGATGGGCGAAATGCGCCGGCTGGACGAGAGCTACAAGCGCATCGTCATCGCCGGTGGCGGGCAGATCGGCGAGCGCTTGGCCGAAGCCATCGAAAACCGTTACCAGGTGAAGATCATCGAGATGAACCCGGCCCGTTGCCGTCATCTCTCGGACACCCTGGACAACACGGTGATCCTGCAAGGCAGCTCCTCGGATCGCGACCTGCTGATGGAAGAGAACATCGACAACGCCGACCTGTTCCTGGCGCTGACCAACGACGACGAGGCCAATATCATGTCCTCGCTGCTGGCCAAGCGGCTGGGGGCGAAGAAGGTCATGACCATCATCAACAACTCGGCGTATGTGGATCTGGTTCAGGGCGGGGAGATCGACATCGCGGTCAGCCCGCAACTGGCGACCATCGGCACCCTGCTGGCCCACGTGCGGCGCGGCGATATCGTCAGCGTGCACTCGTTGCGGCGCGGTGCGGCAGAGGCCATCGAGATCGTCGCCCACGGCGATGCACGGTCGAGCAAGGTCATCGGCAAGGCGATCAAGCACATCAACCTGCCGCCGGGCACCACCATCGGCGCCATCACCCGGGATGAACAGGTGCTCATCGCCCACGACAGCACGGTGATCGAGTCCGGCGACCACGTGATCATGTTCCTTGTGGATAAAAAGCATATCCGCGACGTGGAGCGGCTGTTTCAGGTGGGTTTGAGTTTTTTCTAAAGGAGACGCCGCGTGCTCGAATCACTGGAAAAAATGCTCGCCAAGGGCATGGACAATGCCTTGCTGCGGTTCGGCCTGGGCAAGGGGTATCTGGACGCAGGCGATCACCTCAAGGCAGTGGAGCACCTGCAGCGCTGCGTCGAATTCGATCCCAAGTACTCGGCGGCGTGGAAGCTGCTGGGCAAGGCGTGGCTGGCTTCAGGGGATAGCGATCAGGCGCGCAAGGCGTGGGAGCAGGGCATCGCGGCGGCGGTCGGCCATGGCGACAAGCAGGCCGAGAAGGAAATGACGGTGTTTCTGAAGAAGCTGGATCGTACGACCAAACTTCCGTAGGAGCGCGCTTGCCCGCGACCGCGGTGCGTCTGAAACATCGATTTGACTGACACTCCGCTGTCGCGGGCAAGCGCGCTCCTACAGGTTTTTGCGCGGAGTTCAGGTTTTGCGCGGGTTTCGGGGTGCGCGCGGGGTTCGGGTTTTGCGTTGGTCAATACCAGCGCGCCTCGCCCTCAGGCCGCTTTTTGAAGCGTTTCATGGTCCACATGTACTGGCTCGGATACGCCCGCACATACTTTTCCACTACCTTGCTCATCGCCGCCGCCGAGGTTTCGGCGTCGGTGCTGTACATCTCGTCCGGCGCGGCTTCCAGCACCACCTTATAGCCCGAACCATCTTCCAGGCGCATCGCGTGCAGGAACACCCCCACCGCCTTGCCACCGGCCAGCATGTTCGGCACGAACTTGCTGGTCAGCGCCACCGTCCCACAGAACGGCACGAAAATTCCCGCAGACTCTGCCGGCTCAGGGTCAGCCGGAATGCCCACCGAGCCCCCTTTGCGCACTTCCTTGATGACGCTCAGAATCCCTTCCTTCGTCGAGGCCGCCACACGGTTGCCCAGTTGCACGCGCTGCTTGCGCAGCAATTCGTCCACCGCCTTCAACTTGGGCGGGCGGTAGAAAATGATCGGTTTGCACTGGCTGCAATAGAAGTGGTTGAGCACTTCCCAGTTGCCCAGGTGGCTGGTGATGCCGACCACACCTTTGCCAGACGCCAGCGCGTCCTTGAGGATGTGCAGGCCTTCGACTTCGCGCACCAGATTGATCGATTTTTGAGCAGGCCAGATCCAGGCGCAGGCGCTTTCGGTCAGGGTCTTGCCGATGTCCATCAGGCTGCGGCCCGCCAGCGCTTCGAGTTCGGTGGGGCTCAGCTCCGGGAAACACTTGGAAAGGTTGATCCGCGCCACCTCACGGGAACGGTTGGGCAGCTTCCACATCAGCCAGCCGATGGCGGTGCCGACCCATTGCACCGCGCGCCACGGCAACAGGGCAAACAACCGCAATGCCCCGACCATCAAGGCGCCTTTGAACTTATCCACAGATCACTCCTGAATCGATGAGGCGGGCATTGTAACCACTCCTGCGGTCACGCGGACCTGTAGGAGCGCGCTTGCCCGCGATAGCATTGTTTCAGGCACTTTGATTTACCTGGCACACCGCAATCGCGGGCAAGCGCGCTCCTACAGTCAACCAACGAGCTGCGCGTACCGATCACAATCGGTCGTGTGGTCCATCACCATCCCCGTCGCCTGCATGTAGGCGTAGCAAATGGTCGGGCCGACGAAGGTGAAGCCCGCTTTCTTCAACGCCTTGCTCATGGCCTCGGCCTCGGGCGTGATGGCCGGGACTTCGCTGCGGTCCTTGAAGTGATTCACTTTGGGTTGGCCGCCCACAAAGGACCAGACAAACGTCACCGGGTCTTCAAGGCGCAGCCAGGCCTGGGCGTTCTTGCGCGCGCCGTTGAGTTTCAGGCGATTGCGAACGATGCCGGGTTCGAGCATCAGGGCTTCGATCTCGGCGTCGGTCATGGCGGCGATCCGGTTGACGTCGAAGTTGAACATCACTTCGCGGTAGCGGGCGCGCTTCTTCAAAATCGTGATCCACGAAAGGCCGGCCTGGAACCCTTCGAGCAACAGGAACTCGAACAGCATCTGCGCGTCGCGCAACGGCACACCCCACTCTTGATCGTGGTAGTCCATGTAAAGCGGATCTTCGTTGCACCAAAAGCAGCGTGGCATAGGGCTCCCAAGGGTGGAGGCGGCGCCGAATCGGGTATACTCCCGCTCTTTAAATCGCAGCCCCCCAGTACAGGTGAATTTCGTGAGCCAGCCTACGCCAGCCGTGCGTACCTTCCAAGACTTGATCCTCGCCCTCCAGCAATACTGGGCCGAGCAAGGTTGTGTGGTACTTCAGCCCTACGATATGGAAGTGGGCGCCGGCACTTTCCACACTGCAACGTTTCTGCGCGCCGTCGGCCCGGAAACCTGGAACGCCGCCTACGTCCAGCCGAGCCGTCGTCCTACCGATGGCCGTTATGGCGAAAACCCAAACCGCCTGCAGCACTACTACCAGTTCCAGGTGGTCTTGAAGCCCAACCCGGACAACTTCCAGGAACTGTACCTGGGCTCGCTCAAGCACGTTGGCCTGGACCCGCTGGTCCACGACGTACGCTTCGTCGAAGACAACTGGGAATCGCCGACCCTGGGCGCCTGGGGCCTGGGCTGGGAAATCTGGCTCAACGGCATGGAAGTCTCGCAGTTCACCTACTTCCAGCAAGTGGGCGGCATCGAGTGCTACCCGGTGACCGGCGAAATCACCTACGGCCTGGAACGCCTGGCGATGTACCTGCAAGGCGTCGATTCGGTCTACGACCTGGTCTGGACTGACGGCCCGTTCGGCAAAGTCACCTACGGCGATGTGTTCCACCAGAACGAAGTGGAGCAATCGACCTACAACTTCGAACACGCCAACGTCGACAAACTGTTCGAACTGTTCGATTTCTACGAAAGCGAAGCGATGCGCCTGATCGCAGCCGAACTGCCGCTGCCGAGCTATGAAATGGTCCTCAAGGCCTCGCACACCTTCAACCTGCTCGATGCCCGCCGCGCGATTTCCGTGACTGCGCGTCAGCAGTACATCCTGCGCGTACGCACCCTGGCCCGCTCCGTGGCCCAGGCGTACCTGATGGCCCGGGCCAAGCTTGGCTTCCCGATGGCTGCACCTGATATTCGTGACGAAGTGTTGGCTAAGCTGGAGGCTGCACAATGAGTGCTCAAGATTTCCTGGTTGAATTGGGCACCGAAGAACTGCCACCCAAAGCCCTGACCACCCTGGCCGAGTCGTTCCTGGCCGGTATCGAAAAAGGCCTGCAGGCCGCCGGCCTGACCTACAGTGCCAAGCAGGTCTACGCCGCGCCGCGCCGTCTGGCCGTGCTGGTAACTGAACTCGCGACCCAACAGCCGGACCGCAGCGTCAATCTGGACGGCCCGCCACGCCAGGCAGCGTTCGATGCCGAAGGCAACCCGACCCAGGCAGCCCTGGGCTTTGCCAAGAAGTGCGGCGTCGACCTCTCCGAGATCGATCAGAGCGGCCCGAAGCTGCGCTACAGCCAGAGCATCGCCGGCAAGCCGACGGTCAGCCTGCTGCCGACCATCATCGAAGACTCGCTCAACGACCTGCCGATCCCCAAGCGCATGCGCTGGGGTGCGCGCAAGGAAGAGTTCGTGCGTCCGACCCAGTGGCTGGTGATGCTGTTCGGCGATCAGGTTGTCGACTGCACCATCCTCGCTCAGCGCTCAGGCCGTGAATCCCGTGGTCATCGTTTCCATCATCCGGAAAACGTGCGCATCACCTCGCCTGCCAACTACGCCAGCGACCTGCGCGCGGCCTATGTACTGGCAGACTTCAACGAGCGCCGTGCGCTGATCAGCAAGCGCGTCGACGAGCTGGCCACCCAGCACGAAGGCACCGCGATCGTGCCGCCTGCGCTGCTCGACGAAGTGACTGCGCTGGTCGAGTGGCCGGTGCCGCTGGTGTGCTCCTTCGAAGAGCGTTTCCTGGAAGTGCCGCAGGAAGCCCTGATCACCACCATGCAGGACAACCAGAAGTATTTCTGCCTGCTGGATGCCGAAGGCAAGCTGCTGCCGCGCTTCATCACGGTGGCCAACGTCGAGAGCAAGGACCCGTCGCAGATCGTGCTGGGTAACGAGAAAGTCGTGCGCCCGCGCCTGACCGACGCCGAGTTCTTCTTCAAGCAGGACAAGAAGCAGAGCCTGGAGACATTCAACCAGCGCCTGCAGAACGTGGTGTTCCAGGCTCAACTGGGCACCGTGTTCGACAAGGCCGAGCGGGTTTCCAGGCTGGCCGCCTTCATCGCCCCACGCATTGGCGGCGACGCCCAGCGTGCAGGCCGTGCGGGCATCCTGTCCAAGTGCGACCTGGCGACCGAAATGGTCGGCGAATTCCCGGAAATGCAGGGCGTGGCGGGCTACTACTACGCGCTGGCCGATGGCGAGCCGGAAGACGTCGCACTGGCTCTGAACGAGCAGTACATGCCACGTGGCGCCGGCGCTGAACTGCCGAGCACCCTGACTGGCGCTGCGGTGGCCATCGCCGACAAGCTCGACACCCTGGTCGGCATCTTCGGCATCGGCATGCTGCCAACCGGTAGCAAGGACCCCTATGCACTGCGTCGCGCGGCGCTGGGCATCCTGCGCATCCTGATCGAGAAGAAGCTGGATCTGGACCTGATCAAGACCGTGCAGTTCGCCGTCACCCAGTTCGGTGCCAAGGTGAAATCCGCAGGCCTGGCCGAGCAGGTTCTGGAATTCATCTTCGACCGCCTGCGTGCGCGCTACGAAGACGAAGGCGTGGACGTGTCGGTGTACCTGTCGGTGCGTGCCCTGCAGCCGGGTTCGGCGCTGGACTTCGACCAACGCGTGCAAGCCGTCCAGGCGTTCCGCAAGTTGCCTGAAGCCGCAGCACTGGCCGCCGTGAACAAGCGCGTGTCGAACCTGTTGAGCAAGGCCGAGGGCAACATCGCCCAGACCGTCGAGCCCAAGTACTTCGACAACGCCAACGAGTTCTCGCTGTACTCGGCCATTCAGCAGGCAGACCAGGCCGTGGCGCCGATGTCGGCCAACCGTCAGTACAACGAAGCGCTGGCCCGTCTGGCAGCACTGCGCGAGCCTGTGGATGCCTTCTTCGAAGCCGTGATGGTCAACGCCGAAGACGCCAGCGTGCGTGCCAACCGTTATGCGTTGCTGGCGCGCCTGCGTAACCTGTTCCTGGGTGTCGCCGACATTTCCCTGTTGGGCTAACGCTGGAGCGCATGATTTGAAGCTGCTGATTCTCGATCGGGACGGAGTGATCAACGAAGACTCCGACGCTTACATCAAGTCGGTGGCCGAGTGGATTCCGATCCCCGGCTCGATCGAGGCGATCGCGCAGTTGAGCAAGGCCGGCTGGACGGTGGCAGTGGCCACCAACCAGTCGGGCATTGCTCGCGGTTATTACGACCTGGCTACCCTCGATGCCATGCACGCGCGCCTGCGCGAGCTGGTGGCAGAGCAGGGCGGCGAGGTCGGTCTGATTGTTTACTGCCCCCATGGGCCGGATCAGGGGTGCGAATGCCGCAAACCCAGGCCCGGCATGTTGCAGACCATCGCTCGCCATTACGGCGTGGATCTGCGCGGCGTGTGGTTCGTCGGCGACAGCAAGGGTGACCTGGAGGCGGCGGTGGCCGTCGACTCTCAACCTGTTCTGGTCATGACGGGCAAAGGTCAGAAGACGCGGAGCAACCCGTTGCCTGCGCAAACCCTGGTTTTTGACGATCTGGCGGCGGTTGCCGCAGAACTTATTCACAACAGCGCCCCGTTGAACGGCTGACCGGTCGTCCAGCGGCACGCTCAATCCGGGCTCTGCCCGTAATGGTAAAAGCAGCTATGTCGATAGTGCAGGCCATCAGGATCTTCTTCTTTTACCTGCTGCTGGGCACCAGCGCTCTGCTGTGGTGCTCGCTGAGTTTCTTTGTCGCGCCTTTTCTGCCGTTTCGTCTTCGCTACCGGTTCATCAATGTGTACTGGTGCCGCTGCGCGCTGTGGCTGACAAGGGTATTCCTGAACATCAATGTCCGGGTCACGGGCCAGGAGAACGTCCCGCAGACGCCTTGCGTGATCGTCTCCAACCACCAGAGCACCTGGGAAACCTTCTTCCTGTCGGCGCATTTCCAGCCGCTGAGCCAGGTGCTCAAGCGTGAACTGCTGTACGTGCCGTTCTTTGGCTGGGCCATGGCGATGCTGCGTCCGATTGCCATCGACCGCGGCAACCCGAAAGCTGCGCTCAAGATCGTGGCGAAAAAGGGCGATGAGTTGCTCAAGGACGGTGTCTGGGTGCTGATCTTCCCGGAAGGGACTCGCGTGCCTTACGGCCAGATCGGAAAGTTCTCACGCAGTGGCTCGGCCATGGCAGTGAATGCCGAAATGCCTGTGCTGCCCATCGCCCACAACGCAGGCAAGTACTGGGCGAAAGAAGGCTGGGGCAAAACGCCTGGCACCATCGACGTGGTGATTGGTGAACCGATGTACGCCGAGGGCACCGGCCCACGTGCAGTGGCCGCACTCAATGACCGTGTAGCCGCCTGGAACGAAGCCACTCAAAAGGCACTGGGCTCGCCCGCCACACCTGCACCCGTGGCGGAAAAATCACCCGTATGAATTGTGGATAACCTGTGCACCAATTGTTGGAGAATTTCTGAAATCGAAGCTAAGTCATTAATTTAGCTACTTATTTCTTGACGCTACTATTCACCCCAAAACGTGCATAAGTTTTTTCTGACAGCGCCTTACCTTCTCTGAAAACATCGGTCTTGAGCCCTCCCGGGCCAGGACCGATCGTGCCTTTACACCCTCTTGGCAGTCCTGGATATCCACAGATTGCAAAGGGCTGCCATTCCCACCAGCACCAACCCGCCACAGCCCGCAGCGACGAATCCCATCGCAGGGGAGAGGTGGTCAATCGCAAGCCCTACAAGCGGCGTGGAAAGCGTCTGACCGAGCCTGTTGGCCGAATCATGCAACCCCATCACCTCGCCCCGCACGTTGGCAGGCGCGAGCTTGGCGACCGCCTCGGAACCTGCTGCCAGCGTCGGCGTGCACAACAGGTTGTTGGGCAGTAACGCCAGCATCAGCCACCACCAGACCCCATCGAAGAACACCACCGGCAACAGCAACAGGCTCATGGTCAGCGCCAGGCGCAGTTGCGACCAGGAGCTGTGAACGGCGCCGTGCACGAAGCCCCCACAGATTGACGCCATGGCCATCGCCGCGATCACGTAGCCGGTGAATGCCACTTCACCGTTGGTGCGCAGTACCGCGATCAACGCAAGCTCGGTGCCGAACACCACGAACAGGGCACCGGCACTCACCAGCAGCACGCCCAGCAACTGGGGTGTCATCCAGGTCCTGATACTTGGCCGGACCGGGTCCGGATCCTTGGTCATTTCATCCGCGCTGCGTGTAGGCCAGTTCAGTGCATAGAGCGCGATGTAGGCCAACGCCCGCCAGACACCAATACCCACAAGGATGGCCGACGCCGAATAGGTGGTTATCAACAGGATCGCCACCGCCGGGCTGATCACGAACGACAGCTCGGTCAGCATCATGTTCAGCGTGTAGGCGGGGCGACGCTGATCCAGCGGGACCAGACTCGCCACGAACTGCCGCGCCAGGGAGCCGGTCGGCACCGTGGACACCCCCGCCAGGAACGCGAACGTAACAAACAGCGGGTAGTTCACTACGGGCAGCAGGCACCAGGCGATTGTGGATAACACGCCACTGACGGCGATCACCGGGCGCAGGCCGTGGCGATCGATCATCCGCCCCAGCATGGGCGAACCCACGGCAAAGCCCAGCGCAGTGGCCGTGCCCACCAACCCGGCATCGAAGTAGCTGCGGCCCATGTCGTTGAGCACGTGCAGGCTCAGCGTCAGGGTCATGACCGTCAGCGGAATGCCTGCCACGAACATGAACAGCGTGGCAGGCAGAACGCGAGGGATGGACAGCACTTTCTGGTATTTGCGAAACGACATCCGGGTACAGCTCCTTGGCCCGTGGTGTGGCGTGCATCAATCGCGCAGTTTATCCCTTTGGCTGCAACAGCAGGGCAACCAGCGCGCTCCAGCCGGTCTGGTGTGAAGCACCGAGGCCACGGCCATTCTCGCCATGGAAGTACTCGTGAAACAGCACCAGGTCGCGGCTCTGCGGGTCTATCTGTAACTGTGGATAACCCACCATGGACGGCCGGTTGCCTTCCTCGTCGCGTAGGAAAAGTCTGTTTATGCGGGCGCTTAGTCCGTCAGCCACTTCTTCGAGTGATGCCAGATACCCAGAACCGCTGGGGTATTCCACCGAGAAGTTCTCGTCGTAGTAGCGATGAAACTCACGCAGCGACTCGATCAGCATGTAGTTGAGCGGCATCCACACCGGACCTCGCCAATTGGAGTTGCCGCCAAACAACCGTGAATTCGACTCGGCAGGCTCATAGTCCGCAGACAGGGTGTTGCCGTTGATCTGCATGCTGAACGGCTGCTCGCCGTAGAACCGCGACAGGGAGCGTACCCCGTAAGGGGAGAGGAACTCGCTCTCATCGAGCATGCGGGCGATGAGATCCTTGGTACGCTGGCCGCGCAACAGGGCCAGCAGCAGACGGTTGCCTTTGCCCGGCTCGGTCCAGCGCGAGATCAACGCAGCCAGGTCCGGGCGATGGTGGAGGAAACCCAGGAGGCGTTCACGCAGCCCCTTGAGGCCTTCATGTTCGCGCTGTTCCAGCACGCGCACGGCGAACAACGGGATAAGCCCGACGAAGGATCGGAGCCGCACCGATTCACGCAGCCCGTCCGGGCGGTGCAGAACGTCATAGAAGAAACCGTCGTCATCGTTCCACAGCCCTTCCACGTCGTCTTTGTCGACCTCGTTGATCGCGCCGGCAATGTACAGGAAGTGTTCGAAAAACTTCACCGCGATGTCGACGTACACCTCGTTGTGCTGCGCCAGTTCCAGCGCGATGCGCATCAGGTCCAGCGCGTAACCGGCAACCCAGGCAGTGCCGTCGGCCTGGTCGAGCTGGTAGCCGGGGGCGAGGGCAGCAGAGCGGTCGAACAGGCCGATGTTATCCAGCCCCAGAAAGCCACCCTGGAAGATGTTGTGCCCTTCGGCATCCTTGCGGTTGACCCACCAGGAAAAATTCAGCAGCAGCTTGTGGAAAACTCGCTCGAGGAAATCGACATCGCCCTTGCCTGTCTGCGCCTTTTCCATCTGGTACACGCGCCAGGACGCCCAGGCATGTACCGGCGGATTGGCGTCGTCGAAGCGCCATTCGTAAGCTGGAAGCTGGCCGTTGGGGTGCATGAAACGGTCTTTGACCAACAGCAGTAACTGGTCCTTGGCAAAGCCGATATCGATCAGTGCAAAGGCCACCGCCTGAAACGCCAGATCCCATGAGGCGTACCAGGGGTACTCCCATTTGTCCGGCATGGAGACGATGTCGAAATTGCACAGATGCCGCCACTGACTGTTGCGGATGTGCGAACGCTCCCTGGGCAACGGCGGCTGGCCCGGGTCACCGTCGAGCCAGGCTTTCACGTCGAAGTAATAGAGCTGCTTGGACCACAACAGGCCGGCCAATGCCTGCCTCTGAACGTTGCGGGCGTCGGCGTCCGATAGATTGTGCTGCAGCGCGGCATAGAATTCGTCCGCCTCACCTCGGCGATGTTCGAACAGCGCCTTGGCATTCACCCGCGGGGAATCCGCCGGGGCGAATCGCAGATACACGCACTGCGACGCGCCGCCTTCGAGTTCCAGGAGAAAATGAGCAGCGACCTTGGTCCCGGAATCCCGGCGGATTGCCAGTGCATCGCCGGCTACCAGCCAGTCGTTGATCCCGTCCTTGAAAGGTCCCTCGGCAGGCAGATTGAAAAGCCTGCGGGTGTTGGTGCGGTTGTCGCAGAACAACCACTGACAAGGTTGTTGCCCGTGTCCCCATGCGGTGACGTGCTTGGCACCTTCGACTGGATGCAGCGCCAGGACCTGATCGTCTTGCAACGAGAGGGAAGGGCGCTTGTGTTCCGCGTCACTGCTCCAGATATCCCGCGCCCATAGCTGTGGCAACACATGCAGGCGAGCAGCCTGATCGGAGCGGTTGTGCACCGTCACCCGCATGAAGATGTCATCGGGGGCGTGCTTGGCGTATTCGATGCTTACATCGAAGTAGTGGTTGTCGTTGAACACGCCCGTGTCGAGGACCTCGTATTCGGGATCGTTCAAACCGCGGCGAGCATTTTCCTGAACCAGGTCGCTGTAGGGAAATGCAGCGTGAGAGTACTTGTACAGCATGCGCATGTAGGCGTGGCTCGGTACGCCATCGACATGAAAATACAGTTCCTTCACGTCTTCACCGTGATTGCCTTCGGCGTTGTTCAGGCCAAAGAGCCGCTCCTTGATGATCGGGTCCCGCTCGTTCCATAGCGCAAGGCCCAGGCACCAGTGCTGCGACTTGTCCGAAAAGCCCGCCAGCCCGTCCTCACCCCAGCGGTACGTTCGGCTGCGGGCGTGATCGTGGGGAAAGAAATCCCAGGCATCACCGCTGGCGCTGTAATCCTCCCGCACCGTGCCCCACTGCCGGTCGCTCAGATACGGTCCCCATTCCCGCCATTGTTCAGCGGCACTGTCCTTCAGCCGTTGGCCTTCCACAGTCTGTTGCAGTGTTGCGATACGCGCGTCGGCAGACATGGTGAGTTCCAGAATTTTCTTATTGATCGTTCCCCACGGAAAATCTATCGGGGAGCCGTTCTGGTCAATTTATTGGCAAGCAGCTTATTCAGTGGCCCATTGCCTATGGCAATTAGACGAATGATGAGCCGGGTGTATCGTTTCAACGTCGAAACACATTTCGTAACTCCTTCAGTATTGCGCATCGTTCGGCAGGAGAAGCGTCACGTTGTAGCCCTGATCGTGGGCGGAGGCGGTATGAATACATTGGGTGATCTGGCTAGCAGGCGAAACAACAACTTCAATCTGATCAGGATGCTCGCTGCCACCGCCGTGCTGATATCCCACAGTTATCCACTGGCACTGGGAAGCTCGGCGGTCGAGCCCTTGTCCTCATGGCTGGGCATCTCGCTGGGGGAACTGGCGGTCATTACCTTCTTTTGCGTCTCGGGCTTCTTCATCTCGCTGAGCCGTGACCGAGCCCCCACCGGGCTGGATTTTTTCGCGGCCCGCTTCCTGCGGATCTACCCCGGGTTAACCTTGGTACTCGTGCTCTGCGTCTTTGTGCTCGGCCCGATCTTTACGACACTCGGCACCGTGGAATATTTCCGCTCGGGCGCGATTTATAGCTACCTGAGCAATAACCTGATGCTGTTCAGCATGAAGTTCCAGTTGCCGGGTGTGTTCCAGGATAACCCTTGGCCTGGGATCAACGGATCATTGTGGACGCTGTTCTACGAGGTCACGCTGTATGTGCTGGTCGGTGCACTGGGGGCGTTCGCCTTCTATGCTCGCGGTCCGCGCTTCGCCGGTTTCCTGCTGGTGTACGCAGTCGCTTATGTCGCCTTCAAATACCTGCTCGCCCACACAACCCTGGTGAGCGAGATGCACCGTGCCCAGTTCTTGTTCACCTGGAGCCTGCCTTTCGTGATCGGCATGGCGCTCTACCGATACAGGGCGCATGTCCAGCACCGCCTGCTCTGGCTGCTGCCACTGGCCGCCTTGGCTGCAGGGACATACGGCACGCCATGGTTCTATGAGTGCTTCGTGCTGGCCTGGAGCTGGCTGATTTTCTACCTCGGCTTCGCCACGAACTCTTTCGTGGATCGCTACAACCAACTGGGGGATTATTCCTACGGCGTCTATATCTACGCCTTCCCTGTGCAGGAAATCCTCGCCCATGAACTCAAGGGAGTCGGCCCCATCAGCATGATGCTGCTGGCCTTTCCCATCGTGCTGATCCTGGCGATGTTCTCCTGGCACTTCGTCGAGAAGCCGGCCATGGCCAGACGACATTCATTTGCCGCTTACCTCAACGGACGTTTGAATGGGCTCAAGGCGTACTGGGTTGGCCTGAGAAAGGGCGCTGTCTGAAAAACAAAAACCCCGGTCATTTGCATGGCCAGGGTTTTGTTTCAGCGGGTGAACCTTAGAAGTCCAGGTTCGACACCGCCAGTGCGTTGGCTTCGATAAAGTCGCGGCGAGGTTCTACAGCGTCGCCCATCAGGGTGTTGAAGATCTGATCGGCAGCGATTGCGTCTTCGATGGTGACCTTGAGCATGCGGCGCACGGTCGGGTCCATCGTGGTTTCCCACAGCTGATCCGGGTTCATCTCGCCCAGACCTTTGTATCGCTGGATGGTGTGACGCTTGGTGCTTTCAGCCATCAGCCAGGCAAGCGCTTCCTTGAACTCGGTGACGGCTTTCTTGCGCTCGCCACGTTGTACATAGGCGCCTTCCTCCAGCAGGGTGCTGATCTGGGCACCGAGGGCGGTGACGGTCTTGTAGTCGTTGCTGCCGAAGAAATCGCGGTTGAAGGTGACGTAGTTGGACAGGCCGTGGGAGATCAGCTCGACCTCTGGCAGCCAGACGTTACGTTCACGGTCTTCGCGCAGGCTGGCTTTGTAGACCAGGCCCGACTTCTCGCCGTTGCGCAGACGCTCGTCGAACTTGGCCAGCCACTCTTGCATGGCGGTGTGGTTCGACAACTGCTCCAGCGTAACCGGCGGCAGGTAGACGAAGTGCTCGGTCAGCTCCTGAGGGTACAGGCGCGACAGACGCTTGAGCGTCTTCATGACCATGCGGAAATCGTTGACCAGCTTCTCCAGCGCCGCACCGGAAATACCAGGCGCGGATTCGTTCAGGTGCAGGCTTGCATCTTCCAGGGCCGACTGCGTCATGTACTCTTCCATGGCGTCGTCGTCTTTGATGTACTGCTCTTGCTTGCCTTTCTTGACCTTGTACAGCGGCGGCTGTGCGATGTAGATGTAGCCACGCTCGACCAGCTCCGGCAACTGACGGAAGAAGAAGGTCAGCAGCAGGGTGCGGATGTGCGAACCGTCAACGTCAGCATCGGTCATGATGATGATGTTGTGATAGCGCAGCTTGTCGATGTTGTACTCTTCGCGACCGATGCCGCAGCCCAGCGCGGTGATCAGCGTGCCGACTTCCTGCGAGGAAATCATCTTGTCGAAGCGCGCTTTCTCGACGTTGAGGATCTTGCCCTTCAACGGCAGGATGGCCTGGGTCTTGCGGTTACGACCCTGCTTGGCGGAACCGCCAGCGGAGTCACCCTCGACCAGGTACAGTTCGGAGAGGGCAGGGTCCTTCTCCTGGCAGTCAGCCAGTTTGCCTGGCAGGCCGGCGATATCCAGCGCGCCTTTGCGGCGAGTCATCTCACGCGCTTTACGCGCAGCCTCACGGGCGCGGGCAGCGTCGATCATCTTGCCGACAACGGCCTTAGCTTCGTTCGGATTCTCCAGCAGGAAGTCGGAGAAGTACTTGCCCATCTCCTGTTCGACAGCGGTCTTCACTTCGGAAGAAACCAGCTTGTCCTTGGTCTGCGAGCTGAACTTCGGATCCGGCACCTTGACCGAGATGATCGCAGTCAGGCCTTCACGCGCGTCGTCACCGGTGGTGGCAACCTTGTGCTTCTTGGCCAGACCTTCCTGTTCAATGTAGTTGTTCAGGTTGCGAGTCAGCGCAGAGCGGAAGCCCACCAGGTGAGTGCCGCCATCGCGCTGCGGAATATTGTTGGTGAAGCACAGCAGGTTCTCGTTGAAGCTGTCGTTCCACTGCAGGGCGATTTCCACGCCCACGCCATCTTCACGCTGAACGCTGAAGTGGAACACCTGGTTGACCGGGGTCTTGTTGGTGTTCAGGTATTCGACGAACGCACGCAGACCACCTTCATATTTGAAGAGCTCTTCCTTGCCGCTGCGCTCGTCGCGAAGAACGATGCCCACACCGGAGTTCAGGAACGACAGTTCACGAATGCGCTTGGCCAGGATGTCCCAGCTGAAGTGAATGTTCTTGAAGGTTTCAGCGGAGGGTTTGAAGTGGATCTCGGTACCGGTAGTGTCACTGTCGCCGACGATCTTCATGGGCTCCTGAGGAACGCCGTGAACATAGGTCTGTTCCCAGATCTTGCCACTGCGGCGCACGGTCAGGTTCAATTCTTCTGACAGTGCGTTAACCACGGAAACACCTACACCGTGCAGACCGCCGGATACTTTGTAGGAGTTGTCGTCGAACTTACCGCCGGCGTGCAGCACGGTCATGATGACCTCGGCTGCGGAAACGCCTTCTTCTTTATGCACATCGACCGGAATGCCGCGGCCGTTGTCGCGCACGGTGATGGATTCGTCCGGGTGGATGATGACTGTGATGTCGTCGCAATAACCGGCCAGTGCTTCGTCGATAGAGTTATCCACCACCTCAAACACCATGTGGTGAAGACCGCTGCCATCGTCCGTATCGCCGATGTACATACCGGGACGCTTGCGTACGGCATCAAGTCCTTTCAGCACCTTAATGCTGGACGAGTCGTACGTTTGATTTTCGCTCATGCATTCACTCCCGATGGTCGTGGGTCTGGGTGATACTGCCGTGTTCCACGTGGAACACCGCAACTGGCGTTTCCGTCTGCCAGCCTTCCCTCAACAATTCATGATCTACACAGGTGATAAAAACCTGGCAGCGTAATTCTTCCAGCAGGCGACACAGCGCGCTGCGATGGTTCTCGTCGAGCTCCGATGGAAGGTCATCGACGAGGTAGATACATTGCCCGCGGCGGGCCTGGCTGACCAAATGTCCTTGAGCAATACGCAGGGCACATACCACCAACTTCTGTTGGCCGCGTGACAAAATGTCCGCCGCGTTGTGCCCACCGAGTCTGAGTCGCAGATCCGCTCGTTGCGGTCCGGCTTGGGTGTGACCCATCTGCTGGTCACGATAGAGAGAAGAGGCGAGCACGCTGCTCAGGTCTTTTTCCTTGTCCCAGCCACGGTAGTAACTCAGGGTAAGCCCTTCGAGCTCTACCAGCTCACTCAACGTTTGCTCAAAAACAGGTTTCAGCGCTTTGATATAAGCGCGACGAAATTCATCGATTTCATCACTGGCCAGGCACAGCTCTCGATCCCAGGCCGCCTGCGAAGCGGCGTCAAGTGTACCATGCCGAAGCCACGAGTTTCGCTGCCTCAGCGCCTTCTGCAAACGCTGCCAAGTGGCCATGAATCGAGGTTCCACGTGGAACACTCCCCAATCCAGAAACTGCCTGCGGATTTTCGGGGCACCCTCCAGCAGCCGAAAGCTGTCGGGATTTATCAGTTGCAGCGGTAGCGTTTCGGCGAGCTGCGCAGCGCTCTTGGCATTCTGGCCATCGATACGAATCTGGAACTCACCTTGCCTGTCTCGTGAAATACCGAGATTGCTGTGTCCACCTTCGGCCAGTTCGACCTGGCCAAAGACTGTGCAAGCAGGCTGTTCGTACTGGATGACAGGTTGCAACCGAATGCTACGGAAGGAGCGAGCCAAGCCAAGCAAGTGAATGGCTTCCAGGACACTGGTTTTACCACTGCCGTTGGCGCCATAAAGGATATTGATACGAGGAGAGGGGGAGAAGGTCACCGGGTGCAGATTGCGCACCCCGGTGACCGAGACGCGGCTAAGAGACATCTAGGTTCTGCTGATTACAGACGCATCGGCATGACAACATACGCCGAGTCGTCGTTGCCCGATTCCTGTACCAGCGCACTGCTGTTGGAGTCGGACAGGAGCAGACGCACCTGCTCGGTGGTCATGACGCCCAGCACATCGAGCAGATAGCTCACGTTGAAGCCGATCTCCAGCGTGCTGCCGTTGTAGTCAACGCCGATTTCTTCTTCCGCTTCTTCCTGCTCAGGGTTGTTGGCCTGGATCTTCAGTTGACCATTGGCCAGCTGCAAGCGGATGCCACGGTACTTCTCGTTGGAAAGAATCGCAGTGCGGCTGAACGCTTCGCGCAGCGCCTGACGATCACCCACCACCAGTTTGTCGCCGCCTTTTGGCAGAACACGCTCGTAGTCCGGGAATTTGCCGTCTACCAGTTTGGAGGTAAAGGTGAACTCGCCGGTGGTTGCACGGATGTGGTGTTGACCCAGCACGATGCTGACCAGACCGTCCTGTTCGGTCAAAAGGCGCGCCAGCTCAAGGATACCCTTGCGTGGCACGATGACCTGATGACGGTCAGCCTGTTCGATTTCAGCGGCCATCGAGCACATCGCCAGACGGTGACCGTCGGTGGCAACGGCGCGCAGCACGCCCGACTGAACTTCGATCAGCATGCCGTTGAGGTAGTAACGGACATCCTGCTGAGCCATGGCAAAGCTGGTGCGCTCGATCAAACGGCGCAGTTTGCTTTGAACCAGGCTGAACGTCAGCGAGCCAGGGCCTTCTTCCACAGTCGGGAAGTCGTTGGCTGGCAGCGTCGAAAGGGTGAAACGGCTGCGGCCGGCCTTGACCACCAGCTTCTGCTCGTCGACCTTGACGTCGATCAATGCATCGTTTGGCAGGCTTTTGCAGATGTCCATCAGCTTGCGCGCCGGCACGGTGATCTCGCCAGGCTCGGCAGGCTCTTCCAGCTGGACGCGCCCGACCAGCTCGACCTCAAGGTCGGTACCGGTCAGGGACAGCTGCTGGCCTTCGACAACCAGCAATACGTTAGACAGAACCGGCAAGGTCTGGCGGCGTTCTACAACGCCTGCGACCAGTTGCAGGGGTTTCAACAGGGCTTCGCGTTGAATGGTGAAATGCATGGTCTAGTCCCTTGCCTTGATAAGCTGCGTCGGCATCACGTAGTCAAAGTACGCAGCAGGTTCTTGTAGTCCTCGCGGATGTCCGCGTCGGATTCTTTAAGTTCGTTGATTTTGCGGCAAGCGTGCAGCACCGTGGTGTGATCTCGCCCGCCAAACACGTCGCCGATTTCAGGCAGACTGTGGTTGGTCAATTCTTTGGACAACGCCATCGCGACCTGACGCGGACGGGCAACCGATCTCGAACGACGTTTCGACAGAAGGTCGGAGATCTTGATCTTGTAGTACTCGGCAACAGTTCGCTGAATGTTATCCACACTGACCAGTTTGTCCTGAAGCGCCAACAGGTCTTTCAAGGATTCGCGGATCAGCTCGATGGTGATGTCGCGGCCCATGAAGTGAGAGTGCGCGATGACCCGCTTGAGGGCACCTTCGAGTTCACGAACGTTGGAGCGAATGCGCTGCGCGATGAAGAACGCCGCATCGTGCGGGAGCTCGACCTTCGCCTGGTCGGCTTTCTTCATGAGAATCGCGACCCGGGTTTCCAGTTCCGGTGGCTCGACCGCCACCGTCAGGCCCCAGCCGAAGCGCGACTTCAGACGTTCCTCGAGACCTTCGATCTCTTTCGGATAACGGTCACTGGTCAGGATGACCTGCTGCCCACCTTCCAGAAGCGCGTTGAAGGTGTGGAAAAACTCTTCCTGCGAACGCTCCTTGCGGGCGAAGAACTGGATGTCGTCGATCAGCAACGCATCGACCGAACGGTAGAAGCGCTTGAATTCGTTGATCGCGTTCAACTGCAGCGCCTTGACCATGTCTGCAACGAAGCGCTCCGAATGCAGGTACACAACCTTCGCATTCGGATTCTTCTTCAGAAGATGGTTACCCACAGCGTGCATCAAGTGGGTTTTACCCAGGCCCACACCGCCATAAAGGAACAGCGGGTTATAGCCATGCTTGGGGTTATCGGCCACTTGCCAGGCAGCGGCGCGCGCCAACTGGTTGGACTTACCCTCGACGAAGTTCTCGAAGGTGAACGTGCGGTTCAGGTAACTGGTGTGCTTGAGGGCACCCTCGACCTGGACGCTGCGCTGCTCGGCACGGGCTGGAGCCTGTTGGCTGCTGGCGCCGGCCATGGGGTCGAAGCTCGCCCGCGAAGGCTCATCGTCCACATCCAGTGACTGCTGGACGACTGGCGCAGGTGCAGACACCGAGGCAGGTGCCGGGGCCGAGGCACCATTGCTGGCAGTCGCCGCACTCTGGGCAGCCTGTGTTGCAGCGGCCGCGGCAGCTGCTGCCAGGGGAGCATTGGGCGCAGCACGAGGGGCCGAGCTGCGTTTGCTGCCTATTAATAAGGAAAGGGCAGGCGCAGCACCCTGTCCATGCTCACCGAGCAGTTCGAGCAGGCGGCCAAGGTACTTTTCGTTTACCCAGTCGAGCACGAAGCGGTTAGGCGCATAGACACGCAATTCGTCGCCTTCGGCTTCGACCTGCAGCGGACGGATCCAGGTGTTGAATTGCTGGGCAGGCAGCTCATCGCGCAAAAGCTCCACGCACTGCTGCCAAAGTTCCACTGACACGGATATCCCCTACGTTTCAAAAGCCGGTGAGGCGAAAACAAGCGCCCATTGTAACCACCCACAACAGACTTATCCACATGTAGGTGTCGCCCACCCACCTGAAAATCAACATCTTATAGGGTTGAAAACCGACCAATGGCATCTGCATGAGGTCTGTGGATAACCGCCCATGACCCCTTTGTATAACCCAGGCCTGAAATTTGTGGATAACCAGCCTGTGGATAAAGAGACATTCCACGCACAGCTTTTCCGACAGCGCAGCACAGGTCCGACACCGCTTGCTGACAGAGTTGTGATTCTCTGTACACAGCGGTTTATAAGGCCTTGATAAGGTTATCCACAGAAGATGGCTTGCCTAGCTTCTATAAGCTTTACAGAAAAGCTTTAAATACTTTCCTTCTTTATTTTTATGTCTAGGTGATCGGTGTACCCGTTCGGGCGGGGTGATGCCGTCCAATACCCATATAAGAAGTAAATGAGAGAAACGCTGGTTGGAAATTGACCTGCGGGCTTGCTTTCTCTAGAATCCCCGCTCTCTTAAAACGGGGTCATTCCGGCCCGTTGTGGACGAACCAGGTAACACACCATGAAACGTACTTTCCAACCGAGCACCATCAAGCGCGCCCGCACCCACGGTTTCCGTGCACGTATGGCTACCAAAAACGGCCGTGCAGTCCTGTCGCGTCGTCGCGCCAAAGGCCGTAAGCGTCTGGCAGTTTGATTAATCGGCACAGGTGGTGAGTCGAGACTTCAGTCGGGAAAAACGTCTGCTGACACCCCGACACTTCAAGGCAGTCTTTGACTCCCCAACCGGCAAGGTTCCGGGGAAGAATCTCCTGCTCCTTGTGCGCAACAACGATCTTGATCACGCCCGACTGGGGCTCGTGATCGGGAAGAAGAGCGTCAAGCTCTCCGTCGAGCGCAATCGTCTGAAACGCTTGATGCGCGAATCGTTTCGCAACAATCAGGATGATCTGATTGGTTGGGATATCGTCGTCGTCGCGCGTAAAGGCTTGGGTGATATTGAAAACCCCGAATTGATTCAGCATTTCGGCAAGCTTTGGAAACGTCTGGCGCGTAGCCGGCCCACTCCGGAAGTCAAATCCGAAACTGCGGGGGTAGACAGTCCTGATGCGTAAACTGGCGCTCGTTCCGATCCAGTTTTACCGCTATGCCATTAGTCCTCTGATGGCTAATCACTGTCGTTTCTACCCCAGTTGCTCCTGCTATGCGTACGAAGCCATTGAAAATCATGGCCTGGTACGCGGCGGCTGGCTGACCTTGCGTCGTTTAGGTCGCTGTCACCCGTGGAATCCCGGTGGTTTCGACCCGGTTCCACCAGCACCCACCTCCCGTTCCTCTTCGATGGCCGAGTAATCATGGATATCAAACGCACAATCCTGATCGTCGCCCTGGCAATCGTGACCTACGCCGGTGTCCTGAAATGGAACCAGGACTATGGTCAGGCTGCCTTGCCGACTCAGAATGTTGCTGCCAACACCAATACATCCGCTCTTCCTGACACCCCGCAAGGTACTGGCGCTGCAAACGCAGACGTACCAAGCGCGACAGGTGAAGTTGCAGCACCTGCCGAAACACCGGTGGTTGCCAGCAAAGACCTGATTCAGGTGAAAACAGACGTATTGAGCCTGGAAATCGACCCGGTAGGTGGTGATGTGGTGCAGCTTCGCCTGCCACTTTATCCACGTCGTCAGGACCATCCTGAAATTCCGTTCCAGTTGTTCGATAACGGCGGCGAGCGTACTTTCCTGGCACAAAGCGGCCTGACAGGCATCAACGGTCCGGACGCACGTGCCGCTGGCCGCCCTGTCTACGCTGCCACCCAGAAAAGTTATCAACTGGCAGAAGGTCAGAACGACCTGGTCGTTGACCTGAAATTCAGCGATGCCGGCGTCAACTACATCAAGCGTTTCACGTTCAAGCGCGGCCTGTACGACCTGACTGTCAGCTACCTGATCGACAACCAGAGCGCGCAGCCGTGGAACGGTAACCTGTTCGCCCAGCTCAAGCGCGACGCCAGTGCCGACCCGTCTTCGACCACCGCCACCGGTACCGCCACCTATCTGGGTGCCGCGATGTGGACACCTTCGGAGCCTTACAAAAAGGTTTCGATGAAAGACATCGACAAAGGCTCGATCAAAGACACCGTTCAAGGTGGCTGGGTGGCCTGGCTGCAGCACTACTTCGTGACCGCATGGATTCCGAACAAGGCTGACAGCAACACCGTTACCACTCGTAAAGACAGCGCCGGCAACTACATCATCGGTTTCACCGGTCCTGCGGTGACGATCGCGCCGGGTGCCAAGGCTGAAACCACGACCACGCTGTACGCTGGTCCCAAGAGCCAGGCTGTCCTGAAAGAGTTGTCCCCAGGTCTGGAACTGACTGTCGACTACGGCATCCTGTGGTTCATTGCCCAGCCGATCTTCTGGCTGCTGCAACATATCCACAGCATCGTCGGCAACTGGGGCTGGTCGATCATCTTCCTGACCATGCTGATCAAGGGTCTCTTCTTCCCTCTGTCGGCTGCCAGCTACAAATCGATGGCGCGCATGCGTGCCGTGGCTCCGCGCCTTGCAGCACTAAAAGAGCAACATGGCGACGACCGTCAGAAGCTTTCCCAGGCGATGATGGAGCTGTACAAGAAAGAGAAGATCAACCCGCTGGGTGGATGCTTGCCGATTCTTGTGCAGATGCCGGTGTTCCTGTCGTTGTACTGGGTACTCCTGGAAAGCGTCGAGATGCGCCAGGCGCCATGGCTGCTGTGGATAACCGACCTGTCGATCAAGGATCCGTTCTTCATCCTGCCGATCATCATGGGCGCAACCATGTTCATCCAGCAGCGTCTGAACCCTACACCTCCGGATCCGATGCAGGCCAAGGTGATGAAGCTGATGCCAATCATCTTCACCTTCTTCTTCCTGTGGTTCCCGGCGGGTCTGGTGCTGTACTGGGTTGTGAACAACACCCTGTCCATCACCCAGCAGTGGTACATCACGCGCAGCATCGAGGCCAAGGCCAAGAAAGCCGCAGCCTGATCTACCCTGTGAGTAAGTCATACAGAACGCCCCCTAGTGGGGCGTTTTGCTATCTGTCAGTTTGTCGGGAGCCGGACCATGAATGTCCCTCGTGAAACCATTGCAGCCATCGCCACTGCCCAGGGTCGGGGAGGCGTCGGTATTGTGCGTATCTCGGGCCCGTTGGCCAGCGCCTGCGCCCAGGCCATCGTCGGCAAGCAGCTGCAGCCGCGTTATGCCCACTATGGCCCGTTCCACGATCACGATGGCCTGGTGATCGACGAAGGCATCGCGCTGTATTTCCCGGGACCGAATTCGTTCACAGGTGAAGACGTTCTGGAACTGCAGGGCCATGGCGGCCCCGTCGTGCTCGACATGCTCCTGCAACGCTGTGTACAACTGGGTAGCCGCCTTGCGCGCCCTGGGGAATTCAGTGAGCGGGCGTTTCTCAACGACAAGCTCGACCTGGCCCAGGCCGAAGCCATTGCCGACCTCATCGAAGCCAGTTCCGCGCAAGCGGCACGTAATGCGCTGCGCTCTCTGCAGGGCGCGTTCTCGCAACGTGTCCACAGTCTGACGGAAAAGCTGATCAGCCTGCGGATCTACGTCGAAGCGGCCATCGACTTTCCCGAGGAAGAAATCGATTTTCTCGCCGATGGCCACGTGCTGAGCATGCTGGATGCGGTTCGCGAGCAATTATCCACAGTCGTTCGCGAGGCGAATCAAGGTGCATTGCTGCGCGACGGCATGACGGTCGTGATTGCCGGTCGTCCGAATGCGGGCAAATCGAGTTTGCTCAACGCCCTGGCCGGCCGTGAGGCCGCAATCGTCACCGAGATTGCCGGCACCACCCGGGACGTGCTGCGCGAACATATCCACATCGATGGCATGCCGTTGCACGTTGTGGACACCGCAGGGCTGCGTGACACCGATGACCATGTGGAAAAGATCGGCGTGGAACGTGCGCTCAAGGCGATCAACGAGGCCGACCGCGTGCTGCTGGTGGTCGATGCGACGGCACCGGAGGCGGCCGATCCATTCGCGCTCTGGCCGGAGTTCCTGGATCAGCGGCCCGATCCTGCGCACGTCACGCTGATACGCAACAAGGCCGACCTGAGCGGCGATCAAGTGGGGCTGCAAATCAGCGCCGATGGCCACGTCACCATCAACCTGAGCGCCAAGGCTGGTGGCGAAGGCCTGGAACTGCTGCGTGAGCACCTCAAGGCCTGCATGGGTTATCAACAGACCGCCGAAAGCAGCTTCAGCGCTCGCCGGCGCCATCTGGAAGCGCTGCAGCGAGCCAGCGCATCCCTCGAGCACGGCCGCTCACAACTGACGCTAGCGGGCGCCGGTGAACTGCTGGCTGAAGATCTGCGCCGGGCGCAGCAGTTTCTGGGTGAAATCACCGGGGCATTCAGCTCCGATGACCTGTTGGGCCGGATCTTCTCCAGCTTCTGCATCGGCAAATAAGCCGCCTTCTGCGTTTTCCACAGGCAGGTTCACCTCCCGAACCTGCCTGATTGCCTCCTGCCTACCTCTTTCACGTCACCTGCGACTTCATCGCGGGATGCTTTCGCCTGCGCGTTGCCCCTCAATTCGCTACCAAACCTCAAAATAAGCCCTGTGCATAACCGCGATTCAGCTCGGTTGATAAGTGGGCTTCGTGACTGAGGATAATCCCCCCTGTGGACAACCGAGCACTTAATCCACAGGCTTAAAGCGCTTATCCAAGGGCCTCATGTACAGATGACCACAAGGTTTCAAAACTCTGTACACAGCGTAAAACGTGGGCTGTGTTAATCTATCCACAGATAGGTGCCTCTATATACATAAAAATAAAAACAAAGATTTTATAAATTTCTTTCTTTTTAATTTCTTTAACCGCCATTCATCCACAGCTGGTTAAATTTTGCGCAAAAGGTTCCTTTAAGGGGGGCGAAGTCCCTATACTTGCCGCCAATTTCCTATTCCCCCCAAAAAACAGGCACGAGGTGCGTGGTGGATTTCCCTTCCCGTTTTGAAGTGATCGTCATCGGCGGCGGTCATGCCGGTACCGAGGCAGCACTGGCGTCTGCTCGCATGGGTGCAAAAACCCTGCTGCTGACGCATAACGTGGAAACCCTCGGCCAGATGAGTTGCAACCCGGCCATCGGCGGCATCGGCAAAAGCCATCTGGTCAAAGAGATCGATGCGCTCGGCGGCGCCATGGCGACCGCAACTGACCTGGGCGGTATTCAATTTCGCGTACTCAATGGCCGCAAAGGCCCGGCAGTACGAGCGACACGCGCCCAGGCAGACCGCATTCTGTATAAGGCCGCGATTCGCGAGATCATCGAGAACCAGCCGAACCTGTGGATATTCCAGCAGGCCTGCGATGACCTGATCGTCGAGCAGGATCAGGTGCGCGGCGTAGTGACCCAGATGGGCCTGCGTTTCATGGCAGACTCAGTGGTACTCACCACGGGCACCTTTCTGGGTGGACTTATCCACATCGGTTTGCAGAATTACTCGGGTGGTCGTGCAGGCGATCCGCCTTCCATCGCACTGGCTCGCCGCCTTCGCGAACTGCCGCTGCGTGTCGGTCGCCTGAAAACCGGGACTCCGCCGCGAATCGACGGCCGCTCCGTGGATTTCTCGGTGATGACCGAGCAACCAGGCGATACCCCGATCCCGGTCATGTCGTTCATGGGTTCCAAGGAGCAGCACCCGCGTCAGGTCAGCTGCTGGATTACCCACACCAATGCGCGCACCCACGAAATCATCGCGGCGAACCTCGACCGTTCGCCGATGTACTCCGCCGCCGGCGAAATCGAAGGCATCGGCCCGCGTTATTGCCCGTCGATCGAAGACAAGATTCATCGCTTTGCCGACAAGGCCAGCCACCAGGTCTTCATCGAGCCGGAAGGCCTGACGACCCACGAGCTGTATCCGAACGGGATCTCCACCTCACTGCCGTTCGACGTGCAGCTGCAGATCGTGCGTTCGATTCACGGTATGGAAAATGCCCACATCGTGCGTCCTGGCTACGCCATCGAGTACGACTACTTCGATCCGCGCGACCTGAAGTACAGCCTGGAAACCAAAGTCATCGCCGGTCTGTTCTTCGCCGGACAGATCAACGGCACCACCGGTTACGAAGAAGCCGGTGCGCAAGGTCTGCTCGCCGGTGCCAACGCTGCGCTGCGTGCCCAGGGCAAGGAAAGCTGGTGCCCGCGTCGCGATGAGGCCTACATCGGTGTGCTTGTGGATGACTTGATTACCCTCGGTACCCAAGAGCCGTACCGGATGTTCACATCCCGCGCCGAATATCGCCTGATCCTGCGCGAAGACAACGCCGACCTGCGCCTGACCGAAAAAGGTCGCGAGCTGGGCCTGGTCGATGATGCTCGCTGGGCTGCGTTCTGCGCCAAGCGCGAAGGCATCGAGCGTGAAGAACAGCGTTTGAAATCCACCTGGATTCGCCCGGGCACCGAGCAGGGCGATGCGGTCGCGGCGCATTTCGGCACGCCGCTGACCCACGAATACAACCTGCTGAATTTGCTGAGCCGTCCGGAAATCGACTATGCCGGGCTTGTCGCGCTGACCGGCCAGGGCGAAATCGATCCACAGGTTGCCGAACAGGTCGAGATCAAGACCAAGTACGCAGGCTACATCGACCGTCAGCAGGATGAAATCGCCCGCCTTCGTGCCAGCGAAAACACCACGCTGCCGGAAGACATCGACTACACCACCATTTCCGGTCTGTCGAAAGAAATCCAGGGCAAGCTTGGGGCTACGCGTCCTGAAACCCTGGGCCAGGCTTCGCGGATTCCGGGTGTTACTCCGGCCGCCATTTCCCTGTTGATGATTCACTTGAAAAAACGCGGCGCGGGCCGTCAGTTGGAGCAAAGCGCTTGAGTTCTATGGTCACCCCGCAGCACGCAGAAGAATTGACCCTTGGCGCCCGCGAATTGGGCGTGGCGTTGAGTGAGACCCAGCACAGCCAGTTGCTGGGTTACCTCGCATTGCTGATCAAATGGAACAAGGCCTACAACCTGACCGCCGTGCGCGATCCGGACGAAATGGTCTCGCGTCACCTGCTCGACAGCCTGAGCGTCGTGCCGTTCATCGACGGCGAACGGCAACTGGACGTCGGCAGCGGCGGCGGCATGCCTGGCATTCCGCTGGCGATCATGTTTCCGGACATGAAAGTCACGCTGCTGGACAGCAATGGCAAGAAAACCCGATTCCTGACCCAGGTCAAACTCGAGCTCAAGCTCGACAACCTGGAAGTTATCCACAGCCGTGCCGAAGCGTATCAACCTGCGCAGCCGTTCACCGGAATCATTTCCCGGGCATTCAGCAGCCTGGAAGACTTCACCCATTGGACACGCCACATGGGCGATACCAATACACGCTGGCTGGCAATGAAAGGTCTGCATCCTGCCGATGAACTGGTAGCATTGCCCGCAGATTTCAATCTGGAAAGCGCGCAAGCCTTGGCCGTACCCGGTTGCCAAGGTCAACGGCATCTGCTGATACTGCGCCGCACGGCATGACAGGGAACACACGCAAGAATGGCTAAGGTATTCGCGATAGCGAACCAAAAAGGTGGTGTGGGTAAAACCACCACTTGCATCAACCTCGCAGCGTCGCTGGTCGCAACCAAGCGTCGGGTGTTGTTGATCGATCTCGATCCACAGGGCAACGCCACCATGGGTAGCGGTGTGGATAAACATGGCCTGGAGCATTCCGTCTACGATCTGCTGATCGGCGAGTGCGACCTGAATCAGGCCATGCACTTCTCCGAGCACGGCGGTTATCAACTGCTGCCGGCCAACCGCGACCTGACTGCCGCCGAAGTCGTCCTGCTGGAAATGCAGATGAAAGAGGCGCGTCTGCGTACTGCCCTGGCACCGATTCGGGAAAACTACGACTACATCCTCATCGACTGCCCTCCGTCGCTGTCGATGCTGACCCTCAATGCGCTGGTTGCCGCAGATGGCGTGATCATTCCCATGCAGTGCGAGTACTACGCGCTGGAAGGTCTGAGCGACCTTGTGGATAACATCAAGCGCATCGGCGAGTTGCTCAACCCACAACTGAAGATCGAAGGCCTGCTGCGGACCATGTACGACCCGCGCCTGAGCCTGATCAACGATGTGTCGGCGCAGCTCAAGGAACACTTCGGTGATCAGCTGTACGACACGGTGATCCCGCGCAACATTCGTCTCGCTGAAGCCCCAAGCTTCGGCATGCCGGCGCTGGCCTATGACAAGTCATCGCGGGGGGCGCTTGCCTACCTGGCGCTGGCGGGTGAAATGGTCCGCCGCCAGCGTCGCGCCTCGCGCGCTGCTGCCCAGCCCACTTAAGGAACCCCCATGGCCGTCAAGAAACGAGGACTTGGACGTGGGCTGGACGCGCTGCTGAGCAGTCCCACCGTCGCTGCGCTGGAAGAACAGGCCGTTCAGGCCGACCAGCGTGAACTGCAATACATCCCGCTGGACCTGATTCAGCGCGGCAAGTACCAGCCGCGCCGGGACATGGACCCGCAGGCGCTGGAAGAGCTGGCCAATTCGATCAGGGCACAAGGCGTCATGCAGCCGATCGTGGTGCGCCCGATCGCTGACAACCGCTTCGAGATCATCGCCGGTGAACGCCGCTGGCGCGCCAGCCAGCAGGCAGGCACCGAGACCATCCCGGCGATGGTGCGTGATGTGCCGGATGAAGCCGCCATTGCCATGGCGCTGATCGAGAACATCCAGCGCGAAGACCTCAATCCGATTGAAGAGGCGATTGCCCTGCAGCGTCTACAGCAGGAATTCCAGCTGACTCAACAGCAGGTCGCCGAGGCTGTGGGTAAGTCGCGCGTGAGCGTGGCCAACCTGCTGCGTCTGATTTCATTGCCGGACGTCATCAAGACCATGCTGTCCCACGGCGACCTGGAAATGGGCCATGCCCGTGCGTTGCTCGGATTGCCCGAAGAACAGCAGGTCGAAGGGGCGCGACATGTTGTCGCACGTGGCCTGACAGTGCGCCAGACCGAGGCACTCGTACGCCAATGGTTGAGTGGCAAACAGGAGCCAGCGGCACCTGTAAAAGCCGATCCGGATATCACCCGCCTCGAACAGCGTCTGGCCGAACGGCTGGGCTCTGCGGTGCAGATTCGCCACGGTCAGAAGGGTAAAGGCCAGTTGGTGATCCGTTATAACTCGCTGGACGAGTTGCAGGGTGTTCTCGCCCACATCCGCTGAAACAAATCATAAGTAGCGTGTGATCGGAAATCACTACCCGGCAGTTGAATAGGGGCTGAACCGCCCCTATACTCTGCGCGCATTTTGTCGGCACAAATTATGCCAAGTTATTGATTTTGGCGGCTGGCACTAGAGGAGCCCATGTGATGGAGACACGCACGCCAAACCGCTTGCCATTCCATCGCCTGGCTGTTTTCCCGGTATTGCTGGCGCAATTGATTGTGCTGCTGCTGGCGGCGGTGACGCTTTGGCAGTGGCATGGGGTCGTAGCTGGATATTCAGGACTTTGCGGAGGCCTGATAGCTTGGCTGCCCAATTTGTACTTTGCCCATAAGGCGTTCCGGTATTCCGGTGCCAGGGCCGCACAAGCCATCGTTCGGTCGTTCTACGCCGGCGAGGCAGGCAAACTGATTTTTACGGCAGTGCTTTTTGCACTGACCTTTGCAGGCGTAAAGCCGCTGGCTCCATTGGCGGTTTTCGGCGTGTTCATGCTGACCCAGTTGGTCAGCTGGTTCGCACCCCTGCTTATGAAAACAAGACTTTTGAGACCTTAGGGCGTTTGAGGGCACCATGGCAGAGCAAACAGCTTCGGGCTATATCCAGCACCACTTGCAGAACTTGACCTTCGGTCATTTGCCTGACGGCACTTGGGGCTTCGCGCATTCGGCAGCCGAAGCGAAGGAAATGGGCTTCTGGGCTTTCCACCTGGACACTCTGGGCTGGTCTGTTGCCCTGGGCCTGATCTTCGTCCTGATTTTCCGCATGGCCGCCAAGAAGGCGACCTCCGGTCAGCCGGGCGCCCTGCAGAACTTCGTTGAAGTCCTGATCGAATTCGTCGACGGCAGCGTGAAAGACAGCTTCCACGGTCGCAGCGCGGTCATCGCCCCACTGGCACTGACCATTTTCGTCTGGGTTTTCCTGATGAACGCCGTCGACTTGGTTCCGGTTGACTGGATTCCTCAGCTGGCCGTCATGATCTCGGGCGATCACCACATTCCGTTCCGCGCAGTGTCGACTACCGACCCTAACGCCACGATCGGCATGGCCCTGTCTGTATTCGCACTGATCATTTTCTACAGCATCAAGGTCAAGGGCATTGGCGGCTTCATCGGCGAACTGACCCTGCACCCGTTTGGCAGCAAGAACGTTCTTGTCCAGGCGCTGTTGATTCCTGTGAATTTCCTGCTTGAATTCGTGACTCTGATCGCCAAACCGGTTTCTCTGGCTCTGCGTCTGTTCGGCAACATGTACGCTGGCGAACTGGTGTTCATCCTGATCGCGGTCATGTTCGGCAGCGGCCTGCTGTGGCTCAGTGGCCTGGGCGTGGTTCTCCAATGGGCGTGGGCTGTGTTCCACATCCTGATCATCACCCTGCAAGCGTTCATCTTCATGATGCTGACCATCGTCTACCTGTCGATGGCTCACGAAGATAACCATTAAGACCCGCATCGCGAGTCTGATGATCCCCTCGCTGCGGTGAGGGGGCGCCCGCAAGGGCTTGATGTAAAAAACGATTTTGCTTTACCGCTTTAATCTAAGAAAACCTAACCAATACGACGTAAAAGTCGGGAGGAAAGATGGAAACTGTAGTTGGTCTAACTGCTATCGCTGTTGCACTGCTGATCGGCCTGGGCGCTCTGGGTACCGCAATCGGTTTCGGCCTGCTGGGCGGTAAGTTCCTGGAAGGCGCAGCGCGTCAGCCAGAAATGGTTCCAATGCTGCAAGTTAAAATGTTCATCGTGGCTGGTCTGCTCGACGCCGTAACCATGATCGGCGTTGGTATCGCTCTGTTCTTCACCTTTGCGAACCCCTTCGTTGGTCAACTCGCTGGCTAATCGCTCGAATTTTCGAGTTGATTGGTGTGATGGACAACGAACGAGCGAGGTGTTGGCGTGAACATTAATGCAACCCTGATTGGCCAGTCCGTTGCGTTCTTCATTTTTGTGCTGTTCTGCATGAAGTTCGTGTGGCCTCCGGTCATCGCGGCTTTGCACGAACGTCAGAAGAAGATCGCGGATGGACTGGACGCTGCCACCCGAGCAGCTCGCGACCTGGAGCTGGCCCAAGATAAAGCGGGTCAGCAACTGCGCGAAGCTAAGGCTCAGGCAGCTGAAATCATTGAGCAGGCCAAGAAACGCGGTAACCAGATTGTCGACGAAGCCCGTGAACAGGCTCGTGTCGATGCTGACCGCATCAAGGCTCAGGCTCAGGCCGAGATCGAGCAGGAACTGAACGGTGTCAAAGACGCGCTGCGCGCCCAACTGGGTAGCCTGGCAGTCAACGGTGCCGAGAAGATCCTGGGTGCCACAATCGATCAAAACGCGCACGCGGAGCTGGTTAACAAACTGGCTGCAGAAATTTAAGCGAGGGCGATCATGGCAGAACTGACCACGTTGGCCCGACCTTACGCTAAGGCAGCCTTCGAGCATGCACAGGCGCACCAGCAACTGGCCAATTGGTCAGCCATGCTCGGCCTGGCTGCTGCGGTGTCGCAAGACGACACCATGCAGCGCATGCTCAAGGCCCCGCGACTGACGAGCGCAGACAAGGCCGCCACTTTCATTGAAGTGTGCGGCGACAAGTTCGATGCCCAGGCACAGAATTTCATCCACGTCGTTGCCGAAAACGACCGTCTCCAGCTTCTGCCGGAGATTGCCGAACTGTTCGAGCTGTACAAGGCCGAGCAGGAAAAATCGGTAGATGTGGATGTCACCAGTGCTTTTGCATTGAACCAAGAACAGCAAGACAAACTCGCCAAGGTTCTCAGTGCACGGCTCGGCCGGGAAGTGCGCCTGCACGCTGCGGAGGATGCTGCCCTGATAGGTGGTGTCATCATCCGCGCCGGCGACCTGGTTATCGATGGCTCAGTTCGCGGCAAACTCGCGCAACTAGCCGAAGCATTGAAATCTTGAGTTTGAAGGGGCAGCAGAGCAATGCAGCAACTCAATCCTTCCGAAATAAGTGAAATCATCAAGGGCCGCATCGAGAAACTCGATGTAGCCTCCCAAGCCCGTAACGAAGGCACTGTCGTCAGCGTGTCTGACGGTATCGTGCGGATTCACGGTCTGGCCGACGCTATGTACGGCGAAATGATCGAGTTCCCGGGCGGCGTCTACGGTATGGCACTGAACCTGGAGCAAGACTCCGTAGGTGCGGTGGTACTGGGCGCTTACACATCGCTGGCTGAAGGCATGAGTGCCAAGTGCACCGGCCGCATCCTGGAAGTTCCGGTTGGTAAGGAACTGCTGGGTCGCGTAGTCGACGCACTGGGTAACCCTGTCGACGGCAAAGGCCCGCTGAACAACACCGAGACCGACGCGGTCGAGAAAGTTGCTCCGGGCGTTATCTGGCTTAAGTGGGTAGACCTTCCTGTACAGACTGGCTACAAGGCTGTCG